>JABFXY010000054.1 GCA_013361525.1 Polyangiaceae bacterium | reverse complement strand
CCCGCTCCGCCGGCGCCGCCGAGCGATGACCGACCGACGGTCGTCCCGCCGCGAGGTGAGTCGTGAGCCTCGAGGCAGTCATCGCGAAGGTGCAGAAGCTCCGCGCTCTCGCGCAATCGAGCAATGCGAACGAGGCAGCAAATGCCGCAGCTGCAGCCGACACTCTCATTCAAGAGTATCGGTTGTCGGAGGCGGATCTTGAGGCCAAGGGCGCGTCAGGTGAGGTGCCGGAAGAGGCAGTCGAGCCGCTCTTTGACGGCGGTGCCCGTTCGGTCTCATGGCGCAGAGTGCTCGCGGGACGGCTTGCGCGTCATTACGACGTCGCGGCGTACATCGAACGGAACCTGCTCGGCAACCGACAGGTGGACTTCGCGTACAGGGTAGTCGGTCGACCCTCTGACGTTGCGACTCTGCGATACATGTTCGCTTGGCTCGGCGACGAGATCGAGCGGCTCGCGAAGGCCCAACCCGCCAGAGAAAGAGCGTCTTTCGCTCTCGGCGTCGTCGTCGGAATCTCCCGTCAACTCTACGAGTCTCGGCGAGTCGCGAACTCGACGGCCACCCCGGGTGCGGCCATCGTTCTCGCTTCCCGCTTCGAGCAGTCGGTAGCGGCGCTCGACGCAAAGCACGCAATCAAAAAGACGATACGCGCGCCCCGCGCAGGAAACATAAGCGGCTTCGCAAAGGGTGTCCAAACTGGCGAGCAGCTTGATCTAAAAGGCAGCGGCCCTCGATTGGGCGCGGCGGCGAAGGCCGAGATCGGCGGTGCATCATGAGCTCCGGCGTTCCCTGCCTCCGCGACGGCGTGGAGATCATCCGCAGCGACGACGGCGGCCGTCGCATCTACGCAATCGTGCTCGGCGCACCATTCGAGTTCATCGTGCGGCGCCGCGCCGTCGTCGAGGTCTACACCTACCCCGACGCGGATGCCGATGTGGCGCCCGGGCAATACGGCCTCAATTGGGGCCGCGCCGAGCACCTCGGCATGTTGTCGATGGATGAGATCACGGCGCTCGACGGCCACCTCGCGAAGCTCGTGGAGGCTGCGTCGTGAAACTCGGCGAGCTGAAAGCACTGTTCGCTCGCATAAAGGACGACGAGCACGACGTTGACGACCTCGACGTCATCCTCGAGGTGTACGTCGAGGAAACCGGAAACCTCGAGGCGGCGCACTTGCGCTCAATCGAGATCGAACATCGCTGCGCCGACACACCCACCATCTTCCTCTATGGCGACCAGAACCAGGACCTAGACGAGGAAGAGGCCAGAGAGTCCGAAGGCGGTACCTCGTGAGCTTCGCCACCCTGCCCGAGCTCGAAGCCATCGCGGCGCGGCTCAACGCCGAGAACGAAGAGGGCCCCGCGATCTATCTCGATGACCGCGACGCCGTGATTGGCATGTGCGGCGAGATGATCTGGGCCGACCTGCTGTCGGAGCGCATCGAGCAATACAACTACCTGCGTGTCGTCGCTCGTGCTCGCCGCGCTGGTGGAGAGGCACGGGCGTCGTGAATCCCTGTGGAACCGAGCCGTGCACGTGCGGCAACCAGGAGACTGCGTGCAACAACTGCGAGCACGGCGACCACGCTGCGCCCGCCGGACAACGGTTCTGCTCGATTGCGTGTCAGCGTTGCGAGCACGAATCGACGGGCGAAAACGGTTGCGACGGTATCTGCGGCCACAAGGGAGAGCCGTGATCGCCTTCGACGTCGACGACGAGAAACCCGGACAGCCGTGCACCACCCCGGCGCACGTCTACCGTGTCTCCCCGCTTCGCCCTCGCGAGACGGCGGAGCAGCGGCGTCGACGTCGACACGCTGAAGAACTCGACCGGATCGAAGAACGCGCAATGGTGCGCGAGGAGCGGGGCCTGTGAGCACCAAAAAGCTTTCGGCCTACTGCATCGCGTGCGGTGAGCCGCACTCCGAAGCGCACATGCGCAGCTACGTCGACCGTTGCGTGCGGCGCGGCAGAGACCCTCTCGCGGCCCCGAGGGGCGGCATCTGTTGCGCGCGCTGCGTTCTGACAATGCTGCTCGAACTCGATGAGGACGGTCTGGAGGAAACGCAGCCGTGAGCTGGACCGCCGAAGAGCACCAGTCATGGGTCGACCGCGACGACATTGCCCGCGCCGAACGCGAGCTCGTGACCGCCGACGGATACGCCGAGAACGCCCGCGCGTGCCGCCGCAAAGCGCTGGCGACGGTCAAGAGCATCCGACAGTTTCGGCCGACGTGGGCGATTGACCTGCTGGCCGAGGCGCATCGGTGGCGCGAACTCGCGCGGACGTACGCGTGCCAGGCCGCGCGCATCCGGGCAATTGCGATGCGGACGCTGACTCGAAAGCTACCGGCCGACGCTGAGGAGCTGGTCACGGTGCCGCCGGTGCCGTGCGCGAACGATTCTAACGTTGCTGCGGAATAGGAGGGTTGCGTGGAAGCTCAATACGACCGTTTGGCTTGGGTCGACGTGGAAACAACCGGGCTCAATCCGGACCTGGATGCGATCTTGGAGGTCGGCATCATCATCACGGACAGGTCGCTGACCGAGATCGATCGCGCGTCGTGGGCGCTCGGCGACGCGAACCCGGCGAGCATCAGCGACCCGAAGGTGCTCGAGATGCACACGCGGTCGGGGCTTCTCGCCGAGTGCGAGGCAAGCGACCTCGAGATCGACATCCTGGACGAGATTGTCTGCTTCTTCCTCAAACATCAGGGCGCGGTCGGATCGCCCATGTGCGGCTCCACGGTGGGCTTCGACCGCAGCTTCCTGCGCCACGCCCGCTTCGCAAAGCTCTTTCACTATCGCAACTTCGACGTCAGCACGTACCGCACCGAGGCGCGATTGCTCGGCATCGAGCCGCCACCGAAGCGTGAGGTGCACCGGGCGCTGCCGGACCTCGAGGATTCGATCGCGCTCGCGAAGTGGGCAATGGCCAGGGTACGCACGTGACCCGTCTCGCTCTCGTCGACCTCAATGCGCTCTTCGTGCCTTGCTGGAAGGCAATCGGGCCGGACCAGCCCGCGAGCGCCCCGCACGACACAACCGTCAATCGCGTTCGGCGCATTGCCGAGACGGCCGACCATGTTGCCGTCGCGATTGATTGCCCGCCGTACGATCGGGCGAAGCTCCACCCCGAATACAAGGTCAACCGCCGCGCGTCGGCCGAGGAACTTGTGGACCGAGACGCCATGCGGGCGCAGCTCGACCGTGTTGCCGAGACGCTTCGCTACGACGGTTTCGCCGTACTCGGCTCGAAGGGGCTTGAGGCGGACGACATTATCGCAACGCTCGTGGCGCAATCGACCGGGCGCGACATCGAGATCGTCATCTGGTCCGGCGACAAGGACCTGATGCAGCTCGTCGGGCCGGGCATCACGTTGCAGCCCCCGCGCTACGACAAGGACGGCACCCTTCCGCAGCGCGTCGACGTCGACGGCGTTGTAAGCCGCTTCGGCGTTGGGCCCGAGCTGCTCGGTGACTTCCTCGCGCTCTGCGGGGACACGAGCGACAACGTACCTGGCGTGCCGAGCATCGGGCCGAAGCGCGCGACGCAGATCCTTACGACGTACGGAAGCCTCGATCTCGCGCTGACCTGCGCGACGAACGGTGACCCCGACATGAAAGAGGCGATGCGCGAGCTGCTGGCGAAGCACGCCGCGCAGGCTCGGGTCTCGCGGCAGCTCGTCGAGCTGCGCGTCGATGCGCCTGTGAGCCTCGACGACGCGCTGAAGCCTCGCGAGGTGCGGCCAATCGCGCCGAAAGAGCAGACCTGTCCCGAGGAGGAAGACGACATGCAGAACGTTTCCGAAGGTGAATTCGAGCCCGCTAACGACCCCGAACCGGCACCGGCCGCGCCGCAATCGGAGGAGCGTCCCGCGGCAGAGGCGCCGCCGCCCGCGACTCCGCCATCGACACAAGAGCCGCCCAAGCCGCAGGCGACCAAAACAGAGGATACGGCAGCGACGGCCATCGTGCGCGTCGAGCCCGGGACGGACCAATGGGCGATGGCTCTCGAGCCGAACGGTCTGCGCGGCGCAGAATGGCTCGCGCACCAGATCTTCGACTCGCGTGTGTTCGGTGGCTATCCGACGCCGCAAAGCTGTCTGCTCGCGATCATTCAGGGCCGCGAACTCGGCATCCCCGCAATGGCGTCGATGCGACTCACGTACCCGACGAACCACAACGGCAAGACCTCGCTCGCGATGTCGGCGCAGATGATCATCGGCCTCGTGCGCAAGTCCGGGCTCGCCGACGTGTTCAAGCCCATTGAGATCACGGACACGCGCGCGACGTGGAAGGGGCACCGCAAAGACGACCCCGACCCGGATGTTACGACCGTCAGCTATTCGATCGAGGAAGCGCGCAAGGCTGGCCTCGTGCGCGACCGAAGCCCGTGGGTCACGCGGCCCGCCGACATGCTCGCGAAGACCGCCGGCGTCAGGCTTGCGCGCCTGCTCTGGCAAGACGTCGTCGGTGGCCTCTACTTCCCCGAGGAGCTCAACGGCGACGCGGACGACCGGGAGGCAGCGTGAGCGAACTCGACCGCCTGCGCGTCATCCTCGAGAAGACGCGCAACATGAGAGATGCGCAACGGGGGTACTTCCGCACGCGCGAGGCCGGCTGGCTCGGCCGTGCGCGCTCCGCGGAGCTCGAAGTCGATCGGCTCATCGGCGCGCATGACAAGGCGAGCGCAGACGCGGCGCAAGGGCTCAGTCTTCCGCCCGAGCTCATTCGCGAGCTGGCGCACTCGCTTCAGGGCCTGCTCTTCGTGCATCCCGCCGACCGCAAACGGTACGAAAACCGTGGGGAGCAGGCATTGCGTGCCTATCACGAGGCAACCGGCGATCCGTTTGGGCACATCATGAACGAGTCTCAGTCGCCCACCCCACAGATCGTCGACCACGCCGCGCCGTTCTTCGTCGTCGAGCGCGGCGGCGAATACGTCTCGGGCTTCGACGGCGAGGGTGGTGTGACGTGGACGAAGTCGCCTTTCTGCGCGGCACACTTCCAACACCGCATCACCGTCGACGAGATTGCTTCCACCGAGGAGGGCGCGTTTGCGCTGCTGGTGCCCAATGGCTGACTCACGCATCCACGTACCGGACGGCGCCAACCCGATCCCGATGCGCATCCCCTGCCCGGCGTGTCATGAGCTCCACATTGACGAGGGAGACTTCGCCACGAAGCCGCACCACACCCACGCGTGCCAGCATTGCGGCAACGTTTGGCGACCGGCTCTCGTCGCGACGGTCGGCGTGCGGTTCCTGCCGGGGTTCAAGAACGAGGAGCCGACCGAAACGCCCCGGTCGAACCTGCAATGCTTCGCCGTCGAAGAGCGGTACGACATTCGATGTGTGAAGCCGTACGGGCACCTCGATGCCTGCGTGTTTCCCGGGGAGGAGCCGTGACCGTCTACGTCGACGCTCTCGTGGTCTGGCCGAATGCGTGGGGCCCGTTCAAGGGCGGTAGCTGCCACATGTTCGCCGACGCCGACGAGGAGCTTCACGAGCTCGCCGCCCGCATCGGGATGAAGCGCTCGTGGTTTCAGAATCACCGCGCACTTCCCCATTACGACCTGACGCCAGCGAAGCGCCTGCTCGCCATTGCCGCCGGCGCCGTTGAGCGGTCGGCCCGCGAGCACATGCTCAAGCGGCGCGGAGAGAGAACGAGATGACTCGCATCGAACGAATTGCTGCAATCCTTCTCAGCGTCCCCGACGACCCATGCGACCCCGAAGAACATACGGATACGTCCGCGTCAGCTCCGACGAGCAAGGTCGACACGGAACATCGCTCGCCGGGCAGAGCGACGAGATCGCGCGGTACTGCCGTGCGCAAAGCTGGCCCGACCCCGTCATCTTCTCGGAGATCGAAAGCGGCGGAGCGGACCGGCTAGATCAGCGCGTCGAGCTCCGTCGCCTCGTCGCGGAGGTCGAGCGGGGCGACGTCGTGCTCGTCGCCAAAACGGACCGCTGGAGTCGCGACCTCGTGCACGGCGTCGCATCCGTCCGCGAGCTCGTGAAGCGCGGGGTGCGGTGGATCTCGATCGGCGAAGGTATCGACGCCGCGACCGCGCAGGGCGATTCTACGCTCGGCATCATGGCGTGGGCCGCGGACAACGAACGCAAGCGCATCAAGGAACGAACGGTGGGGCGCCGGCTCGCGCTTCGCGATGCGGGCTGCTGGGCTGAGGGGCACGTGCCGTTCGGGTACCGTCGCGACACTGCGACGCGCCGGCTCGTCATCGTCGACAGCGAGGCCACGATCGTCCGCAGCCTCTACGAGCGCTGCGTCGCCGGCGAGAGCATCGCTTCGCTCGCGCGCGACCTCTGCGATCGCAACATCAGCCGCGAGGGTCGCAAACCCATCAAGTGGGAAAAGAAGGCCGTCCACAAAATCCTACGCAAACGCTGGTACCTCGGCGAGATGCGGATGACCGACGGCAGCTGGAAGCCGTCGCACGCGCCGATCATCGACATCGACACCTTCGACAAGGCGCAGCGGTCGATGTCCGGTCGCAGGCTCGGAGGCCGAACCGCGTCGACGGAGTCACGGACGATGAATTGGCTTTTGCGCGGGCTCGCGCATTGCGGCTCGTGTGGCTGTCGCATCGGCTCGCGGTACAGCCGGTCGACCGCGCCCAACGGCTACTACGCCTGCAATGACCGGCTGCGAGGCGGCGATTGCGACGAGCCCGGGGCACGTGTCGACGATACCGACAAGATCGTCTCCGCAAGGGTCGTGCGTCGCCTCGAGGAGCTCAGCGGCATGCTTGGCGCCGTCGACCTGAAAGGGGCTAGCGCCGTTGACACGACGCGCCTCGACGCCCTTCGTAAGAGTGCCGAGGGGCATCGTCAGCGCCGCGCCCGTCTGCTCTCCCTCGCCGTCGACGGCATCATGTCGCAGGACGAGCTCAAGCCTCGGCTTGCGAAACTCGACATCGAGGCTCGGCGGGTCGACGAGGAGATCCGCGAAGAGGAACGCCGCGTTCGCCCGGTGCCCGAAGAGGTTCGCGCGAGCACCCTTCGTGACGTCCTCTCGATCCGCCGCCGATGGTCGAAGCTTGCCGTACCCGAACGGCGCGATATTCTCGCAATGCTCGCGGAACGAATCGAGCTGTCGGACGGGGACGCGACGATTTCGTGGGCAAGCGCAGAGACTCTCTGCGCAGCAACCGTAGGGCGAGACTTGTTTTTGACCACTTTGACGCGCGTCTTCGAGCCGACGTGCTCCTCGGCCGATTTGACGGTGCCGGTTCGGCGGACGTCGAGGCGAACGCTCGCATAGAACTTGAGCGCATTGCCGCCGGTCGTCGTCTCCGGATTCCCGAATACGACGCCGATCTTCTGACGAAGCTGATTGATGAAGATCAGGGTCGTACCCGTCTTGTGGACCTGCGGCGTGAGCTTGCGCAGCGCCTGGCTCATGAGCCGCGCCTGCAAACCCATGTGCGCATCGCCCATATCGCCGTCGATTTCCGCCTTCGGCACGAGGGCCGCGACGGAGTCGACGACGACCACGTCGACCGACCCGGAGCGAACGAGCAAATCGACGATTTCGAGCGCTTGCTCGCCGGAGTCGGGCTGCGACACGAGGAGACGCTCGGTATCGATACCGATCGCCTTGGCGTACGTCGCGTCGAATGCATGTTCGGCGTCGATGAACGCCGCGACGCCTCCGAGGCGCTGCGCCTCCCGCATTGCGTGCAGGGTCAGCGTGGTCTTTCCACTCGATTCGGGCCCGAAGATCTCGACGATACGGCCGCGCGGATATCCGCCGATGCCGAGCGCCTGATCGAGCAACAGCGACCCCGTCGGAACGACGCCGAGGCTCTCGCTCCCGTCGTCGTCACCCATACTCATAATCGCGCCTTTGCCGAATGCCTTCTCGATGGATTGAATCACGGCCTTCATGGACCGAAGCTTTTCCGAAATGCTCATCGTTGGTTCCTCTCGTTGTGCGGGGCTTGTCCCGCTCGCGACGGGCATTGGCGAGGAGCGTGCCGTGGGCGTTTTCGCGTTTTTCCGCGTCCAGTAGGGGCGCGGGCTCGGCGCCCGGTGGCGGCCCGCCGGCGCCCGCCAGCCGACCTGACGCCGTAGTCATGTGACGAGCGCGCGACGTTCTTCCGGCTGTGTGGAAGGAGGTGGCGCGCGGAAGGGCGCGCTACGGATTCCTCATCGCTTGCGTTCCGTGTAGCCTCCCCGGTCGAAGCTGCCGGGGGTAGGCGGCGCAATCGAGATCGAGATGACACTCGTCGCAAATCGGCCGACGAACGGGCCGGGGCTTCACGCGTTCGTGGTTGGGGTCGGCCACTATCCATCCATGCCCGAGCCGGCGGGTCCCGCCGCGCGTTCGGCGCTCGCCTTCACACGCTGGCTCTCGGAAAAGAGCGGCTACAACAACCCGACGTGCCCACTCGCGACCATCGAGCTGCTCGTGTCGAGCAAAGCCGCGATGCAATGGGGTGGTGCGGCGGTCGAGCCGGCGAACCGTGACAACATCGAGACGCGCGGCGCCGAATGGCTCAAGCGCGCGGGCTCACACGAGGACAACATCGCGCTCTTGTATTTCGCCGGGCACGGCGTGGAGCGTGGGCTGGAGACGGCGCTCCTCCTCGAGGGCTTCAATCCGCAATCGGCGAGCCCGTTTTCCCACGCGATCAATTTCACCGAATTCCTCGGCGGCATGGAGAGCTGCGCGGCGCGGAAACAAGTGTTCGTGGTGGACGCCTGCCGGGAGACGCCGAGCTGGGTGATCGGCTTTCCCGGCGCCCTCGGTGACGGCAAGATCGCGGCGCGAAACCTTTTCGACCGCCCGTCGATGCGCGCCCGTGATTACGCGGTTTGGATGGCGGCCGCCGCCGACCAGAAGGCCTGGGCGCCGCCGGACGGGCAGAACTTCTTCACCACCGCGCTATTGCGTGCATTGAGCGGGCCGGCCGCCGACGATCGGTCGAGCGACGACGGAACTTTCGAGGTTCGACCCGAGTTCGTCGCGTCATCCATCGCGAGGCTCACGGAGCTCGGCGTCGTCGAGTTCCCCGTGGGGCCGCAACAGCCGCAGCTGACTGGGCACTTCAGCACATTCGTCTTTCACGTCCCGGCGCCGATGGTCGTCCCGGTTCGCATCGGCTGTGAGGATGCAGCCCAAACATCGAGCGCGGCCTTCGAGGTAAAGAGCGCCACGTTCGATCCTCAGCGCAGCGACCCGCCGAGGGACCGTGATTGGATCGTCGATGTCGCCCCCACCGATGCGACCGTATCCGTGAAGCTCGCATCGGGCGCGAGCTCGTCGAAATCGCTCCGCGTTGCTCCTCCTGCTCGCCGCGTGAGGTTTTGAGCGATGCCGCCCCTCATCCTCAGCATCGAAGGTGACGAGAGCGCCAACCTCGCGCTCGTCGCCGTCGTCCGCCCCTCTTCCGAGAAAGCGCGCACCGTCATCGTCCGACGGGAGGAGACGATCGATGTTCCTCTCGGACGCGCGCTCGTCGAGCTGCGCTTGCCCTCCGGGCGCGTGCTCACGACCGAGGTGAACGTCGCCGAAGCCGGCGCGAAAGCATCGTTCGTGACGGAGAAGTCCGAGAAGGCCACGGAGCTCGAGCGATTGGTCTCGCCCAAGGCGCGACCTTTCGATGACCTGTTCCGGGGTGAAATGGCGCCCGTGCCTCCCGCTCCGCCTCCACCGGCCTTTCCAGTTCGCGCCGGCGACGACGACGCGCCCTGCGGTGTCGGAATGGGCATCGTGCGGTCGCTCGGGCTCGCGAGGTGCAGCGACAAGAACATCGACGTGACGCCCCTCTTCGATCGCTCGACAGGAGTCGCGGCCGACGCTCTCGAGCGCAGCAAAACATCGTGGACGCTACGGCTCGATCCACACGAGAACGAGGCCACACGGTTCGCTCTGCTGGCAACGGCCGAATGCACGGCCGCAGACGGCACGACCGCCGAAAAGACACTCGCGATCCTACTGCCCATTCCGTGGCGCGGGTCGAGCGGCGTCGACGTCGTCCTTCGCGCCGACGCCTCCAGCGCCTTGAGCCCGCCAATCGACGCCGACGTCCTGGTGCGCGACAGAGACGTCGGCCCGGTGCTCGGATACCTCGCGTCGGGCGACGTCGCGAGCGCGATGAGCCTGGAGCCCTTCGTCGCGAATCGCGCGAATCAAATGTTGTTCTCGAAAATGGCCAATCCAATGGGCGCCGTCGTGGGCGCGTATTGCCTCTTGCGCGTGGGCTCGCCGGAGGTTGCCTGGACACGCAACCTCGCCGACATGTTCTCGTTCATTCCGGACGCGAGCATCGTCCACGCGTCGCGCCTCCTTCGCCCCTTCGACGGCAAACGCGAGACGTTCGACGAGGCGAAGGCGGCGCTCGTCGCCGCCGCAGCCGCGGGACCACCCATTTTCACCGACGGGCTACGCTGGCTGGTCGACGGACTCGCCGACGTACGCGCGTCGATGAAGGAGGCGGATCCGAAGGTGGACGCCGCGCTCGCGTATGCACGCTCCCTCTCCGCGCGGGCGCGGCCGAGGGAGCTCGTCACGAATGTCGTCGGCGACGGCACCTCGCTCGATTGGCTCTTCGGCTTCGACACGACGAATCGCATTTGACGGGCACGATCGTCGTGCTCGCCGCTCTTCATTCACCGGAATCGCTCGCAAGGAGATCCCATGTCGACAGACCTCGGCCCTACCCGCGAAATGAAGGCAGCGTTCGAGCCCATCCTCGCCGCTTTGAAGAAACACCGCGAGCGAATCGCATCCATCGACGGCGTCGTCGCCATTCGAGCGGGATTCGATTTCGAAGCAGCGAAGCCGGTCCCCGCCGTGGTCGTCGCGTTCCGGCCGCCGGTCGTTTACCAGGGCAACCTATCGGCGGAGCTCGGTGTGCCGGTCGCCCTGGTGGAGGCGTCTCCGGCGGAGCAGCTGACTGCGGATCCGCGTGCACCGCGCGCCCTCGAGCGAACGTTGCTTCAGCCCGACATCGTGGATTTTGCGCCGAGGCGCGGTACCTACCACGCGGAGGGCCTCCCCGACCTCGAGCCGATCGACGACACGATGACGTTGAAGATCGCTGCAAGCCCGGATGCCGGTTGGCCGCTCCTGCGCGACTTTCTCGCCGAGCCCGCGCGAGATCGAATGGCCGTCGGGATTTACCAATTCACCGCGCCCCACGTCTACCAAGCGGTCCGGGACAACCTCCGGGCGAGTGAGACCGCGTTTTTGAACATCGGTCTACACCCCAATCAAGAAGCGATTCCGGAAAACGGGTCGAAGGCGAACGACATCCACGGCGACGTCGTCATGCAGCGGCTCGAGCGGCACCTCGGCCGGCGCTTCGACTTCGTCCGCGCGTCGGTCGGCAGCGGCGGCGCCTTCGCCCGCGCATATCACATCAAGGTCGCCGAGGAGGACGGCGAGCGCTTCTGTCTCTCGACCGGCAATTGGCAATCATCGAACTTGCCGCCGTTCGACCCCATCAACGAACCGGAGGCGCTGCCCCCCAAATTCGGCAGCACCTACAACCGCGAATACCACGTGGTCGTCGAGCACGAAAAGCTCGCCGGCGTGTTCGAGCAATATCTCGATTTCGATCGAACCCTGCCGACGAGCTTCGAGGCCCCCGTCGCCGCCGAGACACCCGACCTCGCGATCGTCGACGAACAAGAGCCCATCTCTTTCGCGCCGGCGCGGTACCGAGCCCCCCTCGAGCTGACGGATCGCGTCAAGGTCCGGCCGCTCCTCACACCCGACAATTTCGTCGGCCATGTCACGGAGCTCATCGCAGGCGCCAAAGAGTCGGTCTACATCGAAAACCAATACATCAATCTCATCGGCGACGAAGCCGAGGGGAAGCTATTCGACAACTTCCCGGAGTTTCTCGGATTGATTGCGACGTTGCGCACGAAGGTCGACGCAGGCCTCGACGTACGCATCCTCCTTCGAAACTACATGGCGCCGGAGAAGGTGGAGCTCTTGCTTGCCGTCGGGTTCCCGCTCCAGGTCTTCCGGTTTGCGCCGCGCCTTCACGCGAAGCTCGTCCTCGTGGACGGCAAACGCGCGCTCATCGGAAGCCACAATTGGTCCAACGAGGGGACGGTCTCGAACCGCGATGCGAGCCTCCTTTTCGACGACGAACGTATTGCGCAATACCTCCTCCCGTTCTTCCAGGACGACTGGAAGCGCGCCCGGCCTCGCCCGGAGACGCGCCAGCCTCGCGTCGTAAACCCCGGTGAGCTGCCCTTCGCGGGCGCGCGTCGCGCCAATTGGGAAGAGCTCTACGACGGCGCTCCTCCCGGCCGCTCGCGCCGCCAGCGCACGCCGCTCGAGGCCGCGACCACGACACCGCAGAAGCCGCCCGCGGCCTCGCCCGGAGGCATCTCCTTCTCCCCACCCAAAACGGAAAACGCCATGATCTCCTTCAACGGTATTCGCAAGTCGGATGGTGAGCCGCTCTTCAAGTCGATCGACGTCCCCGCCCTGGCGGAGAAGATCCGCTCGGGCTTCGCGCCGGCTCGTCCGGCCGAGACCGAAGCCGCACAGCGAAAGAAGCATCTTTCATTCGGGCCGCCCCCTGGGACCAACGAAGCCAATCTGAAGCAGGTCGGTTGGGGTGTGGTGTACGGGCCCAATACACCGGACGAGGTGAAGACCGCGCTCGCCCCGCTCCTCGCCAAGCGAAAGGCGGCGGCGCAGCAGTTCTACCGCGAGCTCGATCTCCAGCCGGGGGAGGACTTCCGCGCATTCCTCGCCCGCCACGGCGTCGCGCCCGGCGGTGTGCGGCCCCACAAGGTCCCATTTCACTTGTTGCTGGTCGGCCCGCCCGACGCCATTCCCTTCGAGCTGCAATACCTGCTCAGCCTCGAATATTCGGTCGGCCGGCTCTGCTTCGACAAGGCCGAGGAATACGCCGCCTACGCCGCGTCCCTCCTCGCGTACGAAGAGAAGAAGGTCCCTGCGCGAAAACGCGGCCTCACCTTCTTCGGGCCGACGCACACCGGGGACGCCGCGACGGCGCTCTCGTCGAAGCACCTCCTGACGCCGCTTCACGATGGTGAGCCGGGGATGGGCTCGCTCGCCGAACGACTGGAGATCAAACAAGAGCTCATCCTCGGAAAAGATGCGAACCGCGCCACGCTCCTCAAGCTCCTCGGGGACGCGACCTCGAATGCGGTCGTGATGACCGCCGGGCACGGAATGGGCCTCAGCAACGACGATCCGGAGCTCATGAAGGAGCAGGGCGCGCTGATTACGAGCGATTGGATGGGTGGACCCATCAAACCAGCGCACCGCGTCTCCGCCGGAGACTTCACCGACGACATGGACGCAACCGGCCTCGTGGCGCTGCTCTTCGCTTGTTACGGCGGTGGAACACCGCGCTTCGACGATTACGCGTTCGACGTCCAGATCGAGCTCGCGCCGAAGCCGTTCGCGGCAGCGCTGCCGCGGCGATTGCTCGGCCACAAGAAGGGCGCGATCGCCGTCCTCGCCCACGTCGATCGCGCCTGGGGCTTCTCGATTCAACCGAAAGGCTCCGACGCGCCTCACGTCGTGCCCTTCGAGGCGTTCCTCCAGCGCGTGCTCGCGGGCGGCTGCCTCGGGACCGCCGCGGTCGATCTCTACGCCCGCGGCGCGACCTACTCGGCGGCCATCGCCGAGGTGCTCCGCCCGGGTGCAAACGCAGCCACCGATCAGGAGCTCGTCATATCGTGGCTCGAGCGCAACGACGCGCGCGCGTACGTGCTCTATGGTGATCCGTCCGCGAGGTTGAGGGAGGAATAGACGCGTGGAAGGGACCGAGCCGTCGGATCTTCTCTGGCACGAGCACCCCATCGACGACGAAGTCCGCGACGTGCTGCAGCTCGCGCGGCGTTATGGGCTTCGTCGTGACGGCGTCAGCGTCGGCGCGCTGGCGACCGCCGTCCTCTCGAGGTGGGGCGAGCGTCTGCCGGACGGGCTCCGACAGCTCGGATTCAATGCCGCCGCCGTCGGGAGCCGGCTCGGTGTCGAGATCTACGGCGGGGAGCTCGAGTCTGCCGTCGACAGCGAAGGTACCAATGTTCTCCAAACCGACGCGCGCGAGGCATTGCGGCTCGGCGCGCTGATCGCGACGCGCGCGAACCGGGACGCGATGGGCGTGCGCGACCTCCTCGCCGGTTGCATGGAGGTCAACGGCTCCGACGAGGCGGCACAGCTGCGCGCGCTGCTCTTCGGCCAGCGCCGCCCCAACGAGCGACGGCTTCGCTTCGGCTTCTCGCAAACCGATCACCCGTGGGATCTCCCCGTCGAAATGGTGATTCTTTCGCGCGCGGCGCGCGAGCGTGCACCCCGCGCATTGCAGCAAGCCATTCTCGAGGGCGAGCCTCATCGGAATGTCCGCGGCGCGCTCCGCACCGAGCTCAAAGAGGGTGTCGGCGTGGTCGTCCTGCTCGACGACGATCGGTCGCTGTCGCTCGAAGACATTCGCGCGCTCTCCGGCGTCGCCGATGAATACGGCGCGCTCTCCCTGGCGGTTCCGCTCGACGACGGAACGAACCCGGAAGAGATTCGCCGGCTCGTCTCGGCGGGCCTTCCGTCGACGCATTCGATCCGAGACGTCGTCTTTACCGTCCCCTCGATGAGCGACCTCGGCCGGCAGGTGGAGAGGATTCTCGTGGCGCCTCAGGCGGCACCGCTGTCACAGCGGAGCGACGTTCAGACCTCCTCGATATGGTCGGAGCACCAGGTCGACGGAGACGTCGAGCGGGCGCTGCGGTTTGCACACCAAGTCGGGGAGACGACGGGCTCCATCGGCGTCGGCGTCCTCGCAACCTCCGTCCTCACCGCGTGGGGAACCAATCTTCCAGCCGGACTGGCTTCGCTCGGTTTCACGGGCGCGACGATCGGCAACAAGCTCACTATCGATCTCGAAACGGTCGTGGACCGGCCGCGTACGTCGTTCTCGGAGATACTCCGCCCGGACGCTCGCGCGGCGATCACGACGGCCGCACAGATCGCTGCGCGCACCAATCGTACGTCGATCGGGTTGAGAGATCTCCTCGTCGCTTGCGTCGAGACCAATGATTCGGAAGACGCGGCGAAACTGCGACTCGAGCTCTATGGCAATCCGTCCTCGCCGCCGACGTCGTTCCGCCTCAGTTTTGTGGAGACCGTGCGTCCGTGGGAATTGCCCGTCGAGGCGCTGCTGGCGACCACGACGGATACGCTTCCGCGCGAATTGCGCACGCGGCTCGGTAATCCGCTGATCAAGGAGTTCCATGAGCTTTACGTAATCGCGGACCGGAACGAGCTCGGGGTTGTCGTGCTGGCGAACCCGGAGCGCGGGAAAGTCGCGCAGTTCGCGGCCGAGGTGCGCGCGCTCAAGGTTGCGGACGAATTCGGCGCGGTCTCAATTGCGATCCCATTGGACGTCTACCGGACGACCCCGTCGGAGGGAATTCGTGAGGCGGTGCAACAGCTCTTGAAGACCCTCACGAGCAACCTTCCGATGCAATCGCTCCGCAACGTCGTCTTCACGGCACCGAGCCGGTCGTGGCTGACTTCCGAAGTCGAGCTGGAGCTGTTTCATCAACGGCGCTCGCTCTCAGATCGGCGAGCGCACCAAGATCGAGCGCTCGGCACGGCGCCGGTTTCACCGCCGCCAGCAGACAAGCCGGAAGCCGCCGCCGTCGATACCCGGGCTCAGCATCAACGGCCAGCAACGCAGGTCGTCGTCGCTGGCAACCCGCCGTCCGAAGCACCACGGAGCGCCGCTGCGCCGCGTACCATCGCGACCAACCCCACGCGCCGAATCCAAATCCAAAAAGACCGGCTCACCATCGAGCACAAGACCCGCTCCTTACCCCCCAATTGGCTGGACACGCCCGTCGCCATTCTGAGTACGAGCTTCCGCCTCCGCGACGTCCGCGACGTGATTCAACAAGTCACCGACCGCGCCGACGTCGAGCGCCTCGGCGACGTCCTCGGTAACATTCTGTTCCCGGACGAAACGTCGCGCGCGGTGCTCACGGTGACGGAGCGAGCCGACATCCGGCTGGTGCTCGACCTCGACGACGACGCGGCCGGCGTCCCGTGGGAGTACCTACGTGTGGAAGAGACGTTCCTCCTCGACCGGCGGGTCTCGATCCTTCGCCATTGTGAATGCAATGGCGCCCCGCTCGGCCTACGCATGGCCCCGCTCGCGCGCGTGCTCTTCGCCTGGGCCAATCCGAAGAAGGACTTCGACGATCGCGTACACACGACCCAGATCGAAAACGCCGTCCGCAAGGCACGCGCGTCGGTCATTCCTTTGCCGAAAGCCGCCAAAGCGGATCTGCTGAAAGAGCTCGCAAAGAGCGACTTCGACGCATTCCACTTTTTGGGGCACGGGCTTTCGCCGACGATCGGCAATGCGTCGCTGGTCGTACACAAGGCCGCGGATTCCGCCGAAACGGTGGAAGCACTATCGGACGAGCTCGTCAGTCGATTGCAGAACGGGTCGTGCCGGTTTGCGCTGCTCGGCTCGTGTTATTCGGGCGTCGTCCCGCCGAAGGGCGCAGCGGACGATCGGCTCGACGGTATCGCAAACGCGATCGTCCGCGACGTCGGCATCCCGGTCGTCGCGATGCAAGTCGAGGTTCCTCAGCTGTACAGCACCGACTTCGTCAGCGCGTTCTACGAAGAGCTCGCCGAGACCGGCGGCAACATCGAGCGCGCCGTCCACCGCGCTCGTCACGCGGGCGAGCTCGGACGAATCGGATTCGGAATGCCGGTCCTCTACGCGGACGCGAACGCGGCCGACGACATCGAAGAGCTACCCGATATGCGCGAGGCGCCGATCGCGGGCTCGATCGTGGTGAACGTCGCGGAGGCGGCTCGCCTGTTCGAGAGCTTCCGCGACGACCTACCCGCGGCCATCGCCGGCGCGCTCGAAAAGGTGAAGAAGGAGCTCCCGAACGCGCTCGTCGCATCGCCCGTCGCGAGCCGATCCGATCCGAATGCCTTGGCGACGGCGGCCAAGGACATCATGAAGCTCGCCGGGATGGCGGAGGCGGACCAGCGCGTCGCGCAGGTCGCGCTGAAAGGCCAGCTCGCCGACGCACCGAAGCCGTCGGATCACCCGCCGTTATCGGCGACCATTCGAACCGATTTCGACCCGCCATTTCGTCCGGTGTGGGACCGGCTCGCCGCGGCGTTTGCCGATATCGAGACGAAGCTGATTCTGCCGCAAGGCCTGTTGCAGATCCTCACCGCCGAGCTCGCCGCGGGCCGCCACGTCCTGTTGATTGGCCCTGTCGGAACCGGGAAGAGCTCGCTCGCGACAGCGCTCTGCGCGGCGCTCGGGTACGACGCATTTTCGGTCACGGCGTCGAGTGATTGGACCCCATTCGAAGTGGTCGGCGGCTTCTGGCCACACCCGATTACTCCCATCGACGGCGGCGCGAGCGGCTTCGAGTTCCGTTTTCGGCCCGGCGCCGTAACGGAAGCGGTCTGGCGCAATTGGATGGGTTCGACCGAAAATGATGTCGCCACATGGAGCCGTCGCACCGCCGGCGGAACGTGGCTGATCCTCGACGAGCTGAACCGCGCCGATATGGACCGCGCAATGGGCCCACTGTTCACCGCGCTGGAAACGCGGAAGCTTCGCCTGCCGTATGCGGGCGAGCAATCGCAGGACGGAACGAGCGAGCTGCCGATTCCGCGCGACTTTCGCATCATCGCGACGTTGAACGGCGTCGATCGCCATTACCTCTTTCGGTTGTCCGACGCCCTCAAACGCAGGTTTGCTTGGGTGGAGGTGCCTATCGCCACCGATTGGAAAGGTGAGCTCGAAATTCTCCTGAAGTCGCTCGACGCGCAATCGCTTCGCGACGACTCGGCCACCCGAAGCGTCCGCAAGCTCGCGTATCTGGCGAGGCTTCTCCACCCATTGGGCACCGCACAGCTCCGATCGGCTCTGGCGTTCTTGCAGGCGTCGTCGGGCTCCGGCCTCGACGATAGGCGTCGGGTCGCGCAGGCGGTCGGCGGTTCGCTCCTTCCTACGGTGGAGGACGCTCCGCCGCTCGTCCATCAATGCCTCTATCGCTGGGCACAGGGAGCCGCGCCTGCAGACCTCGCGATTTCGCTTCAGCAAGCCGCGAACGATCGCGGCAAACGAACGGGCGAGGACGAATCCCCCTTCCATCGATCGCTCGCCGCGATCGACCTCGCCGAGCTCCCGGAGCTCGCGATGCCGGCTATCCCCGCGGGCGTGAACGCGGCCATTGCAACCGCCGCACGGAGGCTTTCCTCCTTCGGGGACGGCCCGTTCGCCGAGCTCGAGCCGATTCTGCGCGAGCGGGCTCAATCGTGACCGCGGCAGCACCGAAATCGTGGCTCGCACAGATGGGTTGGGGCTCGGGGCTCGTCGACCGCGAGGCACCGCTCCTCGGCTGCGAGCCGAGCGTACGCGTCTTGGCGCTGCGTCTCCTCCGAACGAGCCTCGCCCGCGACGATCTCACGATCGGCTTCCGAGCGCTGTTCGAGGGCCAAACGGTGGCGCAGGACGCCGGCCTCGGCCGCCTGCTCGTGTTGCTGCACGAGCTCGTGAACGACGTCCTCCCGGCGCTCGCCGATTCGATTTCCGTCGAATGTGAGCACCGCTCCGAATGGTCGCGCGCACCGCGGGGCGGGCGCCTCGATCCGGTGTCGACGCTTCGCCGAACCTGGCCGCGGACCGCGAGCCCATTCCCGGATGAATGGCTGCTCAAAACGACGGAGACGATCGTCGACACACCCGTCAATCGCCTGCTTGCGATTCTGCTTCGCCGATTGGAGTCGAATCTCCGCGATTGGCTCCAATCGGACGCGAGCGCGCGCCTGCTCGAAGAAGAACGCGCGCTCCTGGCGTCGGTCCTCGGACGGCTCTTGCGCTTCCTGGAGCACAGCCCACTGGGCCGCCTCCAAATTCGCGAAGAGGCGACACCCGTCCTTCGCCGCGAGGCACGTCGAAGGACATCCCACTATCGCCGTGTGGAGCGCATCGTTCGCTGGTTCGACGACCTCGCCGAGCAACGCCTGGAGACGTTGTTCGTCGGTGAAGCGTTGGGGACGACCGATAGCTGTTACGAGCTCATTGCAGCGATGAGCCTACTCGTCGTCCTGGTCGATCGCTTCGGCAAGCCGCGCTCGCATTGGCAGTTTGCGGAGACGTCGGGCTGGACGTTGGATCTGCAGCTCGGTGCGCGCGTCACACGCCGAGGCCGGCCGGTGACGGCGCTCGTACGAGCCCGCCGAGACGGCGCGGAGCGCGTCCTTCGGATCGAGGCGCGCAACATCGGCGGAGACGCCGCGCTGGAGACGCTCGATTCGCTCGAGCAATGGGTCGCCGCCACGGGTCACGAAGCATTTCTTTTGACGCCGTCGCCGCTCGAGGTCGACGACTCCGGCGTTCGCTGGCAGTCGTTCCTATCGCCCGCGGATCACGAGCGTTGGGATCCGTTCGCGCAATGGCGCGCCATTTTGAACGAAGCGCTCGACGCACCAAAACAGTCGAGCCCGGAGGCAACGTGAACGAGCCGCGCAGTGTCGTCGTCAGACGTGTCGTCGTCGTCAGCGACATCCACATGGGCCCGAGCGACAAATCGGCATTTTTCCGCGCCGGCCCCGAGCTCGCGGCATTCGTGGCGGGGCTCGCGCGCCGCCCGGATCCGCTCGATCTCGTCATCCTCGGCGACGCGCTCGATTACCTGCAGATGGAGCCCTATCTCGCATTCACCGAGAAGGTCGCCCTCGAAAAGACGCGCGCCATCATCGCGCACAACCGGGGCGTGTTCGACGCGCTCGCGACGTTCGCCGCGATGAAGGACAAGCGAATTCGCTGGTGCATCGGCAACCACGATATCGAATTGCTCTTTCCCAGCGCACGCCGCGCGATCGAAGCGACGCTCTTCGGGGAGGGAAAGGCGCCGTCGACGCTCGTCTGGGAGCTCGACGACGACAAGCTCGATTACCTCGCGAATGGCCGGCGGCTGCGCCTCGTCCACGGCAACAAGGCCGACCGCTGGAACATCCTCGACTATCCGGCAACCCGTGCGCTCGCCGAAAACGGAGGCGACGCGGGGTACGTGTACCCGCTGGGATCGCGCCTCGTCGCGCGCGTGCTCAATCCACTCAAAGACCAAGGCTTCGGCCATGTCGATCTGTTGAAGCCGGAGCAATCGGTCGCGCTTCCGCTCACGCTCGCCCTCTGGCCCGAGGACACGGCGAAGCTCCTGCGCGAGGCATTTCCGCTCCTCGCGAGCGCATCGGCTTCGCAGATCGCACAAATGCTCGCCGGTCTCGGCGGCGCAGCCCCGGTGACCTTCGCCCCGGGCGAGGCGGCGCCTGCCGACGATGCCGCGCTCCTGCGCGAAGCGCTCGCCGCAATGGGCGGCGGCCTCGGTCCGGGCGAACGAGCCGACGTCGCCAAGCTCGTGCTCACCGGCAAGGCAGCGCCCCAACAAGGCGGCGCCGTCACGTTCGGAATCCGCGCGTGGGTGACGAGCCTTCTGCGGCAGAGCGGCAAAGCCGCGAACGAGGAGAGCGATGTCTTTGCGCTCGACAAGCCCGACGACCTCCACGCCGTCGTGCTCGACACGTTCGCCAAATCGGCCGCGGCCGGCGGCGAGCCCATTGCGGTCCTGATCGCGGGGCACACGCACCTCGCGCGGTCCGTCTCGTACCTCGCCGGGCACTACTTCAATACCGGCACATGGGCGGATCTCATGCGCCTGCCGCGCTTTATCGCCGATGAAGACTTCGAGGCGCTCGCGTCGACGCTGCGCGACGCATTGAGGTCGCCGGAGCAAGCGCCGGCAGCGCTACGCCCATTCCGACGGCTCACCTATGCGGAGCTCGACCTCGCCCCCGAAAGCGGCGCGCCCTTTCGCGCTTCTTTGAAAGAGCACGCCGGTGATCCGACGTGGGCTACGTATCCTTGAACTGGCGCGCACAGGCTTGGGTGCCCGTGCGACCGCAGGGAGCACACCACCCAGGCGGGACCCGAGCCGTCGTGCGCGCGCGAGAAAAAGAGAGCAGCGCGCACCGCGCTGCTCAGCAGCCGAATAGCTCGGTCGAGAAGTAGCGCTCCATTCGATCCGGCAACACGGTGACCACCACCGCACCCGGCCCGAGGCGCCGCGCGATCTCGAGCGCCGCCGCGTAATTCAGGCCCGAGCTCGGCCCAACGGGAAAGCCCTCTCGAATCAGCTTTCGTGCCGTCGCGAGCGCCGTCTCGTCTTCGATCTCGAGCTCCTCGATTCCTTCGAGAGCGTCGGGTTGGTAGATCTTGCTCATTCGCTCGATGACGCCTGGAATGCGGCTCGAGAAGCAGCAGGTCTCCGGCGCGTGGAAACAGCCGACACCTTTCGACGGGTCGCCACCGCGCGCGATCGGAATGGCAGCCACCGGCTTCGCCGGAATGCCCTGATCGCGAAACCCCTGGTAGAGGCCGACGAGCGTGCCACCGGTCCCGACGCCGCTCACGAATGCCTCGAGCGTGCCGCCCGGCAGCTGCGACACGATTTCGTGCGCCGTACCGAAGCGGTGCGCCTCGGCGTTCTCCGGATTCTCGAATTGGCGTGGACAGAACGCGCGCTCTTCGCGCGCGATGCGCTCCGTCTCTGCAATGGCGCCGACGATCCCTTGGTCCCGAGGGGTCTTGCGAACCTCACCGCCGAACGCGCGAATGATGAGGGAGCGCTCGTTGCTCACCCCCTCGGGCATGATCGCGATGAACCGCAGACCGAGCTGCGCGCAGACCATTGCCATTGCGATCGAGGTGGAGCCGCTCGACGCCTCGACGACGAGATCGCCCTTCTTCAAACGGCCCTGCCGCCACGCCTTGCCGAGGATGTGCGCCGCGATGCGATCCTTCGTCGAGCCCGACGGATTGAGAAACTCGAGCTTGCACCAGATGAGCGGTTCCTCGGGGCCGAGCTTCACCGGCACGAGCGGCGTCGGCGGAATCTGGAGGATGCACCCTTCGGAGGGCAGGGTTTGACAGACGAACGGCTTTTGTTGGGGCGATGCCACGGGGGGCGCATCCTACCGCGGCAGGTGCATCGAAGCACCGAGCGGCACGCGTACCGCAGTTGTTCCGGAAGGTTCTCGAACGCGCTGGTGGAGCGGACAGCGCCGCGTTAACGCCGCATTTGCCCGGGGGGGCGACGGACCGAGCGTTCGGGAAGCTTCGCTCTACGAAGGGCGTATCGCGGGTGGCCTGTCGAGGCTGGAGGGAAAATTTCAAGATGAGCAAGATTGGACTTCGTGTCGCTGCAGTCGTCGCTTTTGGATCGTTCGCCGCGTTGGCGACGTCGTCGGTGTTCGCGGGGGGCACCGTGACGGAGACGAAACCGGAGTGTGCCCTCGCGACAGCGGTCCTTCTCGTCGGCAACGGCGGCGATTCGGACGCCCATTGGCAGAAGATTCGAGGGTTTCTCGAGTCGCAACGCGTTTGGACGATCGGCTCGGCGAAGCCGGGCGTCGCAGGTGAGGTCGAGCTCGTTCAATGGGACGTCGTCAGCCCGCGCACGACGGGTCCGCAACACGCCTTCAGCGTGCGCTGCGGCACCGGCGGCACGTGCAACAACGTGGCGCAGGGCTTTCTCAAGGCGTACCCCGAGGTGCAGCCCGCACCGGTCGTGTTCTGCGGGGATCAGCAGGCGGTCCTGTCGAACCCGACCGGCCGCTGACGCGGACCTGGCCGGACCAGCGGAGAAATGGGCGGCCCGCTCGTATGACGAGCGGGCCGTTTCGCGTTTGTCGGGGGGCGGCGAGAAAAACAGGCGCGCACAGGCTTGGGTGCCAGTGCGACCGCAGGGAGCACACCCCCCCAGGCGGGACCCGAGCCGTCGTGCGCGCGCAAGAAAAAACAAAGCCCTGGTCACAGTTTGCAGGGTCCCGTCGACGAGCCCATATGCCCCAGAAGCTTCGAACGTCGGTCTTCGCCTGTCTCTTCGCGGTGCTCACGGCCGGGCCGGGTTGCAGCGCAACCCCCGAGGCAACGGACGTGACGCACGCGACGTTCTCGTCGCCCTCGGGCTGTTGCTACACGCCCGACAACCGACCAACCGAGACCCTCGTCGGGCTCGTCGCGAGCGGCGAGGCCGGGTCGATGCAGGTCGCTGCGTTGCGCGCCCGCGGTCCCGCGTCGCTCGACGCCTTGCTCGCCCGGCTCGACAAGGCGACCCCGGAGGAGAAGCCGCGCCTTCGCTCGGCGATCGACAAGGTCGCCGCGCAGCGCGACGCCGACGTCTCCAAGCTCTACTGGTACACCGACCTCGAAGAGGCGAAGCGCGTCGCGAAGGAGCAGGGCAAGCCCATCCTCAGCTTGCGCCTCCTAGGCAACCTCAATGAGGAGCTGTCGTGCGCCAACAGCCGGTTCTTCCGCACGGCGTTGTACCCGAACGAAAAGGTCTCTCGCGCACTCCGCGAGCGATTCATCCTGCATTGGAGCAGCGAGCGCGCGGCGCCCCGCATCACGATCGATTTCGGCGACGGGCGAAAGGTCGAGCGCACCATTACAGGCAACAGCCTCCATTACGTGCTCGACGAAGAGGGCCGCGTCCTCGACGCCATTCCGGGCCTTTATGGTCCGGACGCCTTCCTCGCCGCGCTTGCCGACGCCGAATCACTGCACGATAGGGTCGCAATGGATGATACGGATCGATTCTACGACATCGTCCAGCGCCACCACCGCGCGCGCGCCGAAGGCCTCGAAGATCGCTGGCAACAAGAGACGGCACAGCTCGGCTTCGCGGGCGTGCCCGCGCCCGTTCCGGTGCGCAATCCATCCCCCGCCGCACCTCCGCCGGCGACCATCGCGATGGGCCTCGCGCAGCCGAAGATGGCGGTCGAGATGCCCGTCCTTCAAGCGACCAAGCTGGGCGCCGTGCCCCCTCAACCGGGCGGCTCGAAGACTGTCAGCGGGCCCGCGGACGACAACCTCGATCAGCTCTTCGAGGCGCTCGCGACCCGCGCGCAACCGCTCGCCAAGCTCGACGCCGCCGGCCGCGCCCTCATCGAGCGAAAGCGGCCGATGAGCTGGACGAACGCCGCCGGGCCGCGCCCGCTCGAGGGACAGGAGCTGGATCGAATGGTGGCCGCGTTCGAGAAGCTGATGGCGCTCGACACCGTGAAGAACGAATACCGGTTCCACGCCCGCATCCACAGCTGGCTCGCGACCGACCGCCTCGATCTGACCGCCTTGAATGCACGCGTCTACGAAGAGCTCTTTCTAACGCCCGCCTCGGACAAGTGGCTCGGCCTGATCCCGCCCGAGGCGTACTCCGCGATCGAAGGCGACGGCCTGATAAGCGCGTCGCCTTGATTGTCCGCCAGCTACTTCGCGACGAGCACGTCGCCGTATTGATCGCGCAGCTTCGACTTCAAGAACTTCCCCGTCGAGTTGCGCGGAATCTGATCGATGACGACGTAATGGTCGGGTAGCCAATACTTGGGAAACCGCTCTGCGAGGTGGGCTGCCAGCTCGGACTCGGGGGCGGTTTGGCCGGGCTTCCAGACGATCGCGGCGATGGGGCGCTCGCCCCATTTGGGATGTTGGCCGGCGAACACGGCAGCCTCGAGAACGGCGGGGTGGGCCATCAATGCATTTTCCAATGCGACGCTGCTGATCCATTCGCCGCCGGACTTGATGACGTCCTTCGACCGGTCGGTGATTCGTACATAACCTTCAGCGTCGATCGTGACGATGTCACCGGTCTTGAACCAACCGTCCTCGGTGAATCGATCGGTCCCCTCGCCGCTCACGTAAGAGCGCGTGACCCAGGGCCCACGCACCTCGAGCTCACCCATTTTCGCGCCGTCCCACGGCAAGATTTGCCCGCTGTCGTCGACGTGACGCGTCTCCACGAAGGCGGCGGGGATGCCCTGCGACGCCCGTGCCGACAGGATCGCTTCTTCTCCGCGGACCCGGACCTTTTGGACGACGCGCGCGAGCGTGCCCAGCGGGTTCGTCTCGGTCATGCCCCACGCGTGCGTGACGACGAGGCCGTGGCGCTTCTCGAAACCCTCGATCATCGACGCCGGCGCGGCCGATCCACCGATGATCATCGTGCGCACCGAGGACAGGTCCCAACGCTTCGGCTCGGCGTCCAGCTTCGCGAGGATTCCGTTCCAAATGGTGGGGACGCCCGCGGCAAGGGTCACCCGTTGCGAGACCATCAGATCGAGGAGCGACTCCGGGTCCAGGTGGCAACCGGGAAATACGAGCTTCGCCCCATTGAGATACGCCATGTACGGAAGCCCCCAGGCCGCCGCGTGAAACATGGGGACGACCGGCAAGACGACGTCGTCACAGCCGATACCCATCATGTCGCGCATCGAGCCGACCATTGCGTGCAAGATGGTCGAGCGGTGCGAATAGGCGACACCTTTCGGGTTGCCAGTCGTGCCCGACGTATAACAAATCATTGCCGCCTGGTTTTCGTCGACGGTCGCAGCGAACGGCCCTTCGGGCGGCGTGAAGCCGACCGCACGCGGACACGCCGTCTCCGCGTCGACGAGGGCATCGTAATCGAGGAATGGCGGCTCGATCGGGCCGCCGTCGTCGCGGACGACGAGGATGTGTTTCACCGTCTTCAGCTCGGAGCGAAACTTCTCGAAGAGCGGCAAGAGTGTTCGATCGACGACGACCGCCACGTCCTCCGCGTGGTTCGTGATGTACGCGAGCTCGGAGGGCGGAAGCCGGATGTTGAGCGTGTGCACGACCGCGCCCATCGCCGGAATGCCGAGGTAACACTCGAGGTGTTGGGCGTGATTCCACGATAGAGTCGCAATGCGATCGCCCGGCCGCACGCCGAGCCGCCCGAGCGCCCGCGCGAGCTTCTCCGAGCGAGCGTACGTCTGCTCGTAGGTCTGCGAGCGCGTCCGTTTGTCTGGGCCGCGGCTCACGACCTCGGAGTCGGGAAAGATCGCGCGCCCGCGCTCGAGCAGGTGGCCGATCGAGAGCGGGAAACCCATCATCGTTCCGTCGAACATCACGTCCCCTCCTAGCCCAAACTGAATTGCGCGCTCGGTCGCGAATCACGCTTCGCGACCGGGCGAGAACATCACGGACATTGAGCGGGATCGAGCGCGTCGATCTCCGGCAAGAGCTCGCTGTAGGCCTCGATGCGGCGGCACCCGTACATCTCGTCGGTGAATTGGAACATGATGCGGTGCTCGGGCGGCTGGATGTTCGATGCCTCGTACGCTTGCGCGTCGGTCGTCGTATTGCCGAATGCCCATGAAGGGACGAGCCCGCGCGCGGCAATCGCTGCGAGCTCCCCCGTCTTGTATTCGGCGGCGGCGTCGCCGGTCGCGCCGGTGGTGCTCAAGGTCGTATGCACGAGTCCGAGCGGGTATTGATGCGCGGAGAGGAACTCTCGCGTACGGCCGCCGAGAAAGTCGGGCCGCGCCGTGACGTAGTAAATGCGATACCCCTTGTCGGAGAGCGCCCACATCACCGCAGCCGAGTCCGGATTCGATTGCGGGAGATCCCCCGTGAGAAGGGCCGAGAACTCCTCGTTTTCCTCCGTCGTGAGCGTCCCGTCGACGTCGCTCACGACAAGGGGCGTCCCGGGCTTCACGATATCGAGGTAAACCTCCGTCGTCGTGAGGTCGCCGCCGACGGCCATCAAGAATCGATGGCGCCCTTCTTCGAGGCCGAGACTCGTTGCATCGAAAAAGACCCAGCCGCCCGTGTCTTCGACGCCCTCGACCGTCGGGTGCGTGTCGTCTTCGGTCGTGAGGACGGTGTCGACCAACTGCCAATCGTTGCCGCAACCGCGGTTCAAATAGACGTCGACCTCTTCGTCCTGAATGTCGTCGTCGAATACCCCATAGGCGAACTTCGCCATGACCCACATCGTGTCGCCGGGGTTGTAGAACATGTCCCGGCCGCGATGGTTCGCGAAGCTCTGCGCGGTGAACTCGCTCGAGAAATGATTCCAATCGCGCGCGTCGCCGAGGTCGGGATAAGGCGCGTCACAAACCGTCACGTCGGGGCACGGCGTGCCGCCGCCGCTTCCCCCCTGCGCGGACTCCCCGCCCATCGCGCCGCCGCCATTCGATGGTGCGCCGCCCGAGGGCGCGCCGCCGTCGCTCGTTCCCGCGCCCACGCCTTGTCCACCCGTGGTCGCCTCGCCGCCCGAGCCACCGCCGCTTCCACCGCCGCCGGGGCTCACGTCATCCGCACAAGCGACGACGAGGCTGCAAAGCGCAGCGCAGGCGAGGGCGGCCAACGGGCTTCGATGCGACTTCATCCCTAAAGGAAAGCGGGCGCATCGCCGCGGCGTCAAGCTCGATGTAGCGAGCCGGAAACCGGCGTTGACAAGCCTTTCTTCGCTCCGTAGAACCTTTGACCGCCGGCGTATGCCGGTGCCGTGCGTGGGAGCGATCGCGCCTTTTCCCGCACTTTTTTTTCGGAACGTCGCTGCGCGCGACCAACCCCAATAGGAGGCTCGAGTGGCCCTCAATGAAGAGCGAGTCCGCGAACGTTATGGCCGTCTCCCCGGCGCCGACCAAGATGTCGCCTCGTATTTCAAAGCGCTGAAGCTCATCGCCAGCGCGGACGGCTCCTTCCCCGAGGCGGAGCAGCGCGCACTTTCGAAAGGCATGGAGCGGTTGGGCGTGCCCGCCGACGTGCGAAAAGACGTCGAGGCCTTCGATCCGAACGGCGCGGCGCTCGACGAGATCCTCCCGAAGATGAAGGGCGGCGGGCTGCGGGCGCGCATGTTGGTGCGCGACGCGGTCGAGCTGGCGCGCGCCGACGGCACCTACGCCGCAAAAGAGAAGAGCGCCGTCGCGACAGCCGCAAAGCTCGTCGGTGTCGACGGAAGCACGCTGCGATCGATCGAATCGCTGGTGGAGCTCGAGCACGCCGTCAAACATCTGCGCAAGGCGCTCTTTCCGAAGAAGAAGTAATGAGCGGTGTCGCCGCGGGCACCGTCGCAGGCACCGCCGCAGAGGCCGCCGTCGGCGACGACCCGTCGGGCGTGGGCTCCGCGGCGGGCTCGTCGCTCCGGCCTCGCCTGACGACGCGTCAGCTCGCCCTCGTCAGCGCGATCACCAAGAGCGCGAGCCTCAAACGGCGTCTGATCGACGCGACCGAGGCGCTGCACGAGGGCGCCGTCGTTCGCATCGGTGAAGAGGCGGCGCGTCTCGGGCCGGTCATCGGCAGCGGCCTGGTCGGCGTCGTACATCGCGCGACGCTGGAAGAAACGGCGCGCGTGGTCGCCGTCAAACGCGCCAGGGCGCGGCTCGCCTTCTTCCGAGAAGCGTTTCGCGTCGAACGCCGCACGGCCGCAAAGCTCGCCGATCGGCCCGAGCTCGGTTGCGCGCGCATCGTCGCATTCGGCGATCATTTCCTCGCGAAGGAGCTCGTCACGGGGCCGACGCTCGCAGAGCTCCTCGTACGATCGACGATTGATCGCGTGCAGCGCGTCGCGCTCGAAGCGGTGCTCGACGTGGTTCGCCACGGGCTCGATGCGTGGCAGATCGCCCTCGACGTCTCACCGAAGAACCTCGCCTGGGACGGCCGCTGGGTGCTGCTCGACGCGGGTCCCAAGATGAAGGTCGGCGACGTCGCGCGGATTGCGGACGCACGAAGCTTCGACGCGTATGTCCGCGCCTACCGCGCAAAGCTCGCAGACGGCCCTTCCGCGCCGAGCGCCGTCGCGGCCCCCGCCTCCGCGGAGGAGAAGCTTTCGAGCCCCGGCAATCATGTATTCGTGCGCGATTTCTGGCGCTGGTTCCCGCTCGACGAGGATGTCGATGTCCATTCGTTCCTCGTCGACCCCGACGAGGCGATGTCCTCCGACGAAATCGCTGTCGAACGGCTCGCGTCGGGTGATTTCGTGCCTGCCCAGGGCCTGCCGCCGGCCGTGCTCGACAGCGCCGTCGCCGCCTGGGCCAACACCGAGCCGGCATCGCGCGCGGTAGCTTTGGCATCGATTGCACGATCGGCGACAGGGCGCCTCCACCGCGTGCTGAATGCGGCTGAGCTTCCCATTCCGACGGTATCGGTGCGGCCTTATCACCATTACCGTGACGTGCTCGAGCCTTCGCTCGGCCATAGCCCGCTCGATTTGTATTGCCACGAGGTCATGCCCGCAGGGCCGGGCAATGCGCCGTCCGCGGCGAATACCTCGAAGGGTGCGCTCACGCGATTGCGAATACCGACGCCGCCGGGGACGTTCGCCGAGCTCGGTTATCGTCGGGCACCGAGTTCCAACCGCGCATACGTCCTCGTCCCCGGGTTTCGCGCGGGGATCGACGCGGCGACGCCGCTCGTTCGCACCTTGATCGAGCGCGGCCATCGAGGCTGCTTCCTCGCCGCTCGTCTCGGCGTGCGAAATGCCAAGGGCCAACCGCTCGTCACCGGCGGCGTTTGGGAGGTCCCGCTGCTCGTTCAAGTCGTCGATTACGCCGTGACGGCGCTCGATGTCTCCGCCGTAACGCTGATCGCGGCGAGCCACGGGGCGGCTGCCGCGATGGACGTGGCCGCCATCCACCCCGCGGTGGATAGGCTCGTCCTCGACTCACCGCTCGAGCGACCGCTCGAGCTCTTCTTTCATGCCGCGAGCTTCCACGATCTCGACCGCAATGGCGCGCGGGACCTATTGCGCGCCCACGACCTTCCATTCGATGAACGCGTCCTCGATGTGCCCTCACGCTCCGGGCTTCGATCCCTGGCGCTGAGACCTTCGCCCGATCGAATCACGGACGTTTGCGGCTTCGCGGGTGGCGCGTCGCGTGTCGTCGAATACCGCGGGCCGCACGCCGCGACGATGCGTCACGACGTGAGCGAACGGGGCATTCCGGTGGTTTGTTTGGAGGCCATCGACGCATTTCACGACGAAACGTGAAATGCGCGCTATGCGATATCACAATCGATGTGAACGAGCTCCGCCGGAGCGTCGGGATCGTCGCGATCGATGACACCGATGAGGCCACCGCCAGCAGCCTCGACGATACCCTCGACCTTGTCGCACGAGAGCTCACCGCGCTCGTCCCGCAATAGACCATAACGAACGGCGCCGGGTCCGCCCAACGTGCCGATGGCGACGCCGGCGACCGGGCCGTCGGTGATTGCGTCCGGGCTCGCTTCCGCGGCGGCGACGTACACGGCCGAGCCTCGATACCAGCTGGCATCGGTGAACGTGAGCCGGCAGCCGCCGATCGACCCGAGCTCGTAACGCGCGATTTCGTGCGGCGAAGGACACGGACCTCGGCCTTCGAGGTGTGCGAGCAGCTCGGCGGCGTCCACCCTCGCTGTCGCGTCGACCGGCTTGAGATCGTCGACCGCTTTGCCATTGCCGCGCTGGAAGAACAGCAGATCGCGGCCGTCGAGGAGCGCGCCTTCGATGTTGAGCTCGCTGCCGCTGAAGCTTCGATCGGCGCGCATCTGCGCATAAAGCGCCGCGCCGTCCGCGATCCTCACGTCGAGGGAATCGCCGCGCGGCCGGAGCACCACGATGCGCTCGCGGACCGGCGTCGAGCCGGACCCGAACGCGAGCAGCACCTCACCCTCGCTGGATGGGACGACGGCTGCTGCCTCGAGGTCGAGCTTGTCCGCCTTGTTCCCACGAACGTCGTCGAACAATCGAAGCGCCCCGGGCCCGCGGGGGAGGAGCACGTCGGCGACTCGGAACGTCGATTCGTCGATTCGGGCGAGGAACAGAGCGTCGTCCTGTACGACGAAGAGCGTGCCGAGGAAGCGGACGACGGACGACGCCGCGCGAACGTGGCGCGGACGGTCTTCGATCGGGTCCGCGCCGCGCTCGTAGAACAGCGGCCGCCGCGCCGTGATCCGCGGAGCGAGCCCCGGGTCGTGTTGCGCGACTATACTGGCCCGCTCTTTCGTCTTGCTCACGGCCTTCCTTTCCTCCCGCCTGGCGCGTCATCGCGCGCTCTTGACCGTCGTCGCCGCGGCGTTCGTGGTGCGGCTCGTCTATAACCTCTTCGTTCATCCGCCGCTCGATTACGTGACGAGCGACATGGCGGGGTACGTACGGCGCGCGACCGAAGCGCTCGACGTCCCGTGGAGCACGAAGCGGCCGACCTCCACGTTTTTCCCCTATGGGACCCACGTGTTCGTGGCCGGCATTCGAGCGGTGTTCGGGCGTGAAGCCCGCGCGCCGATCGGCATCGCATTCGCAGGCCTCGGCGCTGCCGCGGTCGGGTTCGCGTTCGCGTTGGCGCAGCGGCTCGCCCCTGCGGAGAACCGGCGCCTCTTGCTGTCGATCTTCGGGACGCTCCTCGTCGTGCATGTGCCGCTCATCATGCTCGGCTCGTTCGTGCTCTCGGAGGTGCCATTCTCGTGCGCCCTCGCGGCAGCGGTCTTTTACTCGGTCCGATTCGACGACGAGCGACGGACGCGCGACGCGGCGTTCGCCGGCATCGCGTTCGCGCTCGCGATGACGGTCCGACCGCAAGTCGTCGTCTCGCTCGCGCTCATGGGTTGTCTCATCGTCGCTCGGCGCTGGAAGAACCGCTCGTCGCCGCCGGCCCCAACCGAGCGCCGCGTGTTGCCCGCATTGCTCTTCGTCGTGCCCATTGCGATCGTCGCGATGTTGTCCGCGCACCGCGTTCACCATCATACCGACAGGTGGGGGTTCGTCTCGACGAACGGCGGATTCAACCTCGCATTCGGCCGCTGCCACCCGACGCGTTTGTCGGCGACCGACACGCGGTCGAGCGGGTTCGAGGTGCCGTCGTTGAAACACCTCGCGACGTTTCAGGACAAACACGGCTGGAAGCCGATCGTCGACCTCGACCCCGCGTACGGCACCGATCTGAAGATCGAAGGAGAGATCTGGGACGAATCGGCTGCTCGCAAGCTGGCCGGTGAGTGCATGCAGCGGACGGGTCCGCTCCGTCAGCTGAAATACAGCGCGACGCACCTGCTACTGCTCTACGCGTACAACCTTCCGTGGCCCACCAAGGGCGTCGTCGCGAACGTCTGGGCGATTCTGCAGGTCGCGTGGATCCCGGGTCTTGTCGTCGCTCTTTTCCGGATCGTGCGGCAACCCGATTCACGCAATGGGCTCGTCGCCGCGCAAGTCTTTGCATTGCTCGCCGTGGCGTGGATCTTCTTCGGGGAGGCGCGGCTGCGCGTCCCCTACGATCCATTCATCATGTGGCTGGCATTGTCCGTGTATGTCCCGATCGGCCTGCGCCTGCGCAGCCGACGGCGCGAAAGCTGAAGATCGGAGCATGGCTTTTCCGCTCGATGTCTCGTGGCTGTTCCTCGCCATTGCGACGATCGGGGCCCTCTTCACGCTGAACGTGCACTGGCCATTGCGCCGGCCTGCGCCGCTCGCGGTGGCGAGCTTCCTGGCCGGTTGGCTGACCTCCGAGCTCGTGGGCCACACCCTGCTCGCGCAGGTGGGGCTCGCCGCCGCATGTGTGGCGCTCGGGGCGCTGAGCGATTGGCCGGGTTGGGTGGGGCTCGGCGTCGACATCGTGTCGTGGCTCTTCCTCGCGAAATGCCTCGAGAGCGCACGCGCCGCGGAGGGCGTCGTCGACCGCGCGCTCCGCGAAGGCCTCGGCGAGGACTACAGCGCGCGCATCGACCCGTCGGTCAGGGACCTGCCGCCGCTCCGATTCGGGTGGAGCCAGCTGCTGTTCCCCTTCTTCATTCGGCACCCCGACGTGCAGCGAATGCGCGACATCGTCTACCACGAGGGCAACGGGCTCGAGCTTCATCTCGACGTGTACCGCCAGCGCCGGCAGCTGCGCGACAGACCGGTCCTCTTGCAGATTCACGGCGGCGCTTGGGTCGTCGGCAACAAGAACCAGCAGGGCCTGCCGCTGGTCACGCACCTCGCGTCGCGGGGATGGATCTGCGTCAGCGCCAACTATCGCCTCAGCCCGCGCGCGACGTTCCCCGATCCGCTGCTCGATCTGAAGCGGGTGCTCGCTTGGATTCGCGAGAACATCGCGGCGCTCGGCGGCGATCCGAACTTCGTCGTGGTGACGGGCGGATCCGCGGGTGGCCATCTGGCGTCGCTCGTCGCGCTCACGGCGAACGACCGCACCCTGCAAACGGGATTCGAGCACGTCGACACGTCGGTTCGCGCGTGCGTCACCTTTTATGGGGTCTACGACTTCACGGATCGTTTCGGCGTCTGGCCGCACAAGGGGCTGATGCGCCTCCTGGAGACCGCCGTCGTGAAGGCGTCGTTCAAGCTCGCGCGCGAGCGCTTCGAGAAGGCATCGCCAATCGGCCACACCCACGCCCAGGCGCCGCCATTCCTGGTGATTCACGGCGATCGCGACACGCTCGTGCCGGTCGCGGAGGCGCGCCATTTCGTCGAAGCGTTACGAAAGACGTCCAAGGCGCCGGTCGTGTACGCCGAGGTGCCGGGCGCGCAGCACGCTTTCGAAGTGTTCCCGAGCCTGCGCACCGCGCTCGTGGTCCACGGCGTCGAGCGCTTCCTCAACACGATTTACTCGACCTATCTCTCCGATCGCGAGGGAGAGCAGCAACTCGCCGCGCTCGCCGAGCTCAACGTGAGCGCCGGCGCACGGGAATGACGAGCCTCGACCGAACGTAAATTGCGGCGCCCCAGCCCGGCCCGGGAACTTCCGGCGGCGGGGCTCGTCTCAAACCAGCGAGCGCGGTTCCGCTACACGCCGCTCACCCCCTCGCGGGGGTGAGGGTTCGCGGCGCTCCGCGAAACGCGCGCTCCCTGCTCGACCTGATTTCCTTGGTTTCCGATCGAGAATCAGATTCTCGATTTGTCACATTCCGACGTCTCGTTGCGACGTGGTGAGCGTTCGCGTGTCCGGACGCGCGATGCTGGAGGGTATTCGCATGAAGAGGCTCCTAGGTGGTGTCCTGTGGGTAGGGCTTGCGGGAGCGTTCGCGATCGGGGCGGGATGCGGGGGCGCGGTCGCGCCGCAGGCCCCCGGCGCGCAAGGCTCGACGATGACGGAGACCTCTGCGAGCTGCGAGCGTCGGGCGCCCCGCACCGGCGCGGCCCGTTACGCGGACGCCAGGCAGAGCGGGGCGGTCGCCCTCGCCCAACACGGCGATAGGACGCTCGCGTACGTCGCCGACGAAGACAGCATGGTCGTCTACACGATCGACGTCGACTCGAAGGACGAGCTTGCACGGACGCCGGTCGACGGCAGCCCGGCGCAGCTTCTCGTGCTCGCGGACGGTCGCGTCGCCGTGACGTTGAAAGACAAGAACGAGCTGCAAATCCTCGAGCCTCCCACCGAGCCGGCGCAGCAGCTCGCCTCCCTCTGCAAGCAAGCCCTCCCCGCAGAGCCGATCGCAATGGCTGCAACGCCCGACGACAAGCAGGTCCTCGTCACGAGCGGCTGGGGCGGCGCCGTCACCGCGCTCGACAGCACCACCTTGAAGCCGGATTTCGCGTTGGACCTTCCGCGCGAGCCGCGCGCCATTCTGATCGACGAGCGGGGAGAACGCGCCTTCGTCTCGCATGCGGTCGGGGCGAAGCTCAGCGTCATCGATCTCACGAAGAGCTCTCACGACGTTCGCGAGATCGACATGGGCGTGACGACCGCCTCTCAATTCACCGTACGCACCGTCGCCGAGCGCCGGCGCTCCGGCTCGCAGGGATATGCACTCGCGGCCTCGGTCACGAACAGTCCGGGTCCGAGCACCGGCGGGGAGCTGCCTCCGATTTCTGGCGGGCCGACCAAACCGGCCCCCGCGAAGAAGCCGCCGGCAGAGATGCCGCAAGGCCGGATCTTCGCGCCGATGGTGACCGTCGATCCGGGCGACCCGAACGTGAGGTCGCAGGCCTATTACGGCGAAGCACGCAATGGCGTCCCGAAAGAGGCGCCCATGGTCAGCGTCATCGACGCCGGCGCGGAGCGCTCGCTCACGCGTGCGGTAATGTCGCTCGGCACGCCGATGACCCAGGAATGCCTGCTGCCGCGCGCCGCCGCCACCAGGGCCGAGAACGGCACGTTGCTCGTCACTTGCCTCGGTGCCGACACGCTGCTCGAGCTCGATACCAGGGGCGCCGATCCCATTCGCCTCGAACGCCGACGTTGGGCCGTCCCGTCTGGCCCGACCGGCCTCGCGGTGGACGAGCGCGCGAGCCGCGCCGTCGTGTGGTCCCAATTCGAAGGTGTCGTGACCGTCGTCGACCTCAACACCGACAAAGTCGATGTCGTGAACGTCTCCTACGATCCGACGCCGGAGAAGAAACAGCTCGCGCTCGGTAGGCTCCTGTTTCACACGACGGACGATCTCCGCATCGCCAACGACGGCGTCGCTTGCGCGAGCTGCCACCCCGACGGCCGCGACGATGCGTTCACGTGGTCGACACCCGACGGGCCGCGCCAGACCATCATGCTCGCCGGCCGCGCACCCAACACGGCGCCTTACGGCTGGCAGGGCAAACACGGCGATTTGAAGACCTATCTCGGCAACACCTTCAGCCGGCTCGGCGGCACCGGCGTGCAGGGCGCGGAGCTCGAGGCGCTCGTGAAATACCTGGAGAAGGTGCCCGCTCCGCCGCGCAACGAGTCCGCCGACAAGGTGAAGCTCGTGGCCGAGGGCAAAACCCTCTTCATGGACACGACGCTCGGGTGCGCGGGCTGCCACGTCAATGGTCAGGGTGTCGACAAGACGACCCACGACGTCGGAAGCCGCGCCGTCGCCGACGTCGACGACAAGTTCGACACGCCGTCGCTCCTCTTCGTTCGTGGGACGGGGCCGTACTTCCACGATGGTCGCTACAAGACGCTCGACGAGATGCTGTCGGCGAGCGACTCCGAAATGGGCCATACCCTCCACCTCGACGTGCACCAGCGAGAGAGCCTCGCGGCGTACCTGCAATCGCTATGAAGGCGCCCACGACCAACATCGGCGCCATGGCGACGGCGCTCCTCGGCATTTCGCTCTCCGTGTCGCTCGCTGCGTGCAGCTCGTCGGCTCAACCGTCCAAGACCGCGACGGCACCAGAAAAGCCCGTGGCGGGCTCGAAGGGTTCCAGTCCGACGATGGTCGCGTCGAGCGCTTCGCCGGAGGGCGGCACCGCCGAGGCATCGGCAGCCGACATCCCCGATCCCATCGGTCTCGAGGCGAGCGTCCGCGGCTACGTCGACAAACGCGCGCGGGTCGGCGAATCACGCAATCGGCGACGGACGGCGGTGCCATTCGATATCGAAAAGTTGCCGCAGGCCGTCGTCCCCGCAGCATTCAAAGACACCGAGGCGCCGAAGAAGCTCGAGGGCGAATGGGCCAAAGAGGTCGTCGCCAAGAAGCAGGACTACAACAGCTATGGGTACGGCTACGGCTATGCCTACAGCACGGTGAGCGTCTCGACCGACGGCTTCACCGCCGGGAGCCTTCGAATCGGCGCCGCCCAAGCGCCGTTTTACGCGATGAACGGCACACAATACGGCGGGCTGAGCATCCTTTGTGGGCCGAACGAGCCGATCCAAGCCATTCGCTGGGAAGGCTTTTTGGCGAAGAAATCCGATAGCGGCGATTCGATGTACCAAATCGTCGACGGGTGGTTCGACCGCAAGGCTTGCAAAGCGGTGAGCGTTCGCCGGCAGACGATCAAGCTGAAGACCATCGTGGCCGACACCCTCTATGCCTTCCGCGAATGCGAGACCGCGGCGTGCGAAGGCAGGCCGACCGCGTCGTTCGTGATCCCCTACGCAACCGCGGCGCTCACACAGAATGGCGGGGCCATTGCGTCGAACATGAACGCCGCGACGCGCATCGCCGTATCCGTGCGCAAGGGCGGGAGCGAATCGATCCTCGCGACGACGTATCGGTCGCAGGTCGGTGCGTATTACGCACGCACCCTCGGCGTCGAGATCATCCAAGGCACCGCCGACGAAAAGCCCTTCGCGACGGCGTTCATCGAAGACCCGAAGTAGATCCGCGCCCACGTCACCAGATTTCCCCGCCGCGGGTCGACCCGCGCGCGGGGATTCTGCTCCGCGACTTGACCGATCACTCTCTGGGGCCCTACAACTTGCTTGGTCGTTCAACCAGGGAGGAACGGGGATGTCTTTGAGAGCTGCTTCCGTCGTGGCGTTGTCGGTGTTTGCCCTTGCCGTGAGCGCATGTGGCGACGGCGAAGAGACGAAGCCGCCGCCCGGCGACGATGACGAGCTCCTCGCGCCGCCGCCCGCGGGTGAAGGCACGCAGTTCCGAATGGTGACGACCATCGAGGCAGGCTCCGAGGTCGAGCATTGCCAGTTCTTCCGTGCGCCGCCCGAAGGGTTGAACGTCAACAGCGACGAGATCCGCTTCACGGGCGGCAGCCACCACGTGCTTCTCTATTTGACGCCGTATTCGGAAATCCCGACCGAAAACGAGGACGGCATGGCCGTCGACACGTCGAAGCCCTTCGATTGCTCGGAAGGCGCCACGGCCAACTGGCAGGTCGACAACCTCATCGCCGGCTCGCAAAACGGCGACGGCGGCTCGATCGTCGACTTTCCCGAGGGCGTCGCGATGAAGGTGCCGGGCAACGCCGTGCTCCTCATGAACGTCCATTACATCAACGCGCAATCGGAGCCGATCGAGCCCGAGGTTCGGGTGAACGTCTACACGTTGAAGGACGAGGACGTCGTGGAGGAGGGCGGCGTGCTGTTCTGGTACGACCCGTTCATCCGGGTCGACGCCAAAGGCACGGGCCTCGCGAAGCTCTCGTGCCCGCTCGACCACGACGTGAAGATCCGCAATGCGCAATCGCACATGCATCGCCGCGGCGTCGATTACGAGGCCACGGTGATCGATCCCGAAGGCGCGCGAACGTCCATTTACAAGAACACGTATTGGGAAGGCGTGCCTGTCGAGCGCTGGGAGGACGGCCTCGACGTCGCCGCCGGCAGCCGGATCGAATACTTCTGCGGCTACCAGAACCCCGAGGATCGCACGGTCTGGCAGGGGCCACGCACGACCGACGAGATGTGCATGTTCATCGCGTCGTATTGGCCGGCGAAGCCCGAGACGTCGCTATGTGCCACGGACGCCGCGAACATCGGCGGGACACGTTACCTTGCGGCCGATTGGATCGGTGCGGGCGAGGCGACATGCGCACAAACCCTGGGTTGTGTGCAGGGAATCGAAGCAACGAGCGAGGACAGCTTCATGCAGGGCCTGACCGACTGCGTGATCCAGAGCGCACCCGAAGAAAGCTCTTGGGTGTCCGAGGGCGTGCGTTGCCTGTTGACGCACCCCAACCCGGCAGAGGATTGTGGGCCTGAGATTCAGGCGTGCCTCGACCACTGACGAAACCACAGGCGAGCGCTTGGGCCGCAGCCCAACCGCCCACGGACAATCAACCGACGGCGCCCGCGCTCAGCGAGGCGGATCGCGTTCACGCACCCCGCGCCGAACCTGCCGGCGCGAGCGCGCTGGGCGACGAGACGCCTCCGCCGACGCTACGCGGGGCGGCGCGCGAGCGCATCGTCGCTGCAGCCTTCAAGGTGCTCGCCGAGCGCGGCAGCCACAACACATCGATCAAAGAGATCGCGAAGGCTGCCGGCGTCGCAGCAGGCCTCGTCCATTACTACTTCGCATCGAAAGAGGCGCTGCTCCTCGAGGTGACGCGCGAATGCTCGCGACGTTATCGCGACGAAATGGCGTCGATCCCGTTGCCCGAAGATCCTCGCGAGCAGACGCGGACGCTTTTGCATTGGTCGAAGGACCGCGGCCTCACGCTGCCGGATTGGTATCGATTGCTCGTCGACCTCGACGCGCTCGCACTCCGCGACGCCGCCCTGGCGAAAGAGGTGTCGGATCTGAAGCGTGAGGTGCGCGCACATCTCTGCGGGCACATCGCTGCCGTCGAGGGGCGCTTATCGCGGCCGCTCGGGCAGAGCCACACCGCCTACGCAGCCGTGCTGATGGCGGCGGTCGACGGGCTCATCCTGCAGCGGCTGATCGATCCTGAATTCGATATGAATGCCGGATTTTCCGCCCTCGAGAGCATGCTGATCGCATTGCTCGAACAGCGGAACGACAGCGACGACAAGACGGCCTGAGAAGAGGCTGATCGCACCTTTGCGAGCACGACCCCGGGGGGAAAGGGGTGTGCTCGTTCTCTATGGACACATGGTATACTCCATGTTTACTTCGCGTCTCGCGTGAGCCACGGCTCAGCCCCGTAGGACGCCGCACACACGGAGATCGCCATGATCCGATTTTGTCGTCTCGAATGGTATATGACGCGTCTACCAAAGAGCGCCGCACGCTGGTCTCGGCAGGACAGCTTGCTCGGGTCGCTCCTTCTGCCGCTCTTCTTGGTCGCGCCGCTCGCGGCGATCGGCTGCGTCGGGGAGCCTGGAGAGAGCGAGGAGGACACCGACCAATCCGCGACCGAGACCGAGGATTTGTCCGTGGCGCAAAAACAGCCACGGTATGCCCTGATTCGAGACGCGGCCCGCGCGCGCGGCATTACCAATACGGGCTACCTGCTGGCCGGCATCGCCAACGACGAGACCGGCCTCGCCCATTGTTGGTCGGAGGCGACGTGGGCCTGCCAAGGGCCGAGCTCGCCGGACTGCGGCGGAGGGCCGGTGATCGCCGGCGCAGCCGATGGCCCCTGCAGCGACCAGCAGGGCGGGCTCGGTATGTTTCAATTCGACGCCGGGACGTATTGGGACACGCTCAACCAATACGGCGACGAGGTGCTCACCATCGACGGGTCGGTGTCGAGCGCCATCGACTACGCGACCCACATGGTGAAGATCTCGGTTTATACGACGAACGCCGAGACCGACGAGAAGGCTCGCGCCTGGATCCGAAACTTCGACGTGAACGATCCGGTGCTTCGCGATCAATGGATCAGCACCGTCGTGCGCTATTACAACGGCTGCCAACCGGGTTGGAGCTGCTGGTCCGCCCGTTACCAGACCTACAGCGACGGCTTGTGGATGGCCATCGACGAGCCCGGGGGGCTCGGCTTTTGGTCTTCGGGTGGTGGCACGACGTGCGGTGAGAGCCCCGCGACCGTGGGCGCGATCGACGCCAAGTATCAGGAGCTGGGGGGCTGCAATTCGTTCCTCGGCGCGCCCATTACCGAAGAGCTGGGCACGCCCGACGCCGTCGGACGATACAGCGTCTTCGAGCACGGCTCGATCTATTGGACGGCCCAGATCGGCGCGCACGAGGTGCACGGCAGCATTCGCGACAAATGGGCCGAGGTCGGCTGGGAAGCAGGGGAGCTCGGTTATCCCACGTCGGACGAGTACGACGTCCCGGGGGGCCGGCGTAACGACTTCGAGCACGGATCGATCACCTGGAACGCGTCCACGGGTGAAGCTTTCGTCGAGCTCGCGTCGGACGGCCCCCATTGGAAGGTGCTCGACGTCGACTATCAGGTACAGCAAACCGGCTATTGGTGTGGTCCTGCGGCGACGCGCATCGCCCTCTCCGCGCGCATGGCGCCACCGTCGCAATCGACGCTCGCGTCCGAGCTGGGAACCGACGTGGATGGAACGGATTGGATCGGGCAGGTCACCGCCGAGCTGAACGATCGGCTCGGCGCGGTCCGTTATGCGACGACCGAGATGCCGAACGACCCGCCGTCACAGGCCCAAAAGGACGACCTCTGGAACGACATCGTGTTGAGCATCGACAACAACTACGTCGTCGTCGCCAACATCGTCGCGCCGCCGAGCAACCACCCGCCGGGGTACCCGAACGAGACGATTTACCATTACTTCGCCGTTATCGGATACAACCCCGATACCCACGAGGTGTACATCGCGGACTCGGCGAACTTCAGCGGCAACAGCCATTATTGGCTCACGCTCGATCAGCTCTCCACGCTGATCCCGCCGAAGGGCTATTCCGCGTACTCCTGCCCCACCGGGCTCACCGTTGGAGCCATCAACACGAAGTTCCAAGCGCTCGGAGGCTGCAGCTCCGTCGTCGGTGGTCCGGTCACCGGCGAGCTCGGAACGCCCGACGGCGTCGGTCGCTACAACGTGTTCGAGCGAGGCTCCATCTATTGGACGCCTTCGACGGGCGCGCACGAGGTTCACGGAGCGATCCGCGACAAATGGGCAGACCTCGGATGGGAGACCGGCCAACTCGGGTATCCCGTCTCGGACGAATACGCAGTCCCCGGTGGGCGTCGCAACGACTTCCAGCACGGGGCGATCACTTGGAACGCCGCGACGGGGAACATCACCGTCACGAATTGATCATCACGCCGAGCGCGCGAGCGTCAGCGGCGCGGTGTGATCCAATAGACGAAGCTGAATGGCCTCGGCAACGTGGCGCGACGACACGGTCGTCGATCCCTCGAGGTCGGCGATCGTGCGCGCGAGACGAAGCAGTTTGTCGTGAGCGCGCGCCGATACGCCGAGGCGCTCGGCCGAGGTGGCGAGGAGAGATCGGCCTTTTTCGTCGAGCGAGGCGACACGATAGAGATCGCGCGGGCCGAGGCCCGCGTTGGTGCGCGCCGTGACCTCGCCGCGGGCGCGCCTATCCGTTTGGATGGCGCGCGCCTCCGCCACACGCGCGCGCACGTCGCGAGACGACTCCTCCGTGCTCGGTCGGGTGAAGTCGTCGAGCGGCGTGGGCGGCAGGACGATTTGAATGTCGATTCGATCGAGGAGCGGCCCGGAGAGGCGCGCGCGATAGGCCAATACGCGCTCGGGCGGGCACCCACAGCGGCGCGACCCCGCATAGCCGCACGGGCAAGGATTCACGGCGGCGACGAACAGGGCGCGCGCCGGAAATACAGCGCGGTCGCGTGCGCGGCAAACGGTGACGACGCCGTCCTCGAGCGGCTGGCGGAGCGCCTCGAGCGCATGGCGACCGAACTCGAGCAGCTCGTCGAGGAAGAGGCAGCCGTGGTGGGCGAGCGCGATCTCGCCGGGTCGAATCGGAACACCACCACCGGCGAGCGCCGCGGCGCTCGCGGTGTGGTGCGGCGCTCGAAAGGGTCGCGACGACAGGAGCCCGACACCAGCGGGCAATGCGCCGGCGACCGAATGAATGGCGGTGATCTCGAGCGCCTCGTCGGGCAAAAGTGGCGGAAGGATCCCGGGCAAGCGCCGCGCGAGCATCGTCTTGCCCGCGCCTGGTGGCCCCATCATCAATAGGTTGTGCGCGCCGGCCGCCGCGATTTCGAGGGCACGTCGCGCCGCCGGTTGGCCGCGAACATCAGCCAAGTCCGGCAGCAACTCGGTGTCTCCAGGGCAGTCGCTCGCGCTCGGTGCGGCAGGGCGCGGCATCGGCTTTTCCCCGCGCAAATGCGCAAGAACGTTCTCCATCGAGCGAGCGACGAGCACCTCGATGCCGGAGACCACGGCTGCCTCGAGCGCATTGCCCTCGGGCACGACGGCGCGTGCAATCCCGAGGCGTTTGGCTTCGACGAGCGCGGCCAGCACTCCGCGCACCGGGCGAACGGTGCCCGAGAGCGCGAGCTCTCCGAACCACACGGTTCGCTCGAGACCTTCGGGCGGGACCTTGCCGAGCGCGGCCATCACACCGACGGCCATGGCGAGGTCGAAGGAGCTGCCCACTTTGCGGATATCCGCGGGCGAGAGCGAGACGGTGAGGACGTGCTCGTCGATGTCGACGCCGAGGTCTCTCAAGGCGGCTCGCACGCGGACCCGAGCCTCGCGGACGCTCGCCTCGGCGAGCCCGACCAAATGAAAACAACTCGGGCCGCGCGACGAGTCGACCTCGACATGGACGAGGTGAGCATCGAGGCCAGAGAGGCCGAGCGTGAGCGCCGTCGCTTGCATGGCGCAGCCCTTGGCGATCTTCGTGCCGGGCGTCTCGACAGCGGAAACCGCGCACGATCCGCAGCGTGAAGCTGGCGGCCGCCGGCGGAAGGGCGGCGGCCGTCAGGCGCTGCGCATCATGAATTGCTTATTTGCAGACGCCTTCTTCGGCCTTGCAGAGGTCGTAGACCTCGCACCATTGCGAGCCCGTGCAATCGTCACCGCGCGCGATGCACTTGCTGACGTAGGGCTCGAGGGTGCACAGGCCTCCCTTTTGGCAAGCAACGGAGCCGCGGCAATGCTCATTCGAGGTCGGCTTGCACTCGCCGTCGACCTCGGCGCACCAGCCCCAGACATGGCAGACCTGCGTCTCTTCGCAGGGGGTGCGAGGCGGATCTCTGTCCTCCGGGTACTTCTCGGGCAATTCTTTTTTGCAACCAGACGCGAGCGCGGTGAGCGACGCGACGAAGATCGCAGCAGCACGGTACGAGGAGAAAGATCCGAGCATGGCCGACGACTCGAAAGGCTAACGGAGTTGGAGCGAGGGGGCCGAGTTTCGGGCGAAGGACCTACTGCGCGCCGGGAACGGGGGCGCCCTCGACGCCGAGCGGAAGCTCGTACACGACACCCGGGTTGCCGGCGACGTAGAGGCTGGTCTTGTTCCAACCGTCACCGGAGCCGAACTGCCCGTTGGCGACGTTCTGCGGGAGCTCGGCCATGAGCTCGGGCTCGCCGACGAGCGCACCGCTCGCGTCGAGGTTGAAGCGATAAACGCGGGAGTTGCCCTGGTCGACGGCATAGAGGTTGCCGCAGGCATCGAGCACCAGCCCGTCGAGCACCGCGCCACCGACCGAGCCGACCTCGACGGGCTCCGTCGCGCCCTCGGGATCGACGCTGTAGACGCGGCCCTGGCTGTAGTTCGTAAAGAAGAGCAGCGAACGCGTATCGTCGAGCACGATACCGTTCGGCGTGTTTGCGGGGCTACCGTCGACGATCGCGTCGTAATCACCGTTCGGCTGCACGCGGATGACGCGGTTACCGCCGAACTCGGTCACCCAGACGTTGCCCTCCGAATCGCCGTACACGCCGTTCGGTCCGGAGAGGCCATCGACGAAGAGGACGGTGTCCGCGCCTTCCACCTTTCGCAGCTCGCCGGAACCGGGCTGAGCGGCGATGAGCGCGCCGGCGGCGTCGTAGCGCAAGCCGTAGGTCTGCCCGGCAAGCGGCGCGATGGTCGTCTTGGTGCCTGCTGCATCGACGCGGACGATGTTGCCGCCGTCTTTGCCGACGATGCCGCCGTTGCCGTCGAACGCAATGTCTTCGCTGCCGTTGAGCTCGTCGGTCGCGACGATCGGCTCGATCGGGCCGGGGGGAAGCGCATCACACGAGGATGGGCTGCCGCCGGTGCCGGAGCCGCCGCCGCCTTCGCTTGCTGACCCGCCACCACCCGTCGCGGGAGAGCCGCCGGTCGAGGGCGCGCCGCCGTTCGACGTGCTGCCACCGCCGCCGGACGAAGGAGAACCGGCGCTCGCGCCGGTGCCGGTGTCGTCACCGCACGCAGCCGTTGCGAGGAGCAAGCAAAGCCCGAAAGCCATCGTCTTGTGCATGACGGCGACGGTACAACGCATCGCGACCGAGGTCACCCGGCGGACACGGTCATTCTTTGCGATTGCCGATCGACTTTCCCGTCGCGCGCTCGAGCACCTCGACGTATTTGCCTGCCGACTCGCGACCGAAGACGACGAGCCTGTCTTTGTCGAGCCGCATCGAAACGTCATTTCGATACTTGGAGTGTGCGACCGGACCGACGCCGAAGAGGTGCGTCTTCCATTGCACTTGTCCCGTGCGGAGATCGAAGGCCCAAACGGTCGTGCCCGACGCGATTCGGTTGTAATCGGCGTAGTAGAGGGTTTTGTCGTCGGCGACGAGCGCCGCGCCATTCAAACCCTGCCCCGCGAGGACGAACCCCCACGTTCGCTTCTTGTTGGAATCGCGGCAGGCAAGCTCCGCCGTGTCGGCCTCGTGATCGGCGTGGAACGAGCAAGTGCCTTTGCCGACGACGGGGACCGTGGCGTCGGAGGTGTCCTTGAGTTTCAAGTCGGGTCCCTCCCATTTCCACGGAATGGAGGCGGCAGCTCCGGGGTGTGGAGGCTCGGTCGGCGCGGCCGGCGGCGGGCTCGACGGTTTGCTCGTCGCGCCTTTCGTGCTGATGCGCAGCGTGTCGATCGTGCGGCCCGAGCCTCTATCGACGACTTCGATGTAGCGCCCCTCGCTCTCCCAACCAAAGACCAAGACTCGCTCGGGGCGGAGCTGGATCTGGACGTCGTTGAGGTATTCGGAATGGTCGATAGGACCGAGGCCGACGAGGTGCGTGCGCCACAGCTCCTCACCGGTCGTGATGCGGTATGCACGAAGCTCGCAACCCGAACCGATGTTGGAGAACAGCGCGACGAACAACACATCCGACTCGGTCGCGACGGCGGCGTCCTCGACGAACGCGCCGGCCTCGTCCCAGCCCCAAACGCGCGCGCCGGGGTTCTTTCCGCCGGAGGCGACGCAGTCGACCGTTCGCGTCTGCGCCACGTCGTCGTAGACGAAGCGGCAATCGCCGACGCTCGTCTTCACGACGATTGGGCCGTGATAAAAGGATTCGCCGAAGCCGGGCTCCGATCCATTCCACGCCCATTTCGGCTCGTCGCCCTTCGGGGCCGACGTCGTTGTCGCGGTCGCACTCGGCATCGGTGGGGACGGGTCCGCGGAAGCGACCGATGAAGCGGATTCCTGCGGCGCTGCGGTCGTCACAGGCTCGTTCGCGTCGCTCGCCGGGCCACACGCAGATCCGAAGATCGCGGCGATCGCTATCATCCATCGTATCGAGGAGTGTCGTGCCACGGCGCAAGCGTCACACACAAGCGCCGCCCATTCGAGGCCGAAGCTGGTTGTCGGCGTCAGCGGCGCGCGAAGCTTCCCTCACGGCGGGCCATGAGCCCCCCGCCGCTCGCGGTGAACCCGCTATCGCGAAAAATGGGCGCGAGCGGGCTCTTGGCAGCGTCGTCGCCGTCGATACGGGTCAGCGTGAGAACACGCTTGTCCCCGTGCTCGACGCTCGCGGCGAGGATCTTCGCGAGAAGGCGCGCGTCGCTCGATCGCGAAGGCTCCTCACGCGAGAGGAAGGTCACGAGGGTTTGGTCGCCGCGCGTGAGGTACGCGACGAGCCGTCCCTCGAGCAGAAAGACGTGTGCACCCGCTGCGCGCGCGAGCCGCGCAGCGTCGCTCCCCTCCCCTGCTTGTTTCGGCCAAGGAAGCACGGCGCCGTAGGGGTTCGCAGGATCGACGGCGGAGAGGCGCACGACGCTGTGCTCGCTCTGAGGCTCGCGAAACGCGCGAAGCTCTTCCTCGACCCCGGGGCGGGCGAACTGCGCCGCGCCGAGGCCGTCGACGAAGTACCCGCGACGCAATCGACCCGCGTCCTCCATCGCGCGAAGAAATGGATACACCGTCGAGAACCCGCCTTGGATCGACTCCGCACCCATCGATTCACGCGTGAGGACGCCGTGCCGATCGAGCAGCACCGATACGACGGCTGCACCGCGATCCGTATCGCTCGGCGGAGGCGCCGGCGCGATTTGCAAGAGCGACCAGCGGCCTTCGCTCCCGGGCACCAGCTTGCGACGCGATCGAAAGCGTGGGTGCGAACGCGAGGGCATGGCGTCCGCAGGTGTGAGGTACAGCGATCGCAATGGCGCGGTCGTGTCGTTCGTCACGAGACCGGCGAAGACGAGATCCCAGAGCGCAGCGAGAACATCGGGAGGGAACGCGCCGACGCGCGACGCGAGATCGTCGAAGAACACCGCGCCGCGCGACTCGAGCACCTGAAGGACCCGAGGCGCGAGGGTATGCGTAGGCTCGGAAGGCGCAGGCATGAGGAGCGCAGTGCGGTCGGCGAGATGAAACGAGACGCGTGCATCGGACTGGCCGATGGGCTCCACGCCGCGCCACACGATCTCGCCGGCGGCGCACAAATCGTCGAGCATCGAGGGCGCAAAGTCGCGCACCCGTTCGACGAGCACGTCCTCGAACCAAACCGTCACCGGCAGCGCGAGACCCTCGAGGCGCTCGATCGTGGTGAGGAGCGCGTCGTGCCCGCCGCTGGGCCGACCAATGCCGTGGTGCGACGACAAGAAACGCGCAAACGCCTCGGAAGGGACGGGCTCGACCGCTTTGCGAAGACGCGCGAGGCTACGGCGTTTGATGGTGCGGAGGACGTCGGCATCGACGAACTCTTCCGCTTCGCGCGACGGGGAGAAGCTGCCCGTCGCGAGACGCCCGCTGCCGACGAGCGCGAGCAAAGCGCCGCGCGCGACGTCGGCTCCGAGGCCGAAACGCTGCGCGATTTCGTCGATCGTGAACGGACCGTGTGTGCGCGCGTAGCGCCCCAAGAGCCCTGCGAGCGCGTTCGGAACGCGGGCCAGTAGTTGCGGCGGTAGGCCTTTCGGGAGCTTCACCCCGAGCGCATCTCGATAACGCGCGGCGTCCTCGACTGCGACGAGACGCGCTTCGCCGCCGATCACGATCCGGATCGCGCGGCCCGCCTCCACGAGCATCGCCGCGAGCGGACGCGTGTCGACATCCTGGGCCGCGCGCGCGTCGACCTCGGCGTCGGACATGTCACCGAGCGACAACAGCAAATCGTGGAGGTGGTCGGCGTGCGCAATGGTTCGGCGGACGTGCGAGACCTGCGCGGCGGTCTCCTCGATGGCGTCTTCGTCGAGCAACTCCCGAAGCTCGACCTCACCGAGGAGCTCGCGCAGGCGATCTTGATCCAAGCTCAGCGCTTGTGCGCGGCGTTCGGCGAGCGGCGCATCGCCCTCGTACATGAAGTTCGACACGTACGAAAAGAGCAGCGAGCTCGCGAACGGCGACGGAACACGAGACTCCGCTCGAACGACGCGGACCTTGCCGGCCTCGATGAGCTCGAGGTGCTCGACCAACGTCGGAATGTCGAGCGCATCGCGGAGGCACTCGCGGAACGTCTCGAGCACGATTGGAAACTCACCATAACGGGATGCAACCGAGAGCAGATCGGCGGCGCGTTTGCGCTGCGACCAGAGCGGCACCCGCTTGGCCGGTGAGCGCCGCGGAAGAAGCAGCGCACGCGCCGCGTTCTCGCGAAAGCGAGAGGCGAAGAGCGCCGTCTTGTCCAGGCTCCTCATTACGAGGGACTCGACCTCGTCGGATGCCGGAATGTATGCCGAGAGCTCAGGCGCCTTGTCGACGTCGGCCACGCGAAAAATGATCCCGTCGTCGCTCCAGATGACGTCGAGGTCGACGCCGAGGTCCTCTTTCAGATGCGCGGAGACGGCCATCGCCCACGGTGCGAGGACCTTCGCGCCGAGCGGACACAACACGCACACCCGCTGATCACCGAGCTCGTCGATGAAGCGCTCCACGACGACGACCTCGTCGCTCGGGACCTCTTTCGTCACCTGCTTCTGATCGATGACGTAGCGAACCAGGTTCTTCGCCGCGCGCGCGTCGAGCGTCGCGTCGCGGGTCAGCTCACCGACAGCGCCGTCTTCGGGCATCGATCCGATCGTGCGCGCGAGCGCGCCGATCCGCCGACCGAGCTCTGCGGGCCGACCGGGCCGATCGCCGCGCCAAAACGGCATCTTTCCGGGCTCGCCCGGAGCCGGGAGCGCCAGCACACGGTCGTGGGTGATGTCGGTGATCCGCCACGACGACGCGCCGAGGAGGAACACCTCGCCGATACGCGACTCGAACACCATTTCCTCGTCGAGCTCGCCGATGCGAATGGCTCGTCCACCGCTGGTATCGAGAAACACGCCGAAAAGGCCTCGATCCGGAATCGTCCCGCCGCTGAGGATCGCGATGCGCTTGGCGCCGATGCGCGCGGTCAGCTTGCCGGAGACGCGATCCCACGTGATGCGAGGCCGGAGCTCCGCGAACTCGTCCGACGGATAACGCCCCGAGAGCATGTCGAGCACACCGTCGAACGCCGATTGCGGAAGCGTCGCGTACGGCGCGGCGCGCCGTACGAGGTCGTACAGCGCGGGTGCCTGAATCGTCCCCATCGAGACGATTGCGACGATCTGCTGCGCGAGCACATCGAGGGGATTTTCGGGGATCGCCGTCGATTCGACCTGCCCCTCCTCCATCGCACGCGCGGTCGCGACGCAGGCAAGGAGGTCCGCGCGAAACTTCGGAAACACGACACCCTTCGAGACGGCCGACGCGCGATGACCGGCGCGACCGACGCGCTGAAGCCCCGCGGCGACGGTGGGCGGCGCCTCGATCTGAACGACCAGGTCGATGGCGCCCATGTCGATCCCGAGCTCGAGCGAGCTCGTCGCGATGATGGCGGGGATCGTCCCCGCCTTGAGCCGCGCTTCGATCTCGACCCGTCGATCGTGCGCGATCGATCCGTGGTGCGCGAGCGCGAGCTCTTCACCGGCCGACTCGTTGATCGCGGCCGAAAGACGCTCGGCGAGCCGCCGGTTGTTCACGAACACGAGCGTCGTCGTGTGCGCGCGGATGAGCTCGACGATGCGCGGGTAGAGGCTCGGCCAGATCGATCGGTCGGCGTCTGCCTCGTTCGGGCCGGTGTCTTTGTCCTTGTTGGAGAGGGTCCGAAGATCCTCGACCGGGACCTCGACCTTCAGCTCGACGGCGCGGCGTGTCCCGGCGTCGACGATTTCCACGGGCCGCGGAGAACCGGGCTCGGAATAGCCGGCGAGCACGCGCGCGACGGGCTCGAGCGGCCGCACCGTCGCCGTCAAACCGATGCGGACGAGGGGCGGCAGAGACGCCGATCGCAGGGCCTCGAGCCGCTCGAGGGACAGCCATAGGTGGCTTCCGCGCTTCGTCGCGGCGAGCACATGGATCTCGTCGATGATCACGGTCTCGACCGTCACGAAATGGCGCGACGGCTCGGACGTGAGCAGCAGATAGAGCGACTCCGGCGTCGTGATGAGGACGTCGGCACCAACGCGCACGAAGCCTGCGCGCTCTTTCGCGCGTGTGTCGCCCGAGCGCACGAACACCGACGGCTCGCGGTACGGAACGCCGAGCTCGCGCGCGACCGCGGCGATGCCCGCGATAGGCGCGCGCAAGTTGCGCTCGATGTCGACCGCGAGCGCTTTGAGCGGTGACACGTACACGACCTTCAGACCGCGCGTATCGGGTCCGAACATCACGCGCTCGATCGCCGAGAGAAATGCGGCGAGCGTCTTGCCGCTTCCGGTGGGCGCGAGCAGCAGCGTCGACCGGCGCGCGGCGATGGGCCCCATGCCGAGCCGCTGCGCTCGCGTCGGCGCGCCGAAGGTCCGGCGAAACCACACGCGGACCGGTTCGCTGAACGATGCCAGCAGCGCCTCGTCCGCTTCGCCGAGCAAGGGCTCCATAGAAGTGAACGGCCTACCGCACGCCGGGGATGCCTGCCAGCTTCGGTTCCGGGACGGCCTCTGATATCCGTCGTCCATGCTTCGCGCACCGCTGCGGTGGGCCGCCGCACTCTTCGTTTCCACATCGTTCGCGGCCCTCGCGGGGTGCTCCGATTCGGGGGACGACCAACCGACGGGTCAGACGGGTGGCGCGGCGACGAATGGAGGAGGTGGCCAAAACGCCGATGGCGGCGGTGGCACCGACACCGGCGGAGCCGGAGGCACCGGTGAGGGCGGCTCGGGCGGGAGCGAAGAGCTCGTGTGGCCGAACGGGATGGCGCCCAATAACTCGCATCCGTGGCTTCGCGAGCACCACGCAGAGCTCGTGCGGATCGAGCCGCGCGTCCTCGTGCTGGAGGTCGTGAACAAGCCCGAGACCGAGATCCAATCGATCGAGGAGCTCTTGCCGGGGCTGGTCGCGGCATTCGCGGAAGGCAGCCGCTACCACGGATATTCGGATCCGAACGCCGAGCCGTTCCTCCAATATCAGATCGACAAAGTCGTCGACCTGCGCGACCCGAGCGGCGCCGCCTATCCCGACTTCTGGCCGCCGGAGACGCCCAATGGCTGGGACGTCGGCGAGCTCTTCACCGAAGGGTTCGCGCCGCGCCTCGGCTACGAAGACCCCGACGCACCCGGCGAGTTTCTCACGATGTGCGAGCTCTTCGAACGCGGCCTCGTGAACGAGCTCTGGATCTCGGCCGAGTCCGGCGTGCGAAACATTTACGAAAACCAGAGCCACGTGCAGGTCTACGACGAAGACCTCGAGCCCGTTGCCGGCAGCTTCAACGATTGCACCAACGGTTGTTATTACGACCCGTCACACCGCGTGACGTGCTCGGTGAGCGTGCGAATGCAGGAGATCAACAAGACGCGCGGCGTGGGCTGCGGCACACACGCAGCCGGACACGCGCAAGAGAACCTCCGGTTTTCGATCCCCTATCTTCGCGACAATGCGACGCGCTTTTATGGGTTCGACCTCGACACGCGCTTCGGGCTTTCATCGCCCGATCTCTATGCATGCTCGTACGATCCGGGGCTCTGCGTCGAGCGTCCTGCGGCTGACAGAATGGTCAGCGCCGCGCTGTGGCCCGGCGATCCGTTCGATGTGGCGGGTTGGGGCGCAGCTTGCGGCAACGTGCATTTTCCCGCGAACGCGCGGTCGCAATACGACTATTACTCGTCGATACAGGCGCTCTCGAGCTGCGAAGGTTACGGGCTCGGCGGCGGCCCGAACGGTGAGGACGCGACCACGACCTTTACGTCGGCGCTCACCGAGGCGTACGAGGCCGAGCACGGTGACTGCGGCGGCGGGTGGATGGTCTACATGGGCCAGAGCATGCCCGGACGCGGCAACCAGGCGACGGACGCCGAAGGCGGGCCGATGCTCAATTGGTGGCCGTTCTTGTTCTACTGAGGTGGACGCGACGCAGCCTTGCGCGGCGTCGGCACCTCAGCTCTCAGCCGTTCGAGCCTCAGAACGAACAATCGTTGCTGCTCAAACTTTTGGGGCTTTAGACGACCTGCGGCGATCCGCTGGAGGATCGTCATGAAGAACGAAGAACGTACGAGAGAGATCGAAGAGCGTGAGACCGTCCCTGCCGACGAGCTGCGCGGCGATGATGACGACGACATCACGGTCGTCTACGTGAGGTCGATCACGCCGAGCACCGAGCTCCCCGCGCTGAGGCTCGGTCCGGCTCCCGGGTTCGGACGTCGCCGCTTCTAGGGGCTGTCCCAAGTTTCGGCTCCGCATTCGGCCCGGCCCGCGCTGACGCGCGCAAGTGAAGGCCGGGCCGAACGCCGAGCCGAACGCGGAAGTCTGAACAGCCCCTTCATTGTCACTTGGCCGCCCTTCGGGCGGACTAGTCACCCCCGGCGCTCGCTTCGTGGGTGGGCGGGACGTCTCCGCGGCTGCGACGCGGGGCGCTGTCTATCGACCAGGCCGCCCGACGAACGACGCTCGTCAACAAGTCGAGGCCCACGGCGCGCGCGTCGCTGCGCGAGACGCGCAGCGTGACGACGGGGAGCTCGGCGTTGCCGAGCTGGTGCTTGTAGAGAGCTTCTCCGGGCAAGAAGTCGTACTCCGTAAAACCGTCGGCGATCGCTTGCTTCAACGCGTACACGTTGGCGACGATGCCGGGCTTGATTCCACGCGGAAGATCCATCACGCGGCCCGCCTGGTAGTTGCTGACGGTTCGTCCGGCGGCGATGTTGTAGAGCGCAGCAACCGGACGCTCGCCCGCGCGGAGGATCCAGAGATCGAGCTTGGCGTCGACACCCTCGATCATGCTGCGCGTGACCTCCTCGTGAAACCGATGAAAACGGCGGCTCGTGAAGAGGTGCGAAGCGCCCCATCGAGCGGCGTGCAGCGCAATCAGCGTCTCGAGACCGCGCGGGAGATCCGCGGGTCGATCGACGCGCTCGAAGGTGTGGCCGCCGAGCCCTGCCGCCCACGATTCGAAGTCCGAGACGCTGCGCTTTATCGCGTAGCGGTGCTTCTTCGGGAGCGACGCGAGGTACGCGTCGAAGGTGGGCCGAAGCGTCGCCATGGTCGAGGTGCCCGTTCGCGCGAGATCGACGTCCAACCCGCGGCGCACGAACGCGCGCACGAGCGCATCCAACATCGGATCGTCCCGCCTCATCATCGGCAGGACGACGTCGTCCCAACGGAGCGCGCCGTTTCCGAGGAGCGCGGCAACCAGCCCGCGCGCGACGTCGTCGCGATCCTCCGGCGCGGCGAGCACCGTCGCGTAGTCGGTGCAGACCTCGTCGGCCTTCGGCTCGCCGGACCCGAGGATGTCGAGACGCAACCGCGGCACGGCTGCGACTCGCGCCCAGCGCCTGCAAAACAAAGCGAGCCCGCGCAGCTCGCCCTGTTCGTCGCGGAGCCCGACGCCGAACCCGGTGCGCTTGCCGAACGGATCGACGGGCGCGTCGTGCATCGCGCGCCACCACGCCGAGAGCCACGTCGGGCTCATCGAAAAGCTCGCACCGGATCGCTCGTACAGACCACGCCACGCATCCTCGATAGCGACGATCGCGTCGAAGCCGATCAAGAGCTCGGGGCGAAGCACGGCCAACCAGAATAGATCACAACGCGCGTTCGTGGACGCGCCGAAGCCGATTAGGGCTTGTCGATGGAACCGTCGGCGGGCTCGATGCTCGCGGCGTCGAAGATGGGTGCGATCGATTCGTCCTGGTGGGTCGTTTCTTGGCGAGTTGCATCCTGCCTGGCGGTGCGCTTGACGCCTTTCTTTCGCGGGCCGCGCGCCTTCGCGAGCGCGTGTTTGTCCACACGATCGAGGCACTCCGTCGGCTCCCCGGCGGGGACGGCCACCTTCGAGTGCTTCGTGAGATCGACCGTCAGCTCCGCGAGCTCCGTCCCGACCACGAGCCGCAGCGGAACGCGCTCGGCGTCGTCGGTGAGCCAAAGCGTGAACGGCCTCGACGGGTGGCTCGTCGACGGCTCGAGCGTCTTTTCGAGCACCCGCGTCGCGACGCCGTCGATTCGGACGGCTTGACGCTCACCGAGCCCCGTCTTCAGCCGCTCGCGCCCGGTGAACGTCACGTCGGTGCGGAGCAGGTTTCGTCCGAGCACCAGGTAGAGAAACCCTCGCGTCCCCTCGGGCGGCTCCCAGCGGCGCAGGTAACCGAGGAGCGAGTGACCGTCGTGCGGCGTCTGCTCGGTCTTGAGATCGACGCGCTTGTACGAGTTCGCAGGCCGCTTGTGCGGGAGCTCGCGCAGCTGATGCATGCGGTAGCGACCCGACGAGTAGTCGAGCTGAAGGAACGTCCGCTTGTCGTCGACCTCGAGGTCCCACTTCGCTTCGAGCGGCGTGCTCGCGTCGAGATCGATGAGCGCAAACGTGTCGGCCGAGCCGGATCCGAAGAAGGAGAGGAGCCCGCCCATCTGCCCCTCGGCGCTGACCGGCAACGCGAGCTTGCCGTCGGCCATGCACTTCTTTCCGACCTTCAACGTGACGCTGCCGGCCGCGACGTCTTCGACGAAGACCCGCGCTTCGATGACCTCGCCTTCCTCGAACGGTACGCCGGTCGTGCGGACGGCGTTGGTGGCCGGAGCCTCCATCTCGAAGTCCGGCTCGGTCGGCATCGGGAAGAAGAACTGACAACCCGAGGCCGCGAGCGCGACCACGGCGCATCCGGCCAAGGTGAATGGACGGCGCAGACTTCGCGCCCAAGGCGCGCACCCCAAACGGCTGGTGCTTTTCATATCGTGCGAAGGTCGCGTGGCAGGTGCTCGAGGTCGTTGAAGGAACGAAGGCTGAAGATGTGACCCTTCCCGAGAGGAACGGCTTTGAGACGAAGGAAACCCGCGTGGCCGAGCGCGCAGCGCTCCCACTCCCAGGGGACGCACGGCATACCCAGCAGCACGGTCATCGCGACCGTGTTGGTGCCGCCATGGCCGAAGACGACGACGCGGCCGAGATCTTTTTCGACCGAGAAGATCGGCGCGTGCTCTTCGTCGACGAGGCGGATGCCGCGAGCGGCCAACATTTGGAGCATGCCCGCGCGGACACGCTGCGCGAAAGCGCGGAAGCTCTCGCCGCCCGGCATGCCGTCCCACCAAGCGTGCGGCTCACGTGCCCGCGCCTCGCGAAACTTGCTCGCGACCTCCATCAGCGAGAGGTTCGTCCAATCCGGCAAGCGCAGCTCGAGCAGGTCGTCGACCACGGCAGGCTCGACGCCGAGACGGCTCGCGAACGGCGCCGCCGTCTCGCGGGCGCGCTTGGCGGGCGACGTCACGATCTCCCCCGCCCCGCGCGTGCCGAGCCGCTCCGCGACGAGGGCAGCTTGACGAACGCCGACCTCGGTCAGCCCCGGATCCATCTGCGGCGCATCACCTCGGGCCCATTCGGGTTGCCCGTGGCGAACGAAAAGAATCTCCACGTGTCCTCGTTGGAGCCGCGCAGAAGGCCGCGCAGCACCACAGCAAAGGCTATCCGAAGCAAGCGATCGTGCAACGCGCGGGACGGTGCTCTTTTTTTCATCGGAGCAACCGAGCGCGCTCAGCATTAAGGTGTGCGCCATGACTGCGCAGAAAACCTCGTGGATCGACAGGATCGACCGGGCGCTCGACAAGGGGGACCGGTTCCTCGATCGGTTCCGCAAGGCGCCTCGACGCAGGCTCGAGGTCGTGCCCCACCCGCCGCCGTCGCCCGATCCGTTCTCGCCGCAAACCGTCGACGGCCCGTCCACGCCGCTCGAAAAGCCGCTGGGGGACGAGGGGCTACCCGCGCAGATCTACGGCCGTCGCACGTGTGACAAGAGCGCGCTCACGATGAACCTCTTCCGCGAGGCCTCGCTGGTCCCGCGCATGATCGACCTCGACGATCCCGACAACCGCGAATTCGAGCCGCGGCTGATCCGCGAGACAAAGCGCTACGACACGCCCTACGTGTACGTCCGCGGCACGTACATCGGCGGTTTCGAAGAGGTGGCGAAGCTCGCCAAGTCGGGACAGCTCGCCAAATCGTAGCCGAGGGCCCTGGGCCCCGGATCTGTCGATAGGAGGCGCCGATCGTTCCGTAAGGAAGAGTCGAGGCGCCGATGCGACAGTTCTTACGCGACTACCAAGCCGTTTTTCCCGCGATCACGCTGGTCTGCGGCCTCCTGATGATGCTCCAGGCCTTCGGCTACGTGCGCGTGTCGCGCGACCCCGAGGTCGAGGCTCGCTGGCGAAGGGATCGCGCGCCGATCATGAAGGTCGCGTCGATTGTCCTCGTGTTGTCGTCGGCGTTGGGCGTCGTCCTCAACCTGGTGTGACGTGGCTCAGAGACCGCTCGGCCCGTCCATCACGCCCATCTCGGACTCGACACGCGCGATCGCCTCCTCCAGCTCGTGGACGTCCGCATCGATTCGATCTCGCGATTCCGACCACGCGCCCTCGGGGATCATCGAGAGCTCGAGCTGGTCCTTGTCGATGGATCCGCGAAGCGTCGCCAGCGGCTGGAAATACGAAGGCTCGCGCTCTGCGTCTGCCTGTCCCACTTCGGCAGCGCTCTTCAATGATTTGAGCCTGCGGTCGATGTTGCGGAGCCGCTCGATCAGCTTCGCGTGGAAGCTCATGCGATCGAACATGGGGTCCGGCTGCTGCGTGATCGTGGGCTTTGCCGGCTCCGACGACACGACGGCGACACTCGGCCCAGCGCTCGCGCGTTGTACCGGCGCAACCTCGGCTCGTGGCGCCGGGACCTCGGCTGTCACGGCGTCGGGACCTGGGGTTTCGCCCTCGTCGGGCGCGAGCGCTTCGTCGAACCCGCAGGCTGAAAACGCAACGATGGTCGACGCGCGGAGTATGCCAACCGACAGCTTTTGCATCCGAACCTCGGAGCGACGTAGCTGCAGGCCGCGTGCCACTTCCACCCGCTGCCGAGAGGAGAAAATGGGATGAAGAACGCTCGTTTGGGGCTCGTTTTCAGCTTGCTCGCGCTCAGTGTCGCGCCGAGCGCGTGCTGCGTGGACGGCGTCGACCTCCACATGCGCGCGCAGGAGAAGGGAGAAGAGCTCCTAGAGGAGCTCGTCGAGGGCAAATGCGCGCACGACCACGATCACAAGCGCAGGCACAAGCAGCACTGCGGCGGGGTCGCGCACTAGCGACCGACCCGCCGCTCGACGTCACTGCAGCTGCAAATGAAAGTGCGGAGGCGTCGACTCGAGCATCACGTCCCAGCCGACGTCGTTTGCGATCTCGGCGAACGTGCGCTTCTCGGTCGGGCTCATCGTCGAGCTCCGCACGTCGGCGGCCCCGGCCTTCAGATGGGCGGAGATGAAGATGCCGCGCTTCATCTGAGCGCGGATCGCAGCGGCGATCGCCGCCACCGCGGAGGCACGCGTCTGCTTCTTTTCGCGCGCCTGGTCGTAGACGCGCACGAGCTCGGCGACCGCGCTCTTGTCCTTGTACAGCTTGAGGATGTCTTCACCCGCCGTGAGCTTCGAATAGATGAGCTCGGCCTGGTTGTCGGGGTCGCGCGTGCCGCTCGTCACGACGAACGACTTTCCGGTCTTCTTGCTGTAGCGGTGCGCGATCGCGTGGAGCTTGTCCTCCACTTTCGATGACAGCGACACGTCGGCGAGGACTTCGAAGCCCGCGCGCTTCTCGAGCGTCGCGCCGATATCGTCGCGGTGGTCTTCGCCGTCGCACGTCGCGTGGAACGCCGCCGCTTCTAGCGGGGTCGGGCGGGCTGCGACGATGACGACGGTGACCACCGCGGCGGTCGCGACGCCGGCGATGCGCGCGGCGCGCGAGCGAAGGAGCCGGTACAGCGCGATCACTCCGTCACCTCGAACGTCCGGTGCCCGAGCTCGCGCCCGGCCTCGTCGTGCACGACGACCTTCCACGTACCGACGGCCTTCGGGCTCTTGCGCTGCGCCCACGTACGCCAACGGGCCTTGTCGCCGACCTTCAGCGTGACCTTGCTGTGCGCGCCCATCGGCGGGATGAACGTCACGACGACCTTCGTCTCGAGCTTCTCCTCGTTCGTGAGCTCGATGAACGCGAAGACCTTGTCGAGCTCCGCGGCGGAGAACGTCTCTTCCGGCTCGACGGGCTCGCGGCCTTTGACGGACGGCGAGAACTGAATCCGCTTCACGCGCAGGACCGGCACGTGATCGGCCTGCTCGGTGTCGTTGTCCGCCTCGTGCTCCGCGGGCTCGTTGCTCGACGCCCGTTTGCGTACGCCGGGCTTTTTCGATTTGCTGCGTTTCTTCTTGGAGCGCGAGGTCTTCGCGGGCGGCTCGTCGGAGCGCTCTTCGTCGTCGGCTGCGACGTCTTCGTCCGCACCGTCGTCCGACGCGTCGTTCGTGGCGTGGTCGGCCTTGGCGGTGTCACGGGTCGCAGGTGCCCCCGTCGTGGCAGGCAAAGCGGCGACCGGCGCGGGGTTCTCGGCGGCCTTCGCGAGCGCGGGCGGCGCATCGACGGAGCCTGCCGGCGCGCCCTTGTCCTTGTCTCGGTTGCAACCGGAGACGAGCACGAGCGCGAAGGCGGCGACGAGGCTGGAGGCAGCGAAGCGAAGGGTAGCGCGGGCGATCGTCTGCACGAGCCCCTCTTACGCTCGGGCGCGATCCAACGAAAAGAAAGCTGCAACTTCGATAACGAGCTATCGATTCGCGCACGCCCTCAATGCGGCGCGGGGGAATGCACGAGGCGGGACCGCGCGCTCTGCATCACGAGCCGCGCGAGGATCAGCGGAAGATTCGACGGACCAGGCTTCGCGAGGTGGAGCTGGAAACCGGCGCGCAGCGATTGGACGCGGTCCTCGGGCTTTGCGAGCGCGGTCAGCGCGACGGCCGGTATGGCGCCGCCCCGCTCGGCCGGGCGGCCACGCACCTTGCGAATGAAGCTGTAGCCGTCTTCGTCTTCTTCACCGAGACCAATGTCGCAAAGCATCACGTGCGGCGGGTCCTTGTCGATCACCTCCAGGGCTTGGGCGCTCGAGGCGACAGCGGTGACGCGTGCTCCGGCGATCTCGAGCGTGGCGGTGAGGACCTGCTGCGTGTCCGACGTGTCCTCGAGGATGAGGACGTGCATCCCGTGGAGGCACTGGCTGACCGGCGGGACCTCCGGTCGTTGCATGCTGGAGCGAGCCGGAACCGAGTCGACCGACGTGGCCTTGAGCGGCAGGGTGACCGTGAAGGTCGAGCCTCTGTCCTTCCCATCGCTCGTCGCGTCGACCGAACCGCCGTGCAAATCGACGAGGTGCCTGACGATCGCGAGGCCGAGGCCGAGGCCCGTACGCGAGCCCGGACCGTGCCCCTGACGAAACCGATCGAAGACGAACGGCAAAAGATCGCCCGAGATGCCGGAGCCGACGTCGATGACACGAATACGAAGCGACGAATCCGCCTGCTCGCAGGTGATGCGTACCTCGTCCCCCGGCTTGGAGAACTTCACCGCATTGGTCAGCAGGTTCCAAAACACCTGACGCAAGCGCTGCGGATCACCCGCGAGGCTCGTCACGAGCGTGGGGTTCACTTCGACGCGGATACGAACGTTCTTCGCGCGAGCCGCTGGCAGCACCGTGTCCACGGCCGAGTCGAGCACGGCCTTCAAGTCGAGGTCCTGCACGTCGAGGCGAAGCTTCCCGGTGACGATGCGCGAGACATCGAGCAGGTCGTCGATGAGCTGGCTCTGCGCTCGCGCGTTTCGCTCGATCGATGCGACCGCTTCGTCGAACGTCGTTTTGTCGAGGCGCGGGCTCTTGAGCAGCCGCGCCCAACCCAGAATCGGCGTCAGCGGCGTACGCAGCTCGTGAGACACCGTCGCGAGGAACTCGTCTTTCAAACGGTTCGCGTCCCGAAGCTCCTGCGTTCGATCCATGACCGCCTTCTCGAGCTCCTCGGAGTTGCGGCGGAGGATGCGCTCTCGGGCGTCGAGCTCGCGCCGGAGCTGTCGTCGCTCGATCGCCAGACCGACAGTGTGCGCGAAGTAGTCGGGGTCGACCGGCTTTAGGATGAGATCATACGCCCCGCCGCGGAGGGATCGAAGCGCGAGGTCCTTGTCGTCGTGGCCGGTGATGAGGATGACCGGCGAGTCGGGATGCGTGACGCGCGCCTGCGCGAGAAGCTCGAGCCCATTGCCGTCCGGCAGCTGCACGTCCGCAACGATTGCGTCGTAGTCCCGACCCAGGATGCACGACATCGCGTCCGCGCACGTCGTGCACGTCTCGACCTCGACCCGAGAGAGCCTGCGGCGCAACGTCTCCGACAGGGCCAGCAGCAGGGCCGGGTGGTCATCGATGAGGAGGACCCGAGCGGAGTCGACGACTTCCCCGCCGTTCCGCGCAGAGGTTGGCGCTGAATTCATGCCTCGGACTTCGCGAAGCAATCACCGAACCCGACACGGTTCCGGCGTCGCTCGGAGCCACGCGCACTCGATGCCGCATGGGTGCGCGCGCGCGATTGCGCCGCAGGTGCGGCCGCCAGAGCGTTCGGCAGGCGGGCATGTCGGGTGCTTCGGTGGCGAGCTTTTTGGGTGCTGTTGGGGGAAAGTCTGCGGAGAGCGGCACGCATTGGGGCGAACACGATCGCCTCACCGCGGCGTGCTGCCACGGGAACGAGCGCTGCGCGAGTGGCGCGAAGGCCGATGCGCGGTCGGCGCGTTCGAGTGGGCGACATGGCTTCTCCATTGCATCGATGGTTCCTTTGGAATCATGCAAGCTGAGAGCACTCCACCGCGAACCCCGGCGAGAACGTCGCAACCCGATTTGAGCCGCCGGGTCTATCGTGTGTTGCTCGCCGAAGACGACGAGGACACGCGACGGATGATTGCGACCGCGCTGCGTCAAGACGGCTACGAGGTCATCGAGGCGAAGAGCGGCGCAGAGTTACTCGATTACGTCGGAGCGTCCGTCCTTTTTCAAGACGGCTCACCCCCACCCGACTGCATCGTTTCGGACATCCGAATGCCCGGGTTCACCGGAACCGGCGTCCTAGCCGGTTTACGGGACACGGGATGCGACACCCCATTCGTCATCATCACTGCATTCGGCACCGACGAGAGCCGAGAAGAGGCTCATCGAATGGGAGCCGACGCGGTCTTCCACAAGCCGTTCGACATCGACGACCTGCGCACGGTCGTCCGCAACCTGCTGCCACGCAGGACCTCGCCGCCACGCATGAACACCAATCGTTCCGACTAAGGGGTCGTCCGCCATGAAAGCCGCGTCCGAAGCACAAAGCAGCTCGCCTGCGCGTGGGATCGTTCCCCCGCCGAACGGCGACGTGTCGGGCGCGCGGCCTCGCGTGCTGCTCGCCGAAGACGACGTCGACACCCGCAAGATGCTGAAGCACGTGCTTCTCTTCGCGGGGTACGACGTGATCGAGATCGAAAACGGCCTCGAGCTCATGTGTTACCTGTCGTCTTCCGCGGTCGACGAGGTCCTTCCCCCCGACGTGATCATCACCGACATCCGGATGCCCTATTTCTCCGGGCTCGACATGCTTCGGTCCGTGCAGCGGTGCACCGTCGCCGCGCCAGTCATCCTCATCAGTGCGTTCTGCGACGACAAGACGCGTGAGCTCGCGCAAAAAGGTGGTGCGGTTGCATTGCTGCAGAAGCCGCTCGCGGCCGATCAGCTGCTCGCGATCCTCGCGGAGCTGCGTCCCAAGATGACCGGGGACGCTTCGTAGTTCGCGCTCGCGACCGATACGAAAAACGTGCACGATGGGCGACGATGCCTCGTGCGAGTACGGTCGCTGCGCTGGCGCTCGGCGCGGTCGTCGCGAGCTTTGCGCAGTCGAGCTCCGCCAACGGCGCATTCCCCAATGCCGGCCAGGTGCTCGTCGACCCGACGGATCCATTGCGCGTTTGGGTGAATACCTCCTACGGCTTCGTGCTGAGCTCCGACGGCGGGGCGACGTTTCATCTGCTCTGCAACGAGGGCATCGGGTATAGCTCCCTCTTTCACGCGCACGCCGCGGTGACACCGACCGGCGCGATGTTCCTGGGTGTGCCCGACGGGCTCGTGGTGGGGCGAGGCGACATGTGCGGCTTCACGCACGCGCCCGACCTCGACGGGTATTTCGTCGTCGACGTCTCCGTCGATCCGGAAGGGCGCGCCGTCGCGGTCGGCGTGCCTGTCGACGGCGGACGCGCGCGGGCTTTTCGCTCCGACGACGATCTCGCGACATGGTCACAGATCGGTGGTCAGCTGCCCGCGGACTTCACACCACACACGATCGACCAGGCTCCCGGCAATCCCGACGTGGTTTATGTGAGCGGGCTGATCGACAGCGAGCCCGATTACGGCGTCGTCGCGCGCACGCTCAACGGTGGGGGCCAATGGGCGAGCTTCGATGTCCCCGGCAGCGACACCTCCGACTACACACCATTCATCGCGGCCGTCGATCCGTTCGACGCATCCCGGCTGTATGTCCGCCTGGGCGGCGCGCCGGGCCGCTTGCTCGTGAGCCAAGACGCCGGCGCGACCTACGACCTCGCGCTCGAGCTACCCGGCTTCATGTATGCATTCCGGCTCACGCCGGACGGGACATCGGCATACGTCGGCAGCGATGCATCGGGCCTCCACCGACTCGACACGGAGACATTTGCGCTCGAAGACCTCGCGCCAATCCAGGCTCGATGCGTGACGTTGGACGGTGATCGCGTGATCGCTTGTGGGAACGAGGCAGTCGACGGCTTCTCGGTCGGCGTGTCCACCGACGGCGGTTCGACCTTCTCCTCGTTTTTGCGCCTCGCTTGCATCGAAGGCGTATTGCCTTGTCCAGCCGGCTCGCCCATCGAAGCGACGTGCACACCCGAATGGCCCGCGACCGAGGCCCTGTTGCACGCGGGCGGTGAGTGTGAGCTTCCGAGTGAAGGCGGCGCAGGAGGCGCGGGCCCAGCGACGTCGAGCACGGGTGGCGGAGGCGCTGGGCAGGGCGGACAGAGCGATAGCGGTGCCGCCTCGTCCGTCGGCGGCGCGGGTGCGTCGGGTAGCGACGACGACGGCGATGGTGACGACGGTTGTTCGTGTCGAGTCGGCGCGGACAAAGCAGCGCCGTGGCCGCTGATCGCTGCGGTATTCGTGTTTGCTAGCCGCCGTCGCTCGAGGAGGCCGACCCCATGCAGGTGACGCGAATCTTTCTCGTACGGCACGGTGAGACGACCCTCGTCGCCGAGGACCGGTTCGCAGGGTCGACCGACGCACCCCTCTCCGATGCCGGTCGCATCCAAGCCGAGCGGCTCGGTGTACGCCTCGCACGCGAATCCTTCGCCGCCGTTTATGCGAGCCCGATGTCGCGAACGATGGATACGGCGAGCCTCGTCGGCCGGCCCCACGGTCTTTTGCCCATTCCCACCGATGGCCTCCGCGAGATCGATCACGGCCGCTGGGAGGGCATGCGCCGCTGCGACGTCGAATCACAATTCGCCGAAGAATACGCCGCTTGGGAGGAGGATCCGTTCACCTGCGCACCCGAGGGTGGCGAGACAGGGCTCGCCGTGACGGCGCGCGCCCTGCCGGTCGTGCGCGACATCGTCGATCGACACCAAGGACAACAGGTGCTCGTCGTCTCGCACAAGGCGACGATTCGATTGCTGTTCAGCATCCTGCTCGGTTTCGAGCCGAGGGGGTATCGCGACAGGCTCGACCAATTGCCCTGTTGCCTCAACATCGTCGATCTCAAAGGGCACGGCCGCGCGCGGCTCGTCCTCTTCAACGACGTCTCCCACTACGCATCGGTGCCGACGATGCCGCACGAGCGTCTCTCGAAATGGTGGGACCCGCAAGAAAAGCCCTGAGGCAGGCCCGGCCCATTTATCGATTAGGCGCGTTGCTTCCACGTATACACGTGGGAGCCGCCGAAACGCCCGAGCGTCGAGTCGTTGTCTCGCGCGAGCCGAAACGGGCTCGCCTCGAAGAGGAGCAATGCCGCTTTGGCGCCGGCCGACACTGCGAAATAGCGACCGTCCAAGGTGAGGGTCACGCCCCGCGGAGACTCGATATCGACCGCGGCGAGGATCGCGCCGGTATCCATGCTCCAGAGGGTCGCGACGTTGCCATAGGGGTGCGTCGCGAAGACCGTCCGCGAAGGCTCGTGTGCACAAACGCTGAGTGACTCGCCGATGAAACGGTTCGTCACTTCGAGGGGCGCGCGGCGCTTTTCGAGTCGGCTTCCGCGGCGGCGCAAGCTCACACCTCCGAGACTCGTCGTCTCGGGCAAACCGTCCCGCGGGGCCGAGACCAGCGCAAACGCGCGCGCCGTCATCGGAGCGACATGACCTGCGTTGATGGCTGGATCGTCGACCTCGAACCGCTCGATGAGCGCCCGCGTCGCGACGTCGACGTACGCGACCGACGGCGTCCTCGGATCGCCGTCGGGACCGCCGCCATTCGTCACCGCCAGCACCGCGCCGTCCTCGACGAGGTGGCAGTCGTGCGGAGCCGCGCCGTAGGTCGGGAATCGGTCGCGTACCTCGAAGGTCGAAGGGTCACGCACGGTGAGAACGCCGTCGCGCGATTCGAGGTTCATCTCGACCGCAAATAGCTGATCCCCGGACTTCGAATAGGCGCCGTGGCCGTAAAACGCATGGCCTGCGAGCGGCGCGATGGGCGCGAGAACGGTGCGGTCGACGAGATCGACATAGCCGGCGCCCGGGCCGCGCTTCTCGAACAGCGCCGCCCGATGGGGCTTCGACGGGTCGAGCGCGAAGCCGTGCGCAAAGAAGTCGAGCGAGATTCGTTCGGTGGTGCGCTTGCCGCCTACGGGGGCGGCGTCGAGATCGACCATATCGAGCGTGTGGCGCACGATGCCCGTGGACGGCTCCATGTATCGGGTCGGCCCGACGACGACACCGAGCTTCGGCGTGATCATGAGGGCGCTATCGTAGCGCCCCGCGCGGTCATGGATCGGTCCGCGGAGCAGAAGTGGCTTCGCGGGACCATTCGCCGAGCGCGAGCCCGACGGCCATCGCCGCGACGAAGACCCATGTCGCCGGCTCCGCCGAGACGAGTGAAACGAGCGACGGACCAGGGCAATACCCGCCGATACCCCAGCCGATGCCGAAGATCGCGGCCCCGACGACGAGCCTGCGATCGATGCGACGAGCGTCCGGCAAATCGAACGAAGGTGCGTCGAGCGGTGCTCGGCGACGCGTGACGAATCGATGGAGCGGCGCATAGACCGCGATGGCTCCGCCCATCACGAAGGCGAGGCTCGGATCCCAATGTCCGGTGAAATCGAGGAAGCCGGTGACCTTCGCAGGATCGGTCATTCCGCCGACCGCGAGGCCGATGGCGAAGAGCGCGCCTGCAACGACCGCAGCGAGGATCGATCGACGACTCATGGCTACGCCCCGAGCCTCCGAATCGCGAAGACGGTCACTGCAGCCGCGCCCATGAAGACGAGTGTTGCGACGATGGAGCGCGGCGAGCCGCGGCTCATTCCGCAAACGCCGTGGCCACTCGTGCAACCACTACCGACGCGCGCGCCGAAACCCACGAGCAAGCCGGCGACGGCGAGGAGTGGAAGGGAAGCCGCGCTCGAGCCGAACGCCGAGGGCCAAAGCCAGCGCAACAGCGCTCCGACGGCGACGAGCGAGCCTATGAAGGCGATGCGATGGACGTGGCGAGTGCGCTGCAAGACGCTCGAGCACAGTCCGCTGATGCCGGCGATCTCGCCGTGAAAGAGCAAAAAGACGGCTGCCGAGAGCCCGATCAGCCCGCCTCCGACAAGTCCTCTTGCGACGTCCACACGGGACAGTATCCACCAAAACGGATAGGCGTCCACTATCTCATCGTACGTTCGGTGCCGCGCCGCCGGCGTCCGCCAAAGCGCACGAGCACGCCGACGAGCGCCGCGATCGCACCAACGCCGATACCTGATGCGGGCGCGCGACCCGGCGTCGCAATCGAGCATCCGCCCGCCCTATCGATCGCGTCGATGGTGACGTCGATTCGGATCTCCTCGCCGTTATCGTCGACGAGGAACGTGTAGTCGTGCGAGCCGGCCTCCGTCGCGGGCAGGTAAAACGCGACCTTTTCTCCGGGCGCGACCGTCGTGCAATCGTAGGTGACGTCGCCCGCAGCGTCGGCATAACAACGATCATTGCCGCTGCCGTCGACGATGGTGAGCGCCGTTTCGCAGTTGTTGGTGATCTCGACGTCGAGCTGATCACACCCGGGCTGGTTCGAGCCGACGATCGTGGCCTCCAAGCAGCCGGGATCTGCGTCGAACGTTACGGTGTACGACTCGGCGTCGATCTCGTAGTCGTCGCCGCATGCATCGGCGCGGGCTTCTCGGGGGAGCGCGAAGAGAAGCAGAGCCGCAGCGGCGACGGAGCAGACGAGCGCGTTTTCAGCCATGACGACGACTATCGGCAAGTCCCGTTCCTGCCCTGGCGGATGCAGGAAATCGACGATTGCCGGGCAAGAGGTCTGGCAACGCGATCACGCGAACGAAGTGCGCTCAGCCCTGGCAGAACCATGTCAGCGGTGTCGAGCACGGCTCCTCGCCGCAGTCCTGAAGAAGCGGAATGTCGGTGCACGTCCCGGTCGAAGGCTCGCAGAAGTGGGAGCGGGCGCAGGCGTAGATCGCTTCCGTACAGTCGTCTCCGGCCTCGAGCGGTTCCAGGCAACGAGGGTCGGCGCCGCCGCTGCAGACGAACGGCTCGCGACAGCTCGCGTTGTCGACGCAGGGGTCCTCGTAGTTTTGCAGCGGACCACACGTCGGCTGGGCGCCTTCGCTCCGCGGCGCACATCCTCGCTCCTCGCCGCAGACGCCGATCACACCCGACTCGAGTGGGCCGCACACGTCGCCCTCCTCGATCGGAACGAGCCACGTGCAGACGGGGACCGTGTTGAAGGCGGCGACGCGGCAGCTGCGGTCGCCTTTCTCCGGTGATGCGCAGTCGTAGACAGCGTCGCACGCTTCGCCGGGCGCCCCCGTCCCCTCCGCGATGTCGCCGAAGATCTCGGGACAGAGCAGTCGCAAATGACTGGGGTGCGGGAGCTTGTCGCAGCTGGGCGCGGCGGCGACTGCGTCCTCGAACCTCCGCACGCATGACGGCCAATCGTCGAGGACGACCTCTTGCTTCAGATCGTCGGCCTCGAGCATCACGATGAAGACCTCGTTTCGGTTGCGCGTGACGCAGCTCTCGTCGGGGAGATCGAGCTTGCGCTCCGCGCAGCAGCCGCGCGCGCCCTGACAAAGCGTCTCCGCCATCTCGAACGCGAACGCGTCGCGCTCGGTGAGCTCGGGCTCCGGCTCGGTGCAGCTCGCGAAGCCAGCGGCGGCGCAAGCGACGACGGTAACGAACGAGAAGCGTGAAGCCGTCACGAAGCCAAGCCGAAAGCTCATGCGTCGATGTTATCGCGTCGGACCGGCCCGGTCGTGGTCGACGTCGGCCTCGAGGCCCGGAGGCAACGGCGATAGGAGACGCTCGACGAAAAAACGCATCGTAAACGCGTTGTTACAGCACCGTCACATCGAGCTCGCGGCGCATGCAGGCTCGAGGCCATCGGTCGAGGCCACGAGCCGCCTCTGCATCACGAATCGACTGCAACCCGGGGCTCAGCTCGTGTGCCGACATATAGCGAAAGCCACACCGCGCGTAATAGGGACCATTCCACGCGACGTCGACGAACGTCGTCAGCGTCAGCGCGTTGGCGCCTCGCGCTTTCGCCCAGACGGCAAACTGCTCAATGAGGGTTTGGCCGATGCGGCGACGAGCAAATCGCGGGTCGACCGACACCTGTTCGATATGGGCGGCGCCATCCAAGAGCTCACCAACGAGATAACCGACGGGACGATCGCTGTCGTCCACGAACACCCATGCCCGGCCGTCCCGCTGATATTCGCGTAGAACGGCCTCGGGCGCCGGCTCGTCGTCGGCGATCGCGGACATTCCGATTCCCCGAAAGAGCTCGCCGGCGGCTCGTTCGATATCTCGCAAGATCGATAGGTCCTCTTCGCGCGCCAATCGAATCACAAGTCTTGCGCGTCACCATCTTCGCGCACGCATCGATTGTCAAGCAAGGACGCGGCAGGACGGGTGACTCCGGGGCGGCGCTATTTACCGGACAGCACCACCAAAATGGCCGCCGGCAAAATGATGTTGGCGCGAAAGCCCAGGAGCCATCGCATCTCGGCGCCGTGCTCGCCAGTCGGATCGGCGAGCCCCATGATACTCGCCCATCCGCCGAAGACGCCGCTGCCCCCGAATGCGAAGTCGGTCATGCCACCGATGCGAAAGCCTGCCTCGGTGCCGCCGTCGAAGCCGAACTTCTCGACCACCGGGCCCGCCGATGCCTCGAGGATGAACGCACTGCCCCCGGTCCAATAACGAAGCCTGACCTTCGGGCCGAGCGTAAACCCACTCGTCGCGCGCCCCAGGTCGAACCCGACCTGAAGGGTTCCACCCAAGTCGAGATGAGGCGCCGCGCGCAGCGTCACCAGATACCCCGCTTCGGCGAAGCCGTGATAGCTCCACTGCGAGCCGATATAGGATCGGCTCTCGCCCCACCCCATTCCAAACTCGATAAGGGGATAGTCCTTGCATTCGATCTCCGGGACGAGGAGGCAATCACCGGCACCACGGGGCGCCGGCTCGCCGACGGGCTCGACCTCGGGAGTCTCCTCCTCCTCGTCCAGCTCGGGCTCGGATTGAGCCGTCGCATCCGACGCGGCCGCGAACGACGCCATCGCCGCGACGCATGCGGTTGCGAGCCACCGGTCGACGCTCACGCGGCGCTCCACAGATCTCGCACGTGGGCTGCGATGGCGTGCATCTGCATGCCGTCCGGCAAGCCGAGCAATTCGTCGAAGGGTCTGCGTCGGTGCGAGGCCGCTCGTCGATGGAGTCGCTCGATCGCGGCGGCACGAGCTTCGTCGGCGCGGCGCATTGCCTTCGGCCCAAGGCGGGCTCGGAGCGCATCGTCGAGGTCGAACGAGAAGACGGCGTGTTGCGCTTCATCGCGAGTGATCGATGCAAATGCTGCCTGTATATCGCGCCGGCGCGCAGCGCGTGATTGAAACGCGAGGAGCGCGGCGCCGAATGTTTCGCCCACACACCCCTCCTCGGCGTTGTCGATTGCAATGGCCTCGAGCGAACGGACCCCAGGAGGCGCAGCTTCGACGATCTCGGGTGTCGCGCCCTCCGTCTCCGCCAGGGCCGTCACGATCCGCGCGTGTCGTGCCTCGTCTTTCGCGGCGGCACGCGCGCGCCGCGACAAGCCGTGCATTCCGTGTGCGGCGAGCTCCAGCGCGAGGTGCTCGAATGCGAAGACGGACGCCGCTTCGAGCGCCGCCATGGCCGCGAGGTGCTCGCCAATCGATCCATGGGGTCGGCGCTCACGAGACGAGCAATGGCCGGGAGGGCGCCTGCCTGCACCACCGCAATCGAATGTCCCTTCGCAATAGACGGCTGGGGTGTCGAACTCGATCGTCGTGAGCTTGCACTCGCTGATGCCCACGAAGGCCTCCTCCGACGGAAGGTTCGTCGCATCGCCGCCAGCACCGCCCTCCCCGCCGCCGCCACCGCCCTCCGGCTCGACGACGCAGAGGCGCTCACATTCCTTGATCGGCAGTGCCTCGTTGCCATAGCGATTCCAGAGGGTGTCGTGATCCGCGGCCGAGATCGGGAAGGTCGCGGTCGACGCCGGGCACGCACAGCCCGTCAAACCGAGGACGACAGGTTGAAGGAGGAAGGGAAGGCTCGCCGCCGGAACCAGTGGAGCGAGGAGGTAGCGCGCGAGCCGCCGGCCACGAAAAGGATTGGAAGCCACGGTGCGAGTGTACGCGATGGGCCGCGAATCGGAGAGCGGCGAGGACGTGCTTCGCGAAGCGTGCTCTGCTGCCGCGTACATGGGGGGACCTCGTGACGACCTGGGGTTCTCCCCACTGGATGATGGGCACGGATCTTCAGTACGAGGGAAGCGCCAATGCTGAGAAGTGACAACGAAATTGCCTCTCCGACGCCGGCCGTTTTCGAATCGGGCCTCTCGAGCATCCCAGCGAACACGCCGACCCTCGTCGTGTCGGCGATTGGGACGCTGTCGTGCTGCGATCTCTGGATCAGCCAGCCGGAACGGGCAGACCAGCAGATGCGACTCAGCATCTTTGGGCGTATGGGCGAGGCAAGGGTGCTGCTGGCCTCGGCGGATAGCAGTACGTTCCAGTGGACGAGCGACGGTGCGCGCGAGCACGCGCTCGCCATCTCGGTGCGCGGCCGGCCGGTGACGGCATTCGAGGTCGAATGCCTCGTGACGAAGGGCGAAAACGTCGCCGACGTCAACTTCGCGCTGGTTGCGTGGCACGGTGACAGCCCTCACGATGTGACCTACGGACCGGCCCCTACCACCGCTCAAGGGGCCGCCGCGCCCTCGAATGGACGTTGGCCGGTGTATCTCAGTGATGGCGCTCAGCCCCAGGGGACGATCACGAATGCGCTCTGGGTTCGCCGCGCGGAACCAGCCTCGTTCTCGGCTGCATCCGACCGAATCCTATCGAGTGGAATCTCGGTCGGTACCGTTTCGCTCGGAGCGCTTTGGCATCCCCGTACCAGCGCGAGGCGGGTCGAGATCCGGCGGATCGTCATCAGCTATTGGGGCACAGCTGCCGCTGGATCCCTCCGTATTCGAGGGACGCGTCTGACCGGCACCAGCGGTCCGACCGCAGGCACGGACTTGCTGCCGCTTCCCCACGATCGGGCGGATTCGACGACGATGGTCCTCAAAATCCAGGGGGACGTCACGAACCGCTCCGCAACGGACTTCTTCACGCTGGTACTCAAGCCCGATGAAAAGGGCACGTTCGAGTGGGACGCCGGTCGCGACGGCAAACCGATCGTCCTTCGCGCGGGCCAGGATGAAGGGTTCGAGGTCTGCTGTGTCGTGGCCGCGGCCCTGAGCCCGGCAACGGCAACGAACTTTGGGCTCAGCATTCACTGGACCGAAGTCTGAGCGAGACCGGCGCGCGGCGTCTTTAGGAGATTATCGAGATGGGCATGTACAGCTTCACCGGCGTGGTGGTTGATCGCAGCTCGCAGCTCGACCTGGCGCAGCTTCGCGTCGAGGCATGGGACGTCGCGCATCGAATGCGATCAGCGGTCGCCAGCGCTGCCTGCGACGAAACTGGGTCATTCGTCCTCACCATCGACGAAGCCGACGTGAAGGCGGTCTTCGGCGGCGCGCCGGCGGAGGTATGCTTCCGCGTCCTGCACGGGCTCGACGTCTATGGTTCGACCGAGCGCTCTCTTCGCTGGAGAATGACCGGCGACGCGAAGGGCCGAATCGAGATCGATGGAGCAAGGGTCCTCGGCCGAACGCCCGCGACCTCCTCGTACGTTCTCGAGGGTATCGTCTCCGACAATGACGGCGAGCCGGTCCCCGATGTCGTGGTATCGCTCTATCGTCGGGATATTTCCGGGTCCGATGTCGTGGAGTCGCCGCTCGGAACGACCGTCCCCCGCGCCAACGGTCGCTTTCGCATCTCGTACGACCCGCAGCAATCGTATCCAGAGGTCGTGGTGCGCGCGGTCCAGGGCCGAAAGGAGGTGGTCGCGGAGCGGACCCTCTGTCGCGCGCAACCTTTCGCGCGCGTCGAGCTCGTGCGCGACGGAGATCGGTATGTGGGACGCACTCGATTCAAGAGCCTCCTCGCGCGGCTCGAATCGAGCTCGATCCGCGATCTCGCAGCGCTGACCGCCGACCAGCGGGAGCACCTGGCATGCCGTCTCCGTGAGCCCGGGGTCGACATCGACCGGCTCGTCGCTGCCGCGCAACTGCACCTCGCGAATGAGGTCGTCGAAGAAGAAGTCTATTTCGCACTCATGAGCCCAGGGGCGCCGACGACGGCCCTCGACATCTTCTCGAACAAGATACCAGTCCTTCGACAGAAACTATTGGAAGCGGCCGAGGCGCGAGTCGTTTCACCCCGGATCGTGGCGAATATCGAGGCGCACGTCGAAAGCCTCGAGACCGCCGCCGTCGGGACCGGCGTCGGACCAGCGGGGGTCTTGTTCCAACCGTTGCCGGGGAAGTTGCCGCTGGGCGTGCTGGCGTCGACAGCGGCGGATCTATCTCCCGAACAGCACCGCCAGTTCGTGCGACTCGCGATCCGGGAGGACCGGCCGGCGGATGCGCTTTGGGCGGCCGTGGCCGCCGACGCTTCGCTCGGGGCGACCGCCGTCTCGGCACTGCGTTTCACGCTCGAGGCCGCGCCGCTCGTGGGCAATGTCCTCCCCGTCCTGCAGCGCTTGCAACTCCGGCGCGCCGCAGGCCAGGTCACGTCGGCGAAAGACTTGGCGTCCCTCTCGGACGCCGATTGGGACGCCGTCATCGGTACGGATCTGCCACCCGACGCTTCGACCGCCGGCCAATTCAAGGCCGCCATCAAAGCCGGTGTCGAGGGCCGCTTTCGCACGGCCTACCTCGCCGCGCGCGTGAAGGAAGCGGACCCCAACTCCGAGCTCGCAAACTTCTTCACCAACCACCCGACGTTCGACTTCATGCGAGAGCGGGTGACCAACTACGTCGCAAACCATCCGGTGGCCGCCTCGGGCCCGCTCTTTACACGCTTGAAGGACACACAGCGGCTGATGCGCATTACCGACACGTGGGCGCACAGCAAAGCCCTTTACGACAAGGGCTACGCATCCGCGGCCGCGGTCCACGCGAAGGGAAGCGCCGCGTTCGTCGACGACATGACGAGTGTCATGGATCCCTCGATCGCGAAGAATATCTTCGAGAGGGCATGCTGGGTGTCGGCCGCGGCTGCTGGCATGGCACTCAAGTACAGCCCCAAGCACGATCGACTCCACCTCAAAGTGTTGCCCGTTCGGAGGGTACAGAGCACGCCCTCGGAGGTCGCCGATTGGGAGACCTTGTTCGGACCCGCCGACGCTTGTGCGTGCGAGCAATGCCAATCGGTCTACGGCGCCTCGGCTTATCTCGTCGATCTCCTGCAGTTCCTGAAGAAGCAGTCGGCCGGAAGCGGACTCACGGCTTTGGATAGGCTCGTCGCGCGTCGTCCCGATATCGGACGAATCAAGCTCTCCTGCGCTGATGCGCATACCGCGCTGCCTTATGTGGACCTCGTCAACGAGCTCCTGGAGCTCAAGGTCGCAAAAGCACCCACGTCCTGGCCAGAGAGGGACGTCGAGGTCGAATCGGAGGAGGGCGAGCTCGCCGCGCACCCCGAGATCACCTTCAAAGAGGAGCACGTCACGGCCTATGTGACACTCGCACAATCGGTATTCCCGTTCGCGCTTCCGTTCCACCTTTGGGTCGAAGAGGCGAGGCTCTACCTCGAGCATCTGGGCCTGCGCCGGGACGAAGTCATTCGGCTGTTCGGTGCGGCGGGGACGGCAAGCGATTGGGTCGCCGCCGAGAGGCTGCGGCTCTCGCTCGGACAGAGGGAAATTCTGCTGACGGATGCGCCGCCCCCCGACGCCTGGAGATATTGGGGATTCAGCAGCGCGACGGGCTACCCGTCGACGCTCGGAGGTGTTCCTCAGCTCCTCGAACGGTCGGCTCTGACGTTCGCGCAGCTGAAAGAGCTGATCTCGATCCGATGGGGCACGGACGACCCTCAGAACCCGGCCGGCGGCCTGATTCTCGATGAAGGGCTGGGGTGCGATCCGGCGACCATGACCGTCAGCGGGCTCGACGATACGAGGGCTTGGTTCCTTCATCGGTTCCTGCGCCTCCGTCACGCGCTCGGGTGGAGCGTGACCACGCTCGACAAGGCGCTCCTCGCGTTCGGATCCATTGGCGCCATCTCCGCGGACTTGCTGGTGCAGCTCGGTCACACGGTGCGGCTTCAGGAGGCGACGTCGATGGAGACCCTCGAGCTCTGTGCCCTGTGGGCAGATCTCGATATCGACTCGACTCGGGAGAAGTCGCTCTACGAGCGCGTGTTTCTCGATAAGCGCCTCGAGAACCAGACGCCGGACCATCGGGTCCTACGCAACCTCATGAATGGAGAGCCCATCCCGGGCGATGCATCCATTCGCGCGATGAGCGGGACGCTGCAGGCTGCCCTGGGCGTGAGCGATCGCGATCTCCGCCTCGTCCTGGACGAGGCGACTGCGCGCGCGGAGCTGGGCCTGCAAGCGGAGCTTCAGGACGACGCCGTCAGCCTCGCGAATCTGAGCCGTGTCTATCGCATTGCGCGCTTTGCACGAGCGGCTGGGGTCGGCATTCGCGACTTGCTTGCGATTCGTGCTTTGGCAAACCTGCCGGGCATGGCGGGGGATCGACTGCCCTCCACCGGGGGCAATCGACCGGCGGACACCGCCGCCTTGCTCGAGCGTATCCGAGCCGTCATCGACGGCCCGTTCTCGGTCGACGAGATCCTTTTCCTGCTACGAGAGACGCCGGCACCATCCGACCGCCTCCGCGTCCCGGACATCACGATGGATGTTTGGCACGGTCAGCTCGAGGGGCTGATCTCCACCGCCGCTGCCGACGCGGTCGGTATCGAAGATCCGGGAGGCGAGACGTGCACGGAGCTCCTGCCGCAGGTCGTCGATGCTCCCGATCCCGCGGCGGCAACGACCCTCATCCTCGACATCCTCAAGGGCCTGAGCGGCGCGGCGGAGGGCGAGCAGCGGCAATCGATTGAGGACCATCTGGCGCACGTGCTCGAGGATGTCGCCGCGGCAAAATCGATCCTTGTCGGCGCAGCCGCGCCGAGCGCGGAGGAGCTCGCCGATCGCTATCGCTATTTGGCGAAGCGTTTGGTCCGCTACGCGAACGCGCGCACAGCCGTGCGGCAATGGGTCGCGACGACGTTCAAGCTCGAGCCGGCGACTGCACGATACCTGCTCGAGTCTGGATTGCTGACGACGGCGGGGGGCGAGCCCGTTCTTCAGGCATTTGTCGCCGGCGCGATGTCCAATGAGCCCTCGGTGGATCGCATGGTCCGCGCGGAACTCCTGAGGCGCATGGGAAAAGCGGCGCTCGTCACCACGCGTCTCAAGCTCTCGACGGCGCAGCTCGTCGCCCTCCAGAAGGGAGCCGCTGGCGGCCTTCCCCTTCTTGCGTTCAACAGCTTGCCAGTCGAGCCCCCCGCGGCTCCCGCGGATCCGGAAGCGGGCCTGACGGCCGCGCGCGCCGGATTCGAGGCGCTCATGCGCATGGTCGCGCTCGTACAACTCAGGGATCGCTGGCCCGCCGGTGCCAATGCGTTCTTCGAACTGTTCGAGCTGGAAGGACCTCTCTCTCCCATTCTCGACCGTCTCGCGCACGACTCCGGTTGGGGCCGAACCGACCTGGAGACGCTCGTCACGCCGTTCGGTCTTACGGAGGCCTCATTCAGAAATGAATTGACGCTCCTGCAGCTCGAAGAAGCATTCAAGGCTCTATACCTCGTGGGCGCCAGCGCGGCTCAGGCCATCAGCTGGGCGGACCTCGCCGCACCGCTGCCCATCCCTGTCCAGCTTGAAGGGGCGGATCTCGACGCTCCGGCGGCCGGCTCCGCGATCGCGATCGCCCGCGACATCAAACAGGTAGCTCGGGGCAAACACTCCGACGAGCAGTGGAACGAGCTCGCAGCGCCGATCCGGAACGTCCTACGGGACCGTCAACGGGCTGCCCTCGTGACGCATCTCATCTTCAAAGAAGGTGACGTCGGGGACGCAAACGACCTCTACGGCAAGATGCTCGTCGACGTGGAGATGGGCCCGCTCATGCGCACTTCCCGGATCGTGCAGGCGAACGGGTCGATTCAGCAGTTCGTGCAGCGCGCGCTCCTCGGCGGATTGGAAGAGTGGCGGCCGAACGCGAACGCGGCGCGCGAGTGGGAGTGGATGAAGAACTACCGCGTCTGGGAGGCGAACCGAAAGGTCTTCCTCTATCCGGAGAACTGGATCGAGCCCGAGCTGCGCGACGACAAGACACCGCTGTTCAAAGCGCTCGAGCGACAGCTGCGCCAAGGGGAGCTCACCCTCGCCTCGGCGGAGAATGCATACCGTGCGTACGTCGACGGGCTCATCGAGCTCTCGCAGCTCGACGTGATCGCCATCCACACTGCAGAGCAGTCCAACACCATCAACTGGGCATACGGAAGCTCGAAGCAAATCGTGCATGTGTTCGGCCGCACCGTCGCCCCGCGAAAGCACTATTACCGAAGGCGCGAGGGCGGGGCTTGGTCGGCGTGGGAGCGCGTCGATCTCGATATCGATAGCGAGCACCTCATGCCGTTGACGGTGGGCGGACGGCTGTATCTCTTCTGGCTCGTCTCCGAAGAGGTCGCTCGCACCGAGCCCCCGGCGGTCGACGATGAAGAGACGAGCACCGAGACCCCGACGGTAGACGATGAAAAGACGGGCACCGAGCTGCGGGTCGGCGTCGCCTACAGTCATCTCGATGCCACCGGCGCTTGGGCGCGGCCCAGCGTCCTCGATCACGAGCTTTGGATCGCGCTCGGCTCGGTGCCCAAGGCCACCTCCTGGTGCCCGTTCGCCACAGCGGACGAGGTTTCACGCGGGACCATCAAGATCCGTCTGTGGGCGACGACTGAAATGACGGAGTCCAAAGCCGGTGCCTGGACCCAGCAACTCGGTGAATTCACCCTCCAGGTGGGAGCGCCCCTCGCCTCGTCCGAGCGGTACTTCCAGATGGACGCTGCTGGGCACGCCTATGAGGATTCTGGAAAGGCCTTCATTCCTGATAACAAGAACATCCACCTGGATCCCCTTCGTGCCGACAACCAACGATTCGCGGAGAGGAAGTCATCGACGCTCAGGCTCCCGGCTGGCGATTTCGGCGACAGTAACATCATTGTCATCCCGGGCGCCCACACCATCACCGCCGATCGCCAACCCGGCGACCCTCTGTGGCCTGCGAATGAACGAAGCCACCTTGTCGTCCGAGACAATTTCCGGTCCCTATTCGTCGAGCTGCAGAAGGACCCGATTGGGTGGCATACGACGGTCACTGGCGACATCAGCGTGGCCGTGCCGGGGGGCTTCTCGAAAATGTATCGCGTCGAGGTCTTCAGCCACCCGTTTGCGTACGACTTCAGCAAACAGCTGGCGCTACACGGCGTCGATGGCCTGCTCCGTTGGACTGATCAAGGCTCGTTCAAGCTTCAGCTATTGACCCGCCCGATCGACGACATCTACCTGCCGTACAGTCACTACGACAAGGTTGTCTCGCCCATCGCTCCCGAGGAGGTCGACTTCCGCGCGTCGAGCCCATTCGGTGTCTACAACTGGGAAATGTTCTTCCACGTGCCGTTCTACATCGCGACGCGGCTCATGCGGGAGCAGCGATACGCGGACGCACGAAAATGGCTGCATTACATCTTCGATCCGACGGACGGCTCGAACGAAGAGGCGCCGCAGAAGTTCTGGAAGGTTCGGCCGTTCTACGAGAACAAGGATCTCCAGAGCATCATCGATGATCTGACGGCGCTCAGCGTGAACGAGCACATCCAGGATTTGCAGAGCGTGACCGCGGAGGCGGCCACGCAGCCGTCGGCCAACTTGATGTCTCAAATCAGCAGGTGGCGGCAGAAGCCGTTCAACCCGCACGCCATCGCGAGGCTCCGGCCCCTCGCCTATCAAAAGGCCGTCGTCATGCGTTACATCGAGAATCTCGTCGCGTGGGGCGATCAGCTCTTCGCCCGCGACACGATGGAGTCGATCTCCGAGGCGACCCAGCTGTACGTGCTGGCGCAGGATCTCCTCGGCAAGCGACCGAGCACTATTGAAAAAGATGCGAGCGAGCCCCTCAGTTACAACGGGCTGCCCGCGATCGATGCATTCTCGAACGCGCTCGTGGACCATGAGCTCATCGCCCCCCCCTCCCCGCCGAAGGGTGTGGGCTGCGACGAGCTGGAGCCGGTGCCGTACACAGTCTGGGGCAGCACGTACTTCTGTATCCCCAACAATGACCGGCTGCTCGGGCTTTGGGACGTCGTCGCCGATCGGCTCTTCAAGGTCCGCAACTCTCTGAACCTCGAGGGAGTGCTCCGCGAGCTGCCGCTGTTCGAGCCACCCATCGACCCAGCACTGCTCGTGCGCGCGACCGCAGCGGGGCTCGACATCTCGAGCGTGCTCAACGACATCGCGGTCGCCGCACCGGCATATCGCTATTCCGTCCTGTATCCCAAGGCACTCGAGATGGCCCACGCGGTTCAATCGTTCGGAGCTGCATTGCTCGCGACGCTCGAGAAGAAGGACAGCGAAGGGCTCGCGATGCTGCGCGCAACCAACGACGTGGCGACGCAGGACATGGTCCGCGAGATTCGACTGACGCTCGTCAAGGAGGCGCAGCGCAGTCTGCAGAGCCTGCAAGAGTCGAGGAGGGTCGTCGAGGAGCGGCTGAAGTTCTACGAGTCGGCCCCCGAGGTGAGCGAGGCGGAGCAGGAGGCGTTCTCCACCGGCACCGACGCGCAGATCAAGTCACAGATTGCGCAGGGGATCTCCGCCATGGGCAAGGTCGTTGCCCTGATCCCCGACTCGACGACGGGTATATCAGGCCCCGGTCCCGTCCAGACGTTGACGATTGGAGGGACGTTCGCGGCCAATGCCGCCGAGTTGGGTGCTGCCGCGTTGAACATGGAAGCCGCCGATCTGGCCTACAAGGCACAAAAGATCGCGACGCGCGCATCGTACGAGCGACGTTTCAAGGAGTATCAGCTCCAGGCGCGGCTCGCACAGAAGGAGCTCAAGCAGATCGACGTGCAGATCCAAGCCGCCGAGCTCCGACTCGCCGTCGCCAACCAGGAATTCAGCTTGGCGATGCAGCAGCTGACGCAGATGCGAAATGTGGAGTCGTATCTGCGCTCCAAATACACCAACGAAGAGCTCTACGACTGGATGGTCGGTGAAACGGCCGCCGTCTACAACCAGGCGTACAAGCTGGCGTACGAGACCGCGAAGAAGGCGCAGCGGGCTTTTCAGTTCGAGCGCGGAGACGAGACACAGACCTTTATCGAGTTCGGATATTGGGACGGTCTCAAGCGAGGGCTGCTGGCAGGTGAAAAACTCGCCCACGACCTTCGTCGAATGGACGCCGCTTACATCGCACAAGGCAAACGCGAGCTCGAGCTCGTGAAGTTCGTCTCGCTCGCGGAGCACGATCCCGATCAGCTGGTCCAGCTGCGTGAGACCCGCGTCGCAGAGCTTCGCCTGACGGAGGACGACTACGACCGTGATTTCGACAACCACTACTTGCGTCGTTTGAAGTCCGTCTCGGTGACCATCCCGTGCACGACTCCACCACATCAAGGCGTTCACGGGACGTTGACACTGCTGAAGGCTGCCACCCGGCGTTCCAGCGGCCCGACGAGCACGGTCGATGAGATGAGCGGAATGATCCAGAGCATCGCGACGAGCCACGGCCAATCGGATCCGGGCCTGCTCGAGCTCAGCTTCCGTGACGAGCGATTGCTCCCGTTCGAGGGAGCCGGCGCGCACGTCAAGACCGCGGGGGATGTGCAATGGCGGTTCGAGCTGAGCAAAGGAAACAGGTTTACGTTCGAGAGCATCGACGACCTCGTTCTCGAGCTTCGATACACGGCGCGACAAGGCGGGGCGCGAACGGCGCCGGCCGGCCGCACCGTTCACAGGCTCTTGCGCGTTCGCGACGAGTTCCGGAGCGCGTGGCAGGCGCTGAAGAGTGGCGCGTCCAATGCGCTTGTCTTGGACCTCGCACAGGCGACGTGGCAACGGGGCCGAAACGAGACGCCGACCACGGCCGCCGGCGTGCGGGTCTACGGTTGGTGGTCGACCGGAGCGCCCCAGAGCTTGTCGATGAGGGCGCCCGGCGAAAGCGACGATGTGTCGTTGGGCGCACCCAGCATTCTGGCGCCGGGAACGGCGCGGAAGTGGACCCGCACATTGCCGGCACCGCCGGCGGCTGGGTCTTGGACGTTCATTCCTCCTGACCCGGCGACGCTCAAAGACCTTTGGATCGTCGTCGACTACACGGTCACCGTCGGGGCCGTGGTGTTGCCGTGATGGACGACGGTCGAACTGGTTCTCCGGGGCGACGCGATCCCGTCGCGGCTATCGCCGAGTCACCTGCGCGCACCCCCATCGAGGCCAAAGCACCCGATCGCGTGGAGGCACGCACGGCCGCGCCGGTGCAAGAAGGGCCGCGCGCAACGTTTGCCGCGCTGAAGCCTCCGGCGCTCAATTTGCCGCAAGGTGGTGGCGCACAGCGAAGCATCGGCGAATCGTTTCGCGCCAATCCGGTGACGGGCACCGTCAGCGCATCGATTCCAATCCCGATGACGCCCGCGCCCCATGGACCCACCCCTCAGCTCACGCTCTCGTACGACTCTGGATCCGGCAACGGGCCATTCGGCCACGGATGGTCCATGGGGGTCCCACAGATTGCGCGTAGGACCGACCGCGGCGTGCCGGAGTATCTCGATGACGAGGACAGCGATGTCTTCCTCTTCGGAGGCGAAGAGCTCGTTCCGCTGATCGAAGGCGGCGTGCGGCATCGGGTCGAGACCGATACCGAGATCATCGAGCGCTTCCGCCCACGAACCGAGGGAAGCTTCAGCATCATCGAGCGATGGACCATCAAGCCCTCCCGCTATGTGCATTGGCGGGTGGTGGGCGCGGACAACTCCGAGACCATCTTCGGCAGCACACCACTTAGTCGCATATTCGACCCTTCGAATGATCATCGCATCTTCGCCTGGCTGATCGATCGCGTGGCCGACGACCGAGGACACGTCGTCGAATACGGCTACAAGGCAGAGACGCTCGCCGGCGTGCCGGCCGCCCTGCCATCGGAGGGGCATCGCGTCTCGGGGCTCGCGAACGCCACCGCGAATCGGTACCTGAAGCGCGTTCGATACGGCAACACCGTCATGAACGACGCCTCGACGTACAAGCTCGAGGTCGTCCTCGACTACGGGGAGCACGCCCTCGCCAATCCCTCGCCCGATGACCCGCCGAACGGCACGCCGTGGACCGTGCGGGCCGACCCCTTCTCGACGTACCGTTCTGGTTTCGAGATCCGCACCTATCGGCTTTGCCGGCGTGTCCTCGTCTTTCATCACTTTCCGGCGCCCTATCTGGAGAAGACTCCGTATCTCGTCAAGTCGCTCGAGCTGACCCATAACAGCACCCACGGTATCGACACGAAGCTCACCCAGCTCGTTTCGGCCAAGGTCGTCGGTCACCGCTGGAACGTCGCGAATCAGGACTATGATTCGGACGCGCTTCCGCCCGTATCGTTCCAGTACACCGCCGCGTCGTTCACGACCGAGATCGACAGCCTCAGGGACGACGACCTCCGCGGGTTCAACCCGCAGGCGCTCGGCAGGACGAGCCAATGGGTCGATCTCGATGGCGAAGGCCTACCAGGCATTCTCACGGATCGAAATGGTGCCATCCATTACAAGCCGAACGACGGCGACACCCATCTTGGTCCGTCGAACGCGCTACCGTCGGCACCGAACACGGCCGCGCTCATGACGAACAGTGGTGCCCAGCTGATGGATGTCGCGGGGACGGGCAAGATGTCGCTCGTTCGCCTCGACCCTTCACACGCCGGGTATCAGGAGCGCGACGAGAATGGTTGGGGGCCTTTTCGGAGCTTCGCGCACGCTCCGCGCGTCGATTGGAGCGACCCCAACCTCCGGATGGTCGATCTCGATGGCGACGGCTTCGACGACATCCTGATTCTGCGGGGTCAGGAGCTCCTTTGGTATCCATCGCTCGGGAAGGACGGATTCGGCGCGCCGCGACGCGTCCCGATTCCGCAAGATCGCGCTGAAGGCCCGGCGATCTTGTTCTCCAATCGCACGGCGGCGGTTTACCTCGCGGACATGAGCGGCGATGGCCTCGCCGACATCGTGCGCATCACGCACAGCCTGGTGACGTATTGGCCGAACCTCGGTCATGGCCGCTTCGGGGCGGAGGTCGCGATGACCTCGAGCCCGCAAATCGATCTGCCGCACCAATTCCACCCCGCCCGGGTGAGGCTCGCCGACTTGGACGGAAGCGGTACGGCCGATCTGATCTACTTCGACAACGACGGCATGCACATCTGGATGAACCAGGCGGGCAACGGCTTTTCGTCGCGGCTGACCAACGACTGTGTCCCAGTCGTGGCTGCGCTTCCGACGCTATCGGTCGTCGATCTGCACGGCACCGGGATGGCGACCGTTGTTTGGTCGCCCCGACGGTCCCTATCCGTCGTGGTCGAGCACACGAGCCCCCTCGGGACGAAGAAGCCATATCTGCTGAGCTCGATCGACAACGGGATGGGCCTCGAGGCTCGGTTCGAATACGCGCCGAGCACGAAGCACTATCTCGCAGATAAACACGCGGGGCGGCCTTGGGCGACGAAGCTCCCGTTTTCGGTACAGGTCGTCGAGCGCGTCGAGACCTATGATGCAGTCGGCCGCACGAGGCTCGTCACGACCTACGCGTATCACCATGGATTCTATGACGGCGTCGAGCGTGAGTTCCGCGGCTTCGGGATGGTCGAACAGCGCGACGCGGAGACGTTCGCGCCCGGGCACGGTGCGGGTTTGTTCCCTGAAATGCCGCCGGCGCAGAACGGCGAGCTGCCCCAGGCGCCCGTCCTCACCAAGACGTGGTTCCACACCGGCGCGTGGTTCGAGGAGGGGTCGCTGGAGGCCGCGTTTGCGAGCGAGCGATGGAGAGGCGACGCCGGCGCGCCCGCGCCGATCGCGTGCGCCATACCGCTTGGGCTCACCCCGGACGAGCTGGTTGAAGCCCACCGCGCCCTGAGGGGCACGATGCTCCGCCAGGAAATCTATGGCCTCGACGGGAGCGACGCAGAGGCAAACCCGTTCGTCGTCCGCGAGTCGACCTATGACGTGAAGCTGCTTCAGTCTCCAATGGCTGCGCGCGGTACGGGCCGCCCTCGAATTCGTGGCGTCTTCCAGCTCCTCGCGCACGAGAGTCGGGAGCACACCTACGATCGCGTGCCGACGGACCCGCGCCTTACGCAGTGGGTCGCGCTGACGCACGACCCCGTCTACGGCTTCGTGACGGCCGCTGCGAGCGTTGCCTACGCAAGGCGCGATGCACAGCGATTGCTCGCGCTCAGCGACCCGGCGATTCGCGATCTCGGGCCGCTCGCGCTCGACGAGCAGACGAGGGTCTACGCGACCGTCAGCGAGACAACGCTCTTTCACGCGCTCACGGATGGCTATCGCCTCGCGATCCCGATCGAGACGACTGGTTACGAGCTCTCGGGTCTCGAAGGAAGCGCGCCCTTCGACGTAGCGACGATACGGGCCAATTACGCAAGCGCCGTCGCCTCTCCGACGCTCGAGTACCACCAATCGCCGCCGCCCGACCCGCCGGCCGAGAGCCGCTACCGGCGCAGACTCATCGAGCAGGTCAAGATCGCGTACTACGACACGCGGCCAGCCATTTTCCCGGATGTTCTATTGCTCGGCACAGCCGACGCCTTGGCCATCCCGTACCAGACCTACAAGCTGGATCTCACCGACGGCGTCCTCGAGCCCGCGTTCGGCGCTGGAGCGGTACCTGCCACCATTCTCGAAAGTGCCAAATACGAGCGGCTCCCCAATCAGACAGCGTGGTGGATACCATCGGGACGGTCGCTTCCCGACCCGGAGCATTTCTATCTCCCTGTCGAGTTCCGCGATCCATTCGACAACCGGACGAGGCCGACCTACGACGCCCCGCTATTCTTCTTCGTCACCAGCCTAGAGGACTCCGTCGGCAATACCGTCAGAGCCGAAGTGGACTATCGAGTCCTCGCGCCCAAGCTCGTCACCGACCCGAACGGCAATCGCGTCGCGGCCCAATTCGACATCTCGGGTCGCGTCACGCGCATCGCCGTGATGGGCAAGACGACCGAGTCCCTGGGAGACGACCTCACGAACCCAACCCAGGAGTTCGAATACTTCGTCGGACGTTGGGCCGCGGAGCGCCTGCCGAATTTCGTCCACGCCAAGGCCCGCAAGGTGCACGGCGGCGTCCCACAATGGCAGGAGAGCTACGTCTACTCGGACGGATCCGGCCGCGTCGCGATGACCAAGCTCCAAGCCGAGCCCGGCGACGCGCCGAGGCGCAACGCCAACGGCACCCTCACCGTCGAGCTCGCCAATCCGCGGTGGATCGGGTCCGGACGAACCGTCCTCAACAACAAAGGAGCGGTCGTCAAACAATACGAGCCCTATTTCTCCGCGACGCACGAATACGAAACCGACGAAGACCTCGTTCAATGGGGCGTCACGCCCATCTACCATTACGACGCCATCGGTCGCGCCGTCCGCGTAGACCTTCCTGACGGCACCTACACCCGTAGCGAGTACGGGGTGTGGAAGACGACTTCGTACGACGCCAGTGACACGATCGCCGAACAGGGCAATCTCTGGCGTGCCCGGGTCGAGGGGCTGCCTCCCGGCGACCCGGAGCGACGAGCCCTCGCGATCAGCCTCGATCACGCCGGCACGCCCGCGCGCTCCTATGTCGATTCTCTCGGGCGCGTCTACCTCGGTGTCGCGCAGAACCGCGTCGCAGGCGCCGACCAATACATCCACATGCGCACTGCGATGGACATCGAGGGGCAGCCGACCAGTGTCACCGATCCGCTGAATCGCATCTGCCAGACTTATCTGTTCTCCATCGGCGGCCAGCTCCTCAAAGAGACCAATATCGACAAGGGCGTGCGGCGCTCGCTCGCCGACGTTACCGGTGGCCTCCTCCTCAGGGTCGATAATCGGGGGCACACATTCACCGCCGAATACGATGTCCTCCGCCGCCCGACCCACCTCTGGGTCAACAGGGGCGCTTCGGGCGAAGCGCTGCTGGAGCGGCGCTACTACGGCGATAGCCCTACCCTCCCCACACCAGAAGCCCGAAACCTGCGAGGCCGCCTCATCGCGCTGTTCGACGGTGCCGGCCTCGTGAAGAGCGTCGAGTTCGACTTCAAAGGCAACCTCCTCGAGGGCGAACGCCGTCTCGCCGCGACCTACACGACGACGCCGGACTGGGCTCCTCTCGCGCTCCAGAATGACGCCGCGGACGCCGAAGCCATCGACGCGGCAGGACTCCTCGAAGCCTCCGCCTTCGCCGAGTCGCACCAATACGACGCCCTCAACCGCGTCACCTCGACGATTGGCCCGTCGACGGATGCCACCACCCGAAGCGAATTCCGGCCAACGTACAACGAGGCAGGCCTCCTCAGTCGAGTCCAAGCGCGCATCCGCGGCGTGTCGTCCTGGACCACCTTCGTGCACAACATCGATTACGACGCCAAAGGCCGACGCGTCGCGATCGAATACAGCCCCGACGACGTCCAGCCGACGCCGACCGCGCGCTTCAAAACCGAGTACGAATACGACGAGCTCACGTTCCGGCTCACCAAGCTCACGACCACCCGGACGACGTCGCCGAGCAAGCTTCAAGAGCTCGCGTACACGTACGATCCCGCCGGCAACATCGTGCAGATCGCCGACGGCGCTCAGCCGACCATCTTCTTTGCCAACACGGTAACCGACGGCTCCAGCCAATACGCCTACGACGCGCTCTACCGCCTTGTTTGGGCGAACGGCCGCGAACAGGCGGGCCTGACCGCCGACACCCAGCGCGACGAACGCGACCTCCCCATCAACAACCTCCGCCACGATAACGACGGCAACGCCGTCCGGGCCTACGAGGAGGAATACCAATACGACCGGGTCGGCAACATCGAGCGGATGATCCACCGCGCCCTCGGCGCCGGCTCGCCACCCGGAGCGACGTGGAGCAGGGACTACGCCTACGAGAACGGGTGCAATCGGCTCGCCTCCACGACCGCGCCAGCCCCCGTGAACAGCGTCAGCTATCTCCATGATGCTCACGGCAACATGGTCGCCATGCCGCATCTCTCGACGATCGGCTGGAACGTCGTCGACCAGATGCAGCGCGCCGACCTCGGCGGCGGAGGAACCGTCTACTTCACCTACGGCGCCGACGGCCAGCGCGTGCGGAAGGTCCGTCACCACATGGGGACGCTCGTCGAAGAGCGAATCTACCTGGGCGGCTTCGAGCTCTATCGAAAGCGCGACCAGACGGGCACCCTGCTCGAGCGGGAAACCCTGCACGTCATGGACGGCGTGCGGCGAATCGCGATGGTCGAGACGAAGACGGCGGACACGTCGGTGCCACCGTTCACGCCGGAACCGAGGCTGAGATACCAGCTCGGCAACCACCTCGAGAGCGCGATGCTCGAGGTGGACGAGGCGGCGCGGGTAATCTCGTACGAGGAATATCACCCGTACGGCTCATCGGCTTATCGGTCTGGCAGTGGGACCGTCGAGGTATCGGCGCGGCGGTATCGGTATACGGGGAAGGAGCGCGATGAGGAGACCGGGCTCTATTATTATGGGGCTCGGTATTACGCGGCTTGGCTTGGTAGGTGGACGAGCGCGGATCCGCTGGGGATTGGGGCGGATGGGCCGGGGGTTTATAACTATGTAAGAGGCAGTCCAATCCAACTGAGCGATCCAAGCGGAATGGATAGTGGGGTCACGGATCAGGAGGTCGAGGCCTTTTACGCTGGAGCACAGTCGGTTCCGGAGTGCGAACCATCCGTCCAGCCCACGACCGAGCCGCAATGGGACCTCAGCAACTTTCAGCTCACAACGTTCGAAGAACGAGCAGCTGCAGACGCCAGTCAAGCGCAACTGATTGCGCAACTTGAGGAGGCCATTCCGAGCATAGAAATCAGCTCTGCGATGGCGGGTGCTGCCCAATGGCAGCGCGAGCAGGCGGCGACTAATAAGCCGGCTAAGAACCCGGTAACGGAGGCTACAAAGGGTGCGAGGGACGAGCTCTGGGCCATCGCGAAAGACCCTGAGCGGGCCCCCCTAGAGCGCGGGATCGGCGCGCTCCTGGCTGGATTCATGGTCGGCGTGGATACGACGGTCGCTTGGACGGGCTTCGACGCGGCAGGAGAGATCCCCGTCATGGTTGACGCAGCGATGAGCGATCGCAGTCCCGGCGCCAAGGCGCTGGTCTTTGCACGGGGCGGATGGGAGATCGCGCAGGCGGTAACCAAGTACAAGAAGGCCCTTATGTGGTTGGAGGGTGGAGCGAACATCGTCATGTTCGCGATGCCTCCAGAGGATGCAGCGCTCGCCCCAGCGAACCCCACGGCCTATTCCGTTGCGATATCCGTTAAGCTTGACAAGGCGGACTGGGGCACATCTCGCGATGTCCATTTCAACCGCGCCAACGCGGCACTGCACGCGGCAATGCAGGACCCAGTACTCGGTCCAGTGCTCGAAGAACTGATTCCAGGCGCCGCCGACGCCACATCCTCAGTCGGAGGTCGCGCTACACCTCCAGGATGGATCTGGCAGCACGCGACGATCGAACAGGGCCACGATGAGGCGGGATGGTTGCATTTGGTACCAGATTGGCAGCATACTCCGGGGTCCGCCTTCTGGAAGGTCCTGCACCCACTCAAATATGGTGGCGGCGGCTACAGTGAATGGGCAATTCCGGCTGGTGCAAAGCGAAACTAGATGGGAGCGGGTCAACGATGAGCTATCTCGTGCGACGATGGTGGGGAAAGGAAGAACGAGACTTGGACAAAGACAAGTTTCGCGAGGTCATTGAAGAGCTGGAACAGGCCGACGATGAACATCCGGACGTTGCGCTGAAGCATGAGACCGAGTGGGTCTTGAGCTATTCGCGCTCCCGACGATTGGTGTTCGAGAACGTCGAACACGGCGGCGGCGCGAGACATCTAGCCAATGTGGATCCCGAGCGCGTGGTGCTGCTGTGGGGTCACCTCGCCGATGGTGACCTCGAGGCCATCGACCATGAGAACTGGGAGCAGGGGTATTGAGGCGTAAGTTTGAGCATCGTCCAACACGCCTGGTCTATCGCAAATGGCGCCGCTGCGATTCGCCGTGCGTGGCCAGTCGGTTCGGTGGTCTCGGTCCAGTGAATTGGCCCGGCCTTGGCCGACGATTTGCCGAAGAGTCTTCAGGCCTGCGAATGCAAGGTGGACGCGCAGAGCTTATCGGCGTTGGGTGACACTCGTTTTCCAAGGCGCGCCGGTGGTTGGCAAGCGCGTCATCAGTGGGGCGGAGGCGAGGGTGAGATTTTGCCGATGGTGAAGGTCGCCGGCGAGGCGCGTTTACGGGTCGCTGGCAGCCGATGGATCTCCGATCGTTTCCACTGACGAGGTTCGCTATCCTTTCCGGCGCAACATGCCGACCTTCGAGGTTCTGCCGCTCGTTCGAGTTGGGACGCTCTCTTTTGGTGCCCACCGGGGAGACGTCGAGCGGATTTTTGGTCCCGCCACCCGATCGACGCCGTTCAACGATGCGGTCGGGTATTCGCGGAGTCGCTACAGAGACCAGTCGGCCTTCGTCGATTACGACGAGGATGACCGTTGTGCGGCGCTGGAGTTCCACCGTCCGGCGGTTCTTATGTTCCGCGGGCAATCGCTATTTGAGCTAGACGTGCGCGAGTTGCGCGATTTCTTGGTCGGTCACGGCGTGTCGGTGCGCGAGACCGGAACGGGCCTCACGGCCGAGGCGATTGGCCTGGCGTGCTATGCGCCACAGCTTCGCGACCCTGACAAGAACCTCGCCGCAATCGAGGGGCTTCTGTTCGCGCGGTCGGGGTATCCGCTTCCTTAGCGGCACAGCGTTGGGAATGAGGGGACGCCCGCAAGCACTTCGAAGGCACCCGGAGGAGAGTCCAGCAATGACTGCGAACCAGATCACCACCGCGCTGGCCGTCTCGTGGTTCTTCTGGGCAGCACTGCTATGTCGCAATTTGAGGATTTCCTGGGTGCCGACCATTCCCATCCTCGCCGTGCTCGGACTTGCCGCGGCGGCTCTCATCAATCGATGGGCGTCTCCTTGGGGCGTCCTCCTACCGTCCTTGGGACTTGTCCTTCTTTTCATCGGGACCTTGCAGGAGATCTTCACGCGCAGATCGAGCGGTAAGAAGTAGCAGGAGATGCGGCATCCGAGCCGCGAGAAAGGCCGGCGGCACGTCGAGCCCCAGGCAGCCGAGGTGGCGCTACGCTCGGATCACGAACGCGCTCAAGGTCGCGTCCGGAACCGTCGCTTGGTCCGCGACGGGCGAGGTCTGGCTCGTCCCAACGAACGACGACGATATGGACGATGACGAGCGGGCGGACAAGCTATGCGGCTGTCCTCCCATTCACGCGCAGGACCAGAGTTCGTGCCACTCGGCGGCATTCCGCTTCGCCGAAGCCGCGAACGACACGAGCCCGGTGAGTTACGGCCTCTGGTCCGAGCATGAATTTGGGAGGACAGGAGCGAGCGAAGCGAGCGGGGAGGTGGGCATCCAACTTGGGCCGAGCCAAAGTGCGGGCGGCCGAGCCGAAGTGGGGGGGTTCAGTCTGAACCTGGGCACTTCGGTTCGCGAATTGCGGTGTTTGTTGTCTTTTGCGCGCGCGAAATGAGCGCTCGGCCGCATAAACCGCGAACGGCGCGAACCGAAGTGGGGGGGTTCAGTCTAAACCTAGGCACTTCGGATCGCGAACAGCCGCCGGCGCGCGTGCCTCGGCGCCGAAGGCAGCTTGCGCTCGGCGGCGGCTCCAATCACGGGCAACGGCTCACCTGGCTGGCGCCGAGTGAAACCGAAGGTTTCATCCGTAGTCGATGGATCCCCCCCACCGCGCTTGAACGCGACGCCTGGTTGCATTCGCGGCGGATGGATTGTGCGCGCGTTGGCGTGGTGCTCGCTGCGCTCAGGACCCAGCCAACAAATCGTGCGCAGCCTTGGGCTTCACCACGGCGCCGACGCCCAATCGCTCGAGGTGAGCGAGGACGCCGATGACGATGTGCTCGTCCCAGGCGTCGCCGACGATTTGAAGGCCGATGGGCAATCCGTCTTCGTCGACGCCGACGGGGGCGGTGCCGGCCGGCAGTCCTGTCAGGTTGCCGAGGAAGTTGAAGCGACACATGGCGTCGATGGCCTCGGTGTCGGCGAAGGGCAGGCCGCGATCGTGGACCGGGAGCTTGGGGGCGGTGGTGGCGGTGGTGGGCAATGCAATGACGTCGACGTCGGCCAGGGCGAGGGCGGTTTGGGCGCGGAGGGCGGCGCGCAGGTGTTGCGCGTCGAGGAAGTCCGTGGCCGAAATGCCGGACAGCACCGCGTACGAGAGGCGGAGGTCTTCGCCCATTTTGTCGCGGCGATGTCGGTAATGGTCGAGGTGCGAGCCGAGCGATTCGCATCCAATGGTGAGATAGCCAATGGGCGCGGCGACCGACGCGAGGGGAATGGAGATCGGGACGAGCTCTGCACCTGCTTGCTCGAGCGCGGCGAGCGCGCTGCGACACGCCTTCTCGACGGTGCCGTGTGCGTCTGCCCACTCCGAATCGGGAATACCAATGCGAAGCTTTTTCACGCCGGCGCCGAGCCGGCAGCCGAACCCTCCTTTCGGAGGAGCGAATGCAGCAAGCGTAAATGGATCGGCCGGATCCGGCTCGCTGGAGACTGCATCGAGGAACGCCGCGAGATCCGCGGGTGATGCGCCGATGGGGCCGATATGGCCGACGGAGCCGGTAAGACTGCCGGTGCGGCTGACGCGCCCGAAGGTGGGCTTGATGCCATAAACACCATTGAGCGCCGCCGGGATGCGCACCGAGCCGCCGCCGTCGGTGCCAATCGCGAACGGCACCGCTCCCATTGCGACGCCGACGGCGGAGCCGGTGGAGGAGCCGCCGGGCAGTCGCTCGGCGTGATGCACGTTCGTGGGCATCGAAAAGGCGCGATTCTGGCCGAGCGGGGAAAGCCCCCACTCGGTCATGACCGTTTTGCCGACGAAGACCGCGCCGGCGCGGGCGAGACGCGCGACCACCGTTGCATCGGCGGCCTTCGCCTCTTCGGATTCGCAGAGCGAGCCGACACGCGTCGGCAGGCCGCGCACGTCGACTTCGTCTTTCACGAGGTAGGGCACGCCGTCGAGCGGCCCGAGCGATTGCCCGTTGGCGTGGCGCTCGGCGGCGAGCTTTGCTTCGGCACGCGAGCGCTCTTCGTCATTGGCGACGAGTACGTTCAAGACGCGGTTGTGTCCGAGCTTTCGAACGGCGTAGAGCGCGCGATCCGCGACCTCTTCGACGCCGGCCTTTTTGGAGCCGAAGGCAGCGACGAGATCCTCGGCGGAGCGCGGCCAGCTCTTCCGCGTCGTCGGGGCGAGCCCCTCGTCCGGCAGCTCACGGGGCTGCGCTCTTCCACGGACCGGCGTGACGTCGAGCGGGAGCGGCGCGCGTGCCGTGGCAGGCAGCGCGACGAGCCGATCGAGCCCGAGGCTCTTCTTCAGAACGTCGCTGAGGAGGGCGCTCGTGGCCGGGTTTTCCGCGGCGAGCCGCGCGGCGGTGAGCGCGCGGCCCTTCAGACGAGGGGGTTTCACGATTGGTTTTCCTATTTCGCGATCAGGAGGTACGGCGGCGGCGTCGCAGGAGACCAGCGAACAAGCCTGCCAGAAATACCCCAAGGCCCGCGACGCGGTTGTTCGTTTTGCCGGGGACGGTGCAGTCGCAGCCACCTTCGCCGACGTCGCCTCCATCGGTCACGCCGCCCCCGCCGCCGCCGCTCGCGCTGTTGCCGCCGTTGGCTGCGTTGCCGCCTGTGGCTGCGTTGCCGCCGGTGCTGGGGGAGCCGCCTGCGCCATTGCCACCTTGGGCGGCGCCGCCCTCCCCCGTGCCGCCGGGGCATCCCTCCATCGCGTTGCCGGCCCAGTCGACCGCGCAGATCTTGAACGCCGTCTCGGGCGTCGCAGGGATCTCGGCGCGGAAGAGATCGCCGCCGATGAAGGTCGCGTCGATCTCCTGATCGCCGAGCAGAATGAATGCGCGGGTGAGGCGCGGACCTTCGTCGGTCGTCGCGTTGTCGGAAATGGCGAAGCGCAGGACGGTCGGGTCGGTGCTCGACGGCGTGACGTTCTCCTGGGCGCGGAGGTGCGGCGGTCGCGTGTCCGCAACGACCTCGGGGGAGCCGAGATAGATGCGCTCGTCCTGAGGTTGTGATTCCCCCTGTGCGGTGAAGAGGTCGAGGCGATCGTCGCCGTTGAGATCCCCGAACTCCATCCAAAGCGTCGGATCGGTGGGGCCGTTCTGCGAGCTGGCGACGGCGGTGAAATGGCCCGTCCCGTCGTTGGTGAAAACGCGTTCGTTGGTGCTCAAAGAACCGACGACGATGTCGAAGTCGCCGTCGCCGTCATGGTCGATGCACGCAAGAAGGTTGTCGTCCGCCGACTCGTTGCCGGTGATGTTGGCAGTGGCGTCGGTAAAGACGCCATTGCCGTCGTTGAGCGCGAGCTGCTCCGTGTAATTCGGGCCGACGTTGTCGACGAGCATGTCGAGATCACCGTCATTGTCGACGTCGCAGAGCACAGGCCCATAGTGCAGCGCCGAATTGGAGAACGCAGCCACCGCACCTTCAGCGAAGTTGCCGGTGCCGTCGTTGAGCCAAAGCGCGTTCGGCCCCGAGTGCGCATTGATGAGGATGTCGAGATCGAAGTCGCCGTCGACGTCCGCGAGGTCGACGTCGTCGGGGTTCACCCCATCGATGTCCGCCGGAATGTTTGCGCCGCCGTCGGCGAAGTTGCCGGTCCCGTCGTTGAAGTAGAGTGTCGCCGGCGCGCCGTTGTCGTCGAAGTATCCGCCGCCGACCACGAGATCGAGGTCGCCGTCGTTGTCGAGGTCGCCCATTCGGACGAAGCCGGCGTCGTGCGCGATGAGGGTCGCGAAGCGGTCCGCCGCTTCGTCGGCGAACGTGCCGGGTGCGGTTTGGATCAGGAGCTTGTCGTCCATCTCGTTGCCGGCGCCCGGGATGTAGACATCGACGTCACCGTCTCCGTCCACGTCACCGACCGCGATCTGTCGCACGGGCACGACGAGATCGCCGAACATCGCCGAGCCGTCGGAGAAGACGCCCGAGCCGTTGTTGGTCCACACGACCAACTCTTGCGGGGTCGGATTCGAGAAGAAGCCGCCGTTGTTGACGCCGATGAGGTCGAGATCGCCGTCGCCGTCGATGTCGGTCATCCGCGCGTAGTTGGTCCAGCAACCGCTGCCGTTGCACCCTTGAGGTAACGCGTCCGTGCCCTGGTCGAGAAAGAGCTGCGCGTGAGCCACGGCGGGCATCGACGCGAGGAGCACTCCGATGGCGGAGAGGAGGCGTGCCTTGTTCTTCATAAGGACCTCGATGGGTGATTTCGCGCTCGCAGAGCGCGAGGACAGGTCCGCGCCGGACCGTGGAAATGCCGGCGCGGGTGTCGAATAAGACGGTCGTAGGAATGACCGCAGCATGCACGGCGGTCAAGCGCGCAGAGGCGGGCTCATGTCGTCATGCGCCCGCGAACGGCGGGCGATCACTGAATCGGCGTCGCCAGCTCTTCGCCGACGCTGACGAGCCTGTTGGCGCCCTTGTTGAACGTGAGGATCTGCGTGAGCCCCGTCGCTTTGCCGGCGCGAAAGAAGATCATCGCGCAGCTCGCGCGCCACGTGCCGCCTGCGAGGACGATCTTACAGCGGTCGTAGATCTGACCCTGATCAGGATTGTTCTCGAAGAAGCCCTTCGCGAGCTTTCGGAGCTCGTCGCGCGCTCGCTCCTTGCCGAGAAAGTTCACCGTCTCGCCATAGATGTCGCGCGCCAGTTTATCCGCGCTGCCGGCGTTCATCAGGACTTGGTAGTCGGTGAGGCGCTGTGACGTCAGGCGCTGCAGCTCTTCGCCCTCGGCGACGACGGCGACGGCTTGATCGCAGCAGACGACGCCGTGCTTCTCGCCGCCGTTGACGATCTTTCGTGTGTCGCAGGTCGAGCCGCCGCGGACGATCCCGGTGCCTGACTCGGCCGACGCCGTCCAGGTGGCCGTCGACGCGATCTTCTCGTCGAGCGCGCACGCTGCGCGC
>JABFXY010000113.1 GCA_013361525.1 Polyangiaceae bacterium | reverse complement strand
CGTGTCGCTGAAGAGGCGCCGATGGGTAGGGTCCGCGAGGTCGACGGTCTCGCCGGTGCGCGCGCAATGACGAAGCACCGCCTCGGGAAGATTGGCGTCGGCGGCCGGCTTCGGCTCGAGCACCATTCGCAAATCGTCTCGCCCCGTGCTCGCCTCCGCGACCGCATTCAGCGCGTCGCCCGTCGAGAGGACGAGCGCGACCCTTTGCGCGCCGGCGTGCTCGGCGGCGACAGTGACGATGGTCCGGATGAGTCTGTCGAGCTCGAGCTCGCTCGACACCGACTGTAGAGCCGCGACGACCCCTGCGCCCGCGGTCGTCGGCCGAATCGAGAGTCCCGGCTCGCAGTTACTCATCCGACGACCCAGGCCGAGCGATCCCGAGCTTCTTCATTCGAAAGTTCAGCGTCGAGCGCTTCATACCCAGCCTGACCGCCGCTCCCTTCGGCCCCGCGATGACCCAATTCGTCGCGTCCAAGACCCGCAGAATGTGATTGCGGCTCTGATCTTCGAATCGATCCGACTCACATTCGCTCGTGGCGGGTCGCGCTTGCGACGGCGCGCCGGCCGTTGGGTCGCAACCCAGGATGAAGGCGCGCTCCACGACGTTCTGGAGCTCGCGGATGTTTCCGGGCCAATCATGACGGAGCAGCTCCTCGAGCGCAGACGCCTGGACGTGCCGCACCGGCTTGCCGCTTCGCTTCGAGAGCTCTTGAGAGAAGTGTCGCACCAAGAGCGGCAGGTCTTCTCTGCGCTCTCGCAGCGGAGGAAGTCGAATCGGAAAGACGCTGAGCCGATAATAGAGGTCTTCTCGGAAGGCCCCGTCCGCGACCATCTTCGGCAAATCGCGGTGCGTCGCGACAATCACGCGGAAGTTCGAAGTCAGGGTCTTCGTCCCCCCGACCCGTTCGAATTCGCCCTCTTGGAGCACGCGCAGCAGCTTCGGCTGCAGCGAAAGCGGAAGCTCCCCGATCTCGTCGAGGAAGATCGTCCCCTTGTGGGCCAGCTCGAACCGACCAATTCGCTGGGAGAGGGCGCCGGTGAACGCGCCTTTTTCATGCCCGAGCAGCTCACTCTCCAAGAGGCCCGATGGCAGCGCCGCGCAGTTGACCCGGATGAAAGGCCCGCCGCGGCGAAGGCTGAGCTCGTGAATTGCGCGGGCCACGAGCTCTTTGCCGGTCCCCGTCTCCCCACAGAGCAGCACCGTCGAATCGGTCGCTGCCACAATCTCCGTCTCACGCAGCATATTGAGCAGCGGCGCGCTCTCTCCGACGATGCCTGCGAACCCGGATCGAACCGCGGCCGGTTCCGGACGAGCCTTGATTGCGAGCCGAATCGCGTCGAGAAACGGTTCGGCATCGAACGGCTTGACCAAGACCTCCAGCGCGCCGGCCTTCATTGCTCGCACCGTCGTCGGTACGTCGACCCGGCCGGTCACGAAGATGATCGGGACATCGAAGCCCGACTGGTTCAACCGGCTCTGCAGTCCCAGGCCGTCGAGCTCGGGCATTGCGACATCCAGCACCAGACAAGCGGGCCGACAATCCGGCGGCCGACGTAGAAAGTCCTGCGCCGAACCAAAGGTCCTGGAGGCGAACCCCGCCGATTGGACCAGGCTGGCCATCGCTTCGCGCGCGGATCGATCGTCATCCACGATGCAGACCGGCTGGAACGTCACCATGGGCGGATGGTGCAGCAGCCCCGCGGACTTCACCATCCTACCAACGTATGGGTACCGAGCCGGGCACGGATGACGGCGCGCTGTCACCCGGACCGCGCCGGGCCGCCGCTTCGCGAGCGCACGCGACTGGCATGAAGTCTGCCGAAGGCCGGCTTCATGATTCACGTTGCGATCACGCGTCGCGTTCGTCCTGGCCACGAAGAGCAGTTCGAGCAAGCGCTTCGGCGCTTCCTGCGCCAGGCCGAAGAGCGGCCCGAGACGCTCGGCGCGTTCATGCTCCTGCCTGCAGCCGGCGCGAGCAAACGCGAGTACGGGATCCTTCGCGCGTTCCGTGACCGCGCGGCCGAGGACGCCTTCTACGCGTCCGACGTGTACCGAACGTGGTCCGAGTCCGTGCGCGAACACGTCGAAGGCGAGCCCGAGAAGCGCCAGCTTCACGGCCTCGAGGCCTTCTTTCGTCAGGACGCCGCTTCTGCCCCGCCGAAATGGAAGATGGCAATCCTTACTTGGCTAGCCGTCAATCCCGCCGTCTACGTGTGCTCACGCGTGATTCCGGCGATTGCCAGTGATCTGCCGGCGCTCGCGCTGTTTGCGCTCGTCAATGCCGGCGTCGTCACGCTCCTGACGTGGGTCCTGATGCCCATCTTCGTCCGCCTCGCAAAGCCCTGGTTGACCGCCGCCCACTCCCGGGCGCGCTTTCTGCAAACACGCGAATCAAGGAGATCCTAATGACCAAAGCAATTGCCGGTGCCGCCAAGACGTTGCTCGTTCCGACCGACCACACCCTGGTCATGGTCGACCACCAATCGCAAATGGCGTTCGCCACGCGCTCGATCGACGCAGCGTTGCTTCGCAGCAATGCGGCGCTCGTGGCCCGCTCCGCCCGTGTCTTCAATGTTGCGACGGTCGTGACGACCGTCGCCGAGAAGACCTTTTCCGGTCCGGTGTTCAGTGAGATTCGCGCGGCTCTTCCGGAGCACAAGCTCATCGACCGCACGACGATGAACTTCTGGGAGGACACCAATGTCGTCGACGCGCTCAATGCGTTCGACAAGCAGAAGATCGTCATGTGTGGGCTGTGGACGTCGGTCTGCATTGCCGGGCCCGCGCTCAGCGCTCTGGAGCAAGGATTCGAGGTCTACATCCTCGCCGACGCGTGTGGTGACGTATCGGACGAGGCGCACGACCGGTCGATGGATCGAATGGTCCAAGCTGGTGCGCGCCCGATGACGTCCCTCCAATATCTGCTCGAGCTGCAGCGCGATTGGGCGCGGGCATCGACTTACGACGCAGTCACCGGCATCGCGAAAGATCTCGGCGGGGCCTACGGCCTGGGGCTGATCTACGCGAAGACGATGTTCGGCGGTGAGGGCGGCTGAGCGATCGGGCGACGGACGCCGAGAGGAGGAACCATGACCGAGCTCATCGTGCACAATGCGAGGATCACCTCGCTCGACAGGTCCAATCCGTCGCCCCAAGCGCTTGCTGTGGAGGGTGGCCGGATCACGGCGGTAGGACGAGATGAAGACGTTCTGCCGCTCCGGACGGCTGCTACACGCGTCATCGACGCCGCCGGGCGTCGGCTGATCCCCGGATTGATTGATAGCCATATCCACGTCATCCGTGGAGGGCTCAACTACAACATGGAGCTGCGTTGGGACGGGGTTCGCTCCCTCGCCGACGCAATGGCGATGCTGCGCCGGCAGGTTGCCATTACCCCGCCGCCGCAATGGGTCCGCGTCGTTGGAGGATTCACCGAGCATCAATTCGCGGAGAAGCGCCTCCCCACGCTGGACGAGCTGAACCAGGTCGCGCCTGAAACGCCCGTGTTCATCCTTCACCTCTACGACCGCGCCCTGCTCAACCGGGCCGCGCTGCGGGCTTGCGGTTACACCCGCGATACGCCCGATCCGCCCGGCGCTGCCATCGAGCGCGACGCTCGCGGTGAGCCGACGGGCCTACTCCTGGCGAAGCCGAACGCCATGATCCTCTATGCGACGCTGGCCAAAGGGCCGAAGCTGCCTGCCGAGTATCAATACAACTCGTCGCGCCACTTCATGCGCGAGCTCAACAGACTGGGCGTCACCGGCGCGATCGACGCGGGTGGCGGCTTTCAAAACTATCCCGACGACTACCAAGTCATCGAGCAGCTCTCGAGGGACGATCACCTCACGGTTCGCATTGCGTACAACCTCTTTCCTCAACGGCCAGGCGAGGAGCTCGCGGACTTCGACCGTTGGGCCAAGCTCGTCCAGCCCGGCGGCGGAACGGACGCCCTACGACACAATGGCGCGGGGGAGATGCTCGTCTTCAGCGCGGCGGACTTCGAAGACTTTCGCGAGCCGCGGCCCGAGCTCGATCCGAAGATGGAGGGGCAGCTCGAGCGCGTCGTGCGGCTGCTGGCGGCGAATCGTTGGCCTTGGCGACTGCACGCCACCTACGACGAGACGATCTCGCGCGCGCTCGACGTCTTCGAGCGTGTCAATCGGGACATCCCCTTTGGAGGGCTGCATTGGTTCTTCGATCACGCCGAGACGATCTCGCCTCGGAACATCGAGCGGGTGGCGGCCCTCGGCGGCGGCGTCGCGATCCAACATCGAATGATGTACCAGGGCGAGTACTTCGTTAAGAGGTACGGAGCGCGCGCCGCGGAGCAAGCCCCGCCCATCGCAAGAATGCGCGAGGCAGGCCTGCCGCTCGCGGCCGGAACCGACGCGACGCGCGTGGCTTCGTACAATCCGTGGGTTTCGCTCTCCTGGCTCGTCACCGGCAAGACGCTCGGAGGCCTCTCCCTTTATCCCAATAGGAACCGGTTGGATCGAGAGACCGCGCTGCGGTTGTGGACCGAAAACGCGACTTGGTTCTCGAACGAGGAAGGCAAGAAGGGCCGAATCGAGACCGGCATGCTGGCCGACTTTGCCCTCCTCTCGGCCGACTACTTCTCTGTCGCCGAAAGCGAGATCCAGGACATCGAATCGGTGCTGACGGTGGTCGGCGGACGAGTCGTACATGGCGCGGGCAGCTATTCCGAGCTCGCGCCGCCGCTTCCGCCGGCCATGCCCGATTGGTCACCGGTGCGCGCGTTCGGGCGCTATCAGCGCTCGGGTGACGCCTCGCGGACGATCGCCGGCGCGGCGGGCACGGCTCATGTCGAGCCGTGCGCCGGAGATGGCTTTTGGGGGAGCGCCGGTTGCCCGTGTTGGGCATTCTGATCAGCTGCTGAGCGACGAAGGGGCGTTCCCGTGACGCCCCTCAGTCGGCGCGCTGCGCCTCGACGAGCCAGAGTTGCTTGTCGAGCGAGCGTGAGATCTCGGTGAAGAGGTCGGCTGTCCCCATATCGCCGAGCCGCGTGGCCGCGTCGATGGAGCTACGAATCGAAGCGCCGAAGTGCGCCAGCGCGCCGGCGATGAGCTCGACGTGCGCGTCTCCGCGCGGCACCTCGAGCGGATAAACCGAGAGCCCGCTGCAAGATGCAGTCGTCTGCACACGACCATCGGCGACGCCGCCGAGCGCCGTGATCCGTTCTGCCAGCGTGTCGACGTGCTCCTCGACTTCGCCGTGCACCCAATCGAAAAGCTGGTGGAGCTCGGAGAACGTTCGGCCCCGGACGTTCCAATGCGCCTGCTTCGTTTGCGCTTCCAGATCCAGCGCGTCGGTGAGGCGAGCCTGGAGCAGCGCGATTGCGCTCCGGCGTGTGGCCTCGGGCAAGTCGTTGAGTGTCGGGCGGAGGGGTGTGGATTGGGTCATGCCCGCGCGCCGGCACCTCTCGTGCCACGTCGACTTGCCGCTTGGCGCGACGGTCCGCGTGACAAGGGTCCGCCGCTCGTACGAAGAAGTGACCGCCCGCCGTCACTTTGGTCCAACACGACGCGTACGATTCGCGCCCTCGAGTGTGGTCTTCGCCTTGCATTGGGCCCGGCCCCAGGAGCAAGAAACCATGAACGAGACAATGATTGAGGGCGTGGGCGGGTTGAAGCTGTTTCTCCGGAGCTGGAAGCCCCAAGGGCCGGCCCGGGCCGTGATTGTGGCCGTCCACGGCTTCAAGTCGCACGCCGGCTACTACGATTGGCCCGCCGAGCGTCTTCAGGAGCGCGGCTTTGCCATTTATGCCTTCGACCTGCGTGGCCACGGCCGGTCCGAGGGCGAGCGCCTCTACGCCGAAAAGGTGACCGAGTTTACCGGCGACGTGGACATCGTCGTCAAGCGCGCGCGCGCCGAGAACCCGGGCTTGCCGGTGTTCATCCTCGGGCACAGCGCAGGCGGCGTCATCTCGTGCATGTACGTCCTCGAGCATCAAGAGGAGCTCGCCGGCTTCATCTGCCATAGCTTCGCCCACGAAGTCCCCGCGCCCGACTTTGCGCTCGCCGTCCTCAAAGGCTTGAGCCACATCGCCCCGCACGCGCACGTCCTCAAGCTCGACGACGAAGGCTTCTCCCGAGACCCGAAGGTCGTCGAGAGAATGAAGACCGACCCGCTCATCCCGCAAATCGGTTATCCGTCGCTCACCGTCGCCGAATTGGTGCGCGCCGACGACCTCCTCAAGCGCGAAGGCTTCGCCCGGATCAAGCTCCCCGTCCTCATCCTCCACGGCACCGCGGACAAGGTCACCCTGCCGAGCGGCAGCCAACGGTTCGCGAGGGACGGCGGCTCGGCCGACAAGACCCTCCACCTCTACGAAGATTACGCGCACGACCTGTTCAACGACGTCGGTCGCGAACGCCCGATGGCAGACGTTATCGAGTGGCTCACGGCCCGGCTTCCTCGGTAGGGCGTATCGCTAGTCCTTAGGTGGCGCTTCAGCCCCTGGCTCTCCTTGGTGAGGGTCGGGGGCTTCGTCGTTTTGATGTTGCTGGTGGCGGCGGGCAATAGCCGTTTGGTAGCAGCGTTGCCCCCGTGTTTCCCGTTGCTCCGACTGGGCTGTAAGCGCTTATCCGGCCTTCGTGTCGTTCGTGGTCCGAGAGAGAGGGCTGGGCTCTAGGCACCTGGGCGAGGGTTGGGGCCATAGATCTTCGCGCATAGGTCGTCCCAAACGCTGACATTGCTTGCAAGCTCACCCTTGAGTTGCTGGTAGCGAGCCGCCTCTTGCTTCGAGATGCCATCCTTCCGAATCTGCTCCATCTCTGCCAGGATCGACCCAATCGAATTCGATAGGCCCATACATGTCCGTCCGACGGACGTGCCGTCGAACCGCCGTCGTGACTGCGGGATTGACGACGACGCGCCTGGTAGATTCCCTGGCTCGTCGCCAATTGGAGGCGCTTCCGCTTTGTCGGGCGTACCAATCGCCGGCGCCGCAGCAGGAATGGGCGCATTGCGCGGTGTAGTCGGTTCGATGGTTGCGCACCCTGCTGCAAATCCCGCGACCAACGCGCAACTAGCGAGCCCCTTTAACATCCGCCTGAGTTTCATGACGACTCTCCGTGTCCGAGCGACGGGCTGAAAATTACGAACGACCGCGTCGCCGCGAAACGAGCAGGTCGAGCTCGGCCTCACCCTGTCGCACGCAATCAGGACGCCACTCGCTCAAGTGGGCTTGCGGACGCTCAAACGTCACGATGACGATGGGCATGACGTTCCCTTTGCGGAGACACGCGTGCTGCGGCCTGCGCTACGTGCGCCGCGACACGGCGATGCCACGCAGCAGCCGCGTCGCGACGCGGGCGCTCCGAAGCTGGGGAGGGGTATGCCTGCGACGCCGCAGCCAGTTCTGCGAACAGCTAGACAGAGACCGTGACATACTCCGTCCTAGGACAATTCCCGGCACTAGCTCGAAGCGTCGCTGCTCCCCATGATGGTGGGCATGAAACAACGACTCGGGCGCGGGGAACGCGTGACCGACTGGGCGAGTCAACCGCTCTCGTGAGCCCGAGGCGGCCGCGACGGATAGGTGGCGACGCTCATTTCGACGCGACAGCCCAAATTCCTTGTCCACGCGCGCTCTTGGGCGGCGACTCCCCCTTCATGAGAGCAAACGCAACCAGAACCGCGGCCGCCGGGCCGGAAAAGAAGCCGCCGCCGCGCCGTTCCAGATCATGACGTCGTCAACAGGTGAGGCCGTCGATCAAAATCGGGAATCGGGTGAATATCCTGATGGCTGCAACATCGAATCACCACGCACACCACCCGGGGGCGACCGGGCCGGATGCCCAAGGGCGGGGCCCGGGACCGAGGCTGACAATCTAGTCAGCCTTGCCCCCCCCTTGAGTGGCCCATGTGCCACGGGAATGAATTCCGTGTTTGCGAGGCTGACGATGTGACCCTCGGGGCGCTCAAATTTATTCGAGATAGTCGCCTCTAGCGATCAGTGGTCACAAATGAACTAGGACAAAGAATGTCCGCCAATGGACTCGACATGAGCCCAGCATGATTTAGGTTCTGAGCCCTAGCGACAAGCGGGGAGGCCGACCGGTCGGCCAGTGACAACGCTTCTTAACTAAGCGTGACGCAGCTGTGTTGCGTCAGCTCGATGGATCCGTTCGGAAATTTGAAAGGAAAGTCGCCAATGAGCTGCGAAGATTCAGCAACCAAAGACCGTCCTCGACTCTTCGAGTCTGGCGCCGTTTCGCTTCCGAACGAGGATGAGCTGACGGTCATTCAGGCAACGGGCATCTACTCCTCCGCCGACATCTGGTTCTCCGTGCCCGTTGCATGGAAGGAGAATGTGGTGATCCACCTCTACGCGCGTCTGGGGACGATGCGGGTCCCACTCGCCATCATTGCCGTACGCGACGTTCCGTCCGTCGAGGCGGGAGGCATGATCTCCGGCGTTGCCATCTCGACACGCGGTCGGCCCTGCAGCGGTTTCGAGGTGACCATCCAGCGAGGGCCGGGCGTCCCGACCGCGAACGGGTTTATTGCGATGAACGCGTGGTCGGCGAGCGAATCCCCCGAAATCGTCGGCGGTGCGCCATTCGGCGAGTTCTCGTTTGCACCTGCCCGGGGACAGGTCGACGTGTCGCTCGTCGGCGGCAAGGTCGGCGACGCGGGAGAGCCCAACGATCGTTTTGCCTTTCTTCGCGTCGACGGCGGCGGCGTGGTGTCGGTCAACGTTCAAGACGCGGTCACCGTCTTGCCCGGCGCCGGCAACTTCGGGGTCGAGGGGACGGGGACCGCCGGGACGCCCAGCGGCGGCGTTCTGACCGTACAGGGCACGGGAACGGGGGGCCGCGTGACCGTTGTGGGGTCGGAAGCAGGCGGCGCTCTCAACGTAACCGTCGCAAATGATTCCTTCTCCGTATACGGCAAGGAAACTCCGGCTGATTTTAGTGAGAACCCCGACAACTGCGTCAACGTCTCGGCTCATCTGTTGGGCTGGGGAGACGAGAAGTGGTCGCGCGTCGGGCTGACGCCAGCCGGCGATACAGTCGCGAATCCCTCCAATTGTGTGAACGCCGCGGGGTTCATCCACGGCTGGGATGGCTCCGTCTGGAAGCGCGCACGAATGCAGACAGTTTCGAGCGTGAGCGCCATCTCGAATGCCACCGCGCCTGCTGGTGTCGCTACTGCGGCATTTCCGTATGCATACGATGCAGCCGGCAACCAATGGCTGCGCACGCGCTGCGACGGTAACGGGGTTCTCTACACGTCGCAACTTGGCGGTAACGCTCTTGCGGACAACCTGAATTTCTCGGGCAACCTCGTGCCAAATTCGTGGGCGCTGCAGGCTCACCGAAACCAAGCGGGGAATTGGTATCTCTCTCGCGGTGGGTACAACGGCGTCATCGCTGCCGCGGCCGTCCCTGCGATCGCGAATAGCATCGCAGCGGGTGCTCACAACACGACTCCGCCGGCGCCCACGAATGG
>JABFXY010000123.1 GCA_013361525.1 Polyangiaceae bacterium | reverse complement strand
CCCGCCGTCGTGAACCCCACAATCCCCTCGTTCACTTCGGCAATGGTCTTCCCCGACGGGGAAGTGCCGGTGCCCTGAGGAGCCAGCATGAGCGACGACGTAATCCTGAATCAACTCGACAATCAGCTCGGCCTCGTCGACGACGGCGGCCGGCGTGCTGCGGTGTGCGCGTGCGCCGCCGCCGGGCCGCTCAACACCCCGGGGATCTACGCGCGAAAGAGCGATATCATCGACACCTTCGTGTCCGGCCGCCTCGTCGAGGCTGGCGTGTGGATCGTCGAGAACACGGGACGCCCCGTCGTGCTCTGTCGAACCGAGGAGACGACCGCCGGCGCATACGGCACGGTCGACGACGACGGTGTTGTCGGCACGAGCGTCATCACCGCGCATGTTGCGACACAGCCCTACGACGACTACGAGGTTCGCGTCGACTTCGTGGCCGGCGGGACGGTCGGCACCGCTGGGATCACGTACATGTGGAGTCTCGATGACGGGCGCACGCCGAGCGCCGTTACGTCTCTCGGCGTGGCGAACTTCATCACAATCGCCGACGGGAACGTCCGGCTCGACCTCGGAGCAGGGACGATCGTAGCGGGCGACTTCGTGAAGGTGCGGACGACCGGGCCGAAGCCGAACGCGACGCAGCTCGGCGAATCCCTCGACGTCCTCAAGGAGACGGAGAACCGCTGGAAGATTTGCCTCGTCGACGTCCCGTGTACCAGCGGTGACTTCGGAACCATCGACAGCGCGGCGACGGCGATGCTCGAGCTCGGCGACGAGCCTCGGTTCGTTACCGCCTTTCGCGTGCCGGACATCGGAGAAACAGAACAGGCATACAAGGCGGCCTTCGACGCCGAGTTCGGTTCGAGCGTGAGCCAGCGCATTGTGGTCGGAGCGGGCGCTGCTGAATACCAATCTCCGGTCTCACAGCGTCGGCTCCTCGGACGCCTAGCTGCGGATATCGTCGCATGCGTTCTCCCGCTTCCGCTGGGTCAGGACCCCGCTCGGGTCCGCAATGGGCCGCGACCTGCGACCATCAACATCAAGGATGCGTCGCGAAACAAGAAGCATCACGATGAGCTGTTGAACCCGGGGCTCGACGGTTCTCGAGCAACGACCTACACGACGCGGCGTCGGCGGCGAGGGATCTACTACAAGAACGTTCGCGTCATGTCCGGCACCGGAAGCGACTTCCGGTTTTGGCAGCACCTCGACGTGATGGCTCAGGCGCGCGAGATCGCGCGCCGCGAACTCGAGCTCTTCGGCAGCGAGGACGTCTTCGTCAACGCGGAGACGGGCTTCATCCTCGAGGAAGACGCGACTCACATCGAGGAAGTCATTAATGCGGCCCTCGAGACCGAGCTCGGCGACGCTGTCAGCAAGGTCGAGTTCCAGCTAGCGCGTAACGACAATATCCTTTCGACGTTCACGCTGCACGGCGCATTGCGCGTGACCCCCAAGGGGTACGTCAAGCACATCGAGGTCGACGTCGGGTTCTACAACCCCGCATTGAACGTCGTGACCGACGACGAAGGGGAAGGCTGATCATGGCGCTCAAAGAGTTCGTCCTCGTCAACGGCAAGGCGTTCGACCACGGCAGCGTCCTGCTGTTCATCGATGGCGAGAAGGTCGAAGGCTTCAAGTCGATCAAGTACGGGCACAAGCGCACGCGCGGGAAGGTCACCGTAGGCGGTCGCAATCGCGCGCCTCGGGCGTTCACGCGCGGCACATACGAGGCCGAGGATCCGACGATCTCATTGCTCCGCGACACCGCGCGAGCACTGCGCGATCGACTCGCCGCGCGCGCCGGCGGCACCGCCTACGGCGATCGTGAATTCCCGATTGTCGTCCAATACGTCGAACCTGGGATGCCGGCCGTCGTCGACGTGATGCCGCGATGCGTGCTCTCGGGCGACGGGGGCGGGACCGACGACAACGCAGACGCCCATTACGAGGACGTCTCGTTCCAAACCCTTTCACTGCGACGCAACAAGAAGACGCTGCACAGCGTGCGCTGAGGTGACCCGTGGAAGCGAAGCAAGATAAGACTCCCGAAGAGCTCGAGATCGAGAAGTACGCCAAGCAGGCGGAAGACGCCCGCGAGCGTCTCGCAAAGGTCGAGACGAAGCGCCTCCTGCGCGACAAGCGTCGAGAGGCCGAAGAGGCCGTGCGCGAGGCGGAAGAGGCCGAGGTGCTCGAGCAGCTCGAGACAGAGCACGGCGAGCTCGGGAGGGAGATCATGGCAGTCCGTACCCCGGACGGTCTGATCGTCGTGAAGCGCTCGCCGGGCGTCGTCTGGCACCGGTACGAAAACTCGAAGATGAAGCCGAGCGATCGTGAGCAGCTATGCCTCGCGAGCGTCGTCTATCCGGACATCGCCCAATACAAAAAGATGGTGCAGGGGCGACCGGCCGTCATCCTGCTGCTCACCGAGAAGCTGCAAGAGCTCTACGGCTTCAAGCGGAACGAGGACGCGGGAAAATAGTCGACCTGATCGGAGGGGCGTACTCCGATACAGGTCGCGGCGACGTTGCAGCCGCCCTCTACGCCCTCTTCGCCCCCCAACGGGACGACAGAGCACTCCTAACCCTCATTGCGTGGATTGCTCGACGAGCGCTCCCGGGACTCACACCCGAGGAGCAAGAGGAACTGACGGACATGCTCGAGCGTGCGGACCGATTGGACGAGCGAGACATGCAGGCAGAGACGATGCGCGGCGCTGGCGCGTTCGTTCTCGCCGACGTGTGCCGTCGAATCGTGAAGATGCCGATCGTCTCGCTCGGGGGCAGCAATGGCGGGTAGCAGCAGTCGCGCAGTCTTCTCGGTCGACTTCGAAACCGGCGATGTGTCGGAGGGCTCGAACACGGCCGTCGATGCGCTGAAGAAGCTCAAGGCGACGATCGAGGACGACATGTCCTCTCTGAAGGAGCTCGAGGCCCAGCTTAAGCACATGAACAGCGGCACGGCGGTCAACGTCGAGGCCTTCAAGAAGCTCAAAGGCGAGATCGAGGCGAAGAAGAAGTCGATTCACACCTCGTCCGACGAATACCAAAAGCTCGGCGGCAAGCTCACGGACATCGGCAAGAAGTTCAAAGAGACGAAGAAGGAAACCGAGGAGGCCGGGAAGACAACGAAGGCCTTCAATGAGAAGGTCGGGGCCCTCGGCGGGACGATGTCCGGCATGCCCGGCCCCGTCGGCGCCGCTGGCGGCTCTCTATCGCAATTCGCATCGCTGCTCGCGAATCCCTACGTCGCGGTCGCCGCCCTTATTGCGGTGTGCCTCGCCGCCACAATCGCAATCGCCGCGCTCGCGGTGAAGCTCGGCGACGCTGCGCGCTCCAACCGCATCTTCGTTGCCGCGATGACCGGAAGCGAGGAAGCCGGGGCGGCGCTGCGCGGGAAGATTCATCAGCTGTCCAAGGATATCCCGCTCGCGAAGGAACAGATCCAGAGCATTGCGCAGGCGCTCAACGACAAGAGCTTGAAGGGGACGCAGCTCGAGACGGCGCTATCCGCTATTGCGCGCACGCAGTCGGTGCTCGGCGCCGGTGCGGCCGGAAAGCTTCAGGGCATCGTCGAGCAGTCCAAGCAGCTGAAGCGCTTCACCGCGCAGGCGCTCGACTTCCAGGGCTCCGGCATCAGCCTCGACGACGTTGCGCAACAGCTCGCGAAGCGGACGAAGACGACGCTCGCGGCGGCACGCGAAAGCATCAAGGCCGGAGCCGTCGACTTGCAGACCGGCTTGCAGGCGCTCGACGACGCCACGAAGGCGAAGCTCGGCGGGGCGGCGGACAAGCTGACCCTCGGCCTCGACGCCATCGGGACGCGCGCGGCCGACGTGTTCGGCTCGATCTTCAACGGCCTCGATATCGAGCCGGTGCTCGCGATGCTGAAGAGCCTCGTCGAGATGTTCGACGAGAACGCGGCCGCCGGTATGGCGGTGCGCGCGATCGCCGAGACCATGCTGCAGCCCTTGCTCGACTTTGTCGGAGGCGGTGGCGGCAATGCGGTCGCGACGTGGATCAAGGGCATCGTCATCACGTCGCTCGTCCTCGCGATCGGCTTCTTCAAGGCGCGCAACGCGATCAAGGCCTTCGCGAAAGACCCGCTCGGCGAGCTCGATAAGCTGCTGACGAAGCTGTCCGAGATCGGCGGGCAGATGATTGACGGCCTCGTCACCGCCATCAAGAACGCGGCGGGCAAGGTCAAGGATGCAATCGTCGGAGCCATCGACGACGCGATCAATGCGGCGAAGGAGAAGCTCAAGATCCATTCGCCGTCGCTCGTGTTCAAGGAGATTGGCTTCAATACCGTCGCCGGCTTCGCGCAAGGCGTCGACGACGAGGCGCCTGCCGCCGAGGAAGCGATCGGCCGCATGGTCGACCCCGTGGTCGCCGCGGGGCAGTCCGGCACGAACATCACGACCACGACGACGAACAACCGGTCTCGCGGCCCGGTCGTCCTTCACCTGCACGCCCCGAGCGTCGGCAGCTACGCCGAATTCAAAGCCTGGTATCTGCGGCTCCTCGAGGAGCTGAATGACACCGCCGGTGCCCCTGACCCGGAGCCGACGATATGAACCCCATTCGGAACAGCGAGGCCTACTACGAGGCTCGGCTGAATGCGGTGCAGATGCCAGGCAAAGTCGTCGTCCAAGGCCTCGGCGACCCCCGTAATTGGGAGGTAGTGCAGGGGCAGGGGACTGAGGGCGCGTCGCTCAAGTACACCGGCACCGGTCTGCCTGAGTTCACAATGCAAGTGCAGATGTGGACGGATGCGCAATTCGACTTCTTCGAGTCGAATGTGCGGCCGCTTCTGAAGAAGCCGCAGAAGGGGCAAAAGCCGAAGGCTCTCGACTTCGACAGTCCCCACGCCGTGGAGTGCGATTGCCGACGGGTCGTCGTGAAGAACGTCTCGCAGCTCGAGACCTACGACGAGAGTGGGCTCGAGGGGTACACGATCTCGCTTCAGAAGTGGGCGCCGCTGAAGCCCGTTCAGGTGCTCAAGGCGAAGGGTGGTGACCCGAACGATCCGAGCAAGAAGCCGGGCGCGCCGCTCGACGGGCAAGACCTTCTAATCATGGAGCTGACAAAACAGCTCAAAGACGAGGCGGCCAAATGACGGAGTTCTTCGCTCACGTCGACGGCCATCCCTGCGCGCGCGTGCGTCTCACGATGCCGTGGTGTGGCGTTTGGAGCGCCGAGGCCGAGCTGCACGAGCCATTGACGCTGCCATCGTCGGTAACGCTGACGATCGGAGACGTCGAATTGATGGGGACCATCGACCCGCGCCGCACTGGCTCCTTTGCAGGCGCCTTCGTCATCGTCATTCGTGGTGGCGCGGGCGCGTGGGGGAAGACGGTTCGCGAGCGGCGATACCATAACGACGCTGGCGCAGGCCTTCGGCGTAGCGCTCTCGCGTCGGACGCCGCGCGCGAGGTCGGAGAGACGCTCGTCGTGGCGGCCGCTGTCGACAGCGGCTTCGGCAACGACTTCCCGCGCCAGCGCGGACCCGCTCGAGACGTGCTCGATCTCATGTTCCCCGACGTGCCCTGGTTCGTCGGCGCCGACGGCATCACGCGCGTCGACAGCCGCACCGTCGTCGACATGACGGGTCTGGTGCAGATGCTTCGCTACGACCCATCGACGCGTCTCGCCGAGCTCGCGTTCGAGACGAACGACGTCTCCGCGGCGTTCCCTGGAGCATCGATCCTCGACGAGGTGCGCTACGGCGCCGCGCCGTTCATCGTGCACGACGTCGACATCGTCGTCGACAGCTCGAAGGCGCGCGCGTTCGCGTTCGGCGGGACGGAGGGCCGCAATAGTCGCATCGTCGGGGCGCACCGCACGCTCGGTCGCGACCCGGGACGCACCTACTTTGGAATGTATCGGTACCGCGTCTACCGTATGAGCGGGGACCGTGCCGAGCTGCAGATCGTCGATAAGCGGCTGACGGGCCTGCCGGATTCGCTTCCTGTCTCGATGGCTCCGGGGGTCGCTGGCGCGTGGTCGCAGCTCTCGCCGGGCGCGACGGTCTATGTGCAATTCGCCGACGGCAATGCGGCCTTTCCCCTCGTCGTCGGATTCACCCGCAAGGACAACGGGCAGGGCGGAGGCGACGGCGAACCGGGCTTCATTCCGGTGCTCACGACAATCGACGCCGTCGACAAGGTGGCGATCGGCTTCGAGGCCGGCGCGGTCGATCTCGGCGAGGCACACGCGGTCGTACTGCGCGACGGTGAGCGCGTGACGATCACGGGGCTTCTAGACGGGAATGGTGATCCGGTCTCGTCGGCACCGGGCGGAACCTTCATTGCCCTCGATTCGACCGTCGTCAATGTCGGCCCTCCGCCGACGGGTAAGTCGAAGGTGCTCGCATGACGATGACGCTCCCCGACTTTGGCCGCGACCTCGATACTGGGAACGGCGATATCGACCCGTTCGGCCGCGAGGTCATCGGCATTGAGGCGCTCGCGCAGGCACTCGCCGCTCGCCTCGAAACGCCTGCCGGATCGCTTCCAGACGATGACGAAGGTGAATACGGCTACGACCTCGCCGAGGAGATTGGTGAGGCGCTCACGGCCGAGCAGCGCGCCGCGATCCCCGGCCGCGTACGCCTCGAGCTCGAGGAGGACGAGCGTGTCGACCGCGTCCAGGTGCAGGTGATCGCGCTCACCGAGGACACGGTGCGACTCAGCATTCGCGTCGAGCCCGTTCTCCTCGGTCCGTTTCGCTTCGTCGTCGAGATCGGCAAGGCGGCGACGGTCGTGCTCTCCACGACTCCGGAGGAACCGTGACGAACCTCGAGGATCTCGTCAAAGCGCTTTCCGAGGCGGAGCTTCGAAAGTTCCTACTGACAACGCTCGCGTTGCTCGGCTTCCCAACCGCCAGCTGGCACCTTGGCGGCGTCTACCGCACAATCATCGCGCTTTTCGCGAAGGTCTGCGCGCCGTTCACGAACCTACAGGTCGCGCTCGCGAAGTCGGGTTTTCTCGACTACGCAACCGAAAAGCTGCTCGATGTTGTCGCCGAGCAGGTCTATGGCGTGCCGCGCGAACAAGCGCGGTTCGCGGTCGGGCCGCTCACCCTAAACAACACGGCGGGCGGGCTCTTCACTTTCAACGCGGAAGAGTTCCGCGTCTTTAATCCAGTCTCGAAGAAGGTCTATCGCAACAAAGTCGGGTTCACGCTCAACCCGTTGCAGACCGGCCTCGTCATCGAGATCGAGGCCGTCGAGGTCGGGTCCGCGAGTTCGAGCGAGGCCGACACGATCACCGAGCTCGAGACCGTCGCGAATGGCGTCGAGGTCACGAACGCGATCGCGATCTTCGGCGTCGACAAAGAGACCGACGGCAGCCTTCGCGAGCGTTGCCGACTGAAGCTCGGATCGTTCAGCCCGAACGGTCCCGCGGATGCCTACGCCTATGTCGCCCGCACTCCGTCGATCAATGGTGGCGTCGTCGTCAACCGCACGAACCCGGTTCCCGACTCCGATACCGGCGAGTCGACGCTCTACGTCGCGGGCCCGAGTGGTGCGATTCTGCCGAGCGACGTCGCGAAGATTCAGGACGCGTGCGACGTCACGTGCACGCCGCTCGGCTTCGACTGCACCATTGCGAGCGCGACGAACCTCGTGATCGACGTAGAGGCTACGGTGTGGTTTCCGAGCTCGCTGAACCTCACGCCGGCGGACGTGAAGACCGCGATCGAAGCGCACATGACGGCGTGGCTCGCCGGCCTTCCGATCGGCGGGTACTTCATCACGCTCGGCGGGCGCATCTACGAGGACGCGATCGAGGGCGAGCTCCGCAACGCGAAGATCGGCGACACCCCGATCACCCTCATCACGACTTCGCTGCTCGAGCCGGCCGGAAACGTCGTGGTGGCTGATAATGAGGTTCCCGTGCCAGGTACGGTGACCATCACCGCAATCCAGGTGACCACGTAATGGCGGGCGTCGGCTTTCGTCACCTGATCGTCGAGGCGGCCCCGCCGCGGCTTCGTCGTCCGTGGGGCGAGAAGTTCCTCTATTCGTTCGGCCTCGCGCTCGACGGGATCATGGATTGGGCGATTGAGGGAATGCGCGCGCGCTACCCCGACAAGGGGCCGCCGGACGCACTCCCGCTCATCGGCCGCGACCGGAAGATCCTTCGCGGCTTCGCCGAGCCGGCGGACGCGTATCGCGCGAGGCTGAAGCGCTGGCTCGACGATCATCGGTTTCGCGGCAACGCGTTCGCGCTCCTGCAGCAGATTCGGGCATACCTCACGGGATACCCGGTTCGCATTAGGTGCGTGAACGACCGCGGCTCGTGGCAGACCATCAATCCGGACGGGTCGTACGAGGTTCACCGCAAGCAAGGGAATTGGGATTGGGACGGGCGATTCCCGCTGCTCGCTCGCACGCGCTTTTGGGTGATCATCTATCCGCTCGCGACGGGCGTGTGGACGAATGAGGGCACCTGGGGCGACGGCGCGCGGTGGGGCGACGCCGGAACGTGGGGAACCTCGGCGACCGTCGAGCAGGTGAATTCGATTCGGCAGCTCGTCGCGGAGTGGAAGCCGATGGGCACGCGCTGCCCGTACATCATTGTCGCGTTCGACGAGAACAGCTTCGACCCGACCGACCCGGCGGGCGATCCGCTGCCCGATGGCGATTGGGGCAATTACATGCACCTCGTCGGCGGGGTCGCACAACCTTCGCGCCTCAAGACGGCGCGCTACTGGAAAGGCACGTCATGAGCCACCCCTACACAGGTGATCCGAACGCGGCGTGGAGCTCGGCGACGACACTCCCGGACGACGGGCCGGACGAGCGCGATGCTGCGAGCGTCAATGTTCCCTTCGAGGACATCCTCAACAAGACGGAATACCTCAAGGCATTGAGGCACGACGCGACGAGCGTCGAGCGGTGGCTGCGCGATGCGGATTACGTTCGAGGAACCACACTCGGCACGTGGACGCCGCAACGGACGGCAGGAAGTCGCGGCGGATGGGTCCACCACCACACGGCAGACGACCCGACGGCGGCGACTATCGAATTCGCTCTTATCGTTCCGCACGGCGCAACGCTGAAGCGAATCGACTGCGCCATTGACCCCGCTGCGCACACCGCCAAACCGGCAACGATGCCGCGCGTGATCCTTAAACGGTGGGAGCCCGCGAACATTGCAGGCGGAGCGATCTCGGACGTCGCCACGATCATCGATACCGCGTTGACCGCCAGCGACTACGAACAGCCTCACGTCTTCGGCGGCGACGTCAACGTCGTGATCGACCACGAGACCTACGAGTATCGCGTCGTCTTCCAATCTGAGCTCGGGACCGACTCGGAGGACGCCCTCACGCTCGCGGGTATCCGCGTCCGCTTCGACATGACGAACCTCGACGAGGGGGCCTCGTGAGCTGGCTCGACGACAAGTTCGGCGTTCGCGAGCTCTTCGACGACGGAGAGCCGATCGCCTTCAAACGCGCGCTCAACTTCATCGGCGCGACGATCACCATCAATCCGTCCCTC
>JABFXY010000140.1 GCA_013361525.1 Polyangiaceae bacterium | reverse complement strand
GCTGGGGACCCCACTCCGCCCCGCCCGGCGACTGACGACCCCCCGCCGGAGCCGAAACCGCTCGCGCTTCGCGCCCCCCAACCCGCCCTACCCCCTACTCCCGAATCCGATCAAAGGACCATCGTTGCGCCGGGTCCAACCGGACAGATACCCTCGACGCGCGTTCCTCGAACCCCAACCATGCCGAGCCCCTATCGAAACGAGCTCGCCATCCGCGAGAAACTCGACGCAGTTACCGCCGAGCTCAACGAGACCGCGCACCTCCTCGAGGGTAGGAAACAACTAGAGGCGGAACGTGACCGGCTTCTTCATCAGCTCGAACGCCTTACGGCCCGGACACAGCACGAAAGCCCGAAGCGAAACCTCTTAGGCTGGCTCGCGATCCTCACGGTCGGGGGCGCGGTGTGCGCCATCGTGGTCGCAGCCTTCGCCATCATTTTCCTCGTGAAGTGTGGGCCGGCGCCCTGGGATCGACCACCGGAGGAGCGCGCAAAACCGGAAGAGGACTCGATGGGGGCACCGACGAGCTCGGGCACGCACGCGCCCCGTCCATAGCGATTCGTCGAGTCGAAGCCCGAAGTGGTCGGAGCGCTCAGTCGAGATCCACCTCGCTCGCGTAGAGGACCCCGTCGCGAGCTACGCCCTCCACCTCGACGCCCTTGCCGTTGACGATTTCGGCGCAGGAGCCGTCCTCGATTTGCGTCGCCGAGTCGGTGCTGACCCGCATGCCTTCGACCGAGAAGACCAGGTTCGGGCACGCTCCCTCGAGGTTCGAGACCTCGCTGGAGGCGTTCATGGGTTCACCGATTGCTTCGTTGACGCAGCCTGAAGCGCAGACCGCAATCAGCGCAACCGAGCTCATCAATGCTGTTGTCGTTGCTTTCATACCACCGGTGGCGCAACGCTCGTGCCACACTTCATATCGGTCGCGCCGTGATCGCGACGGGCGTTGTCCTGGTCGCCTTCGCCCGGTGAGGCCGAGTTGCTTTGTACAGCCGCTCGCTCGTTTCCAGGTACGCGGCGGTTGCACTAGGGCGTCGTCGCGCTGCCCTCGATGACGGCTCCGCAGATCGCGTGGAGCGGTGAAGGCGCGCCCGCGAGCGCTTGCTCGACACATGACGCCAGCGGACCGGACGCGTGCACGTCGGTGATCTTGCCGCCGTGCGTCCTCCATCGAACGGGTACGCGGCCGTAGGCGCCGACGCAGTTGGCTAGTTTCTTCTTTCCATCGAAGAACGGCAGGCCCACCTGCCCGAAGAAGGTGAACATATCGACCGACTTTTCAAGGCGGCAGCCGATGTCGCTGACGTGGTAGGCGACCTCGTCACTATCGGCAATACCCTCCATATTGAACTGGACGCCGTCGATGGCGCGGCCTTCACGCTCGAGCGCGCTGCGGTTCCGGAGCCCCGCCTCACACGACGGTTTGTGATCGAGAGCGCAGCCGGTGCCATACAGCATCGCTGCGAAGAGCAATTGGCCGCGCCGCGCGCGAGCGTCCCCTGCCCGCGCGCACGCTTCGCCTTGAAGCTTCGCCTCGTCATCGCTGTCCGCGATTTTGTGACAGCCGCGTTCGGAGGTGACCGCGAGCTTGTCGGTGCTCATGGTCGAGGCCGACAGGTCAGCAGCTGCGGCACATGCAATGGTCCGCTGGGACTCTTCGCATTCGGTGAGGAGGCGCTGCGTCGCCTCGTGCGCGCCCGCACCTCCCGCCTTCGCGACGCGCCAGCAATCGAGCTCAGAGCTCTTCTCCGTGCAGGTCGCAACCCGCGCGGCCGATGGAGGTGAAGTCGTCACGGTCGTCGGCATTGGATCTGACGCCGATGCCACTTCTCCAGATCGCGGTGTACCGCCGCAGGAAACGGCCGCGATGATGCTAAATGGGAGATTGCGGGGTCGTAGCACGTTGAGCAATCGACATAACACCGTGCGTGCATCGGCACCAGCTGCGGTCACCGCGAGAAAAGCTGCTTCGCCGCCCTATCACGAATTCAGACAGAGAATGTAGTCAGGGATTTCAAACAGAGACGTCGGACCGGCGATCAGGCCCGCGATGCGCGAAGCGCGAGCGAGTTTCGGCTCCGGCGGGGGGTCGTCAGTCGCCGGGCAAGGCGTCTGCCGCAATGCCTTGGCGGCGACTTCCTCCCTGCCCGCCTACGCCGAAACCCGCTCGCGCTTCGCCCCCCAACCGCGCCCCGTCAATAAGCGTTCGATGGCCCAGCTTTTCGTGGTCGCTGCAGCCGAGCCGGCACACGCTTGCCGCGTGCGCACGCGAGCACGCGCTCCGCGTCGGCCTCCCCCATCGGCACCCCTCCACCGAACATCGCGGTATCGAGCGCGGCGAGTGTCGCAGTATCGAAAGCGGCGACCTCGGGCAGCGTCCCGTAGGAGCACAGCGCCGCGTGGAGCGCTCCGAACGGGACCTCCATCCCGCGATGAGGCAGAGCAAGCATTCGGCGCAGCCGACGAAGCGACCAACGCGTGAGGACACGCGGCTCGTCGAGATCGACCAGTGCAACCCAATGGTCGGTGGCGACGGCGAGCCGGCCGGCTCGATCGAAGGCCGCGGCGCGTGCGGTGAGCTCGAGCCGCAAGATCGGCTGGAGCCCGCGAAATACATAACCTGCATCGACCAGCTTCCACCGGTCGCCACAGAGCGTGAGCGCACGCGCCGACGAATCCCAATCGGCACCGTCGTTGTCCTCGTCTGGGGGGCCGAGCGTGCCGTCGTCGCGTAGCGCGAGCGGCGCCTCGAGGCCGTAGCCATCCCACCACGGCTCGAGCTCGAGCTCGCCGGTGATTCGCTGGATGTTGGTGGCCCACGTGAACCGGCCGCACGGCGACAGCGCAAACCGATCCGACCAGCCACCGGTCGGGTGGGCGCGGAGCGTCGACGTGTTCACCAGCACCACTTCGGGCGCCGAGGCGTCGAGCGCCGGTACGACGCCCAGCTGCGGAGGGACCTGCTCGAGCCACGTCATCGAGCGCAGATCGATCGCCGCGAAGCACGCGCGATCGGCGTGCGGCGCTGCATAGAAGGCGTATTTGCCAGCCGTATCGGTGCTCAGGAGGCGCAGGCGCGCGCTCCGCCAAACGTCGCGAATGCGCCCGCTCCGAAGCGCGAGGCGCACCGTCGCATACGGCAGATCCACGAGGAGCGTGTCGTCGTCGACGAACGCCAGACCGGTCACCGCCGCGAGCTGAGATCGGTATTCCGGGACGGGATATCCGGGATCGATCGACGGCGGCCCGTGCATCGGACCGAGCTCGCTGACGATGCCCGCTTCGTCCGGGTCGGTTGCGACACCAGCGAACGCCAGCGCCGCTCGCTCGGCAGCGACCTGCACCCGGCGACGAACCTCGAGCACAGGGACCGACGTATCTTCGCCCTGGTAATCGCGCGCAACGTTCACACGCGCGACGAGGCGCCCGAGCGCGATGCCATCGGGGCCGGGCTGGTCGATACCGCCAGGCCTCGGCTCGAGCGGGCGCAAATCGGGCGGCGGAACCGGGAAACGTCGGAGCAGGAGCGCCTCCGGCGGGGCGCCGTGCTCCGCGTCGAAGCGCGCGCGGCGCTCCGCGTCGAGCGACGCTAGGGCGCGCGCAATTACGGCCGGCCCGCATGCACGGGCCGCCGCCTCGAACCAGCTCTCCTCCGCGCCGTATTGTTCTTCCGCCCATGCCGGCAGGCTGCCGAGGCGGCGCAGCGCCGTGTTGACCTCCAGCAGGCGTCGTTCGGCAGGATCCGCCGTGAGGCTTTCTTCCGGCTCGATCTCCCAAATGGCGGAGCGTGGGCCCGCCGCCGAGGGCGCCGTGCCGGCCGGATAACAGACAGCGTCGCCGGTCCACCATGCTTCGCACCGTGCTACCGCAAGCACGTCGGCCGCCGAGCAGCCGAGCAGCACGCCGATCGTCGGCGCGAGCGCAGGGTGGATGAAGCCGAACGGCACAGCGACGTGTCCCCAACGTTCACCGCGCGACGCCGCGGGAAGACACGCGACACCACATCTTTCGCAAACCTCGCCGTCATGCGCGGCGCTCGCGAGGAGGCCGCACGCGCAGCGGTGATCGACGATCGGTCCGAAAATCTCCTGCGCGAGCGGAGACCCTCGAAGCGGCCTGCCGTTGGGGAACCGGATAAACGAAGGCTCCGTCAGCTCACCAAAGCTCGCGGAGCGCTCGGGGTCGTCGAAAGCGACGAGCGCGGCGATTGTCGCCCGCGCATCACCGACTCCCGGCTCCGGGAGAAGAATACGCATCGAGGGCAACGAATCGGGCTGGGTCGATTGGGTCATGACGCTCCCGCTACGACCTGTCGAGCTTCGTCCAAGGATGCATTGAAAAACGTCGCGCCCGGATCACGCACGGTGCCTTCACTCGAGGGGATCGGCCTTCACGCACAGGTCGTCCATCGGGACAGCGTGCACAATTGGCTTGCCCGGCTCGGGGACGTCTGTGTAGCTCGACCGTTCGCAAACCTCATCGCTGTCGCACTGTACGGGGTCGCTGGGGTCACATCTCGAGGTACACCGAGCCTCGGCCTCGAAGCCTACCCACGCGCACTCAAGCGTGTCGTCACAGGTCTCTAGATCGAGCGACGAACAGTCGATGACAACCTCTGTGCATGCACTCGAGAGTACGCAAAGAAGTACGCTCGCTCCAACTCGCCACGGCGTAACCATCGAATCCATCATTGCACCCGATTGCCGATTTCGGCTACGCCCCGAGACCCTCCGTTTAGACAGGAGACATCACACGGAGACAAGGACGTCGCAGCGAGCGATGCGCGAAGCGCGAGCGAGTTTCGGCATAGGCGGGCAGGGAGGAAGTCGCCGCCACGGCATTGCGGCAAACCCGCGGAGTGGGGTAGCCCCGAAGGGGCTGGGGACCCCACTCCGCCTCGCCCGGCGACTGACGACCCCCCGCCGGAGCCGAAACCCGCTCGTGCTTCGCGCCCCCCACCCCACCCTAACCCATCGCGCGTCCAGCCAGCCCACGAAACTAGAATTCCGCCTGCGCGTAGCAGCCGTCCAACGAGCTGCCGTCGGGCCAGTAGAGCCTGAATTGGTACGCGTCACCGGTCGGGATGAGCGACGACCCCTCCTCGGCCATCAGCGTGTCCGTCGAGCCGGGCATCACGAGCTCGCCCTTCGACACATCGACCTCGTCCCCATCCGCGACCAAGGTCTCCCACTCGAGCCGAAGGTGGCCCGTCTCGCCGAACGTCATGTCGAGCGCGACCTCGCCGACCTGGACGAAGTAGAACCCCGAAACATCGTGCGACTCATCGATAGCGCGGCCTTCCACTTCACCGATGAGGTGAACCTTCCCGGCCTCACACGTCGCCGCGTTCGCCCGCTCCCCCTGCGACTCGGGACCGCACGCAGAGCACGCCAAAAGAGCCAAGCAAACCGCCGATAATCTGATCTTCACCCCGCCACCTTATCTCGGCGCCCGACAAACATGCCGACGAACATAGGGGCGAATACCTGCCTCCCCTGCGCTGATTACGATCGCACCGAGTTTAGACAGGAGAGTTTAGACAGGAGAGTTTAGACAGCGAATTTAGACAGAGACGTAGACAGGGATCTCCGACAGAGCGTCGGACCGGCGATCCGGCCGGGCGACGCGCGAAGCGCGAGCGGATTTCGGCGTAGGCGGGCAGGGAGGAAGTCGCCGCCAAGACATTGCGGCAAACAAGCGGAGTGGGGAGCCCCGAAGGGGCTGGGCCCACTCCGCCCCGCCCGGCGACTGACGACCCCCCGCCGGAGCCGAAACCCGCTCGCGCTTCGGCCCCCTCTACCCGCCCTCCCCTGACTGCGCTTGCCCCTCGGCCGAATAAGGCACAGGCGCCTCAAGCCCCTTATCGGCCAACTGCTTCTTAATCAACTCCCGATCACCCACCAACACCACCGTAAATCCCGCAGGATCCACATGCGTCTTCGCCAACCTCGCAAGATCCTCACGCGAAGCCGCTTGCCGAATACGGCTCGCACCCGCATCGAACGACGTCGGAAGCCCCAGCGCAGAGAGCGACGAAAGCCTCGACCCCACACCCGTCGCGCCCTCGTACGTCTGCACCAAGTCCGCGCGATCCTGCGCCTTCACCTTGCCGACCTCCTGATCGGTCAGGCCCTTCGCCGACATATTCGCGAGCTCCCCGAGGATCTCCTTCAGCGCATCACCGGTGTGCTCCGCCTCCACGCTCGTTCGCACGATGAACGCGCCTTCGCCGCGGCTCGCGGTGAACCCGGAGCCGACGCCGTACGTCCAGCCCTTGTCCTCGCGTAGATTCATATTCAGGCGCGACGTGAACGACCCACCGAGCGCATCGCTCACCAAGGTCAGGCTCGGCGCGCGCTCGTCGCTCGCCGTCGTCCCTTCACGCGCGGCGTAGATCACGGTCTGCACCGCCTTCGGGCGCTCCACCACGATGAACTTCGGGCGCTTCGCGAGCACCTTCGTGAGCTTCGGCGGGGGCAGCGCATCGCCCTTCGGCTTCCACGATCCGAGGTGCTTCTCGAGCAGCGCCTCCACCTCCGCGCGCGTGATCTGGCCGGCGATGACGATCGTCGCGCGGTCGGGCCGGTAGGTCCGCTCGTATGCCGACTTGAGCCCGCCGAGCGACACGCTGTCGGCCTTCGAGTAGAGCCCGAGCGACGGGTGACCGTACGGCGCCTTCGGGCCGTAGAGGACCGCGCCCGCGACCGTCGAGGCGACCGACATCGGATCATCGGAGCGCTTCCGCAGCGCGTTCTTCCAGAGCTTCTTCGTGCGTTGGAAGTCGCCTTGGGCGAGCTTCGGCCGCGCGAGGACATCGCTCAAGAGCTCGAATGCCGTGTCGAACTTCGTCTTCAGTGCCAGGACCGAGGCCTGGCTGCTGTCTTGGCCGGCGCCGACGCTCAACGTCGCGCCGAGCGACGCGACCGTCTCGGAGAGCTGAAGCGCGTCGCGCGAGCCCGCGCCTTCGTCGAGCATGTCCGCGAGGAGCGCCATCGTGCCCGGCGCGTCCTCGGGATCGCTCGCCGAGCCGTAGGGGACGATCACCGTCGCCGAGACGATCGGCAGCTGAGGCCGCTCGACAAGCCAGACGGTGATCCCACCGGGGCCTTGGAAGACGACCGGCGCCGGCGGCTCGAAGGGCTTCGGCGCCCCGAGCGTGGGCGGCTTCGACCCGATGCCGGTCGCAGCGACGGCGGTCGCCGTCGGCTTGCCGGCGGTGGGCTTGCCGGTCGCCTCGGGCGTCTCCGTCTCCGACAGACGCACGCCGAAATCGCACCCGCCGAGGAGCGCGACACACAAACCCAGCGCAGCTCGAAGCCTCATTTCCCCGCTCCCTTCTTCGCAGGCGCCTTCTTCGCGGGCGCCTTCGGCGCCGCCTCGGCCTTCTTCGGCTCGACACGCAGGATCACCCGACGCTTCGGGTCCAGCGTCGCTTTGACCGTCGCGTTGACACCGGCTTGATCGACCTTGCGATAGCGCTCGAGATCTTTGCCGATGAAGCCGGGATCACCGGCGAAGGTTTGGTAGTTGTTGAGGATCGATGCGCGCTCGGGCACCGACTCGAGCTGCAGGACGAACATCGTCTCGTAGTCGTTCTTCGCGCGCTCGACCTCGGCTTGGGTGGCGCCCTTGTCGTTCAGCTCGGCGAGGATCTTGTCGATCTCCTTTTCGAGATCGTCGAGCTTCACCCCGGGGCGCGCGATCGCCTCGATGGTGAAGATGCTCGAGAGATCTTGCGACCCCTGGGTGGCGCTGACCGACTGCGCGAGCTCCTTGTCGAAGACCAGCGCCTTGTAGAGGCGGCTGGTTTTGCCGCGATCGAGGACGTTGGAGAGGATGTCGAGCTCGGCGTCGCCGGGAGCGAAACGCGCGGGGCTGTGCCAGGCCATGACGATCTTCGGCAGCTGGATGTTGTCTTCGACGAGCGTCTCGCGGACGACGTCGGTGAGCTTGGGGACCGTGGCGGGCGGAGCCGCGGGCACGTTGCCCTTCTGGAGCGCGCCGAAGAGGCGCTCGATCTCGGGGCGGACGGTCTTCGGATCGAAGTCGCCGGCGACGACGAGCGAGAGGTTGTTCGCGGCGTAGTACTCGCTGAAGAAGGCTTTGACGTCTTCGACCTTCGCCGCCTCGAGGTCCTCGTGCGAGCCGATGACCGGGTGGTGATAGGGGTGCCCCTCCGGGTACAAGAGCTCGGGCAAGCGGAGCTCGACCTTGCCGTAGGGCTTGTTCTCGCTTCGCTCGCGGCGCTCGTTGCGCACGACCTTGCGTTGCGCGTCGAGCTTTGCCTGCGTCATCGAAGTGCCGAGCGACGACAGCCGATCCGCCTCGAGCCAGAGCAAAAGCGGCAGGGTATGCGCCGGGCCGACGTCGAAGTAGTCGGTGCGATCTTCGCTCGTCCAGGCGTTGTTCCAGCCGCCCTCCGACTCCATCAAGGTGTCGAAGGTGCCGGTCGGCACCCGATCGGTGCCCATGAACATCAGGTGCTCGAAGAGGTGCGCGAAGCCGCTGCGCTTGGCCTTTTCGAACCGCGAGCCGACCTTGACCATGGTGTTGACGGCGACCAGCGGGACGGAGTGATCCTCGCTCAAGATGATGGTCATGCCGTTCGGGAGCTGGAACTTCTCGAACGGGATCGCGAGCTTTCCCGAGGTCGCCGCGGGCGTCGGCGGCGAGGGCGTGGGGACGTCCGCGAGCGCCGGCCCGCTCTGCGCTAGCAACGGCGCGCACAGCACGGCGGCGGTCAGGACGCGAGGGTAACGATGGCGCATGGCGGGAGCGTCCTGGATCGCGCCCGCCTTTGCAAGCGCTCAGCCCCCGATGACCGTCCTTGCCTCGTTGGGCTTGTAGAACGCTGTGGCGAGCATGCCGGGGAGCGAGGCCAAGAACGCCACGAAGAAGAACTTCGCCGAGCCGAAGGACGCGAAGAGAAAGCCGCTTCCTGCGCCGGCACCGAGCATCGCGACGCTCATCAGCGACGAGGCGAACGCGTATTGGGTCGCCTTCTGTTCACCCTGGCAGAGACGGGTGATGAAGACGAAGAACGCCGAGATTCCGACACCCGCGATGAACTGCTCGACGAGGACGACGGCGGCGACGAACGGGAGGGACGGTCGGGTGACCGCGAGAAGCACGTAGAGGAGGATGGCACCGGACTGCGCGGCGGTGATCGGGACGAACGCGCGCGCGAACGAGACGCGCGCGATGATTGCTGCGCCGGTGAGTGAACCGCCAATCGACGCGACGGTGCCGAAGGTGCCGTTGATCACGCCGCGCGTGGCGGTCGAGAGGCCGAGCTCGGCGAGGAACTTCGCGTTCATCGCGAACATCAGCGCGTCCCCTGCCCTGTACGTGAGCAGGACGACCATCGCGACGCCGATCCCCCGCTGGGAGAAGAAGCTCTTCGCGGCGCGCTGGACGATGCCCGAAACGGAGCTGCTGCCCTCTTCGGCGCGGTCTTTCGCGAGGAAAACGCCGTGCGCGAGCGCGAGCCCGCCCATGATGAGCCCTGCCGCACCGAACGCGACCTGGAAGCCGTAGAGGCCGCCGAGGGTGACGATGCCGCCGCTACCGACCATCAGCGCGACGCGATACGCGCCGACGCGCACGCCCGCGAGCGAGTCTTGCCGCTCCTTTTTGAGGCGCCGGAGGAAGTAGCCGTCGACCGCGATGTCGTTGGTCGCAGCGAAGACGGCGATCAACATGAGCCCCGTCCCGAACGCCCACGGGACGAACGTGGACGCGAACGCCGCGAGGAAGAGCGTGCAAGCGGCGATGGCGAGCTGCGCCGCGACCATCCAGCGTTTGGTCGTGCCGAAGCGGTCGACGAGCGGCGCCCAGACGAACTTGAGGTTCCAGGGGACGTGCGCGAGCTGAAAGAGCCCGACGAGCTGGGCCGAGACGCCGAGGTGGACGAGGAACTCGCTCGAGACCTTGTGGACGATGGAGAACGGCAGGCCTTCGGCGAAGTACGTGGAGGATGCCCAGGCCGTGTCGGTCTTGGCGCCGGTCGAAGCCTCGGCGGAGCGCGTCGTGTCGCCTTCGGCGCTCGTCGGTTCGGGCATGGCTCGCGTGGCGGTGGGGTCGTCTGTCAGGCCGGCGGTGGGCGCCGCGGTTTCGATGGGACAGGTGGCCGCCACGGGTACGATTTCGCTCCTACACGAAGACCACCCGAACGTGAAGAAACCGTACCCGAGGTCCAGAGGAAGCATGGAGCCGGGCGCCGAGGCGCGCCAAGACGTGGACAGCTCGCGCAAACACTCGTAGTGATCGCGTGGTTCGGTGAACGAATACACCCGACGTGAAGAAGTGAGGTGGATCCTCGTCTCGGCCGTGGTGCTCGTCAGCTCGGTGGCTGGGGCGTTAGGGCTGATGCTCACGGCACGTGGCCCCGTCGTCGCCGATGTCCATGCGCGCGAAGCTGCGCAGGCGCTCGAGCGCGACGCGCAGGACCTCGCGAAGTGCTCGGAGCATGCCGTCACGCTGAAGAAAGAGGTCGACCTCTTCCGTGACGACTCCAAGGTCCTCGAGCAGCAGCCTGCGCCCGAGCCGGAGGTGCAGGAAGAGCCTGCTCCGAAGACGCCGAAGGGCCGTAAGCCGCCGAAGAACGAGAAGGAAAAGCCGAAGCCCCCGAAGCCGAAGATGCCGGATCAGTCGGCGCAGGCGTGGCCGGCGGCGAAACCGACGTACGACGAGGCGACGCGCCTCGTGGCGTGCAAAGTCGCCGTGGAGAAGGTCGCGCCGGCCGAGGGCAAAGCGGTCGACGGCTGGACTGCGATCGAGGCGGTGGCAGCGCTCAAAGCGCCGAAGCAAGAGGACACGCCTTCGGCCCACCTCACGACCGCGCGCCAGGTCTTCGCGGCGATTGAAAAGGCGCCGATCCAAGCGGTCATCGACCAGGTCTCGGGCGCCGTCACCAAAGCGAACGGCCAAGCGGCGACCGCCAAAGACGCCGCCGCTTCGGCGACGATCCAGCAGCCGCTTCCGCGCGGGGTGCTCGGACGCGAGGTCGCGATCTCGGCCGGCGTGCTGGTGTCGCTGATCGGCTTGCTGGTGAGCTTCTTCAGCCTCCGCGCGACGTCGGTGCGGCGCTCCAGCGTGCTCACGCCGTACCGCAAAGCGGTGCACCCGCCAGAGCGAGGCCTCCATGCCGCGACGATCCTCCGCCTCGCCGCGGAGCCGAACGGCGGCGAGCCCGGCATCGTCCTCGGCGCGGCGCTCGGTGGGCTCCTCGCGGCGATCGTCTTGCGCGCCGACGCGGATTGGTACGTCGCCGGCGTCGCAGCCGGCCTCGTCATCGGCCTGCTGGTGCAGACGCTGACGAAGAGCATCGGCACCTCGAAGCGCTTCCGCGAGCGCTCGCTCGCGATCGCGGAGATCGAGAAACCCGCGGTGCCGATCGTGCTCGTCCTTCAGACGGTGCAACCGGGCAATGAGGACGAGTTCCTCGGCTTCTTCTTGAAGCTCTCGCCGACCGAAGCTGCGAACGCCGTCGAGAAGCTCGCGACCCAAGCCGAAGAGCAGATCCTGATCGCGGCCGACGCGCAGGCGATGTCCTGACGCCGGCCGTTCCCCCCACCGCTGCGATGAGCGGCTGCGCTCAGGGCTGAGGCGCAGGCGCCGGCGCGGGCTGCTTCTTCGCGCCTTCCTTCTTGCCGCCCTCTTTCTTCGGCGGGGGCTGCTCGTCTGAAGGCGTCAGCTTGATCTCCTGCGCGTCGAAGATCTGCATTGCGGCTTCGATCGCGAACGGCTGGCCCTGCACCTGCGGGTCTTCCTTCTTGTCCTTCGGGACGAGCTGGCTGTTCATCCCGACCTGAACCATGCCCGACTTCGGAAAGAGCGCCTTCGGCGACACGTCGATCTTGCCGAGACCCTCGAAGGCATAGCCGCGCATCACGATCTCCGGGTCTTGCACGAGGGCGTTGGTGTCGGTCGCGGCGTATTGGCGGAACATCACCTGCAGATGCGCGGTGTCGCCCTCGACGCTCTCGACCTGGAAGAGGCGGTAGCGGACGACGTCGGTGCCGAGCGAGGTGCGGCGATCCGCAATGGTCCACATGGCGTTTGCGCCGACGGGCTTGTCGGGCATCCCGCTGAAGAGGCCGAGCAAGAGCTCTTCCACCGCGCCGAGCTGCAGATCGCGCGCGACGACCTCGGCCGGATCGGTGGTCTCCTTCTTGTACTTGCGGACGAAGCTCGCGGCGCCGGCCTTGGTCGCGGTGAAATTGATCGACGCGTCGAGGTTCTTCCCCATCTCGCCGCTCGGCGAAAAATCGAGGACGGTGGCGACCAGCGGGCGATCTGCGCCGACGGGCGGTGCGGGGGGTGCTTCGACGGCGGCGCTCGCCGAAGGCGACGCGGAGCCGGCGGCGGGCGGCGGCGCGCTCTTCGGCGCTGCCGACGACGCACCGGATGCCTCCGAGGCTTGATGGATCTGCTTCTCGAGATCGCCGACGAGCTTGTGCATCGCCTTGCCGGCCTGATCCGGCGGGGCAATCTCGACGAACACCAGGCGCTGGACCTGGCGGCCCTTCTGACCGATCTGAAGCTTGAGCCCGACGACCTGCGGCTCCGGCGCGGCCGCGTGCAACATGATGCGCGGCTCGTCGCCGTCTTTGATCATCTCGAGCTTCGGCGGCGCGCCGACCGCGTGCGCCTTGTCGGCGACGCCGGCCGGGAAGATCCCGTCGGGAGGCGGCTGCTTGGCGAGCTCTTCGGCCGAGAGGCCTTTGCCCTCGAGGGTCTTGGCGACGTCCTTCATCTTGCCGCCGATCGCGGGCGACTCGATGCCTGCGTCCTGTTTGGCGCTGTCGGCCGGCTGGGTCACCGTCGGAGCGGGCTCGTCTTTACAGCCGACCGCGAGCAGGGTGAGCAGCGCAGCGTGCCGGGCGAAACGCAACGTCGTCATGCCGCGGGTCCTACCGCAAGCGACGAGACGAAGCCAGGCCGGTAGACAGCGCGCCGCTGCGTTCAGCAGCGCGCTCCGCCATCAACCCAGCCGTTCGCCCTTGCGTGCGAGGCCGGCGAGCGCGTCGAAGCCGGGGTGCTCCTCGGGGACCAGGATGCCGCGATCGCCGCGCTGTGCGTCCTCGCCGAGCGCACCGGTGACCAACGTAGGCGGCAGGCCCGAGGCGACCGAAGCCCACTCGTCCTTGTCGACGCGGACGAGCCACGTCGTGTCGGCGACGCCGAGACGTTGCCGCTGCGCCTCGACGATCCCGCTGAATGTTTCGTTCGAAAGCACGACCGGACGCCCCTCGCCTGCTGCGCCGGGGTAACCGTCCGGCTCGACGATGAGCCGCGCGAGCTCTGCCTCGTCGTGGCGAACGAGCGCCTGCGCGATCGTGGCGAAGCGCTGCGCGAGGGCGATGTCTTCCGGGAAGATGACTTGCGGCTGGCTCGAGATGCCGCAGAGCGCGCCGACCGCGATGTCGCCGTCGAAGAGCGGGACGCCGAGGTACGCGCGGGCCCCGAGCTTCTGCACCAGATCGCTCTGGCGGAAAAACGCCTCTTTTGCGGCATCCTCGACGATGAACGGCTCGCCCGACGAGACCGTGTGCGTGCAGAACGAGAGCTCGCGCGGGACGATCTCCAGGTTGCCGAGGTGCGCGGGGAAACCGCGATGCACCCGGTGGATCGTCACGTCGCCGACGACGGTGCTGACGAACACGAGCTCGAAGCCCAAAAACGGCGAGTACTGATCGATGAGGAGGTAGAGCGCGCGATCCGTCGCCTCTTGGCCGGGGCCGCCGCGCATGCCGAGCCGATCGATCACCTCCACACGACGCGGCTCCGTCGGGAGACGCGCGTGGATGCGGGCGACCGCTTCGCTGGGGCTCGAACGCTCGGCGGGAAACGGGAGCGGCTTCACCGGCGGGAGGCCTTCGCTCTTGCGCGTCGGGGGCCCGGCGACGTCGCGCAGGATGCGATCGCGCAGCGATGTCGACGGTGCGGGGAGCGCCGCGCTCTCCGCGAGGGCGACCACGGTGTCGCCGGCGTTCGCGAGGGCTCGTGCGCTCGGCGAGTGACCGGAGAGCGCGCGCTCGATCAAGCGCTCTTCCGAAACGGGCTCGCCCGACTCTTCGGAGGAAAGCAGCGCTTCGAACGCGTCGTCGATCAGAGGAGCTGCTCCGCCCTCTTGTCGGCTCGTATTGCTCGCCCCGGTTCCGCGGGCTCGGCTACGCGTCATTGGCTCAACCCACCTCTTTCGTCGCGAGAAGAGGACCCGTCACGCGTTAGCACAATTCCCGCGCGTCCGAGCTGTGAAACGCGCGGACGGGGCGGTCGTACTTGGGGCAAACGGGGCGCTCTCTTCACGGTGCTCGAACCCGGGACCTTTGTCCGGGGTACGCGCGAGGCGGCCGTTTGGTCGCAATGCGTCGTCGAATTTCTTTTGAGGCGGCGAGCGGCGTCGCGCTCTGCCGGCGTCGTCAGCTGGCGGGGAACCGCGGGACGCTCGGACGATCGGATCGGCCGTCGAGCGCCTCTTCCAACGCGAGCATGACCGCGAGGACTTCCTCGTCGCAAAACGGGCGACCTGCGATCTGGACGCCCACGGGCAGACCCGCGCTGGCCGCGTCGACCGTCTGCGCGATCTTCTCGAACCGGTCGCCCTTCGCGTTGGCGCTGTCTGCTTTGCGCGACGTTTCCTGCGGGCGGACGAGCGTGACCGGAACGACGCCCGCCGGGAACTGGAGCAGGTTGTAGAGCATGGAGTAGCTGCCCGCGAGCTGGAACTGGGAGCCCTTTTGGTGCGGGACAGCAGGGGTCGCGTGAGGCGGGCAGAGCAAGACGTCGATCGCGGCGCGGTCCATCGCGTCGAGGAGCGAGTGCCGGTAGTCACGCGCCGCTTTCGTCAGGCGCCACAGCTCGTTCACCGCCTTCTCGCCGATCTGGGACAGGAGCCACGCGGCGCGCTCTTGGCCCACGGAGCGGAGCGTCCTCGCGAGCGTCGCGCGCACTGGTCCGGGCAAGATGGCCGTCTGCCGTAGCGGCGCGAGCGTCGGCTCCAACGTGGTGCCCTCGAGCTGGCCGAACGCGGTCTTTCCGCCGTCGGCGCTCATCACGCCGAAGTACGTTCCGATCGCGTCGCGGATGTTCGGAGGACCGAACGGCACGACCGTCATGCCTCGGCCTTCGAGCGCTTTCGCAGCTTCGACGACGGCGCGCCCGACGGCGGTGCTCGGTCGAATCACGCCGTCGTCGACGTAGTAGCCGACCCGGATACGGCGGGCGTCGATCGTCCGAGGGTCGCGCAACGGCAGCGGCGCAACGAGCGGATCCTCGGCGGCCATCGCGCGGGGATCGATCGCCATGAACAACATCACGAGGTCGCGAACCGAGCGCGCCATCGGTCCACACTGGCTGCGAATCGTCTCTTGACCGACGAGGGCGCCGTTCGACCCACGGTTCGACCACCGATCGAGCGAGGGCTTGAAGCCCGCGATCCCCGTCCAATGCGCCGGCACGCGGATGCTGCCGCCGATGTCGGTGCCGACCCCGAGCACCGACATCCCCGCCGCGAGCGACGCGGCCTCACCACCGGAGGAGCCGCCAGGGGCGTGGCCCTTGCTGAAGGGGTTCGAGGTCACGCCGAAGACGGGGTTGCGCGTCTCGTGCGAGAGGAGCAGCTGCGGCACGTTCGTGCGACCGAGCACGACGGCGCCGGCGCGGCGCACGGCGCCGACGATGGTCGCATCGCGGCCGGCGATCTTGTTTCGCCGCGCGAAGATGCCGAGCGTCGACGCGTGGCCCTGCATGTCGAGGTTCTCCTTCATGGAGATGGGCAGGCCGCCGAGCGGACCGACGTCCTCGCCGCGGGCGCGTGCTTCGTCGATGCGGCGCGCCTCCGCGAGGGCGATCCCCCTTCGCAGCTCGATGAAGGCGCCGACTTTGCCGTCGATCGTGATGATGCGATCGAGGTGCGCGCGCGCGGCCTCTTCGGCCGAGACTTCGCGCCGCGCGAGCATCTGCAAAAGCTCGGTCGCGGACGTCTGCGTCAGCGGGTCATCGTTTTTGTAGGCCATCGACGAAGGGGTCGCAGCATACACGCGTCCGATCGTCCGGGGCGCGCCTCAGTGATAGAAGCTCGCGCGCATGCTCCCCTTGCCCATCGATCCGCACCTGCCCGCGATCGTCGCCGCGGTCCGCGCGCGCAGGGCGGCCGTCGTCACGGCGGAGCCCGGCGCCGGCAAGACGACACGGGTTCCGCGGGCGCTGCTCGATGCCTCCGACGGTGGCGGATCGATCCTGGTGCTCGAGCCGAGGCGGATCGCCGCTCGCCTGAGCGCGGAGCGGGTCGCGAGCGAGCTCGGCGTCCCGATCGGTCGCGAGGTCGGGTACGTGACGCGTTTCGAGCGCGCCGTCAGCGACGCGACGCGCCTCACCTTCGTGACCGAGGGCATCCTCGCGCGAAGGCTCCTCTCCGATCCGACGCTGCGAGGCACGACCACGGTCGTGCTCGACGAGTTCCACGAACGTCACGTCGCCTCCGACGTCGGGCTCGCCGTCCTACGCCGTTTGCAGCGCACCGCGCGCCCGGATCTGCAGCTCGTCGTGATGAGCGCCACGCTCGACGCGGATCCGGTCGCGCGCTTCCTCGACGCGCCGGTCGTCGCGTCCGAAGGTCGCACCTTCGAGGTGGCGATCGATCACGCGCCGTCCGTCGACGACCGCCCGCTCGAGAGCCGCGTCTCGTCGGCGCTGTTCGATCTGCTCGCGCGCGGGCTCGACGGCCACGTCCTCGTCTTTCTTCCGGGCGCGCGAGAGATCCGCGCCTGCATCGACACCGCGCAGCGCCTCGCGCAAAAGCACGACGTCGAGCTCTTGCCGCTTCACGGCTCCCTCCCCGTTCGCGAGCAGAACCGCGCCCTTTTGCCGTCGAATCGGCGCAAGGTGATCTTCGCGACCAACGTCGCCGAGACCAGCGTCACCATCGACGGGATCGCCGCGGTCGTGGACTCGGGGCTCGCGAACGTCGCGTCGTGCTCGCCGTGGACGGGGCTGCCGTCGTTGAAGCTGTCGAAGATCTCGCGCGCGTCGGCCACGCAGCGAGCGGGCCGCGCGGGCCGAACGCGCGCGGGCGTCGCGATTCGTCTCTACACGAAGGGCGACTTTCAGAGCCGCGCAGCGTTCGAGGCCCCGGAGATTGCGCGCGTCGATCTCTGCGAGCCGGTGCTCGAGCTGGTCGCGCAGGGCGTCGCGGATCCGGCCTCGTTCGAGTGGTTCGATCCGCCGCCACCTCAAGCCCTCGAAGGTGCGCTCTCGCTGCTCCAGATGCTCGGCGCCGTGGAGCGGAAGCAAGCCGAGGCACCGGCGACGTCGCTGTCGATCACCGCGACCGGCAAGCGCATGCTCGATTTTCCCGTGCATCCGCGCCAAGGGCGCATCGTCGTCGAAGCCGAACGGCGCGGCGTCTCGTTCGACGGCTGCGCGATGGCGGCGGTCGTCGGCGAACGTCCGCCGATGACCGGTGCACCGTCGGCGCATCGCGTGAGCGACCGGAGCGATCTGTTTCCGCTGATGGATGAGCTCGACCGTCTCGGCGAGCGATGGCAAGGCCCCGCACGCGTGCGCGAACAGCTGCGCCGTATCGCGCGCGACCGCACCGAGCGGCCGCCGACGCCCAAAGCCTTCGAGGACGCGCTTCTTCTCAGCGTGCTCGCCGGTTATCCGGATCGCATCGGCCGGCGCCGGCGCGCAGATGCGCGCGCGGGAAGGCGCTCCGACGAGGTCCTCTTCGCAGCGGGCGGCACGGCGCTCCTCGCCGACACGAGCTGCGTGCGCGAATCGGAGCTGATCGTCGCGGTCGACGTCGAGGATCGCGTCGAAGGTGCGCGCCAGCGGACCGTCGTGCGCGTCGCGAGCGAAGCGCAGCCCGATTGGCTGCTCGATCTCTTCATCGACGACATCGTCGACGAAGAGGTTGTCTCGATCGCGCCGGGCGCGGCCGGCAAGGTCGAAGCGATGCGCGTGATGCGCCTCGGCAACCTCGTCCTCGATGAGCGGCGTGGCCCGGTCACCGATGCGGCCAAGGCGGCGCAGGTGCTCGCGCGGGCCGTGAAGGCGAAGGGCCTGCCGCTCGAAACCAAAGAGGCGCTCGAGCGACTCGCGGTGCGAATCGAGCTCGCGCGCACGCGTGATCCGAGCTTCGGCGACGTGCCCTTCGACCCCGAAGACGAAGGCTCGATGATCGAACAGGCGTGCCACGGACGCAGCTCGGTCCAGGAGGTCCTCGAGACAGCATTTGCGGAAGAGCTGGAGCACCAGCTGAAGCCGGACCAGCAGCGTCTGCTCCGCACGTTGACGCCTGAGCGGATCGAGCTTCCTTCCGGCCGCGCGCTGCGGATCAAATATGCGAAGGGCGCCGCGCCGAGCGTCGCCTCGCGGCTTCAGGACTTCTTTGGGATGGCGACGTCACCGACGATCTTGGGCGGCGCGCAGCCGCTCCTGCTCGAGCTGCTCGCGCCGAATCAGCGCGCAGTGCAGCTCACGACGGATCTTTCCGGCTTCTGGGCGCGGCACTACCCGACGATCGCGAAGGAGCTGCGACGAAAGTACCCGCGGCACGCGTGGCCGGACGATCCGACGACGGCCGAGCCGCCCGTCCCCAAGCGACGCTGATCGCGTCCACTCCGAAGCGGCGCTTCAGCCCAAGTGGTCCATCGGGGGACAGGGTCTCTTCGCGACAAAAAGGGTGTGGTAAACTTCGTGTCTACCACACGCTTTTCCCGTCGAAGTAAGCCCCACCCCGCGCACCGGCCCCCGAGCGCCCGACCTGTGCCAGTCCGCGGCGCTGTGGGCGATCAGAGCGACTTCGACAGCTGTATCAGCTGCCGCGCCGCGTTCGCGTCCATCGTCTGCACGAAGCCGACGTCCTGCCCGATCACGGCGACCCGCAGCGGCGGCAGCGAGAACGAGCTGAAGACCGTCGCCCACTGCGCGAGCTGCGCCGTGCTCTTCAAATCATCGGCGCCGCGGAGCGCGTGCTCCGGGCTCGCGTACGTGAGCGTCCCCGCGAGGTTGAGCCCCGGCGCCTGGAAGTTACCGAGGACGCGCATCGTGCGGAGGTCGCCGAGGAACGGGAACTTCCTCGACGATGCCTGAAGGACGGGGCTCGCGATCGTCGACCTCGCGCGGCGCGGCGGCTTCGCGCCTTGCGGCGTCTTGCCGTCGCGCGGCCCTAGAAACGCGCTCGGCTCGCCGAACTCGCCCACGATCGCGAGGCCGTTCGGCTGCTTCTCGCCCTCTTCGATCATCTTCGCGGGAACGGCGCGCTCGATCTCCTTGAACCGCAAGCGATCGACGACGCGGCGGAGCGCCGTCTCGTTGCCACATATGATCGTGCGCGGCGTGAGGACGAAGAAGCCCGTGTTGTCCGCGGTGTAGATGTCGCGCCCGCCGTAGCGCGTCTTCACGAGCTGCGGCGTGGAAGGCGTCGCGGCGCGCGCGTCGGCGCCGCGCTGGAGCGCCGCGACGTCGAAACGACCCTGTACGACCGCGCAAAAATCGAGGCCCTGCATCGCGTAGACGCCGCCGTAGAGGCGGGTCGTGTCGCGAGCGGGGACGAAATTGGCCTCGGGCCCGAGCGGCACGAACGAGGCGATCTGCGCGGCCAAATCTGGTCCGAGCGCCGTGGAAAACAGCGTCGCGAGGTCGACGTTCATGTAGACCAGGATCCGCGGCGGTAGCAGCGCGATCGGATCCTTGTCGATGGTGTCGGCGTCGAGCGCTCGAGGCTCGAGCGGCATGAACGTCGGACCGCCGCACCCGACGAGCGAGGCCGTCGACGTCGCCGCGAGTGTGACCGCGCCCGCGCGAAGCAGCGCGCGTCTTCCGATCGGCATCAGCGCGATCCGGCACCGGAAGAAGGCACGGCAGGCTCGACGGTGTCGAGCGGGAACGAGCCGACGATCTTCAACGTCCGCGCCTTCTGCTTCACGCCTTCGAGCGCGGAGACGAGATGGCGGTCCGTCACGTGACCGCTCACCTCGACGTAGAACACGTACTCCCAGCCTTCACCGGGGAGCGCGCGAGACTGGATGCGTCGCAGGTTGCAGTTCTTCTCTTTGAAGGCCTGCAGCACGTCGTGAAGCGCGCCCGGCCGGTCGTGCACGCTGAAGAGAACCGCCGTCGCGTCGTTGCCCGTTCGGCTCATCGGCATGCGCGAGACGATGCCGTAGCGGATCCGAAGCTCGCCCTCGTCGCCGACGTTGTCGGCGAGCAGCCGGAGCTCTTGCGACGTCGTGAGACCGCGCGGAACGACCGCGGCGGCGCCGTGATGCTCGGCCGCGAGATCGGCCGCCATCATCGCGTTTCGCACGTGGAGGACGGTCGCCTTCGGGTAGCTCGCCGTCAGGTGCGCCTCGCACAGCGAGTGATGATGCGAGTTCGCGTAGATGCGCTCGACGTCGTTCGGATTGCCCGTCTTCGAGACGAGCTGCAGCGTGTGCGACAGCTCGCGCTCGCCGACGAGCTTCAAATCGAGCGAAGCGATCGCTTGAATGGTCGCGAACGCGAGGCCCTCACGCAGCGTCTCGATCGTGACGACCGCGAAGTCCGCTTGTGAGCGCGCCACCTCTTCGAGCGCCTTCTCCGGCGATTCGGCGCGGACGAACTGCGCGCGCGGCCCGAAGTGCAGGCCCGCGGCGAGCCACGAAAAGCCGCCCTCCGAGCCGACGCAGACGACCTTCGGGGCGATCTCGTAGACGCGGCAAGCCGCGTCGATCGCTGCGAAGATCGGGCGGACCGACGACGCCTGGAACGGCGGCGTCACCGCCTCTTCGAGTGAGCGCAGCTTCGCCGGATCGGAAATCGGCGCGACCTTCGCCGAATCCCCCCGGGCGCTCGACATGTCCTGCACGATGCGGGCTCTTCGCTCGATCATGCCGAGCAACTCCCGATCGAGGTCGTCGAGGCGTTTGGTCAGCTCGTCGATCTTCGTGCGCTGGGTCACGGCTCAAACCTAGACCCGGCATTCACCTGGGTCGACCCGAATAAGCACCCGACGATACGCGCAGTGAGAACCCGCGCGCATCACGCGGCGTCTTTCCGCCGTGTCGTCTAGCTGGCGGGCGCGCTGCTCGCGCTGGACGAGCCGGAGGACGAAGACCCGCCCGACGACCCGGAGTCGGAGCCGCCGCTCGAAGAGCTACCGCCGCTCGAGTCGCCGCCGCTCTTCGACCCGCTCACCTTCTCGAAGCGCTCTTGGAAGGCGCTGCTCGAGCTGTCGCTCGACGAGCTGCTGCTCGAAGAGCTGCTGCTCGATTCGCCCTTCTTGTTGCTGCCGCCGGAGTAGAGATCCGAATACCAGCCGCCACCCTTGAGGATGAAGCCGGTGCCGCGGGAGATCTGGCGCTTCGCCGACGCCTCTTTGCAGGACGGGCAGTCCGTCAGCGGGTCGTCCTTGATCGACTGCTCCGCTTCCCATTCGTGACCGCAGGACCTGCACGCGTACTCGTATGTGGGCATAACTTCCGAGCACGGTAATTGCGACTCGCGCCGCCTTTCGTCAAGGTCCGTGCGCAGTTGGGTGCCGGACGACGCCCGCGAGCTGGACAGGCCCTGCTCTTCGAAGCAGTACTTGCTCAAAATCGCAGGCCCGTCATCTGTCAAGACTTGAACGTTCGGCCCACCGAGTGTACGCCGGTACATCGCGTGACTGTACGTGCCATGGCATGACAATACGTCAGCCCGCCCTGGCACCGGTCATCGCCTGCCGTCGCACCCGAACCGCCGACTCCGCGCAAGAAACCCGAAAACCCATGCATATCAAGAAGCTCGAGATCTCCGGCTTCAAGTCGTTCGTCGACCGGACCGTGGTCCACTTCGATCACGACGTCGTCGGCATCGTCGGTCCCAACGGCTGCGGCAAGTCGAACATCGTGGACTCGATCCGCTGGTGCATGGGCGAGCAGAGCGCGCGGCACCTGCGCGGACGTTCCATGACGGATGTCATCTTCGGCGGCTCGGCGAATCGCGGCCCGCACGGCATGGCGGAGGTCACCCTCACCTTCGACAACTCCGACAAGGAGACGGCGCAAGAGCTTCCGCTCGAGTACCGCGACTGGAGCGAGATCGCCGTCACACGCCGCCTCTATCGCGACGGTACCAGCGAGTACCTGATCAACAAGACGCAGGTCCGCCTGAAGGACGTGACGGATCTGTTCCTCGGCACCGGCGTCGGCACCAAGGCGTACTCGATCATCGAGCAGGGCAAGGTCGGCCTCATCGTCTCGGCGCGCCCCGAAGATCGACGTCTCCTCATCGAGGAGGCCGCGGGCATCACGAAGTACAAGGCCCGCCGCAAGCAGGCCGAGCAGAAGATGGATGCGACGCGGCAGAACCTGCTGCGTGTCGGCGACATCGTGGCCGAGATCGAGCGAAGCCTCGCCTCGTTGAAGCGCCAGGCCGCGAAGGCCGAGCGCTACATCTCGTACAAGGGCGAGCTCGAGGATCTGCTCCTCCACGAAGCGTCGCACCGGCTGCTCGAGCTCATCGTGCGCAGCCAGGTCGAAGAGACCGAGCGCGCGGCTTCATCCGAAGAGTCGGAGCGGCTGCGCGCCGCGCTCGACGCCCGCGAGGCGGAGGTCGAGGTCACGCGTCAGACGGCGCTGACCGCCGAAGATCAGGCTGAAAAAGCGCAGACCGATTCGTTCCGCGCGAACAACGACGTTCGCACGCACCAGGCCGAGATCGATCGCGCGGCCGAGCGCTACCGCGAGCTCGAGGAGCGACGCTCCGTCGCCTCGGTGGAGCGCAACGATCTCGCGACGCGCCTCGAAGAGCTGGCCCACGAGCGCGAGGCGATGACCGCCGCGCTCGAGACGGCGCAAGAAGAAGAGTCGCGCGGCGAAGAGTCGATGCAGGGCGAGCTCGACAAGCTCGAAGGCCTGCGCGAGCAGCAGCAGGAGGCCGACCTTCGCTGCAACGAGCTGCGCAAGCAGGCCTCGGAGACGAAGGCCAAGGTCGCGGCAGCCGAAGCGACCGTTCGCGGCTTCGAGCAGCGCGCCGAGGACATGCAGCACCGCCGCGAGGCGCTCGAGGACGAAGACGGCCGCCTGACGATCGAGATGGAGGACGTCGAGGCGAAGCGCTCCGGCCTGGCCGAGCACATCGACGAGCTCAACGAGCGCAAGCGCGACGCGGCCGAGCGGCGCGAGGCCCTCTCCGCCGAGCTGAAAGAGCTCCGCGAAGAAGCGGTGCAGCTCGACAAAGAGGTCGATCACAAGAAGAGCGAGCTGTCGCAGAAGCGCAATCGCCTGCGCGCGCTCGAGGAGCTGCACTCGCGTCTCGAGGGCGTCGGCCAAGGACCGCGCGCGCTCATGTCGACGAAAGATCCGGCCATCGTCGGGCTCGTCGCGGATCGCTTCGAGGCGCCTGCCGATCTGACGCACGCGTTCGCGGCCGCGCTTTCGGACAAGCTGCAGTGGGTCGTCGTCGACGACGTCGATCGCGGGCTCGAGCTCCTCGACGGTCTCGCGAAGACCGGCAAGGGACGCGCCGCGGTCGTCTCGCGCAACCCGCGCTACGTCGCGGGGGCGACGGTCAACGGCTGCGCATCCACGCTCGATCACCTGGGCTACCTCGTCGACCGCGTGTCGTTCGCGCCCGAAGACGAGGGCCTCGCGCGAGCGCTCTTCGGTGATCTGCTCATCGTCGCCGACAACGCAGCAGCGCTCACGGCTACAGCAGCCGGCTACCGCGGTCGTGTCGTCACGCTCGAAGGCAACCTGCACGGCCCCGACGGCGCCATCACCGGCGGCGCAGGCGACAGCGTCGCGGAGGGGATGATCGAGCACAAGCGCGAGATGCGCGAGCTGCACGAGGCCGTCGCCTCGGCAGCCGACGCGGTGAGCGAGCTCCTCGCGCGACAGGAAGCGCTCCGCGCTCGCATCAGCGAGATCGGCACCGCGCTCGAGCGTGCCCGCAACGACGCGCACCAGGCCGAGATCACCTTCATGAGCGCCGACAAGGATCTGAAGCGCAGCGAAGAGCAGCTCGCGCAGATCCAAAAGCGCTTGGTGACCGTGCGCACCCAGCACGCCGAGCTCGTCGAGAAGATCACCGCCGCGAAGCTGGAGCACGAGAATGCCGCGCTAGGCCTCGAAGAGGGGCGCACCGCATCGGTCGAGCTCGAGGGCTCGGTCGAGACGGCGGAGACGCACGCCGAAGAGTGGCGCAAAGAGGTCATGCGCCAGCAATCTTCGGTGACCGAGCGCAAGGTGCTCCTCGCGCAGGTTCGCGAGCGCGCGAACAGCGTCCGTCAGACGGCGGAGCGCCTCGCGAAGAGCTGCGAAGAGATGCGGCAGCGCATCGAGCGCCTCGATCGAGAGATGATGGAGTGCGCGGTCGGCGCAGGCCAGGCCGCCGGCAAGCTCTTCGTGGAGCGCGAGCTGCTGCAAGCTGCGCTCACGGCCGCGAAGATCGCCGAGGATGCGCTCATCGCCGCCAAGACGGCGCTCGACGAGGTGCGCAACGCCCTCGCGGCCGCCGAGGTCGACATCAAGAAGACCCGCGACGGCGCGGCTGCTGCGACGGAGAAGCTTCGCCAGCACGAGACCAACCTCGCCAAGCTCGAGATCGAGCACCGTCACTTGCTGGACGGCGTTCGCGAGCGCTTCCGCGGCCTGGAGCTGGCCACCGTCGTCGGCGACTACCACAAGCGTGCGCCGATCGACGCGTCCCACCGCTCACGCATCACCGCGCTGCAAGAGCTGCTCGACCGCATGGGCCCGGTGAACCTCGACGCCGTGCGCGAGCACAAAGAGGCCGAGGAGCGTTACAGCTACTACACGACGCAGAAGGCCGACCTCGACAAGGCGCTCGCGGATCTCGAGCAGGCCATCACGCAGATGAACCGCGAGACGAAGCGCCTGTTCAAAGAGGCGTTCGACGGCATCAACGCCAAGTTCAAGGTCATCTTCCCGCGCATGTTCCGCGGCGGTCAGGCGGAGCTTCGCCTCACCAATCCCGAGGACATGCTCGAGACCGGCATCGAGATCCTCGCGCAGCCGCCCGGCAAGAAGCTCGTGGGCATCGATCTGATGAGCGGCGGCGAGAAGGCCCTCACGGCTGTGTCGCTGATCTTCTCGATCTTCACCTTCAAGCCGAGCCCGTTCTGCATCCTCGACGAGGTCGACGCCCCGCTCGATGAAGCGAACGTCGCCCGCTACAACGAAGCCATCCGCATGATGACGGACCGCTCGCAGTTCATCCTCATCACGCACATCAAAAAGACGATGCAGTCGGTCGACGTCCTCTACGGCGTCACCATGCAAGAGCCGGGCGTTTCCAAGCTCGTCAGCGTCAAGGTCAACGAAACCGCCGCCGCCCGAAGCACCAACGCCGCCACCACGCCCGCCCCCGCGGCGGCTGTAGCGTAAAGGCCCCCAGAGGAGAGGGGTCGCCAAGGGCGCCAAGAGAAGAGAGAGGAAGAAGAGGGTTTGATTTTAGAGCGAGAAAACAAACTCTCGCTCTTCTTCCTCTTTCTGCCCCTTGGCGCACTTGGCGACCATCTCTTCTCTGGTAGCGCTCTTTGGCGCGGTAACCTCGCGGCCATGAGCGAGACGATCTTCTCGAAAATCATTCGCGGCGATATTCCGTGCTTCAAGGTTTACGAGGACGACAAGGTCCTCGCGTTCCTCGATGTCGGACCGCTGTCGCGCGGGCATACGTTGGTCATCCCGAAGGAGCCGGCGGTGACGCTCGATGCGCTGTCGGACGAGTCTGCGGCGGCGATCGGGCGGGTGCTGCCGCGGTTGTGCCGCGCGGTGAAGAAGGCGACCGGCTGCGCGGACTACAACGTGCTGCAGAACAACGGCGCACCCGCGCATCAGGCGGTGTTCCACGTCCACTTCCACATCATTCCCAAGCCGAACGACGCCGAAGGGCTCGGCGTCGATTGGCCGGTGCAGAAGCTCGATATGGCGACGGCGCCCGCGCTGGCGAACGCGATCAAAGACGCGCTCGCCGCGCCCTAGCTCAGCGGCGCCCTCGCTCAGCGACGTTTGCCGAAGAGGATCGCGTCGAGCGAATAGCGCCCGGGCCCACCGACCAGGACGGTGAGCACCGCGGTGAGGTGCAGGGCGGCGAGTTCGTACGAGCCCCCGCCCTTCGCGCCCGCGAACGTGTCGCCCTTCATCTTGTGGGTGTAGATCGCGTACGACAACGTGGCAGCGATGCCGAGCGCGGCGGCTGGTGACAAGAGGCCGAACGCGATCGCGAGGCCGCCGAAGAACTCGCTGACGGCGGCGGCTGCTTGGAGGATGCCAGGCGGCGGATTCGGCGCCCCATCCAGCCAATGCAGCGGATTGCGGATCTTGCCCCAGCCGTGGTTCGCCATCGCGAAGCCAAAGACGACGCGCAGGATCAACAGGGCAGCGGCGACGCGGTTGTTGGTATCGGGGACCGAAAGAAGCTTTCGAACGCGACTCATCAGATCTCGTAGTCGGGAATCCAGTCTTCGTGTGAAGCAGCGCCGGTCTTCACGTTGAGCTCCGGTGGCTTGAGCGCGACGCGCGAGCCCGGCGGAACCGTCCTCGTCAAGAACACCGAGCCGCCGACGATCGTCCGCTCACCGAGCGTCGTCGTCCCGCCGAGGACTGTCGCGTTCGCATAGATCGTGACGTTGTCCTCGACCGTCGGGTGGCGCTTCGTAGCACGAATCACGCGGCCGTTTTCGTCCTTCGGATGGCTGAGCGCGCCGAGCGTGACGCCTTGGTAGAGCTTCACGTTCGCGCCGATGTGCGACGTCTCGCCGACGACGACGCCCGTCGCGTGGTCGATGAAGAAGCTCGGTCCGATCGTCGCGCCCGGGTGGATGTCCGCGCCGGTCTTCGCATGTGCCCATTCCGTCATGATGCGAGGAAGGAGCGGGACACCGAGGTTCGAGAGCTCGTGCGCGATGCGGTACACCGTGGTCGCGAGCAAACCTGGATACGCGAGGATGACCTCGTGGAGTCCGCTCGCGGCGGGGTCGCCATCCATCGCCGCTTGCGCGTCGGTGATGAGGATCTTTCGCAGCTCGGGGATGCGCGCCAACATGCGGTTCGCGAGGCGCTTCGCTTCGTCCGCGCAATTCGCGACGATCGCGCCGCACTCCGCCGCGTGGCACAAACACAGCTCGATCTGCCGCGCGAGCTTGTCGCGCAGCGTGCTGACGAGACCACCCACGTGGTACGGAAGGTTTTCGTCGGTCAGGTCCTGGCGGCCGAAATAGCCCGGATAAAAGAGCTGAAAGAACAGCTCGAGGATCGAGATTATCTCCTCGCGGCTCGGCAAAAATCGCTTGTTGACGAACTTGCCGCGCGGGTCCGCTCGATAGCTCTCCAGCACTTGATGGACGATCGCGTCGAGCTCGCTCTGCACGGCGTCCACGCCCGTCTGCCCGTCGGTCGCAGCGAATCCCGGAGCCGACGCACCTCCGTCGTTCATGCGGTCATTCGCTCCACTTGATCGAACATGCCCTCGAAGAGCGCGCCCGACAGGTAACGCTCGCCCGCGTCCGGAAGCACGGTGACGATCGTCTTGCCGGCATTCGCCGGATCGGTCGCATAGCGGAGCGCGACCGTCATCGCGGCGCCGCACGAGATGCCGCAGAGGATCCCCTCTTCGCGCGCGAGCCGGCGCGCCATCGCGATCGACTCCTCGTTGGTCACGAGCTCGACCTTGTCGACGAGCGACAGGTCGAGGTTTTTCGGGACGAAGCCCGCGCCGATGCCCTGGATCTTGTGCGGACCCGGGACGATCTCCTTCTTCTGAAGGGTTTGCGAGATCACCGGCGAGCTGACCGGCTCGACCGCGACGCTCAGAACCGGTTGGTTCTTCGTCTTCTTCAAGTATCGGCTGACGCCCGTCATCGTTCCGCCCGTGCCGATACCTGCCACGAAGATGTCCACCTCGCCGTCGGTATCGCTCCAAATTTCGGGGCCGGTCGTCTTCTCGTGAATGGCGGGGTTCGCCGGGTTCTCGAACTGACGCATCAACAGCAGCATCGGGTCGTTTGCCGCGAGCTCTTCGGCGCGGGCAATCGCGCCCTTCATGCCGAGGGAACCGGGGGTCAACACGAGCTCGGCGCCGAGCGCGATGAGGACCTTGCGACGCTCGATGCTCATCGTCTCGGGCATCGTGAGGACACATCGATAGCCGCGCGCGGCGGCGGCGAAGGCGAGCGCAATGCCGGTGTTGCCGCTCGTCGCCTCGACGATTCCCCCGCCCGGCTTGAGATCGCCGCGCTCCTCCGCGTCCCAGACCATCGCGGCGCCGATGCGACACTTCACCGAATACGCCGGATTCCGACCCTCGATCTTCGCGAGAATGCGAGCCCCCGCCCCCTGGGTGATGCGGTTGATTTGGACCAGCGGTGTGTGGCCGATGCTTCGCGAGTTGTCGGGGTAGATGTTCGCCATGGGTCGTTTCTCGGGGCCGGTGTCGTGGAGCGCAGAGGGTAGCAGTTTGCCGAGCCGCTCGGTCGCGACATACTGCGGTCGGAAACCACACAACGCATGATCGGAGCCTTCCTCCTCTCGTCCGCCGTCGGCCTCGCCGTCATCCTCTCGACGCGCTCGTGGCACAGCACCTGGTGGGCGAAGCGCATCGTTCGCTACGGGATCATCGTCCTCGCCGCGCTGGTGCCGATCGGCATGTTTCTCCGCCGGCTCGGCGTTGGTCGGGTCTTCGACGACTTTCAATCGGCGCCGATCTCGATCGCCGGCGGCATCCTCGGGGGCGGCGGCGCCATCGCGCTCCTGTCGCTCTTCGTTTCACTTCCAGCCGCCGGGCTCCTCAGGCGCGTGCTCAAGACCCTCGCGCCGTTCGAGTCGGTCGCTGCACCAAAGGCGACGTTCGGGATATCGCGCCGCGCGATCGTGGAGGCTGCGGTCGCAGCCGTGCCGATTGCGACGTTGGGCCTCGCCGCCGCCGGCATCGGTGGGGCGTTCGTCCCGACGAAGCTCGTGCAGCGTCCGATGAAGTTCGCGAACCTCCCCGACGAGCTCGCGGGCCTCAAGATCCTCCAAATCACCGATCTCCACCTGGGCGCGTTCCACGCCCCGTCGGCCATTCCGGATCTCGTCGCGCGTGCCCGCGCCACCGAGCCCGATCTCGTCCTCTTCACCGGCGACATCTGCGACTACCTGCCTTGGCTCGAAGAGGCATTGCACCGTTTCGAGGAGATCGCGCCTCGCTACGGGTCGTTCGCGGTATTGGGCAATCACGAGCATTACCGCGGCGCCGCAAAGAACCTCCGCATCTACGACAAGACGAAGATCGCGGTCCTCGGCGATGCGCACCACGCGCTCGACATCGCAGGCAAAAAGCTCCTCCTCATGGGGGTCGACGACCCGAGCGGCTGGGGCAACGACAAGGACCATTACGTGCGACGCGCCGACATCGCGATGTCGGGCGCGCCCAGCGACGCCGACTTCACGATCGGCCTTTGCCACCGACCGAAAGGTTTCCGCGCCTTGGCCGAGCGCGGCGTCGACTTGACGCTGTCCGGTCACACGCACGGCGCACAAACGGGTTGGAACGAGCGGAGCATTCTCGAGCCGTTCGCCGAAGAGCAATACTTGTGGGGCCGCTACGAGCACGCCGGCAAGCAGCTCTACACGTCGAGCGGCGCGGGTCATTGGGCCGCGTTTCGCCTGGCGTGCCCGAGCGAAGCGCCGCTGGTCGTGCTCGAGAAGGCGTAATTCCTTTCCACAACGTCACGCCCGCGCCGACGGTTCGACGCACGCGTCCGCGAGGATCGCGAGCCATGACCATCCTGATCGTTCTCATCGCTGTCGGCGTTTTCTGCTCCGGCGAAAACGTCGGTTGACGCAGCTGTAAGGTTCTGACCCCCAGCGGAGCACCAGCCGGTGATACGTTGGGACGCATGGGGAAGCTTCGTCTCGTGCTCGCGGCCGGCGTGCTCGCGGCGTGCAGCAGCAATGTCGTCGCTCCGGACGGGGATGGCGGCGGGGGCGGCAACGAGGTCGGCGGGGGCGGCGCTGGTACGGGCGGCGCTTTGCCGACCGATCCGACGGGACAGCCGCCGCCTCCTCCCGACGACGCGGGGCCCGCCGACGGCAGCGCCCCGAGGTTCTTCGCGGTCACGCGCATCTTCACCGGCGGCGCGACCCTCGAAGGGGATCCCGATCAACAGGCGTGGAGAGCCTTCGGCTACGACATCGATCACCTCGACACCGCGGGCGATTACGAGCTCGTGTGCAAGCCGAACGGGGGCGTCGAACCGGCGTACGTCCACGAAGACGGCGAGGGCGGCATCGACAACGCGTGGGGCAAACGCGTTCGCCTCCTCCTCGCGGAGCTCGAGCCCGGCGGCGACATCGACCCCGTTCTCAACGAGCCTCTCGATGAGGGCAATTACACGCTGATTTTCGCGCTCGATGGGCTCGGGCCCGGAGCGAATTATTCGTCGATGGACGCGCACTACCTCGAAGGCCGGCAGCGCTCCGGCTCTTCCTGGTTGAAGGCGCCGGAATCGTTCGCCGGCACCGAGCCCGTCATCCGCTTCTCGAACGGCTACGTGAACGGCCACACGTGGGTCTCCGGCACGTCGAACGAGCCCCTGACCATCAAGCTGTCGTATCGCGGTCTTCCGTTTCGTTTGAAGGTCCGGCGCGCGGTGGTGACGGCACAGATGTCACCCGATCACCAAGACGTCGTCCACGGCATCATCTCGGGTGTTGCCGACACGGAGGAGCTCGCCGCAGAGATGCGCGCCCTCTTCGGCAAGGTCACACCCGACTTCTGCAGCGCAGCCGCGGACGCAGAGGCGATCGTGCGCCAGGCGTCGGACATCATGAACGACGGAACACAAGATCCCAACGCGGTCTGCAACGGCATCTCGGTCGGCCTCGGGTTCACGGCGACCGACGTCACGATTGGCACAATGGGGCCGGCCGAGCAGCCGGTTCCTCCTGGTTGCGAAGGGATCTGAATGATCGCTCGAATCGACGGCAAACCTGGCCGTCGACAGTGCCTCGAAGCCCACCGGCGCCTTCGCTGAACTTCACGAGCGCGGCGCCGAAGCAGCCATTATCCTCGCGAACATCGCTCCCGAAACCCTCTTCCGAATTGGTTCGTTCGGCGCCTGGGCACTGCTCGTCGCCGCGGTCGCGGTACGGCGCGGACGCCTCTACGCGATGTTCGTCGGCGTCGTGCTGGGTGTGCACACGGCCATCTCCACGGCGCTCGTCGATCGCGCCGGGCCGCTCTTGCCCGTGATCGCGTATCTACAGGCCGCGACGTTCGTGCACTTTGCGCTGCTCGCGCGGTCCAAGCTTCGAGGGCTTCCCTATCGGGTGCTCGTGAGCTTGCCGGTGAGCGCCTACACCGCGGGGACGATGCTCGCCCTGCCTTGGGCCGTCGTGTCGCCGTTCGTCGATCTGCCCGGCGTCTTCATCCCGTACGCGGTCGCGGTCGTGGGGCTCGCGCAGAGCCTTTGGGCCCGAAAAGAGCGCACGCTGGTCGCGCTCGATCGATCGGACGCCGGGGGTCTCGCGCGCGGCACGGTGAGCGGCGTTCGGATGGACCGGCCGCTTCGACTCGTCCAGATCAGCGATCCCCACCTCGGGCCCTTCATGAGCGAACGGCGCCTCCGCCGGATTGCCGAGCGCGCCGTCGCGGAGAAGCCCGATCTCGTCCTGCTCACCGGCGACCTCCTGACCATGGAGTCGCACCGCGCGCCCGACGCCCTCGCGCGTGCGCTCGCACCGCTCACCGCCCTCGAAGGAAAGGTCTTCGCCTGTCGCGGCAATCACGACTTCGAAGCACCCGAGACGATTCGATATGCGCTCGAGTCGGCGAAGATTCCCTATTTGCTGGACGCCGAGGACATCGTCGAGACGGCCGCGGGGCCGGTCCAAATCATCGGCCTCGATTACGCGCGACGAGGTCGAAAAGAAAAGATGGAGACGGTGATGGCGCGCCACCCTCGGCGCGAAGGCGTGTTTCGCCTCGTGCTTTTGCACGATCCCGGTGCGTTCGCCGAGCTACCCGACGGCGAGGCCGACTTGGTCTTGTCGGGGCACACGCACGGCGGACAGCTCGGCCTCGTTTCGCTGGGCCTCAAGGGCACCTTCGTATCGTGGTTTACCAAGATGCCCGACCACGGCCTATGGGCCAAAGGTCGCAATCGCCTCTACGTACATCGCGGGACTGGCCATTACGGCTTCCCCCTGCGAATTGGTGTCCCCGGTGAAGAGAGCGTCGTCGAGGTTCACTACGATCGCGGTGCGCTCTCCGCCGGCGCGTGATCCACCTCGGTACCTGCCATTTGCGATCGATTCGATCCAGCGAACGCGTCGGCCGACCGTAGCGAATTGCCGCAGGGTAAACCGGCGGTACACGGATTATCGCCCGCGCCGGACAACCGGCGCCGCCATGGGTTGATCCCATGTGGTCGTCCACCCACAATGACGAGAGGGGGTGCGAGTGGCGGCGCGGACCGAGGGCTCCATCAAAGGCAGCGTGCTACTCGCGCGGCTCGCGTTCGTGCAGGAGCAGCGCGGAGCGGCGGGGCTCGACCGTGTCCTCGAAGCGCTCCCGCCGACGGACAAGGATCTGCTTCAGACCATCGTCTTGCCTTCCGGGTGGTACCCGTTCGACTGCTACGAGCGGCTCGACGCAGCGATCGCCGAGGAAATGGGCGAAGGTGACTCCATCTTCAAGCGACTCGGGGAGCACTCCGCGTTGCACAACTTGTCGGCCACGCAAAGGCGGTACATCAAGTCGCGCGATCCACACGGCCTCTTACGCCAGGCCGCGTCGATCTATCGGCTTTATTACGATACCGGCGAACGCAACTACGAACGAGTCACCGACAAAAGGGCAGTTTTGCGAACCGTCGGCAGCCACACATATTCGCGTGCCGATTGCCTGACCGTGGTGGGGTGGCACGAAAAGGCGATTCTGATGTGCGGCGCGACCCACGCACACGTGACGGAGACCAAGTGTCGCGCCCGGGGTGACACGTTATGTGAATATGTTTGTGAATGGGATTGAGGCGCCGGATGCGGGCGGCGCGGACTCGGCGGCGCGCGGATGCGGGCGGGGCGCCGGCAAACAGCGGTCAGCTGTCAGCGCGGCCAGCGATCAGCGGTCAGCGGCGGGTGATCAAGACACCTTTTACACCTCGGTCAGGTCATCGCGTTCCGAGGTCTCGTCGCTAAGCGTCAAGCCGCTGGCCGTTTCGCCTCCTCCTTTCGTGTAAATGGCCTGGTCTTGCCCGACCTTGTTGCGTCGGCCCGCCGCGGGCCCACGCAAGGCGGCCCGAATGGAGACTTGGCGCGGGCGTTGGCCGGCGGCCGAGCCACCCCTGTGGCGGCGGGGCGATCCGAAGTGCCCGGGTTGAGGCTGAACGTCGGCAGTTCGGATCGCGGTCTCCGCAAAAACCGATGGTGAGAGCACAACGCAGGCTCAGTCGGCCTACGATTCTGCATGTTTGTCGATCCGAAGTCGGTGGGTTGAGTCTCGACCGCGCGACTTCGGATCGCGAAGAGGGACGCGGGACGCGTTGGTGTTGGACGCGGGTCGCCTGCCCGGTAACCGCCGCCTATCCCAGACGTGTTGCCTTTCGCACGGCGGGGGACGTCCCCTGCCAATGCAACGATCCGTTGCATTCAACCGAGATGGCCCGGCCCCATCGCGCGTGAATGAAACCACTTGTTGCATCGGCGCCCGCGCGGCTCGGCGGCGCCCGCCCGT
>JABFXY010000192.1 GCA_013361525.1 Polyangiaceae bacterium | reverse complement strand
GCTGGTCGCGCCGACGCGACGCAGTGATTCCGCGGCTTATGCCCATTTGGCTGCATTCGTCCGTTCCGCCCCAATTCCTCAGCAGCACGCGCTATTGCAAATGGTCGCGCGCGCCGCGCTGGACCGAATCGCCCTCGTACGGACGTGGCTCAGCACTTCAGGCCTCGGTGTTCCGTGGCTACACGTCCGCCTCGACACCGTTCCGAAGTACTACCACTTCGATGAGTTTCGCTCGTGTTGAGGTTCCGCTGAACTAGGAACGGAGCACTGCAGGCGGTACCGTCCTCGCATGAGCTCGACCCGATGGCCAACGCGCCGCCACCTCCGGACCCTCACCTGGATCGGCGCAGGCAGCGTGTTCTTCGCGGTTGTTGCCGGCGCATCCTATGTCTTCTGGCCCGCGAGCCCGCCGCCGGCCGATTCCGCCGCGCGCATTGTCGCGGTCGCCGTTCACTTGAAATGGCCCGCGGCGATCGCGCTGTTGATGGTCATGAGCCTGTTTCGAATCTTTTACGACGAGGCGACGCTCGATCCTCTCGCGGGCCGCGAGAGCCCTCGACACCGGATCAACCAGCGCGTTCTCTCGAACACCGTCGAGCACCTCGTCTTCTTCATCCCTGCCGTGGCGGCCTTGGCAGCGGGGGCGGACACTCCGGCGACTTGGAGGCTCGTGCCGATGGCGATTGCATTGTTCTGCATCGGGCGGCTGCTCTTTTGGGCGGGGTACCACGTGTCGCCCAACGCGAGGGCATTCGGATTCAACCTCTCGTTCTCGACCAGCGCGATCACGGTCATTCTGGCATTTGCGATCGGGTGACGCGGGCGACGGCGGCAAGCGTGCGACGCCCACGGACCGCCACCACCGCCGGCTGGCGCCGGACCGGCGATCTGTGGATCATGCGGCGATGAAGTCCGAACCGATCGCGCTCGCCACCGCCTTCGCCACCTTCGACGAGATCTTCAGCCCCCCGGATCGTCGGCCGGGTCAACGACTACGACGTCCGGATCGCCAAGGTCGCCGGCGAGTACGTGTGGCACGCGCATGCCGACACCGACGAGTTCTTCCTCGTCATCGACGGCGAGCTGCGGATCGGTCTGCGAGACGCCGGCGGCGAGCGTGAGGTGGTCCTACCGCGAGGCTCACTGTTCGTCGTGCCGAAGGGCACGGAGCACAAGCCGTCATCGGTCACGGGCGCCTCGGTCCTGATGTTCGAACCGACCGGTACGCTGACGACGGGCGACTACGCAGGCGAGGTACCGGCGCACATCGATTCGACCATCGGTCACGACTTGGTCTGAGCAATACGCCGCCAGCCGGCGTCGTCGCTCCGACTCACCCATCCTCCCTACGCTGAACGAAATAGTCGCGACAAAACGCATGTAGCCCAGGCTTCACACTGGCCCACTCGTAAGCACCATTCGGCAAAACAACCGAGGTCGCGCGCCGGATCGTAATCGTGCTCGACGAGGACGTGAAGCCTGTCGAGATACCTGCGATTGGCCTTCATGCCGTGAAACAGGTGAAACACCGTGCCGTCGAGGTACCCGACGCTGCCCCGGACCTCTCGATAGAACGCGTCGGCCCAAGCGCTCATGTGCGCCCGCGCTTTGTCGCTCAGGCGCTCGGTCTTGAGGTATCGCGCGCCACCGAACATCGCGTGCGCGATGTTGAGGTCCCCATTTCCTAGGACGTTGGCGTCATAAAGGCCATGTCGCTGGATGACTTCGCGCCTCGCGGCCCACGCGTACCCGCAGTGCCCGTGCTCGAGATACCGGCTCAAACACGAATAGCCCTTCGAGGCGACCCCATAAGCCATCGAATGGAGGACTTCGTGCTCCCCGCTCCCGACGGTGAACGATTCGATGTCGGTGGAGCGCTCGCCGGCGAGAAGGCGAATCGACCGCGAGAACGGCTGCACGACGACATGGTCTTCGAGAAGCTCGGCCGTCCTCGGCACCCAATCCTTCCGCTCGAACAACACATCGGCGTCGAGCCAAACGACCTTGTCGCATTCGCCGGGTAGGCTCGCGATCGCGACATTGAGCAGGCGCTCTTTTTGCCAGAGCGCGTCGGCGCCTCGAAGCCGTACGACCCTGTCCGCGTCGCGGTCGCCGAGTTGGAAGGGCGCATCGCCGAACGCGAGCTCCACCGCGAGGAGCGGAAGCCCGTCCGCCGCCAAGCGTTCGCGAAACAGGTGGAAGTTGTCGAGCTTGGAGATGTACCCCGCGGGATTGAACAGAGCTGTTACGCCCCATATCGAACCCGGGAGCGAACACGCAACGACGGGCGGCGGTGTCGGGTTCGTGGCGCGGAAGGCCGCCCGGCGCGCCCGATCTCGCGACAAGCGCGCGAGGGCGTTTCGGTCGACGGCGATGCTCGACTCGAACCTGTTCGCCAAGTACGCATCGATATCGGCTTCGATCGCGTCGACGAGCCGGTCCTTCAGGCGCTTGTTGTCCGCGCGTGCGGCTTTATCGATGTCGAGGCGGGGCGCCCACAGCTCGAGCGCGCGATGCTCTGCGCGGCCGACGTCGCCGAGGAGCTTGCGCAATCGCCGCACGAGCTCGAAACCTTCGTCCGCGGCACCGACGAACGCCTCGGACAAGCCACCGAGCGCCATCAACACCTCTCGCTCGACGGCGAAGGTCGCTTTGCCGAACGGGGCATCGCGGACGGCTCCAGAGGGCGCCGGGCCTGCCGTTTCGAGCCAATGCTCCGTTGCCACGCGCCCGAGCGTCTCGATCGAGGCGATCGGCGCAAAGGCGACGTTCGGCGATAATCGCCGCGCCAATCTCGGCGAAAGGCACGACGAGGTTCGGGTCACAGACCCAAACCCAATCGCTGCTCATGCCGAGGAGCGCCTGATTGACGAGGCGCGCGCGCTCGAAAGCCCTGCGCTTGGACGACACGACTTCGTGGCGCACCACCGGGCCGCTCGACGGCCCCTCGACGACGGCCACGTCTTCGCACCGCTGCTCCATCACGACGATCTCGTCGGCGCCGGCCGCGACGAGCCCATCGAGGACGATGCCGAGGTTCCGAGCTTGCGCCTCCGAATCGAGCCGGACCGGGACGACCGCTCCCCAGCTCCGCGCCCTACCCCGCTCGGTCACGAGGAGTCTTCGGTGTCGGCCCCGCTCTCGTCCGCCTCGATGCCCGCCTCCGCGTCGGACATGTCCTCGGCGCCTGCGTCGTCTCCGCTCGTGTCGTCCGCACCGGCGTCGTCTCCGCTCGTGTCGTCCGCACCGGCGTCGTCGCCGCCCAATCCGGCATCCGCGTCAGTTTCAGGTGCCTCGGCCTCGCCGGTCCAAAACCCGCCACCTCCGTCGTCGGTGGCTACTTCGCGACGCTCTGCCTCCGCCTCGAGGGACGCTTCGCGCTGGGCCTCGCGCTGGGCCTCGCGAGCCGCCTCACGAGCCGCAGCCCGCTCCTCCGCGGCGGCCTGCTTGTCCATCGAGCGGAAGAAGCCGTAATCGGCCTTGTCCTGCTCGTGCTGAGCGCGATACCGGGCGAGATCCGGGACGACCACACGCGAGAAACCCTCGTAAGGCATGGGCTCGTCGGAGCCGTACGCGAATGCGTCGTAGGGCAAGAAGTCGGGATCGTTGTCCAAGTAATACGAGTAGTCGTCGTAATCCTCGAACTCGATGATGTTGTGATGCATCCTCCGCGCAAAGCGGACTTGCTTGTGCGTGCTCTGCTTCTTCGACGCAGGCAGGCCGACGAGCCAATTCATCTTGTTGCCGGACACACGGTCCCACGGCTTCATCGCCCACGCGACGCGCGTCTTGGAAATGGCGTGGATTCGCCCATTTCTGTCGTCGATTTGGTTCTTCAAGAAGCCCTGCAAATTGGAGAGGTATTCGGCCTTCTTGAGGAGCGCATGCGCCTGCGCGACCAACACGCGCGCTTCGGGTCGGATCGACCCGTGGACGTTCCGCAGATCCAACTTCGCGAGCGCGTTGCGAACTTCGCCGCGCAACATGTCGCAGATGCGAGGCTCGAACTCGGTCGTCCAGGTGTAGAGCTTCGCGTGCTCCTCCAACATCGAGAGCAAACCCTGGCGCAGCGCCTCATTGCGATGCAGCCGCTGCTGCACCTGGGCGTGCTCGATTTCGACGGCGTCGTACGACGACGCGACGGCCTCGTACGTATCGAAGCCGAGCTCTTTTGCACAGCGAGCCTTCGCGCGGTCGACGCGGTACCCAGAGAACGTCACGGCGTCCCAGAACGATCCCAGCGCGCCGCGATCGAGCTGCTGCTCCGTCGTACGCGCTTTGACCCAGCGGAGCGTCTCGTTGTCGAAATGGGCTCGTCGCCGCTCGATGTCGGCGAGCACGGTCTGCAGGTGTTGCCGCTCGATGGCGATCTCGCCCCGCGTCGCGTGCAAGAGCGCTTGCCTGCGCACGAAGTACGCGTCGCGTTCGATCTGCGCGAGCCGAGTCTTCCATTCGCCGCGCTTGTGCTCGAGCTCTGCGCGCCGGGCCGGCAGCCAGGTCATTCGAAGCTCGTGCGCCGCGCTCGCGAGCGTCGCCGGGGCCGCGTCGGGCAACACGAGGCGCGCGGCCTGATCGAGCGAATCCTGCAGCTGGGTCAGGACGACGCGGTGATCGGAGACGACCGACGCGTATTCGCTCTCGAGCTCCGCGATTTGGGTGCGGTAGCTCGTGATCGCAGCATCCGCCGCCTGCACCCCCTGCCCTTTCGTCCACATACCGCCGCCTCCTCGATGGTCAGTCAGTGCGTCGTGTCCGCCCGTGCATCTCGTTCGCGCGCGAGATCCAAAATCGTCTGCCGGAGCGTCGCCCGCGGCTGGGTCTCGACGAGACGCGCGAGCTCCGGCCCAACTGCGCGCACGGCGTCGAGCAGATCTTCGAGCTTGCGCTCGTGTGCCCGCGTTCCGGCGTGTGTCGCAAAGGACTGCACGACCGCGCGCCAAGCTGCATCGTCGAGCCCCGAGCTCGCGCGCGCCTCGAGCAAAGCAGCGCCGTGTGAAAGGGCCGCGCTCGACGAAGACCTCCCCGACCACCAGCTCGCGGCCGCCTCGTCGCGCTCCTTCGCGATGTCCGGGCTCGTGGCCGCAAGCGCCCGCCACACGCGATACGCGCGCGCCGCGCCGGTGAAGGCAGCCGTCGAACCAGCCGGAATGCTGCGCTTCCAAGCGGCGAGCTCGAAGAGCGCCGCGCGATCCACGCTGCTTCCGTCGAGGCTCGCGCACACGCCCAAGAGCTCGACCGCCGCGCGGAGCGCTCCTTCCGGCGGCGTGCGCCGTTCGAGGGCGCTCGAAATCGCGAAGCGCGCCGGCCCAGCGAGGATCTCGTCGAGACGGCCTCGGACGAGCCCTGGATCGGCGTTCGCCGCGATCTCCGCGACGATGCCTTGTTCGACACCGCGCGCGATCCGCATGTCCTGTCGATCGAGCCCCTTTTCCTGTGCGTAGAACAGCGTCGGAACGCGCGCGGCGAGCAGCTCCTCGAAAGAGTTGTAACCGGCGGCGCTGATCGCCGCGTCGACACCACCGAAGTAGCGGCTCACGTTTCCTTCGCGGAGCGGAACGACGTTCGGCAAATGGATGCAGTCGCCGCGATGAAGCGGACCGTATCCTGCGAGCACGACGATGCTCGGGTCGCTCGCGACGGCGCGGATCAACGTGTCGAGCCACACGCGTCCGTCGCCCCCGCCGCCCGCGGCGACATAAACGATGCGTCGATCATGCGGGATACCGAAGTAGGCATGAACGCGCTCGCGGTCCCACGCGCCGCTCGCGTCGTAACCATGAATCGAGCCGACGAACGACATACGCCCGCGGGCGACGTTCGGTACCGGGTATTCGTTGGCGTTGTCCTCCGTATCGGGGACGACGATGCGATCGAAGAGCTCGAGGTGGCGCTGGACGAGATCGCTCGACGCCGAACGCAGGTCCTGGTGGCGATAGATGTACGCAGTTGCGCGCGCATAGCTGCGTAAAAATGCGAGCTCTTGGAATGCACCGTAAGGAACCGTGTCGAGGACGAGCAGATCCGGCGATTGCGCTGCGACCAAGTTCGAAACGAGCAACTTCGACCGCTGGATGTAGCGATCGCGCGCCGCGCCCGCTCTCGCTACCGCGGTCTTCGACGGCAGTTTGTAGACCGCGAAATCGTCGGCGATGAACGACGCCTCGCTGGTCGTGACGAACTCCATCTCCGACGAGACATCCATCGCCTCGAGGAGCTCGCGCGCCGCGCGGGCGATCGCGAGCAGGCGCGTCAGGTGGCCGAGCCCTCGACCATTGATGGCATAAAAGACGATGCTGACCGGTCGCCGGCGCGCCATTCGCGTCAGGTGAACGAAGACGATTGAAAGAGCTGCGCGATGCGCGGGTGCATCGGCGGCGGATCGATCGCGTCGAGCGCGCTCACGCTCTGCTCGATGAGATCGCGGTCCGCCGGGAGGATCTCCAGCGCTTCGACGAGCTCGGCGTAGAGCGCCTCTTCGCGGGCATCGAGGTGCGCGTCGACCTTGGCCATCGTCGCCGCACGAAGCGCCACGAAGAACCGGTCGGCATACCGGTCGAGCCTCGACACGAGGTCCGCGAGCTTGAGCCCGCTGGCCTCCTCGATCAGCGCCTCCACCGTCTCCCCTCGCGTGAGGAGCGGTGTGAGCATCGCGCGCTCGTCGTCCGACACGGTGCCGTCGACGAGGGCCATCTTCGCCATGGTCAAAAGCGCGGCTCGGCGGGCACCCATCGGCGGGAAGATACAGCGAAGACGCGGTCCTTTGCACGGGTCTGCGCCTTCGTCGAACTTGCGCGGTCACAATTCGATGCGCCGGATGCACGTGCTGCGCATGAGACGGACGCGGCTCGGGTGGGCTTGTTTGCTTTCGGCTTTATGGGTGGGATGTGGAGGGGCTGCGACGCCCGAGCCGGAGGTCGCTCGGACGGCGCCCCAGCCGACGGTCGCCGTCGCGACCACCACCTCGAACGGAACGGCTGCGCCAAAGCCGGCCGAGATCCACGACCAGCTGAAGGTCGAAGTCACCCCGGGCGTCTCGCTCCTCGCGGCCGACCAAGCGCAGGAGATGTTCGTGCGCGTGCGTGTGAAGGGCCTGCCGCTCGTGACGGAGAAGCGCACCCACCTGGATCTCGCGCTCGCCGTCGATACGTCGGGCTCGATGGAAGGCCCAGGGATCGAGCGCGTCCGTGAGGCATGCGCGACGCTCGTAGACAAGATGGAGGACGGCGACACCTTGTCGATCGTCACGTTCGGCTCGCAGCCGAAGCTCGTCCTCGAGCCGACGACGATCGACAAAACGACGCGCGAAAAAGCGAAGAAGGCGATCCATTCGATGGTCGCGGACGGCACCACCGACATGGGCGGCGCGCTCGCGACGGCACTCGGGCTCATCCAAGCGCGGCTGCACACCGACGCCATTCACCGCATCGTGCTCGTCGGTGACGGCGTGCCCAACGATACCGCGCGCGTAAACGCGGTCGCGGATCAGGCCGCCGCATCGAAGATCCCGATTACGACGTTGGGCGTCGGCGCCGAGTTCGACGAGACGCTGATGAGCGCGATCGCGCAGAGGTCGGGAGGCACCTTCCATTTCGCGGACGACGCGTCGCGCGTCGCGAAGGTCTTCGAGGAAGAGCTGACGAAGATGCAGCGGGTCGTTGCCCGAGGGACACGTGTCGACATCATTCCGGGCCCCGGCGTCGTCATTCACGAGGTCGTCGGCATGCCGAACGCGGTCAACGGCCGCAATGCGAGCTTCCTCGTCGGTGACCTCGCCGAAGGACAAAGCCGCGACGCGCTGCTTCGCGTGACCGTCGGCCAGCACCGCGACGGGGTGAAGGTCGAGATCCTCGACGCGGTCGCGAGCTATCAGCACGGCGTCGTGCAAACGAACCTCACGGCGCGCGAGTTCGAGTCGATCGCGACGTCCGCCGACAAGAGCAAGCTGGCCGACGCGCGCGTCCCCGACGTGGAGCATCAGGGGATCCGCCTTCAGGTCGCCGACAGCATCGTCAAGGCGATCGCCCTCGCGCGGGCGGGTGATCTGAAAGGTGCGCGTGCGCTGCTCGACAAAACGGCGAAGCTCGCCAAACAAGCGGGCGAGAAGTTCAACGACAACGACCTCGCCGAACGCGCGAAAGAAGCGCTGTCGCTTCGCAAGAAGGTCGCCTCGCTCGCGCCGCCGCCCGACATGGGCGTAGGAATGGGAACGGGAATGGGGATGGGTGCTCCCGGAGGGATGAGCCGGATGAAGGCGATGCCTTCACCCGCGAAGATGAGCCATGCCGACGCCATGCAGGTCAAAGGGACCCACAGCGCCGCGATGATGGAGCTTCAGCAATAGGCCGTTATCGTCTCAATCGTTGAGCAGCCAGGGCGTCATCACGGCGCTCCGGCATTGCCAGTTGAAGCTCCGCAGCTGACCGACCTCACCCTCCGCGGCGAACTTGTCGACGAGCACGTTCGCCGCGTCGAGCATTTCGGCGTCCGAGCCGCCGTCGAGCCTCCACGCGAGCGCGATGACGTAGGCGCTCTCGCCGACGTGCTCGAGGTATTCGTCGGGCGCATCCTGATCGGTGCCGACGCCCATCCAGTAATAGGGAACATCGGATTCGTCGCGTCCGTCCCGCGCGAGGATACGGCCGAGCTTCACGAGTGAAGCACGCGCGGCGTCCGCTTGCGCGCCTCCACGCGCTCTCGCATAAGCGTCGAGCCCGTCCGCGAGGATCGCGCTCATCCAAGGGCTGCATCCGAAATAGGGATTTCCCTCGTCCGGGTCGTGCGCGTCGCCGTGATGCGCGAAACATCGAGCGTCGGGGTCGTCGTAGCCGACGGGATACGTCTCCTGGAGCTCGATGTACGCCTCGACTGCTTCGTCCGCGGCGGCCCACAGCACCTCGCTCTGATCGTCGGAGACGGTCGCGGCCCACACGTACGCGAGCAGCGAAAAGCCCGCGTTGCGCTCGGTCCACATGTCCGCCCCGCCTTCGTATCCCGGGCTCGGCCAGAGCTCCGTCATCCCCAGCGCCATGTCCTCTGCGCTGGTTTGGAATCGATCGTCGCCGGTCAGCAAATAGTGAATCGCGAGGTTCTGGGCATATTGGTATTTGACATCTTCACTTGCGCCCTCGGGCAAGCCGTTGCGAGCCGACGTGCCGCTTCCCACGATGAGGTTTCGATACATGTTCGATTCGCGGTACGCCGACGCGAGCGGCACGAGGTCACCTCGCCGCGCATAACCGCGATAAAACGCGGTACCGCGGTCATACAGCCAAACAGCGCGCGTGTCGGCTGCCCCCTCGGCGATGAATTGATCGGTATCGAACGCCGCGTAGTCGCACCGGTCGGCCCACGCCGCGAGCGAGCCATCGACATCCGCTTCGGGGATTTGCGGCCCCGTCACGCCCGACTCCGACAGCCACGAAGCGGGGAGCATGGCCCACACACGCGGCCCCGCCTCGCCGCTCGGGTCGACCAGGGTGTCTTCGACGGCAACGAGCGGAAGGTCGCCGGCAGCACCGGCCTCGCCGATCTCGACGGTGAGCGTCCCTGTCGCCGCGGGGTCCACATCGACTTGGACCTGCACGCTGCGGAAGCTTCCGTCTCCGCGCGGCGCGAGGCCGCGTGTGCCACGCGCTATTTCGGTATCACCCGCGAACACGCGGACGAGGGTCGCATCGGACAGCTGCCCTCCCTGGAGCGGAACGGCGAAGTTCACGCGCGTCGTGCCGTTGCTGCCGTTCGCGGCGAGCGTCACGTCCACGCCGTCGGGCAGCGTGACCATCCCGCCGCCGCCGCCGTCAGCGGTCGAGCCGCCGTCGGAGGTGGAGCCTCCGTTCGCGCCGTTTCCTCCTTGCGAGGTGCCGCCGCCGTTCCCTGCGCCATCGCCTCCGGACGCGCCCGTGCCGGTGTCGTCACCACACGCCGCGACGACGAGCCCGAGACCGATCAACCACCCCCACCCATCCCGACTGAGCGCTGAAGCTAGTCTCATGCGGGAGAGGATGCCCGCCTGGGGCGGGGCCCACAAGTGCCACTGCCGTCGCGGTTGCGTGCAACACCGACAACAGTGTGAGGTTCGCTCGGCGCCGCTCTTCACTCGCCCGCGACAGGCGCGGGATCCGCATGACCGACGGGCGGAGCGACCTCGTCCTCTTCCACCTTCGCGTGCTTGCGCGCAAACAACGAGTGAATCGCGGGGACGAGATAGAGCGTCAGCACCAGCGCGAAGGTGAGACCACCGGCAACCGCGATGCCCAGCGAGCGCCGGCTGCCTGCGGCGCCGCCGAGCGAGAGCGCGATCGGCAACACACCGAGCACCGTCGCGAGGCTCGTCATCAGAATCGGCCGGAAACGCGCCGCCGCACCTTGAATGCAGGCCTCGACGAGCGTCAGCCCCTCTTGTCGTTTGTGGTTCGCGAACTCGACGACGAGGATGCCGTTTTTCGTCACCAGGCCGACGAGCATGATGATGCCGATGCGGCTGAAGACGTTGAGCGACTGATGCGTGTAGTGGAGCGCGGCCAGCGCGCCTGCCGCCGCGAGCGGCACCGTCATCAAGATCACCACCGGATCGCGGAAGCTCTCGAACAGCGCCGCGAGGACGAGGAAGATGAGGACGACGGCGAGGACGAAGGCCACCGAGGCGCTCGAAGCGCTCTCGGCGTAGTCGCGAGCTTCACCGGCGAGGCCGGTCGTCACGCCTTCGGGCAGCGTCTCCGCGGCGATCTGATCCATGGCGCGAATGCCGTCGCCGAGCGTGTATCCGGGCGAAAGACCCGCCGAGACGGTGGCCGAGACGTATCGGTCGAAGCGGAAAAGCGATCCGGGGCCGGCGGTGTCGTCGTGCTGCGTGAGCGTGTCGAGCGGGACGATCTCTCCATTTTTCGTTCGGATGCCGAGGCGTCCGATGTCACTCGGATCGTCGCGGTCGTCGCGCATCAGCTGGCCGATGACCTCGTACTGTTTGCCTTCCCGGATGAAGTATCCGTAACGAACGCCGCCGAGACCCAGCTGCAGCGCGCGGGCGACATCGAGGACGCTGACGCCGAGCTCGTCTGCCTTCGCGCGATCGACCGTCATCGAGAGCTGCGGCCGGTTGAGCTTCAAATCGCTGTCGACGAACCGGATCTCGGGTCGCTGGCGAGCCTGCTCGAGGAACTTCGGCAAGACCTCCGACAGGCGATCGAGCGTCTGGGCTTTGAGGACGTACTGCACCGGCTGTCCGGCCTGACGGCTGCCGATCGTCGGCGGCTGCGCGGGGAACGCGCTCACGCCGGTGAACTGCCCCATCCCTTTCGAGATCTGCTGGAAGATCTGCTCTTGGCTGCGCCCGCGCTGTTCCGGATCGACCAGGTAGACGTTCTGCGTTCCGGTGTTGGTTCCCTGCCCGCCGAAACCGCCGATGATCGAATAGGTGCGGTAGGTCTCGGGGATCTCGTCGTTCACCCACGTCGCGAGCTGGTCGAGCTGGTGCTCGGTATACGCGTAGGTGGTGCCTTCCGGGCCGCGGGTGTTGATGCGGACGTTGCTGCGATCTTCGAGGGGGGCGAGCTCTTGCGGCAGCCCGACGTAGAGCTTCACCGTCCACGCGATGATCAGCACGATGATGACCGGCGCGAGGACGCGCACGCGCATGAAGGCGCGCAAAGTGCGTTCGTACAAGCGCGTCATGCCGCCGAAGAACGGCTCGGTCACGCGGTAGAGCCACGCTTCGCTCGCGTCCTGCCGCAGCAGGTAGCGGCTCATCATCGGAGAGAGCGTCACGGCGACGAACCCGCTGATGAGCACCGAGCCGACGACGACGACCGCGAACTCTCGGAAGAGGCGTCCCGTCAGGCCGCCCGTGAACATGATGGGCGAGAAGACGACGGCGAGCGTTATCGTGGTGGAGATGATCGCGAAGTAGATCTCGCGCGAGCCTTCGATGGCCGCGGCGAGCGGCCGCATCCCGTGCTCGATCTTGGTGTAGATGATCTCGAGGACGACGATCGCGTCGTCACAGACGAGGCCGATCGACAGGACGATCCCGACCAGGGTCAGAACGTTGATCGAGAACCCGAATGCCCAGACGAGCCCGAAGGTCGCGATGATGCTGACAGGAATCGCGATGACCGGGATGATCGTCGCGCGCCAGTCACGCAAGAACGCGAAGATGACGAGCGCGACGAGGATAAACGCGAGAATCAGCGTCTCTTCGACCTCGAGCACGCTCTTGCGAACCGACTTGGTGAAGTCGTAACCGATCTCGACCTGGTAGTCGGACGGGATCTCCTTTTCGATCGCCTTCATCCGCTCGTAGAACTCGTCGGCGATGGCGATCGCGTTGGTGTTCGGCTGAGGGATGACGGCGACGCCGATCGCGTCACGGCCGACGATGCGAAGACCGGCGCGGGTGTTGAGCGGCCCGAGCTCGGCATCGCCGATGTCGCGGAGCTTGATGGGGTGCCCGTCGTCACGAATCGTGAGGTTCCGGAACTCTTCGGGCTTCGTGAGACGACCCTCGGTCTTGACGCTCAGCTCGATCGAGTCGCCCTCGACGCTGCCGGCGGGGAGATCGACGTTCTGGCTCTCGAGCGCGCGACGGACCTCGTCCGGCGTGACGTTGTGCGCGGCCATCTTGTCCGCGTCGAGCCAAAGCCGCATGCTGTAGCGCTTCTCACCGAAGATGCGCACGGTCGACACGCCGGGGATCGTCTGCACGCGATCCTTGATGAACGTGTTGGCGATGTTGGACACCTCCAGGATGTCCTTGGTGTCGCTGTAGACCGTGAGAAAGACGATCGGCACCGAGTCGGCGTCCGCCTTCTCGACGACCGGAGGATCGGCGTCGGTCGGCAAGCGGCGGATCGCCTGCGCGACCTTGTCGCGAACGTCGTTGGCAGCGTCGTCGAGATCGACGGACAGATCGAACTCGACGCGGATGCTGCTCGTCTGTTCGCGCGACGTGCTGGAGATGTTCTTGATGCCGGCGATGCCCGCGAGCGACTGCTCGATCGGCTCGGTGATTTGGGAGTCGATGACCTCGGGGCTGGCGCCGGCGTATGTCGTCGTGACGGTAACGACCGGGGGATCGACAGCCGGGTATTCGCGGACCCCGAGATAGAAGAACGCGATGCCGCCGATCAGCACCAACGCGATCGACATGACGATCGCGAGCACGGGCCGTCGGATGCACGTCTCCGCAAGCGTCATTCGTCGACCTTGGCGAGCTTCACTTTCGCGCCGGGCCGAAGGCGAAGGAGGTTCGAGGTGAGGACCGTGTCACCCTCGGCGAGCCCCTTCGTCACTTGAACCTCTCGATCGGTGCGCAACCCGAGCTGGACTTCGACGAGCTTCGCGGCGCCATCTTCGACGCGATACACGGCATGTCCGCCGAGGGACGGGATGACCGCCTCGGTCGGGACGAACAGCGCACCACCTTGCGTCGTGAGGGCGAGCTCGACGGAGACGAAACCGCCGGGCACCAGCTTCTCCGTTGTCGGGTCGGAGAGGCCGCGGAGCTTCAGGCTGCGCGTGCCTTCATCGACGACGGGCTCGGTCGCGAGCACGGTGCCCTCGAATTTCGTCGCGCTTCCTTCGATGTGGAAGCTGAAGCGCGCCCCTTCTTTCGCAGCGGCGGCGTAGCGCTCCGGGATCGTGAAGTCGACCTTCAGCCGGCTCGTGTCCTGGAGCGTGACGAGCGGGCTGCCCGCGGAGACCATCGCGCCGACGCTCACGTTGCGCAGGCCGAGCTTGCCGTCGAACGGCGCCTTGATGGTCGCCTTCGCGATATCGACGTAGAGCGTGCCGGACTCTGCATCGAGGAGATCCAGCTCCGACTTCGCGCGGTCGTATTCGGACTGAGGGGCGAGTCCCTCGGCGGCGAGCTTCTTCTGGCGCTGTTCGGTCAGCGCGAGGAGCTTTCGTCGCACCGAGAGCTCGCTCGCCCTCGCGCGGAGATCCGCGGCGTCGAGCTCGAAGAGGACGTCGCCCTTCTTCACGCTCGCGCCGTCCTCGAAGCGAATCTTGGTGACCCGGCGCGACACCTCCGAAGCGATCGACACCGACTCGTTCGCGAGGAGCGTCCCGACCGCGGTCACGGTCGTGTCCGCGCTTCGGCCCTTGAGCTTCAACGCGTCGGCGCCAATCTCTTGGGGGCCGGACTTCGGGGCGGCGGTGGCGGTCGCCGCCGTCGACGAAGAAGCCTGCCAAGGCTTGATGAGCATCACACCGCCCACCGTCAAACCGACGAGGCCGACGGCGACCAGTGCTCGCCCGAGTCGCGCGCCGATGGAGCGGTTCTGAGGATTTGTCATCGAGAAGCCCAGTCGCGGAGCGATCGAGCGTGGACCGCGCCGTCGCGAATTGTACTTGCCGTTCGCCTCGCCACGGGTTGTCCAGCGTCGACGGCGCGGAAAGAATTCAGCCTTTCAGGCAGCTATGGTCGTCCCACGCGGCGTTTGCAAGCACACATTGGGGGCGCGAACGGCCCGGATGTTTCGCGCCGCACCAAACGGACAACGGCGGCGGCCCCGATCCGGAACGTCCGTACCAGAATCGAAATTGTTGGCTCGACCCTGTCGGCTGACGCCCTCCGGCGACGTCTAAGGCGCGCCGCCGGCGCAGCCATCGCGCCGATGACGATAACGTCACATTTGCAGCGGGCGACTCAGCCTTTGACCGCGCCCGCAGTCATGCCCTCGACCATCTGCTTCTGAACGAAGAAGAAGACCAGGACCACCGGAATGCTGAGCACCAGCGATCCGGCCGCGAAAAGACCCCAGTTCGGATCGAACCCGCCGACCGATTGTTGGAGCGTGACCGGCAGCGTGTAGGCGGTCACGTCGTCGAGGAAGACCGACGCCATGATGAACTCGTTGTACGCGCTCATGAACGAGAAGAGCGCGGTGAGCCCGATGCCCGGTCGCACGAGCGGCAGGAGGATCCGCGTGAAGACGATCCAAGCGCTCGCACCGTCGAGCCTCGCCGACTCGTCGAGGTCTTTCGGGATGACGTCGAAGTAGCCCTTGAGCATCCAGATGCTGAACGGGACGGACGTCGTCGCGTAGATGAGGACGAGCCCCGCGGTCGTTCCGAACAGCCCGAGCGCGTCGAGGAGAAACAGCAGCGGCACGGCCGTCACCACCGCCGGAAACATCTGCGACACGAGCATCGTTCGCATCCCTGCGCGCCGCAGCGGGAACGCGAAGCGCGAGAAGCCGTACGCGGCGGAGAGCGCAAACAACAGGCCGACGATGGTGGCGGCGCCGCTCACGAGCAGCGAGTTGCCGAGCTGGATGAAGAAGATCGGCCGGCCGTAGAAGTCCCTCGCGAAGATGAAGTCGGAGAGGTTCTGCAGCGAGAATTCCTTCGGGATCGGCAGGGCGCCGGCCTCGGTCAAGCGGCCCGTCGGCGAGACGGCGAGGCGCACGACCCACAACACCGGGTATAGGACGGCCGCCGACGCGACGAGCAGCACGAGGTGCACGCCCGCGATCTCGAGCCAACGCCGGCCTTCTTTCACGCGACCTCCTCCTCCTTCACCACGCGGCGGGTCGCGCGCCCGTACAGGACGAGGAACGCGAAGATGAGCACCGAATAGGCCGCCGCGTAGCCGTAACGTTGGCCTCGTTCGAAGGCCCAACGGTACGCCTCCGACACCAGGATGTCGGTCTGGGAGCCCGGCTCGCCGCCGCTCACCAGGTAGACGACGTTGAACATGTTGAAGGTCCACACGCTGCCGAGGATCACCGACGGCAAAAGGGCGGGCCTGATGTGCGGAAGCACGATGTGGAACAAGCGCTGCCAGCGTGATGCGCCGTCGAGGATCGACGCCTCCTCGACCTCTTTTGGAAGCGACGTGAGCGCGCCGAGCGTGACGACCATCATGAACGGGAAGCCGAGCCAGGTGTTCGTGACGAGGTTCGCGAAGAACGCGGTGTGGAACTTGTCGAACCAGGCGTAGCCCTCGAAACCGAAGGGCGACAAGAGCGCGTTGATGGCACCGACTTGGGCGTTGAACATGCCCTTCCACATGAGCGCCGTGATGTAGTTCGGGATCGCCCACGGCAAGATCAAGAGGAGCCGATACCCGGTCCTGAAGCGTACCCATGCCGGCCGGATGAGGAGCGCCAAGAAGACGCCGATCGACACGTGGAGCACGACGTTGAGGAGGGTCCACGCGATCGTCACCGCGAGCGCGAAATAGAAAGAGCGCGCCTCGAACGCGCGCTCCGCCGGCGGCACGAGGATCGACTGGAAGTTCTCGAGGCCGACGAAGACGAAGCGACCCGCGTCGTATTCGAAGAGGCTCATGATCGCCGCGGCGATCGCGGGGACGAAGACGAGCACGATCGTCGCGACGACACCCGGCACGAGATAGCCGAGAGCGGCCCTGCCCCACGAGCCGACGAGGCGCGCGCGCGCGGCCTCAGGCGAGCCGATATCCGCGCGCACCTGGCGCACGACGAGCACCATGCCGGCGACGAGCAACGCGACGAAGATTGCGCCGGCGACGCGCGGGCTGCCCGCGGGCGCGATGTTCGTCTCGACCCGATCGAGCGTGTATCGACCGTCGTCGAGCGCGGCCTCGACGTCGCGACCGGCGACGCTCGCCTTCAATACGTCGTCGGCCGGGCGCCAAACCGCACCCATCTTCACCGAGCTCGGCGTGACCTGTCCGTGCTCGAGCGAGCGACGCTCGGCGTCGGCGAGCTTGTCGGCGAACGCCGATGGTTGTTCGTGCGAGCCGTCTCGTTGGTAGAGCGCGCTCTCGACGGGTGGCAGAGAGAGCTTCGACAGGCGCGCCGCCTCGGCCTCAGGGCCGCCGAGAAAGCGCACGAGCGTCTCTGCATCGGAAGGGTGGTGCGTGCTCGCCGAGACGAAAGCCGTCTCGACCGTGACGAACGAGCCCATCGGGCGCCCGCGCAAGCTCGGAAGCGGCGCAACGTCCCACGCGCCGCGTTTGGCGATGTCACCGGCCGGCGTGTACCAAGGTCCGCAAATGATCGCCGCGGCCTGGCCCGCCTCGAACAAGCGGACCATCTCGTTGTAGCTCGGCTCCGGCGGGATCGCGCCCTTCTGCCGCAGCTCGTTCGGCACATGGAACGAGTCCGCGCCGGGCCGTTCGAACACGGTGAAGTGCTCGCCGTCTTTGTCGAAGACGCGACCGCCGTACGCGAGGAAAAAGGGCGCGTGGAAGTAGAAGAGGTTCGCTTCGATCGCGAGCGGGTACGCGCCCTCGGGCAAGGACGATGTCTTCGCGACGAGCCCTTCGATGGATGACGGCGGCCCGTCGGGGAGGAGCTCTTTGTTGTAGAAAAGCAGCAGCGCTTTGTACGTGAGCGGCGCGCCGTAGCGCTCGCCGCCCAACGTCACGCTGTCGACGAGGCCAGGCAGATACGCGCCGTCTTCGAACGGCAACGCGCCCACGCCGACCGGGCGCACGGTCTTCTCGCGTACGAGCTCGCCGAGCTCGTTGTGCGGCCGAATGAAGACGTCCGGCCCGCCACCACGCGGAACCGTGCGGAGAATCTTGTCCTTGAAGGATCCGTCGGGGACGCTCAGCGGCTCGACGTAGAGCTCACCCGCGTGCGCGGTGTTGAAGGTCCGGATGAGCGCTTCGAGGACGTCCTTTTCGGCGCCGCGCTGCGAATGCCACAAGACGAGCCGTGTGCCGGGCGGCCTCGGCGACGTGAGGGTCACGATCGGACGGAACGCGATCGCGAGGAGCGCGGCGATCGCGAGCACCCACAAGAAGACGCGCGACCGCTTCGGGTCGCGCACGCCTCCGCTCGCCGAAGCGCCTTCAGCCAATGCGATCTCCGGAGACGGCGTCGAAGATGACGAGCCGCTCGTCCACGAGATCGAACCGAACCGTCTCGCCCTCGCGGTAGCCGAACGCGTCGCGCCCCGCCACGCTCGCGCACAGCAGGCCCGGCTTCGGTGTGCTGCCGGACGTCGCCGCGCCGGTATCGAGCGAGATCCCTTCGACCGCGAGATGGAGATACCCCGCCTCACCGACAGGCTCGATGCCGCGGACGCGCGCCTCGACTTTGCCTTCGGGATGAACGCGGACGTGCTCGGGACGAGCGCCGAGAAGAACGCGCTCGACCGACGTCCCCACGCTGACGGCGGCGCGGATCGGGCCTCCTTCGAAGCGGCCTTCGCGTAACCCACCTGCGACGAGGTTCATCGCAGGCGTACCGATGAAGCGCGCGACGAATCGGTTGTGCGGCCGCAGGTAGAGCTCTTCGGGTGAGCCGACTTGTTGGACCACGCCGCGGTGGAGGACGACGATCCGGTCCGCCATCGTCATCGCCTCGACCTGGTCGTGGGTGACGTAGATGGTCGTCTTGCCGAGCTCGCGCTGCAGCGCCTTCAGCTCGACGCGGATCTGCGAGCGCAGCGCCGCGTCCAAGTTCGAGAGCGGCTCGTCGAAGCAGTAAATGTCGGGCTTTCGTACGAGGCAGCGGCCGATCGCGACGCGCTGTCGCTGCCCGCCCGAGAGCTGCTTCGGCAGCCGATCCAGCAGCGGCCCGAGCGACAACATTTCGGCGACGCGCTCGACCTCACGCGCACGCGTTTCGGGGGACACCTTTTTGACGAAGAGCGGGAACGCGAGGTTCTCGCGCACGGTGAGGTGCGGGTAGAGCGCGTAGCTCTGAAACACCATGCCGACCCCGCGGTCCTGCGGCGGCACGTCGTTCAAGACGCGATCACCCGCGCGGATCGTCCCTTCCGAGAGCGTCTCGAGACCGGCGACGAGGCGCATCAACGTCGATTTCCCGCAGCCGCTCGGGCCGACGAGCACCACGAGCTCGCCGGGCTCGGTTCGGAAATCCACGTCCGACAGGACGATCGTCTCGCCGTAACGCTTGCCCACGTGCTCGAAATGGAGCGCCACGCTCATCGATTGGCGGAGGATAGGGCGGCCGAGCCACACGTGCCCAGCGCGAGCTTGCGGGTGCCGATGACCGCCGTCGATTCCGCTCAGCCCCGGGCGCGCCGAAACATGTGCGCCGCCCGGACGAGCTCCGTCCCGAGCGCATGCAGCTGCTCGTCGACGCGCACGTCCCGGAGGCCCCCGTTCATTTTGTCGAAGACCTCGGAGGCGCGGTTGATCGGCACGACCAGCGGGACCGTCCAGCCTCGCAAGCTTCGAACGATCTGCTCCATGCTGGTGATCGCTTGGAGCGACTGCGCTCCGCCCGCGATCCCGATGAGGCCGACCGGTTTGTCCGAGAGGTACGGAGGCGAACGGTCCGCGAGGATTTCGAGCCAATCGATGGCGTTCTTGAACAGACCGCTGATCGTGCCGTGATAGAGCGGGCTCGCCCAGACCAGGGCATCCGCCGCGTGGAACGCGTCCGCGAAGCGCTCGACCTCGGGCGTCGAGGGCGCGCCCCAGTCGTACATCGGCAGCGAGAGGGTACCGGCATCGATGAGCTCCGTGCGCGCCCCGAGCTCGCTGGCCGCCGACAGGACACGACGGAGCGCAACGAGCGTCGTCGACGTCGGATTCAACGTACCGCCGAAACCGACGACCGTGATCGGCGCTTGGATACCGGCTCCGCCTCGTCGCGAACCGGGCGCTTTCGGCAACGTGTCGCTCGCGTCACCCATGCTCTACCGCGCCTCCACGCGCGCGAGCGGCTGCTCACCGTACCAGCGGTAGACGGACGCGATCCCGTCCGCGAGCTCGATCGCCGACCGCCAACCGAGGGCTTCGATCTTCGACACGTCGAGGACCTTGCGCGGCGTGCCGTCCGGCTTCGACCGATCGTATTCGATGTCGCCCTCGAACCCGACAGCCTTGCGCACGAGCTCCGCGAGCTCGGCAATCGTGACGTCGCGCCCCGTCCCGACGTTGATCGGGTCGCTCGAGCTGTACCGATCGAGCAGGAAAAGGCAGGCATCCGCGAGGTCGTCGACGTGGAGCAGCTCCCTTCGAACGGTGCCCGAACCCCAGACGACGACGCTTCGATCGCCGCGCAGCTTGGCCTCGTGAAACTTCCGAATGAGCGCGGGGAGCACGTGGCTGTTCTCGAGATCGAAGTTGTCGTTCGGGCCGTACAGGTTCGTCGGCATCGCGCTGACGGCGCAAAAGCCGTACTGCCGCGCGTAGCTCCTGCACATCTCGATGCCGGCAATCTTCGCGACGGCGTACGCCGAGTTGGTCGGTTCGAGCGGACCGGTGAGCAGGTACTCCTCACGGATCGGCTGCGGCGCGAGCTTCGGATAGATGCACGAGCTGCCGAGAAAGAGGAGCTTCGATGCGCCGTGTCGGTGAGCCGCGTCGATGACGTGGGTCTGGATGAGCAGATTGTCGCGGATGAACGCCCCGGGATAGGTGTCGTTCGCGAGGATGCCGCCGACCTTCGCGGCGGCGAGCACGACGACGCTCGGTCGCTCGCTCGCGAAGAAGCGCTCGACCGCGGCCGCGTCGGTGAGGTCGAGGTCCGCGCGCGATCGTGTGACGATTCGCTCGAATCCCTCGCGCTGGAGCCTGCGGACGATCGCGCTTCCGACCAGCCCGCGGTGTCCTGCCACGAAGACGGGCGCCGACCGATCGATCACGAAACGGCCTTCGGCAACATCATGGGAGGCGTGATCTCCGCGGCTTTCTCTGGGCCGGCGAGATCGCGCACCAGCGCGAGCGCAAACTCGAACGCGCTGCCCGGGCCTTGCGACGTCGTGAGCGTTCCGTCGACGACCACGCGATCGGCCACGAGCTTCCCGTGCGCCGCGACGACGTCGTGCACGGCGGGGTGTGAGGTCATCGTTCGGGCGCCGAACACTCCGTGTTTTGCGAGCGCCGCAGGCGCGGCGCAAATCGCAGCGACACGCTCACCGCTCTTCTCGCGGGCACGCAAGAGCTCGCCGACTGCGTCAGAGCCGGCGAGCCGCTGAACGCCGCCCAGGCCCCCCGGCAGGATCACCACGTCGTACGAGCCGGTAGCGTCGCCGAGCGCCATATCCGGCAGGATCCGCACACCGCGACTGCAGGTTACCGGGCCCGGCCCTTCGAGCCCGGCGACGTCGACCAGAACACCGCCGCGACGGAGGACGTCGACGGTGATGACGACCTCCATCTCCTCGGACCCTTCGGCCACGATCATCAGCGCTCTCGGTGCACCATCGCCCATGGCAATGGTGACCGAGTAGCACGAATGTCGGCTTGTTGGTCGGGCTATTCCGGCGCGAGCAGGACCAGCTCGACGGGGACCGTGCGCTTCTTTTCACCGCGCACGATCGTGACCTTCGCGCTCTCCCCCGCCTTCTTTTGGTCCAGGGCGTTGTAGAGGTCGTCGTAGTCGGCAACGGGCTGATCATCGATGGCGACGATCACGTCGTTCACCACGATGGTGCGATCCTGTTCCTGTACGCCGACGAGGCCGGCCTTCGCCGCGGGTCCGCCTTCCTTGACGCCGAGGATGACGACGCCCTTCATTCGAAGGCGGCGCTCGACGCGACCGGAGGGGTCGATGTTGATGCCCATGCCGACCTGCTCGGCGCGGCCGGTCGCGATGATTTGAGGCGCGACGCGGCTGATCGTCCCCGACGGAACCGCGAAACCAATGCCCGCCGACTGCCCGCTTCGCGAATAGATCATCGTGTTCATCCCGATGAGCTCACCCGCCGAGTTGAGCAGCGGACCACCCGAGTTGCCCGGGTTGATCGCGGCGTCCGTCTGTATCATGTCGCGGATGGTCACGCCGCCCGCTCCGTCGACCTGACGGCCGACCGCGCTGATGACGCCCGTCGTGAGCGTGTGGTCGAGCCCGAACGGATTGCCGATCGCGATCGTCTTCTGACCGACCTCGAGCGCGGACTCCTTCGGCGCCACCTTCAGCGGGACCAGGAGCTCTTTCGGTGCGTCGATCTTGAGAACCGCGACGTCTTTGCGCGGCTCGGTCCCGACGATCGTCGCCGTGAAGGACTTCGCTCCTTGGAGCGTGACCGTGAGCGACTGCGCGCCGTCGACGACGTGGAAGTTCGTGACGATGTGGCCCTTGTCGTCCCAAACGAAGCCGGAGCCGCTGCCAGCGGGGACCTCGACCTGGGTGCCACCCCACCAATCGGACATCGTCCGCTTCTGCGTGACGAAGACGACCGAGGGCGAGACGGCCTTGAACACGCTCACGGTGTTGTTCTCGTCTTCGAGGCGAGCGTTCGGCGACAGCGGGGCGACGGTCGGCATCGGAGGTAGCGTCGTGGGCGCCGCCGATTCACCTGCCTCTCTCGCCATGTCTTCGGCGTCGCTCGTCTTGCTGGCGGTATCGTGCGAGGGCGCGCGACACCCGGCCGCGGCCAGCGCAGCGACGAGAGCGAGGGTGGTTGGTCGAACGATTCTCATATCCTCCATGCCGGAAGAAACCCACGCACATGCGGGTTATTCCCGTCGAGCCTCCCGGGATACGCTCCCGGCCGTGACCCCGCGCCGAACGACACCGCTCCTGGTCCTCGCGCTCGTCTGTCTGCACTGCGGCGGTGAACATTCCGCGTCGGAGGGCTCGGCTTCCAAGCCCTCCCAGACGAGCAGCGGCGCCTCGGCGCCCCCGTCGGCCACCCAGCAAACCTCTGCCCCGCCGGCGGCATCCGCTTCGGTCGCCGCTTCCGCCGCGAGCGCACCAGCGATGCCTTCGCGACCGCTCTACTACGAAGGAGCGATCAAAAAAGACGACCTTCAGGACAGGACCCTTCGCGAGCTCATCCTGATGCGCAATTGGATTTATGCGCGCGCGGGAAACACGTTTCGCAAGCCGTGGCTCGACGAGTTCTTCCGCGCGCAGGCCTGGTACCAGCCCTCCGAGAAGATGGATGAGAAAAAGATCTCTGCGCGCGACAAAGAGAACGCACGCGCCATCGTCGACTTCGAAGCTGCGCTCGGCCAACCCGACCTGGAGAAGCGCCGCGACGAGGTGCTCGCGCGCAAGAAGGCCGGAACGGCGACGACGGAAGACGACATCGAGCTGTCGCTCTTGTCGCAACGGCTCGGAACCTGGCTCGGTGACACGGGCGGCGCCGTCGCGGCGACCCCGCTGTCGGATCCGTCGAAGCTCGATCAGCTCCTTTCGATGGACGATCTCAACACCCTGTCGCGCCGCGATCTCCGCATGTTGCGCAATACCATCTACGCGCGGCGCGGGCGGCCCTTCGACTCGAAGGTCGTCAAAAGCTATTTCAAGACAGCCGCCTGGTACAAACCCAACGCCGGATATTCGGACAGCCTATTGACCGAGATCGATCGCAAGAACATCGCGATCGTCCGCAGCGTCGAGCTCTCCGTCGGCGGACCCGATCACGAAAACCCCGACTTTCCCAAAGAGGGTTGGGTCTGGCAGGCCTGATGATCCCAGGGTGCCCGGTCCGGGCGTCACGAGGTCGAAACGAACAGCGCGCTGGCACCACGGCGGCGTCGATGATCACGCGGCGAAACGTGCTCGCAGCGACGACGGCGGCGTCCCCCGAGCGACATGGCGCCAGTGCCTCGTTCTGACGCGGCGTCTCGTCCGAGCGTCGCCGCGGCGACAGCCGTGCTCCTCCTCCACTTGGGCGGAGCGGCGGCCACGCTCACATTGCTACCGCAAGGCTTCCCTCTCTCGGACGTTCACACCTGGACGAATACGGTGCTGCCCATCGTCGTCGCGCTCGCCATCACGGCAGCGCTCGCGCGGTCAATCGCGACCAAGTCGTTCGGACGTCCTGCCGCGGCGATCATCGCGGCGATCGCGGGTGGATGGACGGCTGCTGCCGTCGCGGGAAAGATCCTCTTTCCGGTGTCGGTCGGCTGGAGCCAGGTGGGCGGCTTCGCTGCGCTCTCGTTCGCATTCGGCTCGCTCGCGTGGAGAACGATGCGACGCCCCCTCGACGCGCTCCTTGCAGCCGGCGGGGGCGCGACTGTCGGCGCGTTCGTGATGGCCGCGCAGCGCGCGCCCGAGCCACGAACACGTCCGCTCGGCGGCGAGCTCGCGACCGTCGAAACGAGCGAAGCGTCCCCCGACCACCCGCAGGTCACCGCGGTCGCGATCCCGTGCGCCGGCGCACACATCGCGTTCGAGCCGCTGCTCACGTTCCAGAGTCGATCGCCGGATCGCATGTGGACCGTGCTCGCGCCGCCGGAGGCGTTCGGTCCACGCCGCAAGATGACGGCGTTCGAGGCCGCGCCGCTCGGCTTTCGCGCGCGCTACCACGACGACGGCGAGAGCTCGCTCGTCTTCGAGGAATCGGCTGGCGCGGCATCGATCGAGGCCGTCTCGGTGCTGCCCGCGCCGGTCTATTCACACCTTAATTCGTTCGCCGTGCTCCGCTTCGATTTCGAGGCATCGATAGCGTTTTCACCGACCGAGCCGGCGCGGTTCGACATCGAGCAGGCGGACTACCCGTATGGTCGCCCGATCCAGCTCGCCGTCCGCGACGGCGCCGGGACGTTTCGCGTTCTGCGCGCGTCCGACGGCGACAAGGGCCCCTTCGAAGAACGTGCCCGCGGAACGCTCGGCGACGGCGAACCGCTCGCGATCGAGCTTCGCTACCAAACCGCCGGAACCGAACGGGGCTGTCGCGTCACCTTCTTCGATTGGTCCGCACAAGCGAGCACCGCGCTCTCTCCGACCGCCGGCTTCGGCTTGCCCGAGAGCTCGATTCAATTCTTCGGGGACGGCCGAACGTCGATGGTGGTGCTGACTCTCGCCGAGACCGGCCCAGGCGCCGGGTGGAGCTCCGTCGGACACGCGGCAGGCACCTACCGCAATAAGGTCCGCGTCGATCCGCTCTGACTTCCCGCGGCGGGCCTGTCGTAAGCCACGAAGGAGGGCGTCTTCCATCGTTCGCCCGCGCCGAAAACGCCTCTCCGGCCTGGGGGACCTGGCTCTGACCTTGCAAAAAGCAGGCGCGACGAGATGCGGATCGGCTGTGGGGTGCTCGGTGACGGCTCTCGCATCGGGTGTTAGCCTCGCGCGCTGGCACCATGGCCCGCACCGCACCCGTACCCAATATTCCGCCGATTCCGGGGATGTGCCCCAGCATTGCTGTTTTGGCCGGCAACGGAGACGGCGGAGGGGGCAGCGGCAATGGCGCCGGAAACGGCAATGGCGACGGCCCGGGTAGCGGCAACGGCAGCGGCGACGGCGCCGGGGGCGACGGCAGTGGCGCCGGCAGCTGCGGCAACGGAACGAATGGCAGTTGCACGAACTGCTCGTCCGGCACGGCCGCGGGCGATCCGGTCGATGCGATCACCGGCGAGGTTTTCACACTTCCGAAGATCGACCTTTTCCTCCCCGGCTTTTTCAATGTCGAGCTGTCGCGCCGATATAGCTCCTTCAACCGCGCGCACGACGTCGGATTGGGGTTCGGCTGGACACACACGTTTGCTTGGTCGCTATGGGTGAAACGCGACCGAATCGCGGTTCGTTCGGGTCTCGGTCAAGTGATCGAGCTGCCCAAGATCACGACGCCCGGCGAGGAGACTGGCATTCAGGGCTGGGGCCTCCTCCGCACCGCAGAGGGCTTTTTGCTGCGTGCCGGCAACGAGTTCCATCATTCCTTCGTCCAGGACACCCACGATCCCGCCTCTTATCGCCTGCGCTCCATCCGCTTCCGCAATCGCGGCCGCATCACCTTCGACTACAACGATCGTGGCCTCACGCGCATGGTGGACACGGCCGGGCGGACCATCGTGTTCGGCCAGACGACAGAGGGGCAGATAGCGTCGATTACGGTCCCGGATCCTGCGGGCAACTCGATTGTCTTCGCGCGCTACACCTATGACGCAGGCAACCTGGTGCTCGCAGAGGACGCAGATGGACATCGGTTCCGTTACGCCTATGACGACGCGCACAGGCTCACCCGCATGGAGCTGCCGAACGGCGTCGTTTTTTCCTTCGTTTACGACAATCAGGGTCGCTGCATCGAGACTTGGGGGGACCGGCCGGACGGCGGCGACATGGGGCTGGATCCAGGGTTGTCACCCCTCCTCGCAGATGGCGTCACCCGCGCTCGCGGCATCTATCATGTAAAGCTCGACTTCGGCGACGACGGCTACACGGAAGTGACCGATTCGGTCCGCGTGCAGCGCTACTTCGGTGAGCAAGACGGCTTGGTCACGAAAGGCATCGACGGCCGAGGTGGCGTCACCACACGCAGCATCGACGACGAGGGCAACATCGCAGCACAGACGGACGCCAACGGCGCGAGGTGGAGCTATCAATACGACTATCTCGGCAACGTCATTCGGCGAGACGACCCCGAGGGTCACGTCATCAAGTGGAAACGCGACGACGAGGGCCGACCGATCGAGACCGTCGACGCCGCGGGTGGGATCGCCACGATTTCGCGCGACAAAAACGGCGAGGTCGATTGGCTCACGGATCCGAGGGGCGGTATCACGCGGTTCCGACACAACGACCGAGGTCTCGTCCTGGAGGAAAACCTGCCGGACGGTACACGACGTCTCTTCGAATACGACGCCTTCGGCAATCGGACGGCAGTGACGCCTCCATCCGGCGGGACGGCTCGTTTTTGGTACGATTACTGGGGTCGGCGCATACGCGACCAGGAAATCGACGGCCGCGTCTTTTCATACCAATATTCGAATAGCGGCAAACTCCTCCTCGTCACGGACCCCATCGGTCGCACGAAGGCCTACGAATACGACGGGTTCGGCAACGTCACGATGGAGCGATTGCCCGACGGTTCGACTTATCGTTACCAATATGGCGGCATCGGCTGGCTGGCGCTGGTCCAGCACCCCACGGGTGACTCGATCCGGTCCTTTCACAACCGCGAGGGATGGATCGTCCGCCTCGAAAACGAGCGCGGTGAGACGTGCGAGTTCACGCGCGACGGGATGGGCGCCATTGCCTATCAGCGCATGTTCGACGGTACTTGGCAGCGTTTCGTGCGCGATGCGCGTGGTTTCATCACGGCCATCATCGACGCGCAGGGCAAGACCGAGATCGAGAACAACAAGCTCGGGCAGCTCACCAAGCAAACTGGTCCGACAGGCGACGAACAGGAACGCGGCTATGACGAACGCGGCGAGCTCGTCCGCGCGCGATCGGGCGCCATTACATTGGAGTTCGTGCGCGACCCGATGGGCGAGGTCGTCCAGGAGCGCGTCACCGTCGCGGGCACGACGTACACCGTCGACTCCCAGCGCGACATCATGGGCCGCCGGATCGCGTTCCACACCAGTGTCGGCCATCACGTCGAGGCGCGCCGCAGCTTCGGGCGCGTGACGGAGCTCTGGGCCGACGGCGCCTCCGTTCTCGGGATCCAGCGCGACGTGAGCGGTTGGCCGATTGGCCGCGACCTCCCTCAAGGCGGGGCCATCCTGGATGAGCTCGACGGCGCAGCCCGGCTCCGCCGGCGCGCCGTCAGGCCGCAAGGAGCCGGCACGCCGGCCGGACAACCGGTCTGGGTCGGCGGTCCCCGCGCGGGCTCGATCGAAAAGACCTACGACTATACGGCAGTCAGCGAGCTCGCGAGCGTTACCACGGCGGCCGATGGCACGATCGAATTCCAATACGATTTGCGCCGCCACATGCTCGAAAAGAGGAGCAGGACCGGCACGGAGTCGTTCCGATACGACCAGGCCGGCAAGCCCTATGAAGCCGGCACCAACGTGCCCCTTCGCCAATACGGCGCTGGAGGCCGCCTCGCTCACCGCGGCAACGTCGACTACGAATACGACAATCGCGGCCGCCTCGTGTCCAAGGGTGTCCGCAACGACGACGGCTCGGTTGCATATACGAAGTTCGAATACGACGCGTGGAACATGCTCCGCGCGGTCGCCCTCCCGGACGGACGCCGGGTCGACTTCCAATATGATCCATTCGCGCGCCGCGTGGAAAAGCGCGTGCTCGCGAAAGACATGACGGGCGATTACCAGCCTCAATCGACGACCCGCTACGTCTGGGACCTCGTGAGCGTCGTGCACGAGATCCACACGCAAAAGGGTCAGGCGCCGGACGTTCGCACATACCTCTACGAAGACAACAACACCACCCTTCCGCTCGCGCAGCGAAGCGGCGTATCGGGACAGAGCGGCGATTGGGAGTACATCGTCGGCGACTTCAACGACACGCCGGAGGAGATCGTCGACGCCGCGGGCCAATCCCTCGCGACGTCCACGCGCGACGCTTACGGTCGAGTGACGTGGTCGCAGCGTGCAAAGACGAGCACGCCATTTCGCTTCCCCGGTCAAATGGCCGACCCCGAGACAGGGCTACATTACAACCGATACCGGTATTACGATCCCGAGACGGGGCGCTATCTCACGCCCGATCCCATCGGGCTCGAGGGCAGCGACGATCTCTACGAATACGGCCCGAACCCCATCGTGTGGGTCGATCCAATGGGGTGGGAGCACGGCGTGGATTGGACCCTCCGCCGCGGCCGCCAAACCATCGGCTCGGGCAACCAGCAGAGCGGCTACGACGGTTGCCCGCAATGTTTGCGCAGCGAGGCACGCAGCCACTCCGAGCGCAGGCTCCTCTACGATCTCGAGACCAACGACGAGACACGCTCGCAGCTCAACGGCGCGACGTTGAACATGACGGGCACGTTGCCACCGTGTCCGCAATGTCATCGGGCGATGCACGATTTTGCGCAGCGCCACGGAACGACAATCAACTACCGCTACGGCAACCAGACCATCACCTACACCCCGGGCGCGCATCCGTCCGCCGCGCCGGGCTCACACGCTCACGCATTGCTCCACGGCAGGCCGGACGGGTCCGGGGGTCGCACTCCGCACTACGGCGAGCTCGACGGACCACTGCGCGGTCAGACCGGCGCAGCGCAAGGTGGTCGCGGCCCCGCGGCCGGAACGGCCGGCGCGGGTCGACGCTACGGTTGGGGTGGTCATGGAGCGCGCGCGGCCTACACGGCCGAGGCTGATCGCGTCGATCCGTCGCGGCCGGGGGCGGCCCAGCGCGCGGGAGCGGGCGACGACGACGAGAGTTGAAACCGGAAATGGAGCGACCGGTGGACTGGAAAAAACTGCAGCACGCGCAAGGTCCCGCGACACGGATCCCGCAGCAGATCGAAACGCTCGGCGACGCGTCCCGCGCTGGCGATGATGCCTACTTCCATTTGACGGAGGCGCTCGTCGCGCCGGGACAATGGTTTCCGGCCGACGCCCCTGCGGCGGAGCTATTGGCCAATCGCATTCGCGACCGAGCCCCGGGGCTGGTGCGCGCCCTGCGGCTTTTGGGCGACATGGCCGCGGGCGACCACTTGTGGCTCGTCGCCCCGGCTGCCGAGGAACAACGCAAACAGAGCAGCGCTGCGGCAAAGACATTCGAACACGCGAGCAGCGTCGCATCCGTCGCCGAAGAATTCCTCGGGGACGAACAAGCCGCGCTGAGGTCCGCCGCGATCTTCTTCTTGGCGCTCGTCGGTGGCACCGCGGTCGCGAAAAAGAAGGTCGCCGATCTCGCCGAGAAGGATCCTTCGCGACCGGTGCGCGCGGGGGCGGCGGTCGCGCTCGGTTTCTTCTCGCGCGGCGGAGATTCCGACGCACGCGCCCGTCTCGAGGCACTGCCGACGGAGGGCCTGCCTGGAAGCGGACGCTGGGCAGGAAAAGCGATCGCGGGCCTCGACTGCACGGACGATGAAGCGGCTTCCGGCGCGGCGGGATGGTTCACGAGCATCGACACCACGCTCGTGCCATGGGGTCGTGGCGATGCCGGCCGATGGGTCACGGCGCTCCTTGCCCATTCGGAACAGCGCGACGTGGTCCCGCCGGCGATCGTGCGCGCATTCGCCGCGCAGGGCGAAGAAGACCACAAGCGTCGCAAAGCGATTGGAGAGCTCGCGCTCGACCTCGCCGGTTTCAAATCACAATTCGACCAGATGGAGGTCGCTCCGCCGGAGCGGCTGAGCGACGCGCAACGCAAGACGGCGCGCTCGCTGGCGGAGATGCAGGACATCGTTCCCGGTTTGCGATGGGGCATGCCAGGCAGCAGTCGCTGCATCGACAAATGGCTCGGCCTCGCCCCGCCCTCTCCCCTCGAGCTCGAAGTAGCTCCAGGGGAAAGGCGCTGGCAGCGCACGCGTGCACGGATCAGCGACGAGACCTCTGCCGGCGTCGTCATCGATGAAGCAATGTCCGCGCTCACACCGGTAGAGCGACTCGACGTAGCGCAGGAGCTCTTGATCGGTGCGTACAAGATCCTCGTCCAGACGGACGGTGACATTCCACCGGAAGCATTCGAGCAGATGATCGAGGCCGCCGGCGCTGCCGGTGTGACGTGGGCAAAATCGTTCCTCGTGTTTGCCGCCGAGGCCTCCCGCAGGAACGACAATCTCTTCATGTTGACGGACGCGCACCTCCTCGCGGCCTTCAAGGTCCTTCTCCGGCAGGGCATCGTCGTCGAGCCCGAATGGGACGACGCGGTCGGATTCGAGCCTCCCGAAGATGCTCGGTTGGTCCTGGAAGCAATCCCCGAGGAGCGTCGCTCCGAGATGATCTTGCGGCGTCTCCGGCTGCTGCCCGACCTCGGCAAAGGCGCGTTCATCGCAGTGCTGCCCCCGGTGCTCGATCTCGTCGGCTCGCCGGAGCTGATTGAATATTTGCGGAAGCTCCTCGAAAACCCCAAAATCAGTGAAATTGCGGGGCCCGAAATCGAGGATCAGCTGCGCGCCCCTACGTGAATGCCATGTCTCGATGGCCGGCGCTCGACAGTGTCGAAGCCTGGAGAGCGCTCGAGGATGCTACGAGGGTCGCGGTCGGCCGCGCTGTCGCCGCGACGCTAGACGAGCGTTTTGCGGCGCACGAAGAGCTCGTCGGCATGGAGCGGCTACCGTCGCTCTCGCACGCCGATTGGCCGGGACTGCGATTCATCATCGTCCCCGGAGGACAGTTCGTGATGGGCCTCGCCGACAGCGACATCGAGGAACTATCCGAATATATCGATTGGACGCGCGACGTTCGACTCACGGTGGAAGCGATGTTGCGGTTCACGAGACCCGAGCACCGCGTCGTTGTGGCGCCCTTCGTCACCGCGGAGCGCGCATTGAATCGTACCGAGGTCGAGCGTCTCAGCGCTGGATTCAAAAGCCCCCTTCATACCGACGAGGTGGAACGGTCCGCCGCCTCCGAATTGGTGAAAGCGATGGGAATGCGGCTTCCGTCGGAGGCAGAGCTCGAATGGATGGCTCGCGACGCCGGCCGCTCCGCATTCGTGTGCAACGGCGGTCGATTTTGGTACGGCAAGCGCGCGTGGCCCGAGGAAGGTGTGTTCGGTGTCCGCGATCTTCACGTTGGTGAATGGGCCGCTGACGACTGGCATCCCTCCTACGAGGGTGCGCCATCGACGTCGGCGCCGTGGATGGACGGTAACCCGTGTGGCGTCTTCCGCGGCGAGCTGCCTTATGGCGTCGACCAGAACCCGCTCGAGCTTTGTTATGGTCTGGCGGCACATCGCAATCGTGGTGCGCTGCCCCAGGACAGGCACAGCGATCATGCGTTTTTCACGCTTCGCCCATCGCTGGACCTCCTCTGATGTCTCCCGACCCCAGTGAAGAAGATTACGCGGAGGCCGCCCATGTCGCGCTCGACAAGGCCGACTATCGACTTGCGCTCACGCAAGTGGGGGCCGCGCTCTCGTTTCGCCCACAGGCGCCGGAGCACCGGGCGATGCTGGATCTGATTCTGTCTCGGATCGACCGGCCGCTCGAGCTGTTGCCGAGCAGCGGCAGCGCGTTCTTCGGCGCCGCAGCCGTGCGGGCGCACGTGCTGGCGACATCGGGACGCCTGAACGAAGCCATCTTGCTCTTGCTCGACGTCGTGATCTTTCGACCCGGCGCGGCGTACCTCTCGTGGCTCTCGGAGTGGCGCGGCTCGCATGGGCTGCGAGGGGTAGCGGCAGACGCGATCGCCAATGGTGTCGGTCGCCTGCTCGCTGCAATCGACCGAGAAGGCGTGACGCAGGGGGCACAAACCAACCTCGAGGCCGCGGTCGGGCTGTTGGCGGCGCTGCGGCAGGCGCGACCGAAGGCGGCCGCACGCCTCGCATTGGTGGAGGCGATGGCGCTCGGACGACTCGAGCGATTCGAGGAAGCGCTCGCGGTCGTCGATGTGGCCCTCGCGCTCGAGCCCAGTGCTCAGCTCTTGGGACAGAAGGCCAGCGCGCTCGTCGGGCTCGGTGACGACGCGCAGGCCGCAAGGGTTCTCGAGGCCGCGTGTCGGATCGCGCCCGACGACGCTGCGCTGTTGGTGGATTGGGCCGACACCCAACTACGGACGGGGCAGTTCGCCAGCGCGACGAGCGCATATGCGCGGGGCCGCGCCAACGAGCGGCTTCGCGCGCACTGCGATCTCGCAATGGCATACATCGCGTTCTTGCAAATGCCGGAGGAGCGCCAGCGAGCAGAACGCGCACTCGCGCTGTCGAGCGCGCTCGATTCAGGCGTGAGGGCGGTCGCACCGCTTCTTTGGCTGTATCGTACGGAGCTTCCGCCCGTGGAGGATGCACTTGCTGCGGCAATCATGGATGTCATCGGCAGGGTTCGGTCGAAGCCCCCACCGGGGCCGGTTCGGGTGCGTGTCCAACTGGACGGCCCGATCCCCCAATCGGCCCAGATTGCCTTCGCCGCGGCGCTGCGAGACGTCGGGCAGACGGGCGAAATCATCGGCGAAGCAGGCGACGCACCGCTCCCGATAACTGCCCGAGCCGTCGCACAAGGCAGTTTGGAGGTCGTCCGCGCGCTCCAAAACGAGGTGTCGAATCTCGATGATTGGTTCGCTCTCGATTTGGCGGATTCCATATCGGTCGCCGACGCTCGTGCGCTGTTCGATCTCCTGGAGACAACCTCCGGCGAGCCGACGAAGGCGCTGGATCGATGGCGACTCGCCGTTCTCTCTCTGCTGGGCCGCGGCCTGTCGTCCGTCGACGACGACGGCTTTCAATGGATATGCGCCGTGGCGACCGGGACGGACAGCTGGGCGGCGCGACCGGCTCTCATGGTCCTTTCGGCGCTCGCCCGCGCCCGCACCGAGATGGCGGCGGTGGTCCGCGATGTCTTTACCAAAGCCTCCGATTGGTGCGACGCGCGGCAGGATGTCCGCCTCGGCTCGCTGTGCTTGTTACCGGGTCTGGACGATGCCGAGCGGGGTGCCGCGTATGCGCGTTATCTCGAATTCGTACGCCGCGAAGGACTGGATGCTGCAGGCGCTCACGGAGTCCCATGACCACCACCAACCCGCTCCTGCGTGAAGCCGACGTCGACTTCCTCCTGTACGAGGTGCTCGAGGTCGAGCGGCTTTGCGCACTGCCTGCGTTCGCCGAGCACGGACGCGATACCTTCGACCTCTTCATTCGCGAGGCTCGGCGGCTCGCGCGCGACGTGCTCTTCCCGGCGTACCGCGCGATGGACGAGGCGCCGCCCAAGCTCGAAGAAGGCAGCGTCCGCGTCCACGCCAAGATGCGAGATATCTATCCGCAGCTCGTGGCGCTGGGTCTGATTGCTGCGACGCGGCCGGCCGACGTCGGCGGCCAGCAAATGCCTCTCTGCGTCGCCACGTTCGCGAATGCCTATTTGATGGCTGGGAACCTCTCGGCCTTCGGGTATCTCGGACTCACGACGGGCGCAGGACACCTCATCGAGGCGTTCGGTGATCCCGCGCTGAAGGAGCTGTTCCTTCCCGCGCTCTACGAAGGCCGCTGGACCGGGACGATGGCCCTCACCGAGCCGCACGCCGGCTCGAGCCTCGCCGACGTCTCGACGGTCGCGACACCGAGCGAGGACGGCACGTACCGCATTCGTGGGGCGAAGATCTTCATCTCAGGCGGCGATCACGACCTGACCGAGAACATCGTCCACATGACGCTCGCGCGCGTCGAAGGCGCGCCGGCCGGGATCAAGGGCGTATCGTTGTTTGCGGTTCCGAAATTCCGGCTCGAACGTGGCGCGCTGGTCGACAACGACGTCGCGGTGGCCGGAGCGATTCACAAGATCGGCTGGCGTGGGTTGCCGAGCCTGGCAATGGCGTACGGCGATCGAGGGGACTGCCGCGGGTGGCTCGTCGGCAAAGAGCATCGCGGCATTTCGTACATGTTCCAAATGATGAACGAGGCCCGGTTGATGGTCGGCCTCAACGGGGTCGCCACCGCATCGGTCGCGTACCTCGAATCACTCGACTACGCGCGCACCAGGCCCCAGGGCCGTGCCGCCGCAGCGAGAGATCCTCTATCGCCCCAAGTTCCCATTATCGAGCACGCCGACGTGCGCCGGATGCTGCTCCGTCAAAAAGCGATCGTCGAGGGAGGTCTCACCCTCATCGCCCGGGCTGCAATGTTCGCAGACGTCGCAGCGCACGGCGCGGACGCCGAGGAGCGGGCGCGCGCCCAGCATTTGCTCGATCTGCTGACGCCGGTCGCGAAGAGCTTTCCCGCGGAGAAGGGCTTCGAGTCGAACGCGCTCGCGTTGCAGATCCATGGTGGCTACGGCTACTCGAGCGAATACCTCGTCGAAGCGTGGCTGCGCGACCAAAAGCTCAATTCGATTCATGAGGGAACGACGGGCATTCAAAGCCTCGATCTACTGGGCCGAAAGGTCGTCGCCGCGCAGGGACTGCCCCTCAGGCTTTTCCGCGACGAGGTCGAAGCGTCGTGTGTACGCGCCGAAGAAGCCGGTGTCGACCGAGCGTGGTCCGAGGCCCTCCGCATCGCCGCGGATCGTATTGCGGAGGCGACGATGACGCTCGGCGCGCGGGGGCTCTCCGGCGACGTGGACGGCATGCTCCTGCACAGCGCCGATTACCTCGAAATGTTCTCGATCGTCGTCATCGCATGGGCCTGGATGCTCCAAGCGCGCGCCGCATCCGGTCGCGATACCGACTTTCACCGCGGCAAGATGGCGGCTGCTCAATATTGGATAACGACCGAATTGCCTCGCGTCGCCCACCTCGCGAAGCTCTGTGTCGACGGCGAGGACAGCTACGCACGCGTCCCGCCCGACGCTTTTTGACGAGTATTCGGCAGCCCTCCGTCATTTCTGCGCGGTGCAATTGGCGAAGCCGGCGAGGCACGCGGGCTCGCCCTCGCCCTCGACGAGGCCCCCGTCGTGCCACGAGCCATTCACGTCGCACGTACAAAGACTGGTGTACGTGCCGTCATTTTCGCCGTCGCATTCGACGAGGAGGACGACACCGCCGTCGCATTGATACGTGCCCGCGCACCCGTCCGTGGGCGAATTGACGCTCGGCTCGACAACGATCTCGACGAGCTCGCACCCGGTCGGCGGCGTGTAGGGTCCAGGTTCGGGCGCGAATCCGCCGAACTGCCCTCCGCCGAGAGGCCCCCCGCCCAGGGGTCCTCCGCCCGACACGTCCTCTCCGCCTGCAGCGTCCTCTCCACCGGCACCTGCGCCGCCGTTGCCGTCGCCCCCATTTTCGATCCGCGCATCGCAAGCGATGAAGCTCACGAGCAACGCGAATCCCCAATACCGACAGAAGCTCTCTGCGCCGTTCATCGACGCCCCTCGTGCAGGATCGATGCCCACCGGTTTGCTCGGATAAGTGCTAGTTCACGCGATCTGCTCGTGCCCAATTGTGCCAGGCAGCTGGGCACCTCAGAGCCGCGGGCGCAGCGGCGCGGGGGCGTCGCAAAGCATGCAGCGATCCTTCAGCTCGGCGAAGACGCCGCACTGTTTGCAGGAAGCCTTGTATCCGTGAAACCCGGGGTCGAGGAGCGCGCAGTCGGTGCGCGCCTTGTCCGCGCGTTTACCCTCGTAGCTCGTCGTTGCCGGCACCATTGCGAAGTAGCTGACTTCCTGGTGACCGCACCGCGGACACGACAGCGGGACGTCGTAGGTGTTGTCCGTCTCGAGCACCCGCTCGAGCGCACCGTCCGCGTGGCATCTCGGGCACGCGTCGGCTGAGAAGAGCTCCGCGTTGCAAGCTGCGCATTCGACGCAATAGACCCCATCGACGAACGCCTCGCCGTCGTACGCCCACGTGAGGCGCCCGACGGGCTCGCCCTCCATCAGCGGGAGCCGAGCGTCGACGTACATCTGGAAATTGAGGCGCTTTCCGCGGCACTTCGTGCAGCCTGTCGAAACCAGCTGTTCGAGCTTCTCGGGTGTGAGCAGGCCCATGTGGTGCGGACCACCCTACACGTCCTGGCGGGGAGCCCCTGACCTTTGTAAGGCGTTCCATTCGATCAGCTCGACTTTCAGCCGCGCGACTGTCTTAAGCTGCGAACGATGGCGTGTTCTATCTTCGCTCGCGCAAGCCTCGCCGCGATCTGTGCGTCTTCGATCGCCGCCCTCGGTTGCGGTGACTCCGGTCCCGAAGAGACGTCCGGCGTGACGTATCAGCGAGACGTGCGGCCGCTCATCGAACGAAGCTGCACGAGCTGCCACACCGCGGACGGGCCTACACCTTACGACTTCACGTACAGCGCGGAAATGTTCGAAAGCGGTACGCCGTCTTGGGCGGCCGCGGCGGTGGCCGCGGTCGACGCGGGTCGGATGCCCCCGTGGATGCCCGCCGACGATTGCCACGAGCTCGCTTATGAAAGGCGCCTGACCGAGGACGAGCGAGCTGTCTTTCGCGCTTGGTCCGACAACAAGTTCGCCGTCGGCGACGAGGCCGACTTCGTTCCGCTCGAAGATGGCCCCTCCGCGCCGGATCTCGGCGAGCCGACGATCGAGCTCACGCCGGAGGACGACTACGTCGCGAGCAGCGAGGCCTCCGACGACTATCGGTGTTTCATCCTTCCGTACGACTTCGACGCGGAGACGTACGTCGTCGGATCGACCGTCGTGCCCGGTGTTCTACCGATTGCGCACCACGCCCTCATCTACGTCATTCCGCCGGATCTCGAGCAGACGATTCGCGGTTTGGACGAGGACGACGAGGGTATCGGATATACGTGTTTCGGCGGCCCCGGCGGAGGGGTCCTCTCGACGCTGGGAGGATGGGTACCGGGCAGTGTGCCGACCGGCGCGCCCGCCGACAGCGCCGCGGTCGTTCCCGCCGGGTCGAAGCTGGTGCTTCAGATGCACTACAACACGCTGGCGCTCGGTGCCGGAACCGGCGCACCGCCGGACCGCACGACGGTGAAGCTCTGGACCCGCCCAGAAGCCCCGTCGTTCCGCATCGAATCGATCCCCCTCGCGCACCTTGCGATGCAAATCGACGCCTTCGACGAGGCGAGCGTGCAAGAGCGCCTCTACCGAATGCCGATCGACGCCAAGCTCGTCGGCGTAACGCCGCACATGCACACGCTCGGAACCCAAATCAGCGTGAGCCACGAGCCCGCCGGGGCCGACGCGCAATGTGTCGTCGACATCCCCGATTGGGACTTTCACTGGCAACAGCAATACACGATTCCCGAGTCGGCCTCGTTGGAGCTGAAGAAGGGTGACGGCGTCCGCGTGCAGTGCACCTACGACAACTCCCAAGCGAACCAGCCGCTCGTCGACGGAATGCCTCGTACGCCGGAGGACGTGACGTGGGGCGAGAACACGCTCGACGAGATGTGCCTCGCGTATCTGTTCCTCCAGGTCCCGTTCGATACGCCCGATTTCCGGTGCGGCGCTTACACCGATTGTATGGCGAGCTGTTCCGACAGCGATGGTCCGTGCCTGTTCGAGTGCGCGACGACCGGAGGTGGTCAGTGCGCGTCTTGTCTGTTCCCGGCCATCTTCTCCTGCGCGCCCGCGTATTGCGCGGCGGACGGCCTCGCCCTGCAGAGCTGCGTCTCGGGCTGCGAGAAGACGGCCGCGCGGTGTATCGCCGTCGAGTGCGGCGCCGAGTGGGACGCGTTCGCCGGCTGCATGGCTCCGCACGTCGACAACGGCGATTGCTCGGAGCAGATCGCCAAGTGCGGGCTGTAGCGGCGGCCTTCTGGGATTTGCCCGAAGCCTGAAGCCCGGGGCCGGGTTTCGCCGGAACGGCGAAACCCTTCTAGAGCAAGAGCTCGAGCTCGTCGCGAAGCTCGGCAGGCGTGGTGATCGGCGCGAATCTGAGCACCGACTTCCCCCGGCGACAGACGAGGAACTTCGTGAAGTTCCATTTGATGACTCTGGTCCCGAAGATCCCGCGGCCGCGATCCATCAAGTCTTGGAACAGCGGATGGGCGCCGTCGCCACGCACGTCGATCTTTTCGAACAGCGGGAAACTGACCTGGTACTTGAGCTCGCAGAACTTCGCGATGTCCTCACTCGTGCCGGGCTCTTGTTCGGCGAACTGATTGCAAGGAAATCCGAGGACGACGAAACCGCGTTCGCGATAACGCGCATAGAGCTTCTCGAGGCCGTCGTATTGGCGCGTGAAGATGCATTGGCTCGCGGTGTTGACGATGAGCAGAACCTTGCCGCGATACGGCTCGAGGGTCGTCTCCGCGCCCTCGAGGGTGCGCACGCGATGCTCGTAGAGCGTGCTCATCGTCGTGTCTCCACCTCCCAGGAGACCAAGATCTGTCACGCCTGAGTACATCCGTCACAATGCTTTCTCGCGTCCGCACGACGGCGTGGGTCCCGCCCAATGGGGGTGCTTCGCTGCGCTCGCACGGGCACCCACGCCTGTGCGGACACAGGCCGAAAGTCCGGTGCAGGAGCGCCACACATGCCCTCACATTGGGGACGGCGCGTCATTACAGTTGCGCTCGATGCGGGCGTTTGTGAGGTTCGGCCAAAGATTTCGACCGACGCGGCGCGTTGGGTGACATACTGCGTCACGCTTCCGAGGCTCTATCGATGAACGTTTGCGCTCCCCTCCACGACCCGCGCTTCGAGCGAGACGCTTGTGGTGTCGGCTTCATTGCCCACGTCCGAGGCGAGGCCTCTCATTCGATCGTCGAGGCCGGGCTGACAGCGCTCGATCGTCTCGAGCATCGCGCGGCGACAGGCGCAGAGGAGAACACGGGGGACGGTGCGGGCATTCTGATTCAGCTGCCCGATCGCCTGTTCCAACGCGAGTGTGCGCTGGGTCGCATCGAAGATCCGGAGACGAAGCGCCCGCTGCAGCAATTGCCGGCGGCCGGCAAATACGCAGTCGGCCTGTTCCTCGGGTCGCAGCAATCGGAAGCGACGGCGCTGGCGCGGCTCATCTTCGCGATGGTCCTTCGCCAAGAGGGGATGAAGCTCCTCGGCTGGCGCCGCGTGCCGACGGACAACCGAACCATCGGCGCCACCGCGCGCAGCGTCGAGCCGACGATGGATCACGTCTTCGTCGCGCCTGCGACCGACACGATGGATGAAGCGACGTTCGAGCGGAAGCTCTACGTCGCGCGCAAGCGCTTCCAAGCGACGATCAAGTCCACGGGCATCGACGATCGCCGCTACTTCCACGTGCCGAGCCTCTCCTCGAGGACGCTCGCGTACAAGGGCATGCTCACGCCCGCCCAGGTGCGCGACTACTTCTCCGATTTGGAGGATCCGCGGACCGAGAGCGCGCTCGCGATGTTCCACTCGCGGTTCTCGACGAACACGTTCCCCAGCTGGGAGCTCGCGCACCCGTATCACCTCATCGCGCACAACGGAGAGATCAACACGCTGCGCGGCAACGTGAACTGGATGCGCGCCCGCGAGGCGCTGCTCGCGAGCCCGGAGCTGGGCGCGGACATCGAGAAGATCCTGCCGATCGTGCACGAGGGCCTGTCCGACTCGGCCTGTCTGGACAGCGTGCTCGAGCTTCTGGTTCGCGCGGGGCGGAGCCTGCCGCACGCCGTCATGATGCTCTTGCCCGAAGCGTGGGAGCACAACGACGCGATCAGCCCCGAGCTACGCGCGTTCTACCAGTACCACGCGTGTTTGATGGAGCCGTGGGACGGCCCCGCCTGCGTCTGCTTCACCGACGGACGAAGCGTCGGCGCCGTCCTCGATCGAAACGGCCTGCGACCTGGTCGGTATTGGGTCACGTCCGACGACCTCGTCATCCTCGCGAGCGAGAGCGGCGTCGCCGATGTACGTCCCGAGGACATCGTCGAAAAAGGCCGGTTGATGCCGGGCCACATGTTCCTCGTCGATCTCGAGCAAGGCCGCATCGTGCCGGATGCCGAGATAAAGAGGCAGATCGCCACCGAAAAGCCGTACGGACAGTGGCTGACCGACAACCTCGTGCCGCTGGACACACTCCCTCGCGGGGCCGAGGTGCCGAAGCTCGCAGGCGACGATCTCGAGCGTTCCCTCGCGGCATTCGGCGTCTCGGAGGAAGAGCTCCGCGTCCTCGTCGCGCCGATGGCGACGCGCGGTGAAGAGGCGATGGGCTCGATGGGCAACGACGCGGCGCTCGCCGTGTTGTCGAATCGACCGCGGCCGCTGTCGGACTATTTCAAGCAGCTGTTCGCGCAGGTGACGAACCCGCCGCTCGACGCCATTCGGGAGAAGCTCGTCACGAGCCTCGCGACGGCGATCGGCCCGGAAGGAAACCTGCTCGATCCCCGCCCGGAGAGCGCGCGGCTCGTCCTCTGCCAAACGCCGTTCCTCGACAACGACGAGATGAGCCGCTTCAAGCGCATCGCGGCGATGTTCTCGACGGACGCGGCCGCGCCGCCTAGCGCGCCGGCCGATCAACCGCCGTCGCTTTCGCAGTTCGGCGTGACGGTGCTCGACATGACCTTCCCCGTCGCGGACGGCGACGAGGGGCTCGAGCCCGCGCTGGTCGCCCTCTTCGCGAAGGCCGACAACGCGATCGCGAACGGCTCGAAGGTGCTCGTCCTCTCGGATCGTGGGGTCACCGCTTCACGTGCGCCGATCCCCGCGCTCCTCGCTGTCGCGGGGTTGCACAACCACCTCGTCCGCGAGCGAAAGCGCACCCGCGTGACGATGGTCGTCGAGACCGGATGGGTTCGCGAAATCCACCAAGCGGCGCTGCTCGTCGGGTTCGGCGCGAGCGCGATCAACCCGTACCTCATCCTCGACACGCTCCCGACGCTCGAGCGCCGCGGCCTTGTGAAGCGCGAGGGCGGCGCCCCCTCACCGACCGACGCGGAGCTCGGCAAGCGCTACCTCACGGCGATCGAAAAGGGCGTCGTGAAGGTGATGAGCAAGATGGGGATCAGCACGATCGCGAGCTACCGCGGCGCGCAGATCTTCGAGGCGATCGGCCTCGCAAAAGAGCTCGTCGACAGGTACTTCACGCACACGCCGTCGCGCATCGGAGGCATCGGCGTGCGCGACGTCGCGCAGGCGGCGCTTCGCCACCACGCCGAGGCTTTTGCTCGCCCCGCCGTCCGACTGCCGATCGCCGGCGAATACCAATGGCGCAGAGACGGCGAGCTGCACCTGTTCAACCCCGACACGGTGTACCTGCTTCAGCACGCGACGAAGTCGAAGCGCCGGGAGATCTTTGCGTCGTACGCGCGCAACGTGAACGAGCAGAACGAGCGGCGCGGCACGCTTCGCAGCCTGTTCGCCTTCAAGACCGCAGGGCGCGAGCCGATCCCGCTCGAAGAGGTCGAGGCGATCGAAGCGATCCTTCCGAGGTTCGCGACCGGCGCGATGAGCTTCGGATCGATCAGCGCCGAGGCCCACGAGACGCTCGCGATCGCGATGAACCGCATCGGCGGCCGCTCGAACAGCGGAGAAGGTGGAGAGGACCGCCGCCGCTTCGTCCCGGATGCGAACGGCGATCGCCGGCGAAGCGCGATCAAACAGGTTGCGAGCGCGCGCTTCGGCGTCACGAGCGAATACCTCGTCGACGCGGACGAGCTCCAAATCAAGATGGCCCAGGGTGCGAAGCCCGGTGAAGGCGGGCAGCTCCCCGGCTCGAAGGTCTACCCGTGGATCGCCGAGGTCCGGCACGCGACACCGGGAGTCGGCCTGATCAGCCCGCCGCCGCATCACGACATCTATTCGATCGAAGACCTCGCGGAGCTCATCTTCGATCTGCGCGCTGCGAACCCCCGCGCGCGCATCTCGGTCAAGCTGGTCGCCGAGGTCGGCGTCGGGACGGTGGCCGCCGGCGTCGTGAAGGCGAAGAGCGACGTCGTGCTCGTCTCCGGTCACGACGGCGGCACCGGCGCGAGCCCGCTCACGTCGATCAAACACGCCGGCGCGCCCTGGGAGCTCGGGCTCGCCGAGGCCCAGCAGGTCCTGGTGAAGAACCGCCTGCGCGATCGCGTCGTGCTGCAGGTCGACGGGCAGATGAAGACTGGCCGCGACGTCGTCGTCGCAGCGCTGCTCGGCGCCGAAGAGTACGGCTTCTCCACCGCGCCGCTGGTCGTCATGGGCTGCGTGATGATGCGCGTTTGCCACCTCGACACCTGCCCCGTCGGGATCGCGACCCAAAACCCGGAGTTGCGCGAGCGCTTCACCGGGCAGGCCGACCACGTGGTGAGCTTCTTCCAATTCATCGCGGAAGAGGTTCGCGAGCTGATGGCCGAGCTCGGGTTCCGCACGATGGACGAGATGATCGGGCGGGTCGATCTGCTCGAGGTCGCTCCGTCGAGCGGCAACGCGGCGAAGCTCGATCTGTCGGCGATCGTCGATGCGGGCCACCTCGAGATCGGCGAGCCGATCTCGAGCGCCGCCGGCAAGCGCCGCACCGGAGCTGGAACGCAGAGCTGTCCGCCGAGCTCGCGGAGCGTGCCGCTCGTCGAGCGCATGGCTGCGCTCGCCTACCCCGCCGTCACCGGCCGGACGCCGGTGCGCGAGCGTCTTCGCGTCACGAACCGCGACCGCGCCGTCGGCACCCGGCTAGGCTCCGAGGTCACGCGGAAGTACGGCGCCGAGGGCCTGCCGGAGGACACGATCTTCTTCGAGCTCGAAGGGTCCGCCGGACAGAGCCTCGGCGCGTTCCTTCCGCGCGGGATCACGCTCGTCTGTGAAGGCGACGCCAACGATTACGTCGGCAAGGGGCTGTCGGGTGGGCGCATCGCGGTCCGTCCGCCGCGCGCAGCGCGCTTCGTCGCCGAGCGAAACGTCATCGCCGGCAACGTCGTCCTCTACGGCGCAACCAGCGGTCAGGCCTACTTCCGCGGGCGCGTCGGCGAGCGGTTCGCCGTACGCAACAGCGGCGCGATCGCGGTCACCGAAGGGTGCGGTGATCACGGCTGCGAATACATGACCGGCGGCCGCGTCGTGGTCCTCGGGACGACAGGCCGCAACTTCGCAGCCGGAATGAGCGGCGGCATCGCCTTCGTCCTCGACGTCGACGGGCGTTTCCGATCGCGCCACAACCCGGAGATGGTGGCGCTGCGCGCGGTCGACGAAGACGACGCGACGTGGCTCGAAAAGACGCTCCGAGAGCACCTCGCGCTCACGGACAGCGAGGTCGCCCGAGCCCTCCTGCAAGACTTCACGTCGAGCATCGAGCGGTTCGTGAAGGTGGTCCCCTACGAATACGAGCGAGCGCAGCGGCAGCGCGCCGAGGCGGAGCGCAAAGCAGCGAGCGGCCTCGTCGCCGCGGAGTAGACGAGATGGGTAACCCGCGCGGATTCATCGAGCTCCAGCGCCGTACGCCGAAGAAGCGGCCGGTGACCGAGCGTGTGCAGGACTACCGAGAGTGTGAGCCCGTCCTCGAGGGCGACAAGCTCGTCGAGCAGGCCTCGCGCTGTATGGATTGCGGCATCCCGTTTTGCCATTCGGGGTGCCCCCTCGGAAATCTCATCCCCGAGTGGAACGATCTCGTCTACCGCGGACGCGTCGAAGAGGCGCTCGATCGGCTGCACGGGACCAACAACTTCCCGGAGTTCACCGGACGGCTCTGCCCTGCCCCATGCGAGGCGGCCTGCGTGCTCGCGATTCACGACGAGCCGGTGACGATCAAAGCGGTCGAGGCCGCGATCGCCGACCAGATCGCTGAACACGGCCCGCCGCCGCACCAGCACGCGGCGCGGCGCACCGGCCGGCGCGTCGCGGTGATCGGCTCCGGCCCGGCAGGCCTCGCGTGCGCGCAAGAGCTCGCGCGCGAAGGCCACGACGTCGTCGTGTTCGAGAAGGCGGACGCACCGGGCGGTTTGCTTCGGTACGGCATCCCCGACTTCAAAATGGACAAGGCACTCCTCGAGCGACGCATCGATCAAATGCGCGCCGAAGGTGTTCGCTTCGAGTGCAACGTCTCGGTGGGCCACGATCTCAGCGCGCTCGAGCTCGAGTCTTCGTTCGACGCGATCGCGCTCGCGCTCGGCGCCGAGAACCCGCGCAAGCTCGGCGTCCCGGGTGAGGACCTCGCCGGTGTACACTTCGCGATGGAGTACCTGACGCAGCAGAACCGCCTCGTCGCGGGTCATGCCGTTGCGCCTTCCGATCGCATCAGCGCGGAGGGCAAACACGTCATCATTCTGGGTGGCGGTGACACGGGCGCCGATTGCCTCGGGACCGCGCACCGTCAGGGCGCGCGCTCGGTGACGCAGCTCGAGATCGCGGAGCGACCGCCCGAGAGCCGTCGAGACGACAACCCTTGGCCGCTCTGGCCGCTCATCTTCCGCGTCTCGCCCGCACACGAAGAGGGAGGGGATCGCGCCTTCGGGGTCATGACGACGCGGCTCCAGGGGTCGGCGGGGCGGGTCGAACGCCTCGTCGCTTCCAAGGCGACACTGGAAGGCGGGCGCTTCGTGCCGCTGGCGGGGACCGACATGGTCCTGCCCGCGGAGCTCGTCCTGATCGCGGCCGGCTTCACGGGGCCCGAGCCTTCGGCGCTCGTCCGCGAGCTCAGGCTCGACGTGGACCCGAGCGGACGCATCCTGGCCGACGAGCGAGGCCGGACGAAGCAGCCGCACGTGTTTGCGTGCGGCGATGCGAGGCGCGGTGCGTCGCTCGTGGTGTGGGCGATCGCGGAGGGTCGCCACACTGCGCGCAGCATCTCGCTCTACCTCGCAGGCAAGCGCACCCTCGCCCTCGCCGCTGGATAGGCCCGGAGCTCCCCCTGTGTGGGCTCGCAACGCGGCCCACCCTAACGGGCGGAGCGGGCCGGTTGCTCGTCGTTCGCGACGCGTGTGAGCTCTGGGGTTCTTTGGTTCTGGTCGACCCAGCTGGACGCTGGGTCTTTAGTCCAATTCCGAGCCGGAAAATCCATCGTTCGAGTTTCTCGAACGGTGCCGGTGGTGGTTGTCCGCGCCGGGTCGCTCCTGCACCATGGCTGGACGCATGGAGCGTGGGGAGCTCATCGACGGCTGCTTCTGGATAGATCGGTGCCTCCACCGAAGCGCCGCAATCGACGTGTATCGCGCGGTCGACGTTCGAGACTCTTCGCTTGTGCTCGTGCGCGTGTACGTCGCCCTCTCGTCGACGGGGCTCGAGCACTTCTCACGGACGTGCACCCTGCTCGCCGAACATCCTCACCCGGCCATCGAGCGGCTCGTTGCGTGGGGATCGTTCTCGGAGTCGGCGGTGTACGCAGCGGTCGCCCCGCCCGCGGGGCCGACGCTCGCCGAGGCGATGGAGCATGGGGTCTCGGGCTCCGATGCGATGATCGTGACGAAGCGCGCGCTCGGTGCCCTCCGCCATCTTCACGCGCTCCGCGTCGCGCACGGTGACATCACGGCGCGCGCGATCGTCTTGCCACAAGGGGACGCATCCCTTGCGACGCTCACCGGCCTCGCGCTCGTGCCGAGCGCCCTCATCGCCGTGGAAGACTCGATGCCGAGCGTGCAGGTCGAGACCGCCAGCCACCTCGCGCCGGAGCTCGTCCGCACACCGGGGCGACCGACCACCGATGCCGACATGTTTGCGCTCGGGTGCGTTTTATACCGCTCGGTCACGGGACAGCTGCCGTTCGCGTCGCAGGGCGGCGTCGTGGGAACGTTTTTGCGCGTGTTGTACGACGAGCCTGCCCTGCCCCGAACGACCGGACGGCGCGAGCCGTGGGTGCTCTCCACGCTCGCGATGCGCATGCTCGCGAAGGACCCTGCCGCGCGACCGACGGCGGCGGACGCGCTCGCGGCGCTCGAACATCCCGAGACGGTCGGGATCGAGTCGGAGCCGTCGACGCTCGTGCCGGCGTCCCGCCGCGTCGGCATCGTGTTGTGCGAAGAGCTCGAGCGCGGCCATGCATCGCTCGCCCGCGAAGGAGAGCTCGAGCGCGTGGAGCGGCAGCTCGATGTCCTCGGCGGACGCCTCGATCGACTCCACAGCGGCACGCTCCTCATCGAGATCGACGCAACGAAGAGCGGCGATGGTCTCATCCGCACCGCGCGCGCCGCGCTGCTGCTGCAGAGTGCGTTGCCGACGAGCAAGATCGTCATCGCGCGCGGCGCGGCCGGCGGCATCGACGCGGCCGAGGTGCTGCTCGCCGGCGCGGCAGCCGGGCGCGTGACGGTGCTGCCCGAGCTCGTGCCTGCGTTCGAACGCGATTTCGACATCGAGCCGACACCACACGGCTCGGTGTTGTGGGAGCGGGAGCCTCACACCGAAGAGCGCACCGAGGCCGCACGGCGTCGCCCCGGCTCGAAGACCGGTCCGGAGATCGCCGCCGTGCCTTGGCCCGCCACCGAGTTCGACGGCGAGGTCACCATCGTCGAGCACAAGCGCCGAACGCTGGAGCTCGCGATTGCGTCGTCGCTCGAGCAGCAGCCCACGCTCGAGATGGATCTCTCCGCCCTCGCGCGCGCAACGGTGCCCGGCTCGTCGCCTCCGGCGATGCAGCACGACGACACCGATCCCGAATACCCACGTGAGTAGAGCATCCGCGGGAATGGACCACCCGCGCGAATAGCGCATCGCGCGGGTAGCGGCCCCCTTCAGCCGACGCCGCGCAGCTCGGTCGCCTGCGCCACCCGCTCGATCGCGAGCACGAACGCAGCCGTTCGGAAGGAGCACGCATGTTTGCGCTGGACCGCACGCAGGTCGGCGTAGGCTTTGCGCATCACGCGGCGGAGCTCGGTGTTCACGCGGTCCTCTTCCCAGCGGAAATGCTGCCGGTTTTGCACCCATTCGAAGTACGAGACCGTCACGCCGCCCGCGTTCGCGAAGATGTCGGGCAGCGCGACGATCCCCTTCGCCTCGAAGATCGCGTCGGCCTCCGGCTCCGTCGGGTGGTTCGCGCCCTCGAGCACGACCTTCGCGCGCACGTCGCTCGCGTTGTCGCGGTGGATCACGCCGCCGAGCGCCGCCGGCACGAGAACGTCGCATGATTCGGCGAGGATCGTCTCTTTGTCGAACGCTTCTCCCCCCGCGAAACCCGCGACCGTCCCCGTCACCTTCAGGTGCTCGTCGAGCAGGCCGAGATGGAGACCCGCGCGGTTGCGCACGGCGCCATTCACGTCGCTCACCGCGACGATCGTGCCCCCGCGCTCCGCGATGAGGCGCGCGGCCCACGAGCCGACGTTGCCGTAACCTTGCACCGCGTACGTGAGGTCACCGACCTGCTGGCCGACGTCTTCGACGTACGCCTCGAGCGCGTAGAGGAGCCCGCGTCCCGTCGCGGACTCGCGCCCATACGAGCCGCCGAGCTCGATCGGCTTGCCCGTCACGACGCCGGGCTGCCACCCATGAAACTTCGCATATTCATCGGCGATCCAAGCCATCGTCCGCGCGTTGGTCCCCATGTCGGGCGCGGGGATGTCGGAGTCGGGGCCGACGATGTCGTGAATCCCTTCGGTGAAGGCCCGCGTGAGGCGCTGCAGCTCCGCGTCGCTCATGCTCGCGGGGTCGCACGTCACGCCGCCTTTTGCGCCGCCGTACGGCAGGTCCACGACGGCGGTCTTCCACGTCATCAGTGAAGCGAGCGCGTTCACCTCGTCGTGATCCACCTCGTGGTGGAAGCGAATGCCGCCCTTCATCGGGCCGCGCGCGTTGTCGTGTTGCACGCGGTACCCGACGAACGTCCCGGGCGAGCCGTCATCCATCGCGATCGTGCATTCGACCTTCACTTCGCGCTTCGGCGTGATGAGGCGTTTTGTCAGCCGATCCGATATGCCGAGCAGCTTTGCCGCACGTGAGAAGTTCAGCGTCGTCGCTTCGGTGGGCTTCATCGCGCTTCCCTCCAACGAATCTCCCCCGTCGCTCACGCTATCACTCAACCCAGCGCGGTCGCGCATCGATAACGAAGCTGTCATTTCGTGTCTGGTCCGCGGCTCGATCGATCGCAGGCTGCTACGCTCTTCGGCGTGTCGTCTCTCGCGCTGTGGCTCCTGTCGGCAGGTATCGCGACGTTGAGCGCGACGGCCGCGGGCACCCTCGCGGAACACGTCACGGTCCGCGGTCGAGCGAGACGCGCAGCGGCGCGCGCACCACGATGCCTGGTTCGCCAGGCGCATCCGGGCGATCTCGTCCGCATCGTGGGTCGCGTCGAGCACGCGGAGGAGCCGCTCGTCGCACCGTTCAGCGGTCGAATCTGCACGCACTACGAGGCAGCGGTCGAGTACCCGATGCGCTCGGGCACGTACCGCCGCACGCTCGTCGAGTCGTGCTCGCGTCCCTTCTACGTCGTCGACGAATCCGGGCGCGCGCTCGTCGACATGGCCCGAGCGGTGGTGGACGTCGTCATCGACCACTACTGGAAAGCGCGTGACCTCGACGCCGAGACGCGGTTCGAGCTCGAGCGCTTCCTGTTCCGCACGGGCGACCGCGGACTCTCCCACCTGCGGGAGAGCGCATCGCTTCGCTACGCGGAAGGCGCGATCGAAGAGGGCGAAACGGTCAGCGTGGTCGGCATCGCGAGCTCCGAGCGCGCGTCCGAGACTGGCACCGGCTACCGCGACGCGGCTCGCCACCTGCTGCTCGAGCCACCGCCGCGCGGAAGCATCTTCGTGAGCGACGGCCTGCACTGGATCTAGTGGACACCATCGAATGCACGGGCGATTGTCCGCGCGATGGGTCGCACCGCGATCGATGCTTCATCGACCGTTCTTTCTGGTTGGGGTCTGTATCCGCGCTCGAGTTGCCACCTCGTCGAGCCGGAGACGATCGACGAGCTACGCCGCTCGCTCGATTCGAGCTCGACGATCCCGCGCGGGCTCGGCCGAAGCTACGGTGACCCGGCGCTGAACGAAGGCGGCCAGGTGCTCGGGATGACGCGCCTGAACCGCTATCTCGACTTCGACGCCGAGACCGGCGTGCTCCGCTGCGAGGCCGGCGTGAGCCTCGAGCGGATCATCGATACGTTCGCGCCGCGCGGCTGGTTCCCGATGATCACGCCGGGCACCAAACACGTGACCGTCGGCGGCTGCATCGCGAACGACGTGCACGGCAAGGGTCATCACGCGCAAGGATCGTTCGCGGCGTCGGTGCTCACGATGCGCGTCCTGTGCGCGGACGGCTCAATCGTCACGGCGAGCCGCACCGAAAACAGCGACCTGTTCTGGGCGACCTTCGGCGGGATGGGCCTCCTCGGCGTGGTCGTCGAGGCGACCGTGCAGCTGCGTCCGATCGAGACGACGTACTACCGGCAACAGGCAATCATCGTGAACGACCTCGACGAGATGCTCGATGCGTTCGACGAGAACAATTCGACGTTCCCGTATTCGGTCGCGTACGTCGACCCGACCTCGACGGGCCAGCGCCTCGGCCGCGGGGTCCTCACCGTGGGTGACCACGCCCGCCTCGACGATCTTCCCGCGCGGCTTCGCAAACGCGCACGCCACGTGTCGCGCGGGCACCTCGCGACGGTACCGTTCGAGCTACCGTCGCTGACGCTCAATCCTCTCACCATTCGATTGGTGAACGGCACCATCAAGAACGTCCTCGCCTACGCCGGCGCGATTGCGCACTACGAGAAGTTCTTTTACCCGCTCGACGCAATTGGCCATTGGAACCGCGGCTACGGTTCACGCGGGTTTACGCAATACCAATTCGTGGTCCCGCTCGAAGACGGAAGAAGGACGATGCGCGGCATTTTGGAGACGATCGTCAGCTCCGGAAGCTTGCCGTTCTTGAACATCCTGAAGCGCATGGGCAAAGCGAGCGGAGGGCACCTCTCGTTTCCGTTCGAGGGGTACACGTTCGCGATCGATTTTCCGATCCGCGAGGGCACGCGTGACCTCACACGGCGCCTCGACGATATGGTGCGCGAGGCGGGCGGGCGGATTTACCTCGGCAAAGACGCGTTCCTCGAGGCTGCTTCGTTTCGCGCGATGTACCAGCGGTTCGAGGAATGGCTCGGGGTCAAACGCCGCTGGGATCCGAAGAACGTCTTCACGTCGGATCAAGCGCGGCGCCTCGAGCTGTTGCCGGGCTGACGCGTCGCTGCGGCGGCGCCGCGACCGGGTCGCGACAGAGGCAGCGCGAATTGCGCTCCCTCCTGGTCTATCCTCGCTCGATGCTGCCTACCAAACGCTCGACTCTGTTCGGCCTCCTCCTGTCGCTCGGGGCCATCGCCTGCGACTCGGAGTCTGACGGCGGCGGCGGAGGCGGAGGCGGCGGCACGTCCGCGGGCGGTGGGGGCGCGACCGGGACGATGTCGACCGGCGGCTCGAACGCCGACGGCGCGGGCGGACAGGGTGGCCAGGGCGGCGCCCCGGGTGGGGGCGGATCGGGCGGCGTCGGGGGTATCGGCGGCGTGGGTGGCGACGGCGGAGTCGGCGGTGATGGCGGAACCGGCGGCACCATGGATGGCGGCGGAGGCGCCGGAGGTGGAATGCAGTGCGTGGGCGGCCCGCCGACGATCACGCAGAACGGTTCCACGTCGGACCTGCTCTTGCGCGGTACGGTCGTGACGCCGATGCAGGCATTCACCGGCGAGGTGCTGGTCGTCGGCGACACCATCACGTGCGTCGCGGCGTCGTGTGCTGGCGTCCCCGGCGAGAGCACGGCGACCCATATCGACACGCAAGGGATCATCTTCCCGGGCCTGATCGACACGCACAACCACGTCTTGTTCGACATCTTCGACGAGACGGATTGGAGCCCGATGCAGGCCTACAACAACCACAACCAGTGGACGAACGAGGCGCGTTACGGCGCCATGGTCGACGCGAAGCAATACATCAATGGGGAGGGCAGCTCGCCCGTCGACTACGGCTGCGAGCTCGACAAGTACGGCGAGCTGAAGGCGCTCGTCGCCGGCACGACGTCCATCCTCGGCGCAGCGAACCCGGCCAACCGAGCCTGCTACGGGTCACTGGCGCGCACGATCGATCAGACGCCGAATGGCCTGGGTGCCGACAAGATCCAGGTCGCGACCTTGTTTCCCAGTACGAGCGCCGCGGACGGCGTGTGCACGAACTTCGGGGACGGCGACACCGACGCATACGTGATCCACATCGCCGAAGGCGTCGACCAGACAGCGCTGAACGAGTTCTCGACGCTGGAGACGGTCACCACGATGGACGGGTGCCTCTATGCGCCGCAAACGACCGTCGTGCACGGCGTCGCGTTGGGCGATACGCAGCTCACGACCATGGCCGACAACGGCATGAGCCTCGTGTGGTCGCCACGCTCGAACGTGTTCCTCTACGGCGGAGGGACCGACTTCACCAAAACGGCGGACATCCCGCTCGCGCTGAGTCACGGCATCAACGTCGCGCTCGCGCCCGATTGGTCGATGGGTGGTAGCCAGAATCTGCTCGACGAGCTCCGCTTCGCCGACGAGCTCGACAACGCACAATGGGGCGATCAGCTCACGTCCGCGGACTTGGTCCAAATGGTAACGACCAACGCCGCGCAAGCGCTGGGCCTGGAGGCGGTCCTCGGCGCGCTCGTTCCCGGCATGAAGGCCGACATCATGGTCATCGGCGGCGACGCGTGTGCCCCCTACGACGCGTTGCTCGCCGCGCAGCCGAGCGACGTGCGGCTCGTGCTGGTGGGTGGTGTCGCGCTGGTCGGCGATCCGGCGCTTTTGCCGGTGGCGCCCAGCAACCCGGGCTGCGAGACGCTCGACGTCTGCGGCACGAGCCGCTTCGTCTGCGTGGCGAAGTCGAGCATGAGCGCAACCGACAAGTTCGCGCAGACCTTCGCGGAGATCGAACAGACGCTCGCCGATGCGCTCGCCGCCTACGACGCGCTGGACGCCTCGCAGTGGAACTTCGCGCCGCTCACGCCGGTCGTGCGCTGCGCGCCCTAAACCCAGCGCTCAGGCGAGCGACCGGCCCGCTCGCCCGTAAGGGCGGGCCGCGTCGCGAGGTCAATCGACGCGAGCTCTGGCGTCAGGCGTCATTGCTTGGCGCGCCCGGGCTTCTTCGCCACCTTCTTCTTCAGCTTCTTCTTGGGTGCAGGCGCGGCCGCCGGTCTGGCCGCAGACTCGCGCGGGGCGCGCGCGGGCGGTGCGTCTTTCCTGGCGCGGACGCCGTCGAGCACGAGGGAGACGAGCTCGCCCGGCATCTCCAACACCGGCCCGACGTCGTCGCCCGCGAAGAGCCTCGCGACGATCAGCTCGGAAGCTCCAACGACGACGATCGCCGAGAGACGCCCGACCATGCCGCGCACGAGCCCGAGCCCGTGCGCGATGTTGGACAGCTCCGTGGCGCCGTCGAGGACCTCTTCCGAGAGCTCGACGATGGGTGCGCGCGCGCCGTTCTTCGGCCCGCGCGACTCGTGCAAATAGAGCCGCACGACGTCCGGATATTGGAGCACCACGCGGATGAGATCCTGCGCGAGGCCTTCGTAGGGTTTTGCGACGTTACCTTCGCGTGAAGCCTCTCGAAGGCCGTCCGCACAACGCCCGAACGCCGAGCGTACGTCGCATCGGACCGGCTCGACGAGCGACGCCACGAGGTCCGTCTTGTCGCGGAAGTATCGGTAGAAGCTGCCCTTCGCCGTGCGCGCCCCGTCGACGATCTGATCGATGGTGACCGCCTCGACGCCGTACTGAAGGAACAGGCCGAGCGCCGCGCGCTGGAGCGCCTCGGTCCGGAGCCTCCGGTTTTCCGCCCGCTTTCCGGTCGGGAGCCCGCCTGCGTCGCCCGACGCCGGTGCGCGTGAGGAGTCCTGCTGTGCGTTCGCGCTCGCGAGCAGCGCGGCGGAAAGCAGCGGGTGGGGCTGAGACTCAAAAGGTGACTTCTCAGTCACGTTTCGACTTGACACGATTGATGCTATGCCTCAATTAAAGAGTGACCTGATAGTCACTTTTCGCGGAGCGCCCTTCGGAGGGTCCGCGCAAAGTTACCGTTGGTGTCGCGCTTGGGGCTCGGATGGACGGGAGGCGGCCATGTTGGGTTTCGTGCTCGGGCTCGTATCGTCGAACGCTTTCGAATGGGTCGTCCACAAGTACGTCCTCCATGGGCTGGGGCGCAAGAAGGGCACCTATTGGTCGTTCCACTGGCACGAGCATCACAAAAATGTGCGAAAGGCCGATGGGTACGACGCGATGTACGAGCTGCCGCTCATGCAGTCGACGTCGAAGATCAAAGAAGCCATCGGTGTGGTGTCGGGCGCGTTGATGGCGACGCCGCTCATCGTCGTCTCCCCCGGCTTCGTCGCCGCCGCGTGGATCAGCTCCGGCGCGTACTACTACGTTCACAAGAAGGCGCACCTCGATCCGGCGTGGGGGCGCAAGTACGTGCCCTGGCACGTCGATCATCACCTCGGTCCCGATCAACACGCGAACTGGTGCGTCACGACGCCGCTGTTCGACTACATCATGGGGACGCGCAAGCCGTTCGTCGGCACCGATGCGGAGCTCAAGCGACCGGAGACGACGACCGTCTCCGCCTGAGGTCGATGCACCGCGCCGCCTCCGACTCGCTCGCGGCGTCGCGGCCTCACCCACGGGAGATTTGTTTCTCTTTTCGCGCCTGCCCTGCCCCGCTACGGCGTCGTAGGTCATGAGCACGCAAGACTACTTTCGAGACAAGGGCGTCATCGTCACCGGTGGCTCGAGCGGGATTGGTCTCGCGTTCGCGCGGAAGATCGCTGACTACGGCGCGGAAGTGACGCTCGTCGCGCGACGACGCGCCATCCTCGACGAGGCCGAGCGCGACGTCACGTCCAGGACGCCCGGCGCGAAAGTCCACACGCTGGAGCTCGACGTCAGCCGCGAGGACGACGTGACACGCGCGATCGAACGGCACGCCGCGAGCCATCGCATCGACATGCTCGTGAACAACGCGGGCGTCGTGATGCCGGGGCGCTTCACCGAGCTCCCGACCAAAGAGTTCCGCCAAATGATGGACGTGAACTACTTCGGCACGGTCTACATGACGAAGGCGGTGCTCCCGCACCTCGTCGCGCGGCACGGCGGCCACGTCCTCAACGTCTCGTCGCTTGCGGGCGTGATGGGGATTTATGGATACACCGCGTACGCCGCGAGCAAATTCGCGATCGTGGGGCTGTCACAAGCGCTGCGCGCGGAGATGTGGCCGCACGGCGTCCGCGTGAGCGTCTGCCTCCCGCCCGACACCGACACGCCGCAGCTCGCGTTCGAGAACCAACACAAGCCGGCGGAGACGAAGGCGATCGCCGGCACGGTCAAGACGCTGACGGCCGACGCCGTCGCGCAATCGATGGCCGACGGCATGGCGAAGAACACGTTCGAGATCTATCCCGACCTCGCGTCACGCATGGTCGCGCTCGGACAAGGCGTGCTGCCGGGCGTCGCGCGATGGGTCTGCGACTCGGCTCAAAAGAAGGCCGGGGCGGTCAGCTGAGCTCGCCGCCCATGTCGTCCGAAGCGCCGATCTACCTCGATCACAACGCCACGACGCCGGTCCTGCCCGAGGTGCTGGAGGCGATGCTCCCGTATTTTTCGGAGCATTTCGGCAACCCGTCGAGCCAGCACCCCTACGGCCGCCGCGCACGAGGCGCAGTCGACGCGGCCCGCGAAGAGGTCGCCGCGCTCGTCGAGGCGTCGGCGGACGAGATCGTGTTCACGTCCGGAGGGACGGAGGCGAACAACTTGGCGCTGTTCGGCGCGATGCGCGCACGCCCGTACCGACACCATGTCGTCACGAGCGTGGTCGAACATCCGGCGATCCGCGAGCCGCTCGGGTGGCTCGAGCGTCAGGCGACGACGGTCGACTGGCTCGCCGTCGACGCGAGCGGACGCGTGCGCGCCTCCGACGCCGAGCGTGTGGTCAGCGACAAGACGCTGATGGTCAGCGTCATGCACGCGAACAACGAGACGGGGAGCGTCCAGCCGATCGAAGAGCTCTCCGCGATCGCGCACCGAACCGGCGCGCTCAGCCACACGGACGCCGCGCAAAGTCTCGGGAAGGTGCCCGTCAGCGTGACCTCCCTCGGTGTCGATCTTCTCTCGATCGCGGGCCACAAGCTCTACGCGCCGAAAGGTGTGGGCGCGTTGTTCGTGCGGCGCGGATGTTTGATCTCCCCCGTCGCGCTCGGCGCATCACACGAGCGCGGTCTGCGACCGGGCACGGAGAACGTCGCGAGCATCGTCGGCCTCGGCCGCGCCTGCGCGATCGCGAAGCGTGACCTCGACACCGAGCGAAAGCGCCTCTCCGCGCTCGCGCAGCGGCTGTGGGGGCGCCTGGCGGCCGCGGTGCCGGGGCTCGCTTTGAATGGCCCCTCGCTCGACGACCCTCAGCGCCTTCCGAACACGCTCAGCGTGCGCTTTCCGAAGGTGCTCGGAACGGACGTGCTCGAAGGTGCGAGCGAGGTCGCGGCTTCGACCGGCTCCGCGTGCCACCAGGGTGAGGTGCACGCGCCTCAAGGCATCGTCGCGCTCGGGATTTCCGTTGAAGAAGCGCTCGGAACCGTCCGGCTATCGCTCGGACGTCTCAACGACGAAGCGAGTGTCGATCGCGCCGCCGACGCGCTCGCGCGATCGTACGCAGCCGTCGCCCGCGTGCCTTCGTGACGCTCGAACGACGGTCCTCGCGTATCATCGCCGCCATGTCGAAGACCCTTTTCTCCTTGGTTCTTGCGGCCCTCGGCTTGTGCACGGCCTGCGGTCCGAGCAGCGACGCCAAGACGGCCGACGATTCGGCAGCTTCCGACACCACGGCCGAGCCCGCCAGCACGGGCACATCCGACACGCCTGCCGACGCATCGGCCGACGGCGACAAGAAGCCCGAAGCGGGCGACACCTCGAAGTCCACGGGACCCGCGCCCGCGGCGAAGATCGACGAAAAGCCGAAGGACGCAAACGCGCTCGTCTTGAACCTGACCTACTCGATGAAGGGCGGCGGCAAGGTCGACGCGGGCACGAGCGACGAGCTGCAAAAGGCCGCCCTCGAGCGCATCGCGACGTCGGCGAAGCTCGCGAGCCCGGCGTCGAAGGTCGACAAGCCTCGCTCGGTCAACGTGACCGTGATGCTCGACGAGCCGAAGAACGACAAGAAGGGCCTCACCGTGAAGATGGGCCTCGTGGGCGTCGAGCCCGACGGAAAGTGCCCGCTCTTCGACATCGATCAGAACTTCACGCTGAGCGACGCGAAGTCCACCGACGCGAACGACGTTCTCGCCCTTCGGCGTTCGGCGATCATCGCGCTTCTCGACAAGCTCGAGTCCGAGGCGGGGACGCTGAAGCCCACGGCGAATTGCACCGCGTTCAAGAAGAAGTGAGCGACCAAACAGCGCAGTTGGAGGTCCTGATCGACGATCGGGATCTCCGGGTTCGGACGCTCGGGCGGGTCGCAGTGATGGTCTGGCACGCGACCCCCCGCCGCGCGGCGATCGAGGCATTGCGCGCGAAGGTCACGCCGCATCACGAGAGATACGCCGACGGCGTCGCGCTCGTGGTGGCGGCGCGCGGCGGCCCTCCCGACGACGAAGCGCGCACGGCCTTCCGTGAGATGGTGCGCTCGGTGGAGAAGTCCATCGCGGGCGTCGCGGTGCTCGTCGGCGTGCGAGGCTTTCGCGGCGCCGTCGTTCGCGGCGCGGTGAGCGCGGCCGTCCTTGCGCTCGGGCTTCCATTCGGCGTGAAGGTCCTCGATTCGCCGGCGACCATCGGCGACCACGTCGATCGGTTGCTCCGCGATCGAAGGCTCGACAGCCCCGGCGCGCGAAGCATCGAGCGGGCGCTCGCGGCGATCGAGTCTCCCGTCACCGCCGCGTAGCGCTTCGCCGCACACGAATCGTCGACGTCACAATTGAGGCGGACGGGCCCGGAACATGCGCCGAGCACGGGAAGATCCGCGCGAAAAACGTGGATGGCGCGGGCTGTGCGACGACCCGGGCCATGAGACTGCGAATCCATACGACGGGTCGCGGCGCACTCGGCGCGGCCCTCTTCGTTCTCGTTTGTGGAGCAGGCCTCGCAGCTTGCGACCAGAGCGCCACCATCGCGCCGCAGCAGACCGACGCAGGGCCGACGCCCACCCCCACGCCGCCTCCGGCGCCGACCCCGACCCCGACCCCTACGCCGACGCCCACGCCTCCCCCGCCCCCGCCGAGCCCGACGCCGCCGGGGCCGCGCGAAGCACCACCGCCGACGCCGTAGCGATCGGCGCGCGTCTCAATCGCTAGGGATCGGCGTTTTCGTCGAGCTCTTCGCCCCACACGAGGCCGTCCAAGAACGCATCGAGGACCTCGTCGCCCGCGTGATCGGCGCCGAGCTCGCCGCCCATCCACTCTGCCCACTCGAGCGCGAGCACGAGCGGGATGCTCGACGACGGGATGCCGTCCAACACCTCCGCCGCGTGCGCGAGCGCGCGCGACGGAAAGGCCGGACGGGGCACCGCGCGCGCGTTGCCGTCGATCGATCGGCAATGCGACGGGTCGCTCGTCACGAGGTATTCGCGGCAGATGAGCGGCCGGTCCTCGTAGATCCCGCAGCTCTCTTTTTCCAAAAACGGACACGCGATCTCGAGCGCGAAGTAGCGCTTGCTCACGTCGGCCCACGCATCACTTTCGCTGTCGTCGACCTGGCTCACGAGGGACGTGCGCGGGCCGTCGCCGGCCGCGAAGAGAAGCCCCGCTTCTTCGAGCTTCGCGAGGGCCGCGTCGAACTTGCGCTTGATGGCCTCCCGCTTCGGACGCGGCATGCGTTCGACGACGTTGGCGAGGCTCTTCGCCTCGACCGAGGAGATCGGCACGAGCTGCCTGCAGCAAGATCCGCAGCCTGCTTTGCAGCTGACCTTGCGCCCCTCGCGGAGCTCTCGCTGCTCCGAAAGGCGCATCATCTCGAGCGTCATTTTGCGAGCCGCGGGAAGGACCGCGAGAAGGGTTCCACGGCCACCGGGAACCGGGAGATCGACCGTGCGCTCACCGCCCCAAACAGGGAGCGCGACGCGTCGGGTAGAAGGCGGCATAGGCGCGCCATCGTAGCAGCTGGAGCCAACGGCGCCGTGGGGTGGTAGACCGTCGGCATGCGCCCTGTCGGTTGGCTCGCTCTCCTCGCGGTTGTGTCGTGCTCCCCTTCGTCGAGCACACGCGACGCGAGCGATGCTCCTCCGACCGACGACACGGCGGCGGCGACCGCGTCTCCGCAGCCGACGGACGTCGCGCCGATCGACACCGGCGCGCCTTCGACGCCGACCGCGTCCGCGCCGTCTGCATCCGCCGGCGCACCCGGCTCCGACCCCTGTGGCGGCTGCCCCACGGGCCAGCGCTGCGAAGAGTGCCCGCCGAACGCTTGTCAAAAGGCCGCGAAGCCGGGCGTGATGTGCCCCATGGTCTGCGGCGCGCCCGCGTGCGTGCCGAACTGACGATCAGGCCGGCACGACGCGCTCGAACGTGAGGTCGTAGACGACCTCGCGCGGCAACACCTGCGCGTGAACGCGGACGTGCATCACGAGCTGCGTCCCGCGAAGCTCGAAGCGATTCACGCGGCCCTTCTCGCTGTCGAAGAAGACCTGCTCGATGATCGGGCCTATCTGGTAGCGCATGTCCATCACGTCGCCGGTCGACGTCTTCACCTTGGTGGCGATGCCGTCGAGCCTTCCGGTGTACGGGAGCCGATCGACGACCACCGCGAGGAGGTTGCCGCCGCCGACGATGGCGAGCTCGCTCGGAACGCCGTTGGCCGCGACCAATCGATCCCGCGCGATGCCGCGTACGAGCCCGTTCATGTCGGCGATCGCCGTGTCGATCGCGCGGTCTACCGCCGCGCGCTCGACGTCACCTCCGACGAAACGATAGCTGCCGACGAACGCCCGCGCCGGCGACTCGTCGGGCAAGGGTTCGTCGGGGATCTCCGGCACGACGATGGTCGGGCTCCCTTTGCACCCGAGCGCGCCGAGCACGAACGTGCCCAACGCTGCGGGAAACAGCGCGAGCACTGCACGACGAGGCAGCAGCGTCCCGGCCGGGCTGGGTGAATCCGGCATCGACCTATCTTCGCTCGACTTGCGTTGCGTCATCTCCGCAGGCGCTGCGCTCTTTCATCGGGTGATTCGCGGGGCGAGCCGTGCGCGCACGGCGAGCCAATTTGCCGCATGGTCGCATGCAGCGAACCTTCCGTCACCGTCTTGCCGCGTGGCGGATGGGCCGCGCGTCCCTCGATGCGACGAGCCGCGCGCGATTTACCGCGCGAAACCAACGGCTGACGCAATCGTGCCGCACAAGGAGCGTTCGTTTGTCGTCGGAGTGAGCGCTGGCGCCGCTCTTGCTGCTCTTTTCAACGTGGTCGTGGAAAAAGGCTCGCTACTTTTGCGCTGGACGACGCTCGTCGTCGTCGTGCTCCACACGGCGTTCAGCCTGCTGTCGCCGCTACTGCAGCTGCCCGGTGATGAGGTCATCACCAACCGGTACGACAACGCGTTCGTCCCGGCGAGCTACGCGTTCTGGATCTGGCCGGTGATTTACGCCGCCTTCATCGCGTACGCCGTGATCCAGCTGCTGCCCGCCCAACGAGAGGTGGAGATCTTCGACGAGCTCGATCGACCGCTCATCGCGGCGCTCATCCTCGCGACCGGCTGGATCATCGCGTTCCGGACGGACCAGCTCGCGCTCAGCGTCGCGGTCATCGTCGCGGTCCTCGGCTGCGCGCTGGTGATGTATGCACGCGCGACCGCGTTCATCGAGACAGGCAAGCCGACGCGAATCCGCGCGCCGTTTTCGCTGTTCCTCGGCTGGATCACCCTCACGACGATCGCGAACGTAGCGCTCGCGCTCACGAAGCACGGCCTACTCACGCACGACGTCGAAGGGCCCTGGGCAGCCGGTATGACCATCGCCGCGACGGGCATCGTCGCGACGCTCGCCCTGCGCGTACGCGACCCGATTCTGCCGGCTGCGATCGCATGGGGCAGCTTCGCGGTGTTCCTCGAGGAGTACCGCGCGATGCCGCTCGTCGCGGCCTCCGCCCTCACCGCCACGATCGTCTGTGCGGCCACCGCGATCGGGCTCGGCGTTGCGCGCGGGCGCCGTCACCTCGCGGAGCGCTGAGGCGGCGCGCGCTCGTCATCGAACACGGCTCGGCGTAGGCTCCGGCCGATGCAGGGCCGCGTGATCGCCGTCATCGGAGCGCTCCTCGCGCCGATGCTGTTTCACGCGAGCGGCGCCGCGCAGACAACGGCGAACGCGCCGGCGACGTGCCCGGAGATGATGGCGCTCGTCGACGGGTCGTTCTGCGTCGATCGGTTCGAGGCTCACCTCGAAGAGATCTCCGAGCGCGGCGCCGTCGTTCGCGTTTGGCCCGCGAACAAGTCGCCCGAGGGCGCGCGCGTGCGAGCCCGGTCGTCGCGCGGGGTCGTCCCGCAGGCGTACATCGCGCAAGCCGACGCCGCTCGCGCCTGCGCCGCGGCCGACAAACGCCTCTGCTCCGACGGCGAGTGGAAGGCTGCGTGCAAAGGTCGACCGGCAACGCAGTTTCCGTACGGCAATCGCAGGCGAGCCGGCGCGTGCAACGATCGCGGGGCGGAGCCGCTCGCGTCGATCCTCCGATCCTCCGCAGAAGGGACGTCGTGGGGCTTCGATCCGATGAACGATCCGCGCTTGCACCTCGTCGCCGGCGCGGTCGCGCGCACGGGTCGATTCGGTCAATGCGAGAGCGAAGCGGGCGTCTTCGACATGGTCGGCAACGTCCACGAGTGGACGTCGAACCCGTCGGGCACCATGCGCGGCGGCTATTACCTCGACACGAGCTTGCTCGGCGAAGGATGCGACTACGCCGCGAGCGGTCACGACACGTATTACCGCGACTATTCGACGGGCTTCCGCTGCTGCGCCGACCCGCGCTGAAGCGTCAGCGTTTCGCGGGCCTCCACGGCGGGGTGAAGGGCCGCTCTTTCGCGGCTCTCCGCACGTCCTCGATCAGCGCGTCGTAAGGCGGGCTGCGCAGGCACGCATTGCAATCGGCCTTTTTGTCCGCGCCGCAACCAGTCGTCTCGGCTAGCAGGGCGATGATGGGCAACACGCGCTCGTCGGCGTCGTCCACTGCGCGACGCAGCGCCTCGCCGCGCTTCCAACAATCGGGCGCCGCGCGCAGATCCACCGCGATGCGAAGGCCCTTCGACGCACGCGGAAAGACGTCGCGTCCCGCGAGCAGATCGCTCGCGAGGATCGAGAGGCTCGCGCCAGGGTCTCCGGCCGTCGCGACGTCGTAGAGAAAGTCGGCGACGGTCGGGCTCGGGATGTGCGCCATCCCGCCGAGCAGCGACGGAGCCGCGCGTGCATCGAACGCGACCTTGTAGACGTGGAGCATCGTGCTCGGATCCTCGAGCAAGGTCCGATCCGCTTCGAGATCGGCGACGAGCGCGGTTGCCGCGTCGCGGGCGCGAACGGCGTAGCCGGCCTCGAGCGCGAGCGCCTCGTCGATCGTTCGCTCACGCGGGGAGCGCAATTCGAGCTGCTTCAGCGCGGTGAGATCACCTGCGCGCACCGCGGCGAGCGCATCGGGAGGTGCGGGCGATGTACTCGCCGCCGCGGTCGCTTCGATGATCGCGGGCGCGGACGGTGGAGCAGACGCAGTCGACGACAGTGCCGTCGCGGATCCCGGCGGCACAACCTGCTCGGCCTCGCCCCGGTGCCCGAGGCTCGCACCGAGATAGCCGAGAACGGCGCAGACAAGACCTACGCCGGCCACATGAGCCGTGGTCAGCGGCCTCGACATCGCCCGCACGGTACCACCTAAAACAGCGAGCGCGGTTCCCACGCCGAGCACGGACGCGACTTCCGGGCGGCGGTCCCGCTTGCGTATGATCGCGCCCATGGTCGTGCGCCTCCGCGTCGAAGCCCCGTGTCCGGAGCCGTGGGACGGCATGGCCCGCTATGGCGGAAGCCGGCACTGCGCGTCGTGTGCGCGAGCCGTCGTCGATCTGTCGAGGGTCACCGAGCGCGAGGCGACAGCACTGTTGCTCGTGCATGGTGGATCCTGCTGCGCGCGCATTCACGCGGGTGAGGATGGCTCTGCGGTCTTTCGATCCGAGCAGACACCGAGGGCATCGCGCCGCCGCTCACTGGCTCCCCTCGCCGCTGCTGCGTTGAGCACGCTCGCGTGCACGACGCCGGATCCGACCGTCGCACACTCGACGAACGAAGCGCCGCGACCGAGCGCCACCGTATCCGCGAGCTCGACGTGGGCGCCGCACGTCGAGCCTCCTTTCGTCGATAGAGACGAGGATGGCGTCGCCGACCCCATCGATAAGTGTCCGAACGAGCCCGGTCGGATCTCGTCCGACGGGTGCCCTGCCACCTTCATCGGGCTCGTGAACACCGACCCGGTCATCCTCGAACAGGTCCAGTTTCGGAAGGGCAGCGCCGCGCTGCAGCCGGCGTCGAGCCCGCTGCTGGACGCCGTCGCGCAGGTCGTGATCGAGCACCCCGAGCTCGAGATCGTCCAGGTGCGTGGCCACGCCTTCCAAGAACAGAAAGGCATCGGCAAGCGCCGCGCGGAGGCCGTTTTTGCCTACCTGGTGAAGAAAGGCGTGCCGAAAGAGCGGCTCATGGTGGTCGACAGCGGAACGGAGCTACCGATCGTGTCAGGTTCGTCGCCTGACGCGGGGCGCAACCGCCGCGTCGATTTTCAAATCGTCAAACGCGCCGAGCTGCCCGCTCCCGCTCAAGGTAGCTCAAAGCCGATTTGAGCCTTCGTAAGCGCAACGTCGCCTCTTCGGCCGTGACGCTGCTCGTCACGCTCGCGCTTGCGTGCTGCGATCGAGAGGACGCGCGCGGCGAGCTCGCGTCCGGCTCGCCACCCGCGAAGCCGGCGCCCTTCACCGGCACGCTCACGAGTGACCGCGTCTCGGCGGCGAAAGGCATGGTGCGGCCGCTCGATCGTTGGGATGCCGCGCTCGCGATCCTCGAAGGGCAGCTCGGGAAAGCGACCCGCGTCCACGGCGACTTCTACGAATGGGCGGTCGTCGATGCTTCGAGCTGCACGTCCTTCCGCGTCGAGCGCGCCGTCGAGTCGAAGTACCTGCAAGGCGGCACCGAGGCATGGGTGGTCGGCGTGGTGCTCGAGCCGACGGTAGCAAACGAGAGCAGCACGCCCGCGGATCGTCGCGCGTGTCGGGAGATAGCAGGCGCCGGCGCAGGCCCCGCCGAAGATCCGAAAGCACCGGGACCGCCGACCAACGGCGAAAGCGTGCCGATTTCGACATTCTCGAGCGCGGCCGTCAGCGGACGATCGAAGTGGAGCGGGCAGCGCGTCCGCGTGCGCGGCGTCGTCGTTTGGATTGCGACGATCACCCTGGAAGGCGCTGGAGCGACGGAGACACACGAGGTGACGCTCGCTCCTTCCGCGACATCGCGTGATCCGAAGGTGACTTGCACGATGCGAAGTGGTGCTGCCGAGCCCTCGCAGAGCGGTGACGCGGAGGTCGTCGTCGAGGGGCGCGTCGTGATCCGCGACCGCGTGAACGAAGCCGGAGACGCGGTGCTCGAAGCCGCGCTGGAGGAGTGCACGTTTCGATGACACCGCAGCATTCGAGCGCGGGCCGGATTTCGAGGTCGATACACGCGTGCTCGAGTTGGACGATTGCCCAACAGCGCGACGTTCGAGTGGCCCGTATGTGCATGAGCGTGCGATGATTCCGCGCTCCTCGGGACTCACCTACTGATGCACGGTGCGACGTTAGCCGCCAGGTATCGGCTCGAGCGGCCCCTCGCGCGCGGCGCGATGGGTGAGCTTTGGGTCGGACGAGACCTCTCCCTCGATCGTTCGGTCGCGGTGAAGCTCATCGTCGCCGCGCTCGGCGAAAGCGACATGGCGCGCGCCCGCTTTCAACGCGAGGCGAAGGCCGCGGCCCGCCTTCGCAGCCCCCACGTCGTGCAGGTCTTCGATCACGGCGAGGACGACGGCACCGCGTTCATCGTGATGGAGCTGCTCGACGGCGAAGGCGTCGACCGGCGCCTCCGTCGCGAGAAGCGTTTGTCGGCTCCTGTCGCATCGTGGCTCGCGGATCAAATCGCCAAGGGCCTCGGGGCCGCGCACGAAGCCGGCGTCGTCCACCGCGACCTCAAGCCCGCAAATCTCTTCCTGGCGAAAGCGGGTGACGAAGAGCTCGTCAAGATCCTCGACTTCGGCATCGCGAAGCTCGCGACGTTCGACGGGCACGTCACGATGGCCGGCGAGCTCCTCGGCTCGCCGTTTTACATGAGCCCCGAGCAAGCGAACGGCGCGATCGATCTCGACTACCGGTCGGATCTCTGGTCGTTCGCCGCGATTCTGTTTTACGCCATCACCGGCAAGATCGCGTTCGAAGGACCCTCGCTGCCCATCGTCCTCGATCGCATTCGGAGGGGCACGCGTCCGCTCGCGACCGAGATCGACCCGAGCCTGCCTGCATCGGTCGACGCGTTCTTCGCGCAGGGGCTTTGCCACGATCCGAGCGGGCGGTTCGCGTCGGCGCGCGAGCTCGCGAAGGCCTTCGGTGAAGCAGTAGGCGCGCCGACACTCAGCGCGACAGGCCCGACACGAGCGCCGTTGAGCTCCGACGCGAAGCCGGGCCCCCACGATGCACCGACGGTCGTGGGCTCGCCCAACGAGGCTCCGACGGTCCTGACGGCGGAGAGCGTCGACGATGGCAAAACGCTCGTCGCCGACCCATCGTCACCCGGCGCCGATGTTTCGCCGCCAGCCGCGGCGATCACGAAGGAGCCAGGCGGATCGGCCGAGGCCCCGACACCTCGCTACGGATCCACCGCGATCCTGGCGCCGGCGGCGGGACCTGCGGACGCAGCCGAGGCATCGACGGATGCGGGGACGCGGACACACGACGGCATCGCGCGCCAGGTGGTTCAAGACGAGTCTCTGCGGCGATTCGCTGCGGCGCCGCTCGCTGCGATCGAGACCGATGCGCCGCGACGAAGCCGGCGCGCGCTCGTCGTGGCCGGCGTCGCGTCGTTCGCGGCGGTATTGATTGTCGGCTTGGTGGTCGCGTCGAAGCGCACCGGCGGCGAGGCGTACGACGACCGCGCGTCATTGACCGCCAGCTCGTCCTCCATGCGCGCGGGCCGCGAGGCTCCCTCCATCGCTACCGCGACGTCCCAGCCCGGCGCACCACAAGGCTCGTCGGCCGCGACCACGCTCACGAGCGCAGCGCCGCCCGGCGCGCCGAGCGCACCCTCTTCGACAACCGCGACCGAGCAGCGATCGAGCACACATCCGAGCGTGCATCCGGCGGTCACCGCGTCGGGCCTCAAGACGGCGCCGCATCGTGCGGATTCCGACAAACCTCCAGTGACGACGGCAACGTCCAACGGCTCTTCACCGAGGCGTCTGGACCTCGGCTATTGAGGCCGGCGCGCGCGCGAGACGAGCGGCGTTCGAACCTGAATTCGACTATGGATGTCGGCATGTTGGTCGGGCCGCGTCCCCTCACCTTCGTCGCTGTCGCGCTCGCGGCGGCGATCGTGGTGAACAGCGAGGCCGCATCGGCGCAGCCCGACGCAGGCACCTCGCAGGCCGCGAAGGACGCCGCGCGCGAGCTCGCGACGAAAGGCATCGAGCTCTACCACAAGGGCCGATTCGCCGAGGCGCTGGAGCAGATTCAGCAAGCGGAAGAGCGGTACGCCGCGCCCACCCACCGCGTCTACATCGCGCGGTGCCTCGTCGGTCTCGGGAGGCTCGTCGAGGCGAAGGCGATGTACGAGCGTCTCGGCTCCGAGCCGCGCCCGCGCGAGATGGCGCCGGCGGTTCGTGACGCGTACGGCGCGGCGGCGACGGAGCTCACGGCGCTCGAGGCGCGCATTCCGAAGGTCGCCATCGCGATCGTCGGTGCCTCGACGGGAGCGGAGCTCTCCATCGACGGCAATCCGCGGCCACTCCCTGCGGGACCGATCGATGTGGATCCCGGCTCGCACGTGGTCGTCGTCACCAACGGCGAACGTCGCGCGGAGCGCCGCTTTTCAGCGGTCGAAGGCGCGAAGGTCGAGGTGCGGCTCGAGCTCGCCGAAGCCGTCCAGGAGGAGGAGCAAGGCTCGCTCGTCCCGGCGATCGTCCTCTTCAGTGTCGGCGGCGCAGCGACGGTCGTGGGCGCGGTGACCGGCGGCCTCTCGCTCGCGAAGGTCAGCGAGCTCGAAGAGCGATGTGTGGATGGGCATTGCCCCGCGAGCGATCAAGACGAAGCCGACTTCGCCGAGGCGCTCGGAACGACCTCCACCGTGACCTTCGCCGTCGCGGGCGCCGCGGTCGTGACCGGCATCGTGCTCGCCGTGGTGCGCCCGGGCGGCTCGAGCGCGAACACCGGTGCCGCCGCGACGAGCGCGAAGAGCATCGTCATCGACCCCGTCGTCGCGCCGGGCTTCATCGGCGTGCGCGGACGATTCTGACCAGCGACGAATCGCTAGTAGAGGCAGTAGTTGGGACAGTCGAAGACCTCGAGATACATCGAGCCCGGCGCGCAATCGGCGTCCGTCTCCGGCGTGCACACGCCTGCGTAGGGCGACTGCGTGCGGCAGATCTGACCGGAGGGGCAATCGGCCGTGCCGGCACAGGTGCACCGGCCGGTCGTCTCCGCCGGATGCGGATCGCAGGACGACGTGTCCGCAGCCGATTGGCAGCCTTCTCCGACTTCGCAGCTGCGCCCGCAGCCTCCGCAATGGACCGTATCGATCGAGATGTCGACACACGCGCCGTCGCAGCAACGATCCGCCGCCGCAGCGCCGCAGGAGGTGCCGTCGCCGAGCTGCGCGTCGACACAGCTCCCCGCGTCGCAGGTGCGGTCGACACAGGGGTTGTCGCTCGGACACGAAGGTCCGGACACGCAGCTGCCTTCACCGTCGCAGGTGTCGCCTTCGGTGCACGCATCGCCGTCCTCGCAGGGCGTGTTCTGCGCGACGGGTGTGAAGACACACTTGCCGTCGACACACGCCGCGTCCAGCTCGTAACAACCGCCGAGCGGCGGCTCGCACGGCGGCACACACGTTTCGCCTCCGGTACCCATGCCGCCCACGCCGCCACCGGCGCCGCCGCTCCCGCCGAGGGCGGTGCTGGTCGTCGACCCGCCGTTTCCGGTGGGCTCCTCCAAGTCGAACTCGAGCTCGTCGAGGCCCGAGATCGCGTTGCACGCCCCAAGCAAGAGCGCGAGCGATCCGGCTGCAACAAGCTCGAAGGTCGAGGTCGTCCGGCGCATCGCGGCGAGACTATCAGGAGCTACGCCGTTGCGTCGCGTTCGCGGCGACCGCTTGCACGGTGACGGCGACGACGATCAGCGCGCCTCCAGCGATCGCACTCGACGACGGACGTTCGCCGGTACCGAGAAGAACCCAGAGGGGGCTCAAGATCGGCTCGAGCGTGCACACCAGCGTCGACTCGACGGCGCGCAGCCTTCGCACGCCCGCGCCGTAGAAGACGTACGCGAGCCCGATCTGCACCATGCCGAGCGGAACCAACACGGCCCACCCTGCTGCCGTGCTCGGCGGCTCGCGGACCATCCACGGTGCACACACGACGACCGCGACCACATTGCCGAGCAGACACGCGAACAGCGGCGCGAGCCCGACGAGGCGAGCGTTGTCCTTGGCGCCTTCTTCGAGCCGCCGTTGATCGAGCCGAAGCTGAAGCGGCAGCGCGGCGAAGCCGAAGCTCGAAAGGATCGCGACGAAATCCCCGACGCGCGCGGAAGACGACACCTGGTCGCGGAAGAACAACACCATCCCCGCGACACACCCTGCGATCGCGAACCAATCCCAGAGGCGAACGCGCTCTCGAAGGAGCGGCCACGACAACAGCGCGACGTAGATCGGCGCCGTGTATTGAAGGAGGATCGCGTTCGCGGCCGTCGTGAGCTTCGTCGCGACGCAGAAGCTCACCACCATCAACGCGTAGCCGGCCGATGCTCCCCACAGGAGCGGCCGGCGGAGCAGCCGCGCGAGCGCCCATTGCATGTGGACACCCGCGCGCCGCGCATAAATGACGAACGCCGCGCCGAGGACCAAGGCGGCGAAGAGGCTTCGAAACCCTGCGATGGCGAGCGCCGGCGCGTCGACGAGCTTCACCCCGAGGCCACCCGCGCTCCAGGCGATCGCGGCGCCGAGCACGAAAACAATCCCTCGAACGCGTTCGCTTTTCGAGGTGCTCGTCATGCTGGCGCGGTGCTCCCGCCCGGCTCGATAGGCGCATCGAAAGGACGCCTCGCCGGGTCCGTAGAGAACCACGAGGACGAATCGAACATGGCAATGACGGCGAGGGCGAACATCGAGGGGCTGACGAAAAACTGGTACGCGGCGACGATCGTCGGCGGCGCTTATTGGCTGGCGGCGGAGCGTTTTCGCACGCTCGCGATCGTCGAGGTCGCCGCGCTCGTTCCGCTGAGCCTCGGGATCGTCTTCGTGCTCGGCAAGAAGCTCCTCGCCGGTTCTTCACGCACGCGTACGGCGCTGGTCTGGCTGAACACGATCTCGGTCGCGTACCACACTTTGCTGACGGGTGTGCTCGTCGGTCGCTTCTTCGACAACCCCCTCTTGTTGATCGTGAACGAGGGTTTGAAGCTCGCGTTCGGTCTGCTCTGTCTCATCTGGTCCGCGCGGTCGCTCCGCGCGCTGATGGGTGGCTCGATGAAGGCCTATTGCAGAAGCTGACGAGCGTTCCGCGCGCGTCGATCTACGGTTGCCGTGGATGTCACGCGCCGAACGCCTGCTCGAGCTCCTTCAGATCCTGCGCCGGCGGCGAAGACCGATCCCGGGAAACGAGCTCGCAGCGGAGCTCGGCGTGAGCCTGCGCTCGCTCTATCGCGACATCGCCACACTCAAAGGCCAAGGCGCTGACATCCGTGGAGAGCCCGGCATCGGCTACGTGCTGCGGCCGGGCTTCCTCTTGCCTCCGCTGATGTTTTCGGAGGAGGAGATCGAGGCCATCGTGCTCGGCTCACGCTGGGTCGCGAAGCAGCCGGACGCGCGCCTCGCAACCTCGGCCCGTGACGCGCTCGCGAAGATCACCTCGGTGCTTCCGCCGCAGCTGCGCGACCTGGTCGATGCGACGACGTTGATGGTGGGCCCTCCCCTCGCAAAGCTGGAAGGCATCGACCTCGCGACGATACGCGACGCCATCCGCTCGGAAACCAAGCTGGAGATCACCTATCGCCGAGAGCCCGACGAGCACGCGGCGAAGCGCATCGTCTGGCCATTCGCGTTGGGATTTTTCGACCAGGTACGCATCGTCGTCGCGTGGTGCGAGCTTCGCAGAGGCATCCGGCACTTCCGCACGGATCGCATCGTGACGCTGACGGCGACGAGCGAGCCTTATCCCAAGCGCCGTCGCGTCCTGCTCGCCGAGTGGCGCGCGCAGCAGCGCAAGACCCCGCCGGCCTGAAACGCTGCTGACGGAAACTGACAGTCGAGCCTCCTACGTTGTCGGCCGAACGAAGGAGACAACACATGCTCGATACCGGCTTCATGCTCGTTTACGTCGACGACCCCGCGAAGAGCGCGGGCTTCTACGCGCGCTTGCTCGACCGCCCTTCCAAGATCGGCTCGCCGAACTTCGCGTCCATCTCGCTCGCGTCCGGCTTCACGCTCGCCTTTTGGTCGAAGCAGGTCGCCTCTCCGAAACCCGACTTTTCAGGCAGCAGCGGGGAGCTCTTGTTGTTCGTCGACACGCCCGACGATCTCGAGCGCGTCCACGTGCGCTGGCGCGACGAGGAGCGCATTCCGATCCTGCAGGCCCCCACCGACCTCGTCTTCGGCCGCACGTTCGTCGCGAGCGACCCCGACGGTCACCGCGTCCGCGTCATCGCCCCGAACGAAACGGGCAGAGGGCGATGACGCGCTTACGCAGCGAGGGCTCACTCGGCCTTCGGCGGCTCGTCCCAGTCGACGACGTCTTTGCCGCGCTCGCGCGACAAGATGTCGATCGCGGCGGCAGCGCCGTCGCCGGCGCTGATGATGGCCTGGCTCCGGCCGGGCCGCGCCGAGCGACCGACGACGTAGACGCCGTCGAGCGAAGCGCGCGCGTTGCGATCCGTCGCGATGCCGTTCTTCTCGTCGAAGGCGAGACCGAGCTGCTTCGCGAGCCGAGGAGCATTGCCCTCCGACAGCACGACGTACTTCGCCGTCAGCGCTTCGCCACCCGCCAGCGTCACCAAATACGTCCCGCCGTCGCGCGCGATCGTCTCTGCACGCGCATCGCGCAGCGTCGCGCCGACGGCGCGGACCTGATCGCGCGCGACCTTCTGAAAATCACCGCCGAGCATCTCGGGGATGCCGAGGTAGTTCTTCAAAAGGGCCCAATGCATGGCCGTCTTGTCTTCGCCCAGGACGACGACGTCGACCTTGTTCTTCGCCAGGAACAGCGCAGCGGAAAGTCCGCCGGGACCATCACCGATCACGACCACGTCGGGCATCACGTCCTCCACGAGGGTTGGAGGGGCATCCTACTTGGTCGTGCCGGCTCTAGCGAAGGGCGCCCGCCTTCACGCCGTCTTCGATCCACTTTTTCATGGGCTCGCGCCGCGGGCCGACCGTGGGCTTTTCACCATGCTCGAGGTTCAGGACGCTGGGGCATCCGGGCTCCGCCGCGAAGGTCTTACTCGCGACCTTCGTCCCCTTGCGTCGATCGAAGACGTCCACGCGAACGTCATAGACCTCGAAGTCGAGCGTGCGCGTCGCAGGGCCACCGTTCGAGCTGTAGCCACCGCAGGGGCGCTTCTTTCCGGTGTCGACCCACTCGAGCGTCGCGACCCAGTCGACGTCGGCGAGGACCTTCGCCTTTTCCGTGCGAAATACGGAGTAGTACTCGTCCTGCCACAACACCAGCGCCGCATCCGGCGGCGTGGCGTCGCTCGGCTCCGACTCGAAGAGCACCGGTCCCTTTGCAGCTCCGGTGATGATCGCCGCTATCGGCCCAGCAACCGTGAGGTCGGCCTCGAGGCTCGTCGAAACGGCTCCGTAGTACGGAGCTTCGACCGAGATCGGGATCTTCGCCTTGCCGACGATCTGCGCGTTCGTCTCCGACGCCGCGAGCGACGCGAGGTCGACCTGACCGAAGTACTTCGCGACCGGCGCGTCGCGCCTCATGACACTGTTGTCTTCGGTAAACGGAGTGTCGCCGACGGTGATTTTCGTGTTTCTCGGCAGGCTCAACGTTCCGAGCAACATGCCGCTGGGACAGCAGCTGAACTCGACGTACCCGACCTGGTTGAGCCGCATCGTGTGCACAGGACCCTTGTGCTCCCATTCGACGGACGGCGCCGGATGTTGGACCGGCGCCTTCTCTTCGCGTGGCGGATCCCCCCGGTTACAGCCGAGAGCCGCGGTCAACACAAAGGCGGAGCACAACGCGGAGGCTCGTGAAGTGGGGCGCATAAGCTCGTTCATGGGTGCGGCGGTGTACGCGTGCGGACTGCGAATGCTTCTTTCGGCACGCGACGCGCGCCTTGACGATCCGTGACCGGCTCTTCACGGTCGACCGTGATGGCACCTTCTACCTCACAGCGAGCGCTTTCGATCGCGGCCGTTTACGCGCACCCCGACGACGGCGAGTTCTTCGCGGCCGGCGCGCTCGCGCGTTGGGCCTCGGAGGGTCATCGCATCTACGCGATCTGCGCGACGAACGGTGACCTCGGCACCAAACGGAGGGACGTCACCCGCGAAGAGGTCGCGCGCACCCGCGCCGACGAGCTCGCGGCGGCCATGCGCACCATCGGCGGAGAGCCGCCGATCCTGCTCGGCTACGCCGACGGCACCTTGCGCGAGCACGCGAGCTCGCTCCGCGAGCGGCTCGTGCGATTGTACCGGGAGCTCGCGCTCGATCGAATCGTCACCTTCGATCCGTGGAAGCAATACGAGGTGCACCCGGATCATATGGAGATAGGCCGCGCAGCGTCGGAAGCCGCAGCCTTCTCGTGTTTTCCACTCCACCATCGGGAGCATTTGCAGGGCGGGCTCGAGCCGAAGCAGCCGGCCGAGGTCTGGTTCATGATGCCTTCGGATCGGCGGCCGAACCGTATCGTCGATATCGAGCCGACGTTCGACACGAAGGTGAAGAGCCTGCTTTGCCACGCCTCGCAGATGGAGATGCTCGCGCCGTGGTTCGTACCGGGCGCCGACCCCACCCGCACGGACCCCGAACAGCGTCGAGCCATCGAGCAAGGCGCGCGCGCATTCCTCCATCACATGGCGCGCGGTGCGGCGCGCTGGACGCGCAAGGTGAAGCTCGCGGAGGCCTATTATGCCCTTCGCGTCGGACCGGGGCATTTCGAAGACTTCGCCTCGACCTTCAAAAAGCCGACGCGGGACGCAGAGATCCTCCGCTGAGCCTTCGTGAGCCTCAATCGATGGACGCGATCAAACAGCTTCCGTAGCTCGCCTGCGCGGCCTCGAACGCCTCTTCCTCCGGGACGCACACGTCGTCGCCGCCGAGCGTGACGTCGCAAGACACGGTCCGACACTCGTAGAGAGACCGCGCGGCATCGCGCAGCGCTCGCGTCTCGTCACACGACGCGTCGATCGACGCCCACATGTTCGCGAACATCGCTTTGCACGACTCGATGGTGACATCGGGATAGTTCGTGACGCCCGCGTCTTCGTTCACGCACGCAGCCGTTTTCGCGCACAGAGCGTCCGTCGAGGCCGTGTCGACGTCGGCCGGCCAGTCTTGCCCGGCGCCGTAGTCCGGAGCAGGAATGTTCGCGAGCAAGCCGAGCGGCGGCCCCGCATTCACGATGACGCCCGCTCGACATTGAAAGCGAACTTCGTTGAGCAACGTGTCCGGGCGTTGAGCCGTCATGACGTAATCGCCGGGCGGCACGCGATAGAACAGAACACCACCGTCTTTGCTCGTCGCCGGCTGATCCGGATCGGGCAGCACGTTCTCGTTGAAGTAGATAGGGCCGCTCTCCGCGGAGACCGGCGGGTCGAGCGAAACCGCGGCGCCCGCCGCGCCTTGCCGCAAATACACATATAGTGACCCGCCTAGCCGAGCGACGGTCGTCGCAATCACACAATACTTGTCCTCCTCCACCGGGAGCGGGACGAGCGACGACAGCGCATTGAAAAGGCTGTTGGGTACCACCTGGATCGAAAACGGATCGACGCCGTTGGGCCCGAGCGTGATGGTCGCGGTCTGCGTCGTCTTGAAGTCGGGGTGCTCGACGAGCAGCGTCACCGCCGTCCCCTCCTCGAGCCCCTCGAAGCGGAAGTGCGCATCCGCGCCGGTGACGACGCTCATCTCCGGGTGCTCGACGATCGAGACCGTCGCCCCCTCGATTCGCTCTCCCTGAACTTCCGTCATGAAGGCGAGCACGTCGCCTTCGATGGTCACGAGCTCCGCGATACCGCTGCAGTCCGCCCTGCAATGACCCGGCTTGCCGTTGTCTTCCCCTTCGTCACACACCTCGGGCTCGACGACCCGAAGATCCCCGCACTTTTCGGCAAAGATCTGCGGCGACGAACACGCCGCGAGCAAACACGCCGCTGCGGGGAAGACGAACCGCAAAGGCGCAAAGGGCAGAAAAAGCGCGCGAAGAAGAGAGGGAAAAGAGGTCGTCACGACGCGTTCTCGCGAGACCAAAACTCTCTCTCCTTCGTGTTCTCTTTCTCCCCTTTGCGGCTTTGCGGTTTTCTTCCTCATGCTCCGAGGCTTTTAGCCGCTCCGTGACGCGAGCGCACCGCGCAAGACGAGGTCGATGATGGCTGTCGCCTGCGCCTTCGTGACAAGCTTTCCTTCGCCGAGGAACCGGACGGTGATGGCACCTTCGATCGCCCCGATGACGAGCTCGTCGGCGACGCCGGTCCGCAGCTCGCCGCGCGCACGCGCCCTCGAGAGCATCTTTCGGTAGTTCGCCATCTCGCCGACGCGCATGCGCCGGGAGATCGCGACCAGATCCGGCGCCAGCGCTTCGGCGCTGAGGCCGCGCATCAGCGCCCTGCCGCGCGGGGTCTGCGCAACGCGGAGCTTCGCGTGCAGAAACGCGCAGAGATCGCCTCGAAGCGAGCCTGTATCGGGGAACGGCACGTCCTCGTTGAGGCGCTCGAACGACGCCTGGACCAGCGCCGATTTCGTCGGCCACCGCCGATACACGGTCGTCTTGTTCACACCTGCGCGCTTCGCGACCTCCTCGACGCTGAGCGCCGCGAACCCGCAACGCCCGAGCTCCTCGAGCGTCGCTTCGAGGACGTCTCGCACCACCCGCTCCGCCCGTGTTCGGGGCTCACGGTCCGCGCCTTCGCTCACGGTCGGCTTCTTGCTCGTCTTCTTCGCCGTCACGACAATCGCAACTATTCGTTGCTTTGTGGCCGGGACGCCAGCGATACTTTAAATCGCAACTTCGTGTTGCGATTGAAGGCACGGCGTTATGCGAATTCCCAGGTTTCTTCGGTTGCTAGCCCCGGCTGCGCTCGTCGCGGCCTCGTCCCTCTCGAGCGCGTGTGGGCGCAAGGCGCCGCCCTCCGCCGAGGGCTCGGAGCGGAAGGTCGACCCGGTGCGGGTCTCGACGACGGCGGTGCGCGAAGCGCCCATGCCCGTCACGATGAAGCTGACGGGCGCGTTACGCGCCGACCGCCAGGCTCGCCTCGCGGCGAGCGGCGCCGGCCGCGTGGTGAAGATCAACGTCGATCGTGGCTCCGAGGTGAAGCAGGGCGACGTCCTGGCGGAGCTCGACGTGAGCTCCGCGTCCCTCTCCGCGGCCGAGGCGCAGAAGGCGGTGCAGAGCGCCAAGGTGCAGCGCGAGAGCGCGAAGCGCGAGTGCGAGCGCGCGAAGATGCTCTTCGAGAACGGCGCGATCTCGAAGAGCGAGCTCGACCTCCGCAACACCAGCTGTCAGAGCGCGGACCTCGGCGTCGAAGCTGCAGGGCTCCGTGTCGCGCTCGGTGCGCAGGCGATTCGAGACGCCTCGGTGCGCGCACCGTTCGCGGGCGTCGTCGAGCAGCGATCGACCGACGTCGGGGAGTACCTCCTACCCGGGTCGCCCGTCGCGACGGTCGTCGCCATCGACAAGCTTCGTCTCGAGATCTTCGTGCCGGAAGCGCAGCTCGCACAGGTGACGCGCGACAAATCGGTGACCTTCCACGTCGCGGCGTACCCGGGGCGGAGCTTCGTCGCATCGGTCGGCGTCGTCGGCGCCACCGTCCGCGACGGCACACGCGACGTGCTCGTCGAAGCATCCGTCGAGAACGCAGACCGCGCGCTCAAGCCGGGCATGTTCGCGATCGTCGAGCTCGTGACGTCGGAGCAAGCCTCACCGGTCGTACCGAAGGCTGCCATCGTCCAACGCGGTGACGCCTCGCACATCTTCGTCGTCGTCGACGGCCGCGCGCACGAGCGCATCGTCAAGCTCGGGCCGGAGCGCGGGCAAGACGTCGCCGTGGTCCGAGGCGCCACCGTCGGCGACCAGGTCGTCGCCTCACCTCCCGACAACTTGCTGAACGGCTCCGCCGTCGAAGGCTCGTAGTCATGCAGTGGCTCGCAGCCGTTTGTGTTCGGCGGCCGACGTTCGCGATCGTGCTGATGATGCTCGTCACCGTGCTCGGGCTGACGTCGTATTCGTCGCTCGGCGTCGACGAGTTCCCGAACGTGGACATCCCGAGCGTCATCATCACGACGCGCCTCGAGGGCGCCGCGCCGGAAGAGGTCGAGCGGGAAATCACCGACAAGATCGAGGGCGCCGTCAACACCATCGGCGGCGTCGAGGAGCTGCGTAGCACCTCGAGCGAAGGCGTTTCGATGGTCATCGTGCAGTTTTCGCTCGATCGAGACGTCGACGTCGCCGCCCAAGACGTACGCGGCAAGATCGATCAGATCCTCTACGACCTACCCAAAGGCATCGACGCACCCGCGGTGACCAAGGTCGACCCGGGCGCCGTCCCCGTGCTGCTCGTCGCGGTGCGCTCGAAGGGCACGGTACGCGAGACGACCGAGCTCGCCGACAAGGTCGTGCGCCGGCGGATCGAGAGCGTCGACGGCGTCGGTCAGGTCATGCTCATCGGCGGCCAGCGCCGGCAGATCCACGTGTGGCTGGACCCGTTCGCGATGCGCGCAGCGAACCTGACACCAGCGTCGGTTCAGGCGGCCCTGGCGATGCAGAACGCGACGGCCCCGGGCGGCAGCGTCGAGGCCGGGCCCGAGAGCGTCTCGGTGAGGATCGAAGGGCGCGTCGCCGACGTGGACGCGATCCGGCGCATCGTGGTCGCGGAGATGGACGGCCGCCCGATCCGCGTCGAGGACATCGGCCGCGTCGAGGACGGCGCGGAAGAAGAAAAGAGCTTCGCCCAGCTCGATCGCGAGCGGACGGTCGTGCTCTCGATTCAGAAGCAGAGCGGCAAAAACACCGTCGCCGTCGTCGATGCGTTGAAGGAGCGCGTCACCGAAATCCAGAAAGACTTGCCCGAAGGGGTGACGCTCGAGGTCCTGCGCGACAACTCCTCGATGATCCGCACCGGCCTCGACGCCGTCACGGAGCACCTCGTCGTCGGCGCGCTCCTCGCCGCGCTCGTCGTCCTGTTTTTCCTCGGCAACGCGCGCTCCACGCTCATCGCCGCGCTCGCGATCCCGATCTCGATCGTAGGCACGTTCGCGATGATGAAGCTCGCGGGCTTCACCTTGAACTTCCTGACACTGCTGGCGCTCGCGCTGGCGGTCGGCATCGTCATCGACGACGCGATCGTCGTGCTCGAGAACATCACGCGGTACATCGAGGACAAGCGAAAGAAGCCGTTCGCCGCCGCGGTCCTCGCGACGCGCGAGATCGGTCTCGCCGTGCTCGCGACGACCCTTTCGCTCGTCGCCGTGTTCGTCCCGGTCGCCTTCGCCGCGGGGATGATCGGCCGCTTCCTCGGGAGCTTCGGCCTGACCATGGCTTTCGCCGTCATCGTCAGCATGGTCGTGAGCTTCTCGCTCACGCCTTCGCTCTGCGCGCGATGGCTGCCCCCGCCCGCCGATCACCACGAGAAGAAACCGATCCTCGCGCGGGTGGTCGACGTCGCGTACCGGCCGATCGAGCGCGTATACATGGCGGTGCTGCGCTTCTCGATGCGACACCGCTGGCTCGTCGTCCTCGCTTCGCTCGGGGCCCTGGCGGCCTCCGGCCCGCTCGGCAAGACGCTGCCGAGCGGCTTCGTCCCGCCGGACGATCGCGGCCAATTCGAGATCTCGGTTCGCGCCCCCGAAGGCACGAGCGTCGCGGAGACGCGCCTCATCTCCGAGCGGCTCGCCGACGACGTGCGTGGTCTGCCCGGTGTCGTCCGTACGATGACCACCGTCGCCGACGACGTGCAGCAGACGAGCAACCTCGCCAAGGTGTTCGTCTTCCTCACGGATCCGAAGACGCGGGTCGAGACCCAGCGCGCCATCATGGATCGGGTTCGCAAAGACGTTCTCCCCCGCCACGACAAGGGCCTCACGATTTCGCTCGGTGAGGTTCAGGGCGTAAACACCGGGAGCACCAATGCGAACGTCATGTATTCGATCACCGGCCCGGATCTCGACGTCCTCGCATCCAAGGCTGCGCGCATCACCGAGCGGCTGCGCGAGGTCCCCGGGGCGGTCGACGTGCAGAGCTCGTTTCTTGCCGGAAAGCCGTCGCTGGCCGTCGCGATCGATCGCGAGCGCGCGGCGGACCAGGGCGTGCGCGTCTCCGACGTCGCGACGGCGATGCAGCTCTTCGTCGGCGGTGTGAAGGCGACGACGTACTCCGAAGGCGGCGAGCAATACGACGTGCGGCTGCGCGCGGACGCGGAATACCGCGCAGACGAAGAGGGGCTCGCACTCCTCTCCGTGCCGTCGACCAAACACGGAGCCGTCCCGCTCGCGTCCCTCGTCGACCTTACGCCGGTGGAAGGGCCGTCGAAGATCGAGCGCCTGGCGCGCCGCAGGCAGGTCACCATCACGGCGAACGCCGCTCCGGGCTACGGCGACTCCGCTGTGCAGGAGGCGTTCAAGCGCATCGTCGACGAGGAGGGGCTACCCCCGGGCTACGAGCTCAAGCCCGCCGGCATCACGAAAGAGGCGGAGAAGATGGGCAAGAGCTTCCTCCTCGTCATCGGGCTCGCATTCGTCTTCATGTATCTGGTGCTCGCGGCGCAATTCGAATCGTGGCTACACCCAATCACGATCCTCCTCGCGCTGCCGCTCACGGTGCCGTTTGCGCTGTTGTCGCTGCACCTATTTTCGCAAACCCTCAATCTGTTCTCCGGCCTCGGTTTGCTCGTGCTCTTCGGTGTCGTGAAAAAGAACGCGATCTTGCAAATCGATCACACGAACCACCTGCGGAGCTTGGGGAAGCCGCGGCTCGAGGCGATCCTCGAGGCGAACCGTGATCGATTGCGGCCCATCCTCATGACCACGCTCGCGTTCGTCGCCGGCATGGTTCCCCTCCTCATGTCGCGAGGTATCGGCTCCGGCCTCAATCAATCCATCGCGGGTATCGTCATCGGCGGGCAAACGTTCTCCCTTCTCTTGACGTTGCTCGCCGTCCCCGTCGCCTACAGCTTCTTCGACGACATCAAGGTGCTCGTCGGCAAGCTGCGTCGCAAAGCCCCCGTGGACCGCGGGGAGAACGAGCTCCCTGCCCTGCTCGGCGAAGAGGCGCCCGCCGCGGAGGAGTAGGGGACCGTCCGCTCCCACTTTGGAGCGGACCGGACCTTCGTTATGCTCGCCGAATGTCGCTCCGCATCGCGCTCGCATCCGCGTTGCTGCTCGGCTGCGCCTTCGGCGAGCCGATCGACCGCGACGCGTTTGGCGGAAGCTCGAACGACGCGGGAGGCGGGGGCTCGACGAACGACACGTCGTCTTCCGCAGGCGGCGATACCGCAGACGGAGCAGCAGGCGGCGGAGCGGGCGGGACGGAGGTCGACGGCGGGTCCGGGTCGGGCGGTGCGCCGCCGGCCTGCGGCGACGGTACGGTCGACCCGACCGAAGCGTGCGACGACGGCAACGCCCTCGCCGGTGACGGGTGCGCCGACTGCGCGATCGAGTGCGAGGCGGCCGCGCTGCAGGATCCGCTGACGGGACATTGTTATCGGCTGTTCGCGATCGCGACGAACCAGACCCTCGCAGAAGCAGGCTGCGAAGCTTGGGGCGGCACACCGGGCATTGGCCACTTGGCGTCCATGGGCGACCAGCTCGAGAACGACTTCGTGGCGCCGCTCGTCGGGGGCGACACGTGGATTGGAGCCGACGACCTCGGCGGCGCGTGGGCGTGGATCGACGGGACCCCCTACGCGTTCGAGAACTGGCAAGACGGCGAGCCGAACCACCCCGGCACAGAGCACTGCATGTTCATGGACCTCGAGGCGCGCTGGCACGACCACGACTGCGCCGACACGAGGTCCGCGTATCTGTGTGAACGGGTCGGCGCAGGCACCTTGTAACGGGCTCACCCCTTGATGACGCCGAGGGGCCGCAGCCTGGCAACCTTCTTCGCAATGCCCGCGCGCTCGGTCACGTCGACCACCCGCTCGACATCCTTGTAAGCGAGTGGTGCTTCTTCCGCGAGCTCTGCATTGCTCGGACAACGAATCACGATGCCCCTACCCTCGAGCTGGCGGCGCAACTCGTGTCCCCTGACGGCACGTTTCGCTGCGCCGCGGCTGAGCGTCCTGCCGGCTCCGTGACACGTACTGCTGAGCGACAGCTGCGCGGACGCGTCGGTGCCGACCAGGACATACGAGGCAGTTCCCATCGTCCCGGGAATGAAAACCGGTTGACCAACACCGCGGTAGTGCTCCGGGATTTCGGACGACGAGGGGCCGAATGCCCGCGTCGCGCCCTTTCGGTGGACACAGAGCAGATGATCGCCCGCGCGCTCGATCTTTGCGGTGTTGTGGGCCACGTCGTACACGAGCGACAGCTCGCAATCGATGAATCGACGAAACGCGTCGCGCGCGCGCTCGGTGATGACTTGCCGGTTGCAGAATGCGAAGTTCGCGGCCGCGCACATCGCCGCAAAATAGGCTGTTCCCTCCGGCGACGAGAGCGGCGCGCATGCGAGCTGCCGATCAGGAAGGACGATCCCGTAGCGCCTGGCGACGTCATCCATGCGGCGCACGTAGTCGGTGCAGACTTGATGTCCCAAGCCTCGTGAGCCCGTGTGTATCAACACCGTCACACCGCCCATGGCGAGGCCCAGCTGCGCGGCCGCGACGTCGTCGAAGATGTTGTCGACGACGCCGACCTCCACGAAGTGGTTGCCACTCCCGAGCGTCCCGAGCTGGTCGCGACCGCGGAGCTTTGCCCGGTCCGAAACTTGGTGAGGATCCGCGCGATCGAGGCAGCCACCGCCTTCGATGTAGGTCAGGTCCTCCCGCCTACCCTGCCCCAGCTCACGCACCAAATAGGGTACCCCTTCGGCGAGCACGCGATCCATCTCCGCCCCGGCGACCGACAGCCGTCCCCCGCGGCCCGCGCCTGTCGGCACGCCGCGCGAGATCTCGTGGATGAGGCTCTCGAGCACCGGCCTGACGGCCGCGACGTCGACAGGTGCGGTGAGCAGTCGAACGCCACAATTGATGTCGAAGCCGATGCCCCCGGGAGAGATGACGCCGTCGGGAAGCAAGGTCGCGGCGACACCTCCGACCGGGAACCCATATCCCTCGTGCATATCCGGCATTCCGAGCGCCGGGGCCGCAATGCCGGGAAGCGTCGTGACGTTGATGAGCTGCGCGAGGCTTCGGTCGTGCGTGCCGAGCGAGGCTGCTTGCTCCGCGTCCGCGAAGACCCGCGCCGACGCGCGCATGTCGCGGCGGTAGGTGCGCGAGACCTCGTAGAGCTCATTGCCGACCCGGCGTAGCCGCGGAGGCGTTTCAGACGTCGAGAACGACGGATGCCGAGAGGCCATGGGAGCCCTGCTTGATGTGGAGATCGTGAAGCGTCGCAGCCTTCACGATGGTGCGGATGGAATCTGCCTCTAGGGCGAACGCGCGGGCGGAGACCTCTCGATCCGTCAGGCGATCGAATTGGAAGGTCGTGAAGACGCGATGTTCGGTCTCCGTGCGAAAGATGATTTCGTCGAGCCACGCGGCGAGCAGGCGCTCCAGATCCGGAGCCTCGACATGAATCGTCTCGTCGACTCCTCGAGCACCGGCGTCCAAGCCCCCGGGCACGAAGAGCTCGCGCAATGCGTGAGCCGCCTCCGCGAAGATGCCTTCGATCGTGGCTGCTTCGATACGGAGGCGAAGCTCGCCGATGTGCTCTTCGTAGGCGTGACGCGCGGGTCCGTCGGCGCGTGTCCCGTTCGAGCGCATCCAGTGTCCGAGCGTTCGCCCCATGCAGGTATCGATGCAAACCAAGGACCCGCACCCGCGGACGCCGTTGCCTCGCGCGCACGATCGGGCAACGCTCCGCGGCGATGTTGACGCAAGGTGCAGCGATGCGGTTTGCGGAGAGCGCCGCCCGGTGGCTCGAGCGCCGTGAGCCGAAGGCCTGGCTGACGCTCGCAATCTTCGTGCGGAGCGACGACGGGAAACACACGGTCCTTCCGCGCGAGCAGGCGGTCAGCCTCCTCGAAAAGGCGCGCGCTCACGCCGTCGCGACGGATCGCGCGGAGCTCGCACGCGAGCTGTCTACGGGGCTCGACCTGGTGAAAGCGGCGGCCCCCGTCGAGGTACCCCTGATCGTCTTCCTGGAGGCGGAAGGCGGCGAGGTGTCGTTCGGCGTGCTCACGCTCGCGCTGCCGCCATCAAACCGTGGAAAGAAGAGCGTCCAAACACGGTAGAACGATCTGGTGAAGCGCGACGCGCCTTACGGCGGCGCGCTCTTGGGCGCTCGTGACGCCCGCGACATGGAGCGTCGAATGCCCCGGGGCACCGGTTGCTCCCGATTCGACCTCGCGAACGATCTCCTCGCGAGCCTTCGACAAGATCGGCAGCACGCGGGCGGTGTCCTTCGAGAGCGCCCAAGCGACGGTTCGCCAGGCGAGCTCGGCGTGGCGCTCTTCGTCTTCCGCCATCCGCGAAAGGATCTCGCATAGAGCGACACTCGGTGCGCTCGTCGCCTCTTCGCGCAAAACCAACGCAGCCGCCGCCTCGCCGGCACACCCCTCGAAGAACGCCTCTCGCGCAATGTCTTCGATCGTCGGGACCGCGCTCGCGACGCCGGTCGTGTCGAGCAGCGCGGGGCCAATCGGGGCTCCTGCAGCCGCGCTCGCCAAGGCGAACATCGCCCGCGCGTGTTTCACCTCGTCGAGCGCGGCTCGGTGCGTCTCCTCGACCAAATCGGCCGGCGCCCCCTGAGCGAGCAGCGACAGGGAGACGCGCGCGAACGAGGCAATGCTCGCGTGCTCGTAGCTCGCCTCTACTTTGTAATGCTCCGCCAATTCGGATCGCGTGTCGTCCGGCAGCGACGCGAAGAAAGATTGGACGCCGACGGGCATCGACCAATCCTCGCGACGTGCAACGGGGGCGGTGCGGACCGCGCCATCCACGACCAAGGGCCTGCCGCCGGGACAGGGAATGAACCACGAATAACAACAGGCGTCCGCGATCTTGCCGCGCTCATGTTTGGTCGTTGCCGCGTCGAACCTGATTTCCTTCCGTTCGCCCATCGGACCTCCCTCGGGATCCTGGACGCTCTGCGCGCACTTCCCGAACGGAGGCGCGGCTTGCGCCGACCCCGCAGCGTTCACCTCCGCGACGCAAAACTTTCCCGCCGGGCAGGTCGGTAGGGGCCGGCCCGTCGGCAGGGTCGGCCGCGTCACCGTGCTCGTCGGCTCGGTCGGGGCCCATGACGAAACACTTGCCGAAGCAACCGCGGTGCTCGAGACCGTCACCGATGGCGGCGCGGAGACCGACGCCGTTGCAGCGGTCGCGGTCGCATCGGACGTCGACGTCATGGCGATATCGGCCGTCGCGGTCGCGGTCGCGGTCACCTCGGGCGTCGTTCCGCCCTCGGTATGACAGGACGAAGACAGGACCGTGGTGGTGATCCCCATGGCAGCGAGGTAGCGATTGCGGAGGTGGTTCGCGCGCATCGCCGGATGCTACACGCCGGCGGCGCCGACCAAACAGGTTGTGGATGCCGGCCCCGAGAGGGCAAACTCAGGGAGATGACCCTCCGCGCACGCGCTTTCGCCTGCATCCTTCTAGGGGCATCGGCTGCCGGTTGCGTGATCTTGGACGGGACGCTCTTCGAATCGGCGGAAGGCGGCAGCGGGGGCGACGGCGGAAACGGTGGGGCGACGTCGCCGACGTCCAACACGGGCGGCTCGAACCAGGGTGGTGGGAGCACGAACGGCGGTGGCGGCGCGGGTGGCGAAGCGCCGCTTCCCGAGTGGGTCGTCGGAGCGGCGGAGCTCGAACAACCAGTTCGGTTTGTCGATGTGGATGTGAGCGAACAACAGATCATCGTCGCCGGCATCGCGCAGGGGCCGGACGGCGGCGGCACATTCTCGTTAGGCCCCAGTTGCGTGCAACAGGTCGTACCCCCGGGATGGACACCGTTCGTTGCGTTCTATGACGATAACGGCGCCTGCCAGAAGGTCCTGCTGATCGACCAGGCGAACGCGCCGACGCCGCCGCTCAGCGTGTCGGTCGCGCACGGCACGTCGGAGGACGCGGCGTTCGTCGGAATTTCCCACGACGGTCAGTCGAAGATTTACGTGATCCAGCTCGGCAACATGATCGGCGACGGGATCGACTTCGGGCCGAATGCGGGCGTCAACGACCTCGTTCTCGGCGAGCAAGGCCTGGTCGTCGCGGGGTGGAATCTGGAGGGCAACACCAACCCGTGCCAGTGGGCGGCGATGCCGGACGCGCGACGCCAATCGATGCTGGTCAAGTTCGACCCCACCGACTTGGAATGTAGTCCCGCGGGCACGCTCGGTGTGAATGCGCCCGAGAGAGACGACGAGATCGCCCATGTCTCCGTGGACACGGGGACAATCTACATCACCGGCTACGTCAGCGACGGCTCTGCAGCCTCGGTGTCGTTTCCCTGTACGAACTGCGTGTTCTCGGGAGAGAGCGAATCTCCTTTCGAAGCCGCCCTCGTGGGACCGCCGGTGGTGGGCTGCGCGTTTCCTCCGGTGGTGGTCGCCTCTGGAGAAGCATGGACGACGGATGTGAGCTGCGACGGCCTCGGTAACGTCAACTTGGTCAACAAGGTGCGCGACAATGGCATCTCGGCGCTCGAGACCGCGGGAGCCAGCGCCTATTCGATGGCGTTGACTCCTTCATTCGTCTACGGCGCGGGGGCCGCGGACCGATCGGACGACGGAGGACCCGAGACATTCGGCTTCATCACGCGCGCGTCGACCGGGCTACAGCAAGGTGCCGAAGGGTTCTTCATCACCAAGCCCGAGGCGCCCTTTCAAGCGCAGTCGGAGATCCGGGGGGTTGCATCGCTCGGCAATGCAATCGTCATCGCCGGCACCTACTCCGGCGAGGTCACCTGCCAACCGAGCTGCGGCGATGTCGTGATCGAGCTCACGACATCCGATGGAGAGTCGGTGCTGACGGGTGAGGCTCACGGCTGCGCCGGCCCGCTCTGCGGACCGTTTCTCGCGCTGTGGCAACCCGGCCTCGAGGCGAAATAGTGCGCAGCGTTCATGTAAGCGCTTTGTAAGAGCGGCGCGATGCACGCTTCGCTTCCATGGGACGACACCGAGCGCGCGCGCTCCTTCTCTTGGCTGCCATAACGATGACGTCGAGCTGCTCCCCCGCGGCATATCCAATCGTCCGGGGCGGGACGTACGCCCACGTGAAGTCACGGGCCCGTCTGCCCATCGGAGAACGAATCGTTCCCGAGGGTCCGATCGCCGAAACCGCCGTTCTCGGTCGGATCCTGAAAGAGCCCTACGATCCTTCGCGCCCGCTCGCGGAGCAGGTCTCGGAAAACCCGTGTGCGAGCGACCTCGCGGCCGTCGCACCACAACCGAGCGAGGCGCGATTCGAGGATGCCGAGATCCTCGTCGACCGCCTAATCCCCGAACAAGACCGAGGCGCGACACACCTTTATTATTGGTTTCGAACGACACAGATCGTGGAGCTCGCGCCCACGAAGGCCTACCTCGAATGCTGCCAGGAGAAGTCGTGCGGCGTTAGCTATGTTCGCGCGCTGGTCCGTGGCGAGGGAGAGATCGATCAAGCCTCGGAGACGATGCCGGGCGGCAATGCCGACATCGCCCTCGACTTCGAAGGATCACCCGTCGAGCTCACCATTTTGAAGCGGCGGCCGGTGAACGGCTTCGTGACGGTGAGACTCTCTCCCGATTTGGTGAAGAGCACCGCGGTGCACCCCGAGCTCGATAAACCGGTAGCCGCCTCCTACGAAGGCGAGATGCTCTTCGTCCGTGAATTCCACCCGAACGTGGACGACTTCAGCATTTGCAGCAAAGTGGAGTGCCTGACCGAGAGGGCATTCGTCGAGCGGTACCGTGAGCTCACGGGCGCAGGCGAGCTCGACGAGTTCGGCACCGACGACACCACACCGTGGCTCGTCGCCGCGACCGTGATCGCGGGTATCGGGCTCGGGGCGGCCATCGGCGGAGCGGTTGCCGCGGGAGAATCGCTGAACGACGACGGCGATCTCCTGCCGGGGAATGAGCAGCAGGTTGCGATCGGCACGACCCTCAGCGGCGCCGGCTTGGCCATCGCTCCGATGGGCCTCATGTTTTCGCCGCCGGCCGGACCTCGGTACCACAAGCTCTCGAAGGAGCAGGCCAAGCGATTCGTGGAACGGTACAACCGCGCGCTCGAACAAAGGCGTCCCAAAGACGAGGAGCGATGAACGGCCGAGATCACGGTCGCGATACGCGCGGCCCTCCGCGACCGGCTGGTCGAGCCCGTGTACCCGGGCGCGCCCGCTTCGACACGCGCGGAGCCGGCTCGCCGAGCGCGGTCGTGATGAGGTCGCGCATGTAGCGATGCGCCGGATCGGCGTCGGTGCGCTCGTGCCAGAAGAGCGCCATCGGCAGCTCCATCGCGGACAATGGGCTCTCGACGATCGCCAGCGGCAGCAGCTTCGTCATGCGCTCGGCGAAGCGGCGCGGAATGGCAGCGATGGCGTCGCCCTCGCTCGCGAGCACCGCCGCCGCGAAGAAGTGCGGCACCGAGCAGGCAATTTTGGGCGTGAAGCCGACCTCACGAAGGCGGCGCTCTGCCAAGCGCCGGCCAACCCCCTCGTCGCCGACCACACGCACGTCGATGAAGCACTGCTCGGCGAGGACCGAAAGCGCCGCTCGGCGCTTGATGATCGGGTGGCCTCGCCGGACCACCAAGACGCCCCTCTCGATGAACAGCGGGCGCTGCTTGAGACCAGGGCCGCGCACCATGGTCGGGCCCAATGCGACGTCGATGGTGCCGCGGGTGAGACCATCGGTGGCCACCATCCGTTCGGTCGTCTCCACCCGTAGCGACGAAAGCGGTAGCTCTCGCTGGAAAGCACGGAAGATGCGTGGGAGATCGGCGATCTCCTGGTCGTCCGTCAGCGCCAGCGTGAACGCTCGCACGCTCGAAGCGGGGTCGAACGGAGCCGGCCTGGCGAGGGCCGAGTCGAGGGCGTCGAGGGCTCGATGGATGACCGGAAGCAACGCCTCCGCACGCGGCGTCGGCGCAATGCCCCTGCCCCGCCGCACCACCAGTGGGTCGTCGAGCTCGCTGCGCAAGCGCGCGAGCGCGTTCGACACCGCGGTCTGCGAGAGGCCGAGCTTTTTGCCGGCGCGGGTGACGCTGCCCTCGGTGAGCACACTGTGCAGCACGACGAACAAGTTGAGATTCGTCTTCGACACATTAAGCATGGATGATGAATATCATCAGCATTCATCATTCGTCCTTGATGATTGCCGTGACTATCCAAGCTGCATGACCGAACCACAAGACGACCGCGCGATCGCTCGCTACGTGCTCGACACCTTCGCCCTCTGGGGTAACGCGAACGCGTATGCCGCGCGCTTCACGTCCGACTCGGACTACGTCGCATTCGACGGCAGCCGCCATCGCGGCCGCGACGCCAACGTCGCGCTGCACCGCCCCCTATTCGAAGGCGTGCTGTACGGCACGCGCATCATCGGCGAGATCGAATCGGTGCGTTGGGTCGGCTCCGACGTCGCCGTCGTGCACGCGTCGGGCGCGGTCGTCTGGCCCTGGCACCGCGACGTGCCGAGCGCGCGCCGCTCGCGACAGACCCTGCTCGTCGTCCGGCAGAGCGAAGGCTTGTCCATCGCGGCGTTCCACAACACCCGCGTCGAGCCGGTGCGCATCCCGCCACGGTGGCTCGCGCGCGCGTTCCGCTTCTGGGTCCGGTTGCGCAGCAGGTTGGCGAACGCCCCCGTCTCGGCGACGATTCGAGAATAGTGGACGGCAGGAGGGCCGCGCGTTGACGCCAGCACGCTGAAGACGAACTGGTACCGCGTTGACACTGACGTCTTCGAGCCCCCGGCTTCTCTCCTCGGGATATGTGGTCCTGGCGGTGGGCGTGCTGTCAGCGAGCGTCGGCTGCAGCCACAACCAGCGCGACGAGCGGGACTTCCCGTCGGTGAGGGCGGAGGACGAACCACCCCCCGAGACGATCCTCGCGCGCGGGATGGTCGAGGGCCTCGACATCGCGCCCGTCCTCGTCACGGACCCCGCCGCCGTGAAGGGTCAGCACCATCTACGGCTGACGCGTGACCACGGACGAATCACCTTGGTCGAGGAGGTCGCCCCGTCGGGGGCCGTGCGATCGAAGCGGATCGTTCGTGCCCTGGAGGGAGCAGGATGGGAGATGCATGTCGAGGACAGTCGAGGCACCTTCGTCGAGACCGTCACGCTCGGAAAGGGCGGCGTGCAGACACGCATCGATCGACAGGGCTCGCCGTTCGTTAGCGGTTGCCCACGACTCGTGTTCGAGCACGATGCGGCCGGCAACCCCGTCGAGAGAACCTGCCAGGATGCGGCCGGCCGAACCATGGTCGACCTCGACGGCTGCGAGGTAGTCCGCTCGACGTACGACGAACAGCGCCGCCTGGTCGCCAGCGGTTGCTTCGCGCGAGGGGGCGAAGCGCGCCGCGACGCCGAGAACGTTCATCGATACGACTACCAGGTGGACGAACGCGGTCTGACGATCCGGACCTCGTTCTTCGACGAAGCCGGTCGCGAAACCACAAATGCCGACGGCTGCACGCGGATGTCCTTCGCGTACGACGCGTCAGGGGACAAGGTCGCAGAGACGTGCCTCGATCGAGACGACAATCCGCGCAGCGTGCGCGGGTCCTCGAAAGTCACGGATCGCTTCACGTACGACGAAAATGGATGTTTGCTGAAGTCCGAGCCCGTGAGCGCGTCGGGCGCGGTTGTGATCAGCGAGAACACCCACGTGCTGCTGTACGGCCGGGACGCGCATTGCGGTGAAACGTCGGTTGCCCATGTCGATGCCACCGGCAAGCTCGTCCCGGTGCCTTTCGCCCCCTCTCGCATCCTGCGCGTTCTCGACCGAAACGGCGACGTCATCGAAAAGCGCTGCTTCGACGCAGCGGACGCGCCGGCTGAATGCCAGTGGGCCGTCGAGCGCGCTCCACAGAAAGGCTCGGTGCTGCGGTATGTCTACGACGACCGGGGTCGCGAGATTTCCTGCAAGGCATTCGACGCGCAGGGCAACCCTACGGACATCCTGTACGACAACTATCCGCACGAAGAGCGAACTCGGTACGACGACCGGGGCCTCGTGGTCGAGGAGAGCTACTTCGACGCCGATGGGGCGCCGACGCTCGCTGGTGACGTCGCTCGCTACATCTATCGTTACGACGAGGCCGGGGCGCGGATCTCGTTCGCCGGCTTCGGCCTGGACGGCGCCCCCGCGGACGACGGAACCGAGGTCCACGCGCTATTGACGACCTATGACGAGCGCCATCAGCGCAGCGCAGTCGAGATCCGCGACACCGAAGGTGGGTACCCGAGCGATCAGAACTTGAGATACGAGGACGTCTCTTGGCCGAATGGCGCCGCGCGCGTGCTCCTCGAGCGCGAAGCCGGGTACGTCGTCGCGAACCGTTTTGTCGACCCGATGGGCAAGACCGTCCGGACCAGGGATTGCCGCGATCGCGATATCGCGTGCATTCGATGACGCGACCGCTCGACCCGATTCATCGATCCTCGTCTCGAAGACTCTCGCACGCGCTGCGCGGAGAGGTCCGTGTCTAACACGACGGCGTCATCCACGATCCCATAGGCCTGCCACGTTTGACGCGATCGGTCGCCCCCCGAGGACCTGCGTCCGAAGCGCAGGGTCCCGCTCGACTTCGACGAAAAGGGCGGGACTCAATGAGCCTTCGGCACCCAAACCCGAACACACCCCACCAACCAATCGAGCAAGCGCAACACCACATTCCACTCGTGCGGCGGCACCCGATCGAACATCGGCGTCATGTTCGCCTTCACCGCCATATGCGACGCTTCCGCCGTCGTTCCTGCGTCGATCGCTCCGAGCGCGCGGCCCACGACCTCACAGCCCAATAACATCTTGCCTGCGGTGCTCTCGTCGGCAGGCTCCTCGAGAAGCAACCGCGCCCGAGCGAGGTCGCACTTCGCTTCCTCGTCGCGGTTCAACGCAAACGCGGCCAGCGCACGGTCGGCGAGGCTCGCGCCGGTGATGTGGCTCGAGCCTCGCTCTTCGTTTTTGCGGACCGCCGTATCGAAGTCGGTCCACGCGCGGACGGCGTCACCTTGCGAAAGGTGGAGTAGCCCCCGCTTGCCGAGGAGGGTGCATTCGGACCGGGCTGCGCCTACCTCGCGCGCGATATCGAGGCCCTTTTCGAGCCACTTTTCGGCCTGATCGAAGTTGGACCGCAACATGTGAATGCAGCCGACGGCTTCGTGCACCGTGGAACGACTCACGTCGTTCGGGTCGGGGAGCATCGCGAGCGCGGCAAGACCTTCGCCGAGGGCCGCGTCGAGATCACCCATGCCGACGAGCGTCTCGGTGAGGTGAAGGTGAAGAAGCGCGCGTTCGCGCACGAAGCCGACGCGGTCGAACAGCTCGGACGCCTCCGCGAGCGCGGCTCTCCCACCGACCTGATCGCCGGTTCGCGTGAGGTGCTGGCCGAGATCGAGCAGGACGCGCGCACGAACGACGGGATCACCAAGCTCGGAGGCGGCTTCCTCCGCCTGCTCGAGGAGACCTCGCGCGGCTCGCCCACCGGCCTCCAGCCGATCGACGTGCGCAAGCAACGCGGACGTGCGCGCGATCGCGCGACGATCCCCCGCCGTGGTGTGGAGGACGAGCGCGGCGCGCAGCCGCTCGCTCGCTTCGGCCACGACACCGTGCGCATAGAACACCTCCCCGAGTGCGGCGAGCACACGACCGCGGAGCGCATTCGACCCGGACGTCGTCGCGAGCACGCCCGCCCGTTCGAGCTCGTCGCGCGCCGCTCGAAGCCCCGAGGCGGCGAGGCGTTCCCCCCGCGCCAGGCGAACCTCCGCCTCGGTACGCGCATCCGAAGCCAGCGCGAGCGCCTCGTCGAGCAGCGCAGCCGGTGCCCCCTCGACCTTTCCCTCTGCGAAAAGCAGTGAACATCGAAGCGCTGCATCCTCGAGCCCCTCACGGCTCCTCGACAGGAGCGCGCGTCGCGCGCCGGACCGCCTCGCCTGCAGGCCCCACGCGCGATCGATGACGAGGGCGAGCCGCGCAGCGGTGATGCGATCACGTTCGACGACCCGCTGCCACGCTGCGACGAGCTCCGGAAGATCGGCGGCCAGGGTCCGCGCCCCCGCGGCGTGGTCAGGCCCTTCGAGAGAGGCAGCGGCGGCCTCCCCCGCGCCGACGTAGTGCGCGGCGTGGCGCCCCGACGCTTCCGTGTGCGCCGTCGCGCGCTCGCGCGCGAGCTCACGAACACCCGCGTAAAGGACCCATCGGTCGCCGTCGGTCCGAACCTGACATCGGCGGCACAAGCTCGCGATCATCACCATTGCATCGGGTGCACCAACGACGGCCTTTGCAGCGGCGAGGTCGAACGAGCCCTCGAACACTGCCAGCTCGCCGAGCACTTCGCGTTCACGATCCGAAAGAAACGACCACGACCACTCCACGGCTGCGCGCAAGGTCGCATGCCGCGCCGGCGCGTCGCGTGCGCCGGAGACCAACGTCGAGAGCTGCGCGTCGAGGCTGTCGAGGAGGTCCTTCGCGCCGAGCTGAGGAACGAGCGCCGCAGCGAGCTCGAGCGATAGCGGCAGGCGATCGACGCGCTCGACGATAACCGACACGATCGCCGGATCGGGAGCCAGTGCGCCGGCGGACTTCGCGCGGTCCATGAAGAGATCGACCGCGTGCGCCGGCGAGAGCGGCCCAATCGGAACGACCGTCTCTCCAGCGATACGCAAGGGCTCGCGTGACGTGACGAGGAGCGGCGGGCTCGCCGAGAGCCAGCCCGCGACGTGCCGCGCGACGACGTCGACGACGTGCTCGGCGTTGTCGAGGACGACGAGCCGCTCTCGATTGGACGCAAGCGCACGCCCGATCCCGTGCGACCACTCCGACGACTCCGCGCCGTCGAGTGGAACGCCGAGCGCCGACGCGAGCGTCGAGAGCACCGCGCTCTCGGTGGTCGCGCTCGAGAGATCCGCAAAGACGAATGGAATGGTCGCGACGATCTCCAGTGCGCAGCGCGTCTTGCCTGCTCCGCCGGGCCCGACGAGCGTGACGAGGCGGTGCCCGGACGCAAATGCCTCTCGAGCCTGGAGCAGCTCTACCTCGCGACCGAAAAAGCGCGTCGGCGAGGCGGCTCGAACGGCCGGCGCTTTCTCCGCCGCGAGCGGCGGGGCCGGTGACCAGCGGTAGCCATCGCCGTGCACGCCCACGATGTGGCGGTGCGCACCACGGTCAATCTTGGCGCGCAGGCGTTTGACGGCGCTGTAGACCGGCTCCTCCGAGCCGTTCGCCGGGTTGCCCCAGACCGTCACCAACAGCTCGCTGCGGGTGATCGTGCGACCCGCGTTGCGCGCGAGGTATGCGAGCAGGTCGCGCTCCTTCGTCGTGAGACGGACGCGCTCGTCGCCGACGCAGACGATCTGCTGCGAGAGGTCGGCACCGCCTCCTGCGAGGACCACCCAATCCATGAGGCGCGGCCATCTTATCGCTTGGAACGAGGTCTGCCCGAATTTGCCCGAGCTCGTCCGTGGCCGGGCGGGCCGCGACGAGACACGCTGACTCGAGCGTCGGCCCCGCTCGAACGGCCGACCGTGAACAGGAGCTTTTCGTGCATCGAATGACCGTATCGCCGCGTATTTCCCTGCTCGCCGCCGCCATGGCTCTCGTCGCGTTCGGCTGCGGCGACGACTCGAACCCGAGCGAGGGTGGCGCCGGCGGCACGGGCGGCGGCGCGCCGACGGACGGTGGGAGCGGCGGCACGGGCGGGAGCATCGGAGGCGCCGGCGGAGCCGACGGTGGGTCGGGTGGAGGCGGTGGCATGGCGCCCGAGGCTTCGCTCGCGATCCTCGACCCGAGCATGCCGGTCGACCTCACACCCGATGGGTCGATTGCATTGCTCCAGGACAATGGGTCGCTCGAGGGCGATCTCTACTTCTACGACCTCGCGACCAAAGAGCTCACGCTGAAGACGGCAGTCGGCGATCCATTGCGCCATCTCGCGACCGGTGTATCCGAAAATGGTCGCATCTCGGCGTTCCACGGAGAGCCCGTCGAGGCGGCGATCTGGAGTGCGGAGAACGATTGGCGGCACCTCCAAAGCCCCTATTCCGGTTGCGACCAAGACGACGGATCGGCGTTCGACGTGAGCGCAGACGGCCTCGTCGTCGTCGGCCTCGTGTGGAACGGTTGTGCGCCTGAAGCGTTTCGTTGGACCGACGACGGCACGAAGACCGGCGTGATGATGCTGCTCGACGTGCTCGGCGAGCCGTTCGAGGGCTCGAAGCTCGGACCGACGAACCGCGCGACGGTCATCTCGGACGACGGAAAGGTCGCCGCCGGGTTCGCGCAAAACGGCCCCGTCGATCGCTCACCGGCTGTTTGGCAATCCGACGGCAGCGGGTTCCTCCTCGATCCGGACAACCAAGACGCGCCGGGCGAGGTGCTCTCGATCAGCCGCGACGGCCGGCTCGTCGCAGGGATCTGGGCCGAAGCAGGCTTCACCTGGAGCGAAGCCGACGGCGTCGTTTACCTCGGCACGTTGCCCACGGCGCTACCGAGCGATCCCGTCTATCCGAACGCGATCGCGGCCGACGGAAAGCTCATCTTCGGCGGCGTCGGCAATCCGTTCTTCACCCTGCCGACGGCCTTCGTTTGGACGCCGGAAGCGGGCATGAAGAGCCTGGCGGAGATCGCTGCTGCGAATGGGATCGAAATTCCGGAAGGCGTCGTGCTCGCAAACGTCCTCGCCGCGTCCGATGACGGCTCGGTCTTGCTCGGTGCGACGTTGGATGCGCAGAACGTCCAGAAGTCGTTCGTGCTCACCTTGCCTGTGTCGGCCTACGAGTGACCGAGCCGGCTTGACCGGTGCGTCGAGCCGACGCGAAATGGCGCGATGAAATCGCGCGCCGTCGTGATGCGGAAAATGGGCGGTCCGGAAGTCCTCTCGCTGGAAGAGCGCGAGCTCGCGCCGCTCGCACGCGACGAAGTCCGCATTCGCGCCCTCGCCTCCGCCGTGAACCACTCCGACTTGGAGATTCGCGCCGGCAACTGGGCCATTCGTCGAGTGCCGGCGTTGCCGTACGTGCCTGGGTTGGAGGTCGTCGGCGACGTGAGCGAGATCGGCAGCGGCGTCGACGGGCTACGCGCCGGCGATCGGGTCTGGACGATGATGCAGGGATTGGGCGGCGTGCGTGCCGAACGAGACGGCGGCTATGCCGAACACGTGACGGTATCCGCGTCCGCAGTCGCAAAACTGCCGGCGTCGATCGACCCGATCGCGTTCGCAGCGGTCGGCCTCGCGGGCGTCACCGCGTACGAAGGGCTCGGCAAGCTGGGGACGCTGCGCGAAAAGACCATTGTCGTCACCGGCGCTTCAGGAGGCGTCGGAACGTTGGCGGTCTTGCTCGCGCGGACCGCGGGCGCGCACGTCATCGCATTGGATCGAAGCTCGCCGCTCCCGAAGCCGAGCAGCGCCGACGCGGTGTTCGACGTCGTCGCCGGGCCGATCTTCTCCGAGCTCATCGCGTCCCTGCGACACGGAGGTCGCTACTGCATCGTCGGCGCGATGGGAGGCGGCGACGTGCATTTCGACGCCTGGAGCCTGCTCCATGCGCTCACGCTGACCGGTTATTCGACCGAGGACCTCGATGGTGACGGTCTGCGCGCCGCGACCAAAGCGCTGTTGGAGCTGAAGCTTCCCGAAGTGCCCGTGACGGTCATGCCGCTCGGCGACGCGGCGCGTGCACATGCGATGCTGGAACGGCGAGAGGTGCGGGGGCGGATCGTGTTGGTTCCGGGGGGTTGAGGGCGCGGCGGCAGCTGCGGCTGCGGCTCCGGC
>JABFXY010000090.1 GCA_013361525.1 Polyangiaceae bacterium | reverse complement strand
TGCACAACTCGCTCAAGACCACAATCAAGCGCAAGATAGTAGACGTCGCCCCATAGGTCGGCTGCAAACGGAATCAACTTGAGTCCCACTAACGGTCGATTGCGATCTTGCGTTTCTTATCTAGTAGCGTCCCAACGTCCTCGACCCGTCATGAGACGTCCCTCATTCTTCACGTCGACCCCAATCCATAGTGTTCGTTCGCCGAGTGGGATCTCGACCAATACGTCGACCTCGCGTCCCTTCCGTGCGTCGGCATAGCGCGGGACGACCTACTTTCTGGTGGACCTGGATGGGACCGTACACGATCAATAGCGGCTCGCATGCCGCCACGCGCTTAGAACGCCACCTGCGCAGCGATCCCCGCGACCTCGGGTCCGACGACCGGCACGATTGCGACGCCGTCATTGGGCTTCGAATCGGTGATGAGTGCGTAGACGATCCCGCTGACCACCAGCGCCGCCCCCGTCGACGCGAGGACCAGTCCGGCCGTTTCGTATGGCTCGGCCTGCGCAATCGCGTCGAACCCGGGCTGACAGTGCTTCGAAGGCGCCGCCGGGTCGCAGACCGTGCCGTCGCTCTCGATCTCGTCGAGGAAGTCGTCGCCCTGCGCGCGGCGTGTCGTTCCCATAATCGCGACACCAGCGCCGATCGCGACCACCGCAACGCCCGCCGCGGTCAGCACCCATATCGGCATGTCATCATCGGCGCGTTCGGCCTTGGGCCGCGGCGCCTCGTGCTCCAGCGCCGGCTTGCGGGTCTCGCTGGCGACCATCGACACCGTGAACCTCGCCGGAGTCGCGTCCGAACCCTCGGGATCGGCCTTCTCAGGCGTCGAGAGGACGGACCGAGCGGTGGTTGAGGCGGCTCCGTCGGCGAAGGCTCGATTCGACAGGGTGAGCGCGATGATGAAAGCGATCGAGCGAGTGTGTTGCGTCGTCATGTTCTCGTAAAGTGGTAGCTCGACGGCTCGCCACCGAGGCACGATGCACGCTTTCCACTGGCGCGTCACGAGGTCTGACCAGCTGCCGTCCGAGGAAGGCTACCCGCTCGCGGCGTCTGCCGTCGGAGACTCACGTGGTCGAAGATGGCGGCCGCGATCTGCTGGATGATGTTGTACGCGACGATGGTGAGAAGCACGTTCGGGTAGTCGGCCAGCGCGGTCGTGGCGAGGACGAGACCCGATCCGTTGTTGGTCATTCCCAGGCCGAAGATCATCGAGACGCGCTCCGGCGGGCTCGCCTTCGTGATCTTCGCGACGAGGTGGCCGGCGTAGAACGCAAGGGCGCAAAGCGTCGCGACCACGGCGAATACCAATAGCAAGAGATCCCAATCGGGATTTTGCACCAGGCGCGGTAGCGACACGGACGCGTTCGAGTAATTCAGGACGAGGAGTACCGCGATATTGAGTAGCTTGATTCCCGGCATCACCCGCGAGAGCCGTTCTTTTCCGACGAGGCGGTGGACGCCCATCCCGAGGATGGTCGGCGCAACGACCGCGACCGCGAGGAACAGCTGGGCGTCGCCCGCTGCGAGATCGTGCAAGTCCTTCGAGTAGTGGCCGCTCGTCACGTTGGCGATCGTGTCGAGCGCGAGCGGGGTGCTCAGCGGGCTGGCGAGCGTGGACGCGAGTACCAAGCTCAGGCTGAGCGCAAGATTGCCGTCTGCGTTCTGCGACCAGGCGGTCGACGAGCCCGCGATTGGCATCGAGCTGACGAGCGCCAGGCCGACGAGGAGCGCCTGCAGCTCGTCCGGGTTGTGCCACGAGGCGAGCGCAACCGAAGCCAAAAGGGTGAATGCAAGCGGGAGCGCAATATTCGCCGCGAGCCCGACGCCGAGGACCTTGGGCGTCCGCAGGAGGCGGCGAAGCTCGCTCGCGCTCGCGCCCAAGGACGCGTTGAAGAGCAGGAGCGCCAGCAGCAACGTCGGAACGGCGAGGTCGAGCGTGCCACCGCCGACCGATAAGGCGCCGAGTGTGGGCTTTCGCAACGCGAGGCCGGGCGCAGGAGCACAGGATGCGAGCGCATACGTGCCGAGGAGGATCCACAGCAGATTTGCGTGGATGGCATGGAGAAGCGCCTTCACGTCCGAGTGCCGAGGAGTTTGCAAGAAGGGCGCCGGTCAATGCGGCAATGTTCGAGGCGCGCGCGCCATGAAATAGGTTGGAACGCCGAGAGGTCGAGCTTCGCCGATTCGCGCGAAGCCGAACCTCTCGTAGAACGGAACGTTCTCGGGACGGTCGGTCTCGAGGTAGCTCGGCAGGCCGCGGCTATCGACATCCGCGCAATGGCGCTCCATCAGGAGCCGCCCGAGCGAGCGGCCACGCCATCGAGGGTCGATACCGATTGGACCGAAATGGACATGCGGCTCGGCCAGGTCACGGTGGGCCCACGAGGACAGCCACCTCGTGAGCTTCGCCGTCGTGCCAAAGCCGAAGGTGCGTGCCGCGTGACCCAATAGGCGCAGCTTTTCGAGGGCCGAGAACCGACAGCCTGGAGCCTCCACCCAATGTGCAAACCCGAGGACGCGCTCGCTTTCGACGACCGCGAGCTTCTCGCCGCGCATCGATCGGATGGCGACACGAAAGAAGGCTTCGTTGTCATCGACGCGCTCACGACCGAACACGGCAACGTGAATCGGGTTGTCCACGAACGCGCGAGCCAGCGTCGTCGGGGCACGTGCCTCGATCTCGGGTGTCGACGAAACGATTTGCATGCCGTAGGGAGTGCCGCGACGAACCGGTTCGTTACATCGCGCCGAGGCGAATTTCTCGCAGCACGGTTCCCGCGCCGCCACGCACCATCACGAACCGCCGATGGAGACGACGCGGGGGGGTCACCCCGGTCGGACCTTGTCGATCACCCGCCGGACCTTCCCCAAAAACCGCTTCGATTGGTGCGCCAGCTTGTCCGCCGGGCCGACGCGGAATCCGCCGCTCTTCGCTTTTCGCTCGGTCATGTCATCGTCGTAGGCTACGTCGACGAGCTCGAGCGTCCGCATGGCGGTATCGAGGATTGCAAACTCCGCGGTGCGTTTCCCCAGCGGCTTTCGCTGTGCGTCGATCGATCCGGGATTGACGTATACGACGTCGTCCTGTCCGGGCGCGGTATCGATGACCGGGGACTCCGCGTCGCGGCGCGCAACACCGCCGCTGACGCGGAACACGCGCCGCTCGTGGGTATGACCATAGAGGACCAATTGCACGCTCTCGAAACGGGCCCGCACACGCTCCGCGCTGCAGGCGATGTCTTTCGCCGTGCGCATGTATTGCTGCGGGTCGTCGAGATCGCCGTGCAAGAGCACGACGTGATCTTCGAGGACGAGCCACGGCGGAAGCGACGCGAGGAATGCGCGCGTCCTCGGCTTGAGCGTCCGGCGCGTCGTATTCAACGCGTGCGCCGCACCGTACCAGCAGCGATCGGTCTCGAGGTGCCCAATCGCGATCAGATCGTGATTGCCTGCAATGCAGCGCGCCTCCCGCTCTTGTAGCAACTCGACGACGGCGTCGGAGTCGGCATTGTACCCGACGAGATCCCCCATCGAGACGATCTGCGCGACGCCCCGGCGATCCAGCTCGGAGAGCGCGGCGACGAGCGCTTCGCGATTGCCGTGAATGTCCGTGAGGACGCCGTAGGTCGTCATGGGAACCTCACCCGGACGCGGTCGAGAATCGCTTCAGGCGGAGGTCGACCATTGCTCGAACCATTCCCGCAAACCACGACAACGCCGGGATAGGGTCGTCCCACGCGAACGACTCGAACACCGCGGGCCTGCTCGCGACCGAGCGAACCCAGGCCCACAAGCCGAGGTTGCCCTCCTCGCGGCGCTGCAGGAATGATTTGTAGTCACGATAGAGGTTCATCCACCGATGGCGCGGCTCGTAATGGACGCCATCGGGGCGTCGGCCTGCGACGAGATAGTCGTATGCGATATGCGGTACGTTGACCCCGTCGGCCGCCGCGAGCTGGTGCCATAGCGTGAAGCGCGCATTGACCTCCAGCGTGTAACAGCGGCCCGTCGCTGCATCGCGGATCATATCGATCTTGAATGGCCCTTTGAGACCGAGCGCGCGGGCGACGAACATGCCGTGCTCGCGCAGGGCGTTGTCCAAGACCAGCTCGATGCACGAGCTCTCCCCCGTCGGGCTCGGGAACGTGCGGATTTTTCGCCCGCAGAACCAGGTGAGTAGCTCGCCACGTTCGTCGGCGAAACCGTGGAACGATACGAGCTGCCCTTCGTCCCCAGGGATGAGCTCCTGCACGATGAGCTCGCCGCGGAACTGCTCGTACGCCGGATGGGATAAAAGCTCGCGTCCGGAGGCGAACACCAGCGCCTTCGCGTTCGGGCCGAACAAGTTCGCCTTGAGCTCACGCCAGAATACCTTCGAGCGCGGCTTGACCACGACCGGGCGTGTGAAGCTGCGGAGGTTCGCGTCCAGGGCTGCCCCGGTGCCGAGCGCCGTGGGGATGACCACGCCGCGTTCGCGCGCGAGCTCCGCGAACGTGTCTTTGTAGAGCAGCGACTCGGCGACGTCGCTATCGTTCAGAATGACGGCGAAATGCCGTTCCACGACGTCCCGATGGCGATAGATGAACGCCAGGCTGTCGTCCGACCCGTACACGAGCGGTGGCTTCGCGCCGTATCGGTGCTCCAGTTTTTCGGCCAGCGTGACCAGCTTTTCGAGCGATTCGTTCGAGCCTTCCTCTTCGAGCCCGGGTAGCAGACAAGGGTCCTTCACGTGGCGTGAACGGAGCGTGGTGTCGGTCGGGTCCGTCGTGGCGACGACGACTGGGATTTGGGCCTGCACGAGCGGCCGCAAGAGCGTCAAGTCACCGAGGAGGATGGCGGGTACGTTTCCGATTCTCGAGCTGGGCGCGCTGGGCGCCCGTGGCTTCTGATTAACGAACATCACTCACCGTGCCGGAGGGCTTCCACATCTCGCGCAGTCGTCGATGCACCGCACGAGCACCATTCAAACCGCGCCTCGCGACCTTCTGCGCGAGAGCGACGACCGGCTTTCGCGTTGCGCTGAGGCAGAGCAAAGGCCGCTCCGCCAGCGACAGTTGTTGCTTGTAGCGGGCTTCACCTCCGAGAAAATCGTATTCGCGCAGGCCCCGTTCGATCGCGCGGCGGATCGCGAATGCGTGAATCGCGATGCCCGCACGCACGGAGCGCGGCAGGTCGAGCCTGCGCCCGCTTTGATAATGGTATATCTTGTTGTTCCACGCGAAATTGTACAGTGCGGCGATGGGCTCCCCTCGGACGGAGAGCCACGAGAGCTCGAGTGCTCCACGCTCGAGGAGCTGCAAACTCGCCTGTTCGTGAAATGACCGGAACAGGCTCGAGGAGAAGGCTCCGCCCTTTTCGTCGGCGCCCGACCATCGTTCACTATGTAGGTTGCGCAGGATGAAGCTGCCATTCGCGAGCTCGTCGCGCGTCTCGGCTCTCGTATAAATGAGCTCCCCGCCTGCCCACGTCTCCAGATCGCGCAGCGACCGATTGATGAGATATCGCGATTGCGAGGACAGCTGGCTTATGTAGCAATCCCACGAACGCGGCAGTGGGATGTAGGGCGCCGTCGACTCGATGGCGACCGCCGCGGGATGGCCCGCCTCGCAGAGAGCCGCGCGGAGCGCCTCGACCATCGGGACGTCCCCGGGAAGGAGCGGTAGCTCCAGCTCGTCCCAATCTCCCATCTGGGGGTCACGGAGGGCCTGGACGAACGCCTGTGCAATGGATCGCTCGAGCCCGCGCTCGACGATGACGCCGTTGTATTCGGAGCAGATCTCGTGCGCCGCCGGCTCGCCGGAGGCGACGAGCTCGAGCCGTCGAAGCGGAATACCCGGCTTGTACCAATGCCAGCGGGATAGGAGTGGGGCGAGGCCAACCAGCCGCTCGCCCTCGAAGAACGCGATGTTCCGGAGCTTACGGCCGTCGAGCGCCCCGAAGGTCTCCCACCACGTCTCCTGCCAGAACGGTGCGTTCGTCGGGTCGTTCGAGGAGGCACGTTCGAGCAACGACTCCCACGCCGGGTGGAGCCGGGACAATCGTGCGGGATCGGTGATGACCTCGTGACGAACGCCCATGGCAACCTCCGTCCGACGACCGAGCACCGCGCATGCCAGTTCGTTTCCGGCAGGTTTCGCGGTTTGCGATGTCGCGGACGGACCCGGTTGCCACAGGGCCGGCCTTTTCGCGCACAGAACGCGGGGCAGTTCAGCCAGCGGATGAGCCGCCGGCTGCTCTGCCCCATCTCACCCGTTCAACGCTCGATCACGGGGAGGTGCTTCAGCTTCTTGCGCTTCGGCGCCGGGCGCTCGCCATTCGCACGCTCGTTCACCGCGAGCGTGTGCTCTTTGACGGAAATGGCGTTGTCGAACTCCGGCAGCGGCAGATCCTTGTTCTTCGCGTAGACGGGGTGACGGCCATGACGCTGGTACCACTCTGCCACGGTCGCATTCGCCTTCATCTTCTCGATGACGTTCCGCCAGCCGGCGCCCGTGTTGTACGCGCAGAAGCTGATCTCTCCCAGTTGGGTGCCGTACGGGATGATGCACATCTCGGTGCGGCGGAAGTCGTAATTGAAGAGGTCCTGGAACCACATGCCCGCGACGAACAGCACGCGCCACTCGAACTCTTTGGCGTCGTCCTCGCGGTGTCGCGTGCCCATCTGGCTGAGAAACTGTTTGATGAGCGTGTCGATCGTGAAGCCGGGCGGAGCCTTGTCGGCGTTGTAGTTGCGCAGGATCGAGGTCACGAGCTGCGCGATGGTCCAATTGCGACCGCGCCCCGCGTCGAAGATCGTGCGCATGTCGGCGAGCACGTTCTCGAGGTCGAGGAACTCGACGAGCGGGACCATCTGCTTCGTCTTCTTGTTGACGAAAAGCACCGTGCCGATTCCGCAGTTCGGGTGGCAGCCGCATTTCAGCTGGCCGAAGTCGCGGTCCGGGCCGTCCATGAGATCGCAGACGTCGCCGAACGGCGAGAGCGCGGAGAGCGGGAACCAGTCGCGCATCGGCTCGGTCACGCCGCTCTGCTTCGAGATGTCGTGCGCGAGGTGCGAGAGCGTGTAGCGCTGCGCCATTCGAGTCTCGACGTCGACGTCTTCGTCACGACCGGTGAAGCTGACCGGCTGGAAGCTCACGACGGTGATCTTGTCGGCGTTCTCGACGGCGAACTCGACGATGGGACCGACCTGGTCGTTGTTCACGCCGTTGACGATGGTGACCACGAGGATGACGTCGATGCCGACCTTCGCGCACTCTTCGATGGCGCGGAGCTTCACGTCGTAGAGGTTCGAGATCTTGCGATGCGAGTTCGCCGCGTTCGTCACGCCGTCGAACTGCAGGTAGACCATACGAAGCCCTGCGTCTTTCGCCTGCTGCGCGAAGCCCGGCTCCTGCGCGAAGCGAAGACCGTTCGTCGCGCATTGCACGGCGAAATATCCAATCTCGCGCGAATAACGGATCGCATCGAGGAAGTGCGGTGAGAGCGTCGGCTCACCGCCCGAGAACTGCACCGACATCTGGCGGCGCGGGCGGACGCTGATTGCGTCGTCGAGGATCTTCTTCACCTCGTCCCACGACAGCTCGTGGACGTAACCGACCTGGTTCGCGTCCATGAAGCACGGGTCGCACATCATGTTGCAGCGGTTCGTCAGATCGACGGTGAGGACGCCGCCGCGGCCGTACTTGATCGTGCTCGAGCCGTGGTCGTGCAACGCGTCCGGCGTCATCGGCACGTCTCGGCCCGGGAACAGGTTCTCCAAGCGCTGGAGAAATGCGGGATCGATCGCGATCGTGTCCTCGAAGTGACCGTGCACGGGGCAGGTCTTCTCCATCACGATCTTGCCGTCCTTCTCGTGGATCAGCGCCTTGATCTCACCGGGTTTGTCCGCGATGAGATGGCCGATCTCCTCGTCGCCGCGGAGGATCGCCGTGCGCGCCTCCTTCACGCAGACGGGGCACAGGCTGTCCGTCTGGCGCGGCCAACCGAGGGGCGGCTTCGTGCGCTCTTTGCCGCGCGGGATCGGGCTGTCGCTCCACTTGGGCTTGAACGGCGCCGGGTCGGAAGCGAGGCGGTTCGCTACCTGGAGAGCTGACCAAACTTTCGATGCCGAAAAAGATATGAGTCGCTCCGCAACCTTAGGAAGCTGCATGGAGCGTGAACCTACTCGTGACGTAACGTTCCGGAAAGGGGCAAAAGCGTGCCCGAGCCGACCCCGTCGGCGCGCTCGGCGGCGCGCAATAAAGGGACAAAGTAGTCACTTTTCGGCTAGAGAATGGGCATGCGGCGAAGCGCTCGCAGAAAGTTGACGTGCTCCGCGACGCTGGCAGCGATGTTCGTCGCAGCGTCGGCCGCAGCGCAGCCCGCCGTCGTCGGCCGCGGCGAAGGCGGCGCCATTTACGGCGGTGGGCAGTCGCTGACTTCGAAGCTCGGGCTCACGGTGGGTCGCAACCTCGTCTATTCGGCGGAGCCCGACGATCGGGTGCGCGCCGTCGATCGGCTTGCGTCGCTCGGGACGCCGGAAGCGATCGAGGCGCTCCTCGAGGCGATGGAGACGGGCAGTCCGCTCGCGCGCGATCCAGTCGCGCGGCTCGCCGTCGTCCGCGCCCTCGCGCCGTTCGCCGACCGTGACGACGTCCGCACGTTCCTCGTGCGCGAGATGATGGATGCCGGCGCGCGACGCGACGTGACGAGCGGGCTGGCTGCGCTCGTGCGTGATACCGCGGCGCTCGCGCTCGCGCGGAAAGGCGACATCGATTCCATCAAGGCGCTTTCGACGGCGGGCGCGCTGCGTGGCCCTGCGGGGGAAGCGGCGCGATCCGCGATGGTGGCGGTTCCGCCCGGCATCATCGATCCGATCCTCTTCGAGCAGGGGGACGACGATGCCTCGCTCGATCAGGACGACGAAGAAGACGCATCCTCGAAGCGACCGGGGTCGAACAAGGGCCCGGCCAAAGACAAAAAGGCCGACAAAAAGGGCGAAAAGAAGAAGAAGAAGCAGCAGCAGAAAGACGACGAGCCGAAACGTCCCGAACGAAGGACCGCGCGCCTGCTCACGGCTCCGGTGATCCAGTTCCTCGGCGACCTCGGAGATCTGCGCGCGCTTCGGGCATTGCGATTGGAGCTCGATCGCTCGGATCGCCCGACGCGCGCGGCCGCTGCGCTCGCGCTCGCAAAGGTCGGCGACGGCACGATTGCGAAGGTCGTCAAACCATGGCTGGACGACAAAGATCCACGTTTCGCGCTCGCTGCGGCAGACGTCCTCGTCGTGCTCGGGGATCCTTCGGCGCCGGCGGCCGTCAAACGCGTGCTGGACAAGGAGCAGGTGAGAAGCCAAGCGGTGCGTTTGGCGTATGACGTCGCGTCGCCCGAAATCGCGGAACCGCTCGCGAAGCTCGTGCCGTCCCTCGATCCACCGGACCAAGTGCGAGCATTGATGGCCCTCGGTCGCGCGGGCGCCGCGTCCAAGCTGCTTGCGCACCTCGACGATCCGAAGCTCGGTCCCGCGGCCGTGACCGCGCTGGGGTCGTGCCCCTCCAAAGAGGCCCGCGAACAAATCGAAAAAGGGATCGGCAATTCGTCAGCCGCATCGCGCCGTGCTTTCGTTCGCGCCGCAATCGTGCGCGCGATCGTCCTTCAGGAACGATCGAAAGGGCTCGACGCCGCGCTCACGGAGCTCGCCAATACGAAGGACGCGGCCAACACCGAAGTCGCGGCGCTCGGCCGCATAGCGCTCGGCTCGACGGATTTGGAATCGGTCCTCGCGGAGACGAAAGGCAAAGACGCGGCGACGGCGCTCGCAATCGTTTCGGGCGCCGCGCGCGGGGCGCTGGCACTGCCTTCGGCGGATCTGGAACCACTCGCCCGCGAGCTCGACGACGCCGATCCGCACGCACTGACGCCGCGCCAAATCGCTGCGGGCACGAGCCTGCTCTCGAGCGACGCGGCGGACACGGTACCTTTTCTGAAGCTTCTTCAAATCGCGGAGGCCGGCGGTGCTCTGGCGCCGCTCGCAGCGCGCGCATTGCCGCGCCGCGCGGACGAATCGATGAAGGAGCGGTTGCTCGCATTGCTCGACGGGACGGATCCGAGCGTGCGCGTCGGCCTCGCCCTGGGGCTCGCCGAATCACCGCACAGCTCGGCGGTGAGCTTTCTCGCGCGCGCGTACGTGCGCGAAGACGACGTACAGGTGCGCCGTGCGCTGGTCGCGTCGCTGGCACGTCGTACCGAGGTGCAGCGTGTGAAAATCCTCGAGCTCGCGCGCAACCTCGATCCCGACTCCGAGGTGCGCGCGCTCGCGGCGTCCGGTCTCGGGGGTGGGCAACCTCCTGCATCGATCGGACGTGGCGGGGTCGACTCGTCGCTCGCCGCGTACTTTGCCGTGTCGGGCGCCGACGGCACCCGCCGCGCGCGCACGTTGCGGGTCGTCCTGCCGAGCGGGCTCGCCGTACCGATGGTCACGGCAACGGACGGCGGCCTTCTCGCGCCGGGTGTTCCGTTCGGCAAAGCGTCGCTCGAGTTGATCGATACCGACGAATCGGCCAAAACCACGCCCGAGCCCAAGCCCCCGAGTCCGAAATGACCGCATCACCCGCAGAGCGACCGAGCGACAACGACGAGAGCTTCGAGGCGAGCACCGAACGGCTCGGGCGCATCGTAGAGGAGCTCGAGCACGGCGATCTCCCGCTCGAGCGCTCCCTCGCGCTCTTCGAAGAAGGCGTCGCCCTCGCGCGTCGCGCGCAGGCGCAGATCGAACGCGCCGAGCGACGCGTCGAAGAGCTTCTCGGTTTCGACGCGCAGGGCCGGCCCGTGACGAAGGAGCTCGCAGGCGCGGCGCCCGCGAGCTCGAAGCCGCAGGGCGCGCGATGAGCGGCAAACGATCGTCGTCCGCCGGCGAGAAGCGGAAGGACAAAGGCGCGGCACCCAAACGTCGCGCCAAACGCGAGACGCCGACGGCCGCGGCCGTCATCATCGGCAACGAGCTCCTCTCCGGAAAGATCGCCGACCAAAACCTCGTCGTGCTCGCGCGCGTGCTGCGCCGCCTCGGCGTGCAATTCAAGAAGGCCGTCACCATTCCGGACGAGCTCGACGTCATCGTCCGCGAGGTGCGCGCCGCTGCCAAAGCCCACACGTGGGTCTTCACGAGCGGCGGCATCGGACCGACGCACGACGACCTCACGATCGAGGGCGTCGCCAAAGCCTTCGGCGTGAAGGTCAAAACCAGCGAGGAGCTCGAAGCAAAGATTCGCGCGGCCTACGGCGATCGATTGAAGGACGGACATCTTTTGATGGCGCGTGTCCCCAAAGGCGCGCGGCTCGTCACGAGCGAGACCATCCCGTGGCCTGCCATCGTGATGAAGAACGTCTGGATCCTTCCCGGTGTCCCCGAGGTGTTCACCATCAAGATGGGGCTGCTCGAGCAAATCATCGTCCCGGAGACTCCATTCGAGAGCCTCAGCGTCTTTTCGACGCTCGACGAAGGCAACTTGAAGCCGTTCCTCGATCGCGTCGTCGACCGCTATCCCGATGTCGACGTCGGCTCGTACCCGCGTTGGACCGACCCGGTCGTGCGCACGAAGCTCACCTTCGACGGACGAGATCGCGAAGCATGTGAAGCGGCCGCCCGCGCCTTCGTCGAGAGCCTCCCGGCGGACGCCATCGTTGCCGACGCCCCGGGCTGAAGCAGCTCGGTAGCTCGGCATCCCCGCGTCGCGTCCGACGAGGCGAGGACTGTCTTCGAGCTCGACACCGGTTGCAAAACACAACCGGTTTTCCAACAGAAGAACCGGTTGCAACTTGCAAGCGGTCGTCAAAGAAGGAGTGTCAACGAGCAGCGCGCGCGGCCGACTTCTTCGGCATGCAAACGTTCCCGCACGAAGACCGCCCGCACGAAGACCGCCCGCACGAAGACCGCCCGCACGATGCGACGAGTCCCATTCGTCTCCACGACCCGCGGGTCCTTGCCGTTCTTGCGCACCTGGGGGCGGTCCTTCTGCCCTTCGCCTTGCCGTTCGCGCTCTACCTCACGACCAAGCGCGAGCCGTTCGCGCGGGCGGCGGCCGCACAGGCTGCCACCTTGCAAGCTTTCGTCTGCTTGTTGAGCTACGTCGCCCCCGCGCTCGCGTCCCTGCTCTGGATCGACCCGATGTGGGGAGCCGAGGGCCCGTACCTGCCCCCGACGTTTCAGGCCTACTTGCCGATTTCGATGATGTTGCCATTCGCAGTCCACTTGCCATTCATGATCGTCGCAATCGTCGGCGCCATCCGATCCTCGCGCGGCGAGCCATATCGAATCCCCCTCATCGGCGGTGTGGTGGAGAGGCTGTTCGGCGCATTTCCCCGTGGCGCTATGGACGAATGAACCGTCTCTCCACAACAACTTCATTTCCCCATTTGCTGAGATCGTGGCTACGTGTGGATGGTGGCGGTTTCGGGCGCTAGCGTCCCGGCGTGAAGGCAACCTCCATTCTTATCGTTGGGCTCTTTCTTTTTGGATGCGGCGACGACTCGAACGATGACGGCGCCGCAGGTGGCAGCGGCGGAGGCGGCGCAGCCGACACAGGCGCGTTCGAGGGCCCGTCGATTTACTGCGTCGTTTGACCTATCAGAACGCTAGGGAAAACGTCGCGCCGTTCCCGCCGAGCTGAACGCTGTACGCCGTCGGCGCCAGCCGTTCGGTGTCGCCGTTGCTCGGAGGCCGTGCTCCCACGGCGAGCAGCGGAATAGCCGCTAGCAACTGGACGCCGCCGTCGATCATCATCCCGAAGCCCACGACCCGAGGGATGATCGTCACTTCGCGCGTGAACAAGGCCGCCCCGAGGCCGACCGACATTGCGCCGACCCCGCCGAGCACCGAGCCGACGATCGTCAATGGCAAGTTGCGAACACGTTTAGGCTTTTTGATCGGCGGCGGCACGACGATCGGCGGAAGGAGCCAGGGCATTGGCTCCGCGATTGGCAGGATCGACTCTTCGATCAGCGGTGCAGGTTCGGAGTCGGACGCGCTCTGCGCATACCTTTCATCGTTGGGAGGCACGGCGGAGCCCGCGGGAGGCGCGTCCTCCGCGGCGGCGGAGGACGTGACCAGCGTGAGCATCGTCGCGGCAAGATAAGCGAAGCTGGCTTTCATGGCTCCATTGCGAGTTCGCAAGGTCCGCGCCAGCGCGATGCGCCCCGGGAGAAGGGTTGCTGCTGTGGGCAGCTCTGACACGGCTGTCGCGGAGCCTCTCGGCGTGGAGCTCGCCTGAATCCAGCGTGGCTCGGCGCGAAGAGGATGCACGCGAGCGCCACGTCCCGAGAGCGTGCGGATGCTCCGTCACACCCGAATGAACCGCATATCGCGAGCCTCGCGCTCCGCGTCGTCGGGCGCTTCCCAAAGGTCGCTCGCGAGCTCGAAGATCGCCGGCGGCACGTGCATCGAAAATGTCGCCCCGCGCGCATCGTTGCGCTCTTCGACGCGCCGGCGTCGCGTGGCGCGGTCCGCGTCGAGCACGAAGACGGTCAATGCGATCGAAGCCGCGTCGACACGCCGATAAAACCGTTCTCGGTCATCGCGGCGGATGAGGCCAATCTCGAGGACGACATCGATCCCGACCTCGAGAATCGCGGCCGCGACCTTCCAGATCTGATCGACGGCGCGGTCGGCCCGCTCGATGTACCAGGAGGTCACGTCCGAGCCCGGGCGATCCTTGGCGAAGAGCGTCGTCATCCAGTCGTCGAGCGTCAGGCGAACCGCTCGGTGGGTTTTCGCGAGCCCGAGGGCGAAGGTCGACTTACCAGCGCCGACGGGACCGATCACCAGGTACACCCGAGGTTCCAGGCCTTGCGCGAAGGCATCACGCGTTGATAGAGTTCTCTCGTCTTCGACGTGCCCGGGCGTGCTCGCTCCGCCTGCTGCGTCGCTCGAGAGAAGGCCGCAATCGCCGACGTCGTATTGGGTTTTCATGGCCCGAACATCGCCGTTCGCGCCGTGATTGGGGAGCTTCTGCCGTTATGGATCGTTCGCCGTGGTGCGGCACCATCGGTCAACGCATCCGTGATTCGTTCAACACCAATGCTTTGGGGTCGGCGAGCGCGGCCTCGGCGGTACAAGCATCCCCCGTTCGGCCGGTGAGGCGCTCGGGGCAGGCGCGGACGATGTCTTCGAGGGAGCCGTTTTCGGGGATTCGCGGATGGTGCAAGCAGACGGCACCGTCCGGCCCCCACGCCGCCTCGAATCGCAGGTCCTCCGTCGGCTCGGCCTTTTGAATGCCGGCGGGGTCAAAGACGTTGATGAGCGTGCCATTTTTCGTATAGCTGGCGCCATTACCGCAATAGTCGGCTCGCAACATGCGTGTGCAGGCCTGATGCCGCGCAAACTGCGTGTCATTCTCCCAAGGCCGATAGCCCATTCGCAAACATTTGCCGACGGCTCCGCTCGTACACGAAAGCTCGATATTGGCGTCGTCTCTCAAATGCTCGCCGGTCTTCGTCCACGTCCCGGAGAGAAGAAAGCCGCGCTGCAGACCGTCCGGATCCGCCGGACAGACGTTGACCCATTGTCCCGTCGCATCCTGGCTCGACAGCTCGTAGAGAAGGATTTCGCCGTCGTCCGATTTCGTATCTTCCTCGATCGAATCGACGCGAACGAGCTGAGGGGCTCGTCCGTCGACGCTGACGACGAGCTTCGCGCCGAGGATCTCGGTCTCCGTCGCAATGGTGCCGTCTGTTTTGCGGACGACGAGGCGCGTCCCTTCCACGACGATCGGCAGCACCTCGTTGTCGGCAGCGGCGGACGAGGCCGCCTCGTGCTCGTGCTCGCCCTCGACCTCGGAGGAAGGCGAGCCAGCGGAAGGCTCGCACGCGCTCGCGACGACTACGACCAGACTGAGAAGACGGACGACGTGCGAGCGCATGATCATCACCTATCAGGAGGGATCGAGGATGATACCGACGACGCGAGCCGTCGCCTCTTGCGGCTTCGACGGACCGGGCGCCGCGTCTTGGAGCGACGAGCCGTTCAAGCTGAGGCCCTGAATCACCGGACCGTTGAGGCTCAGGCCTTGGATGAGCGGACCGTTGAGGCTGAGGCCTTGGATCACTGGACCGTTGAGGCTCAGGCCCTGGATCACCGGGCCGTTGAGGCTCAGGCCCTGGATCACCGGGCCGTTGAGGCTCAGGCCGTTGAGCTCGACACCGTTGAGTTTCGTTCCGTTCAGGCTCAGGCCGTTGAGCTCGGCGCCGTTGAAGTTGATGCCGTTCATGGCGATGCCGTTCAAGCTGAGGCCGTTCTCGATCAGGCCGTCCGACGGCTCGGCAACATTGCCCATGAGCGCGGTGGCGGCGATGAAAAGCAACTTGGTTCCGATCATGTTCGAGGCTCCTCCGAGCGACGGGTTGGCGTCGCGTGGTGGAGCCCAAAGCAATGACGATGCCGAGCCGATTTTTCGCGATTTTGGCGACTCTTCGCGGCTCGAAGCCCCACAGAGACCCAAACTTTCGCGAGAGTCTCAAAGTTTCGTCGCAGGGTCCCGAGAGCTCGTAGCGCTCGCGAAAGACCGCGTCAGCCGGGGGTGCCGATCTCGATCTCGAAGCGAACCCCGGACCCCGCCTCGGTGTGGAGCTTGATCGTGCCGCGCAGGACGTCGTTCACCAGCGAGTGAACGATGTGGAGGCCGAGGCCCGTCCCTCCCCCGCCGCGCGCTGTCGTGAAAAACGGCTGAAATGCCTGGGCTCGTACCTCGGGCGTCATCCCTTGGCCGTCGTCGGCATAGGTAACGAGCACCGTTCCGCGGCTCGTGCGGCGCGTGCCGATGGTGACTTTGACCACCCCGCTTTGATCGCGCGGTCTTCCGTGGGCGATGCTGTTGGTAACGAAGTTGGTAATGATCTGTGTGATCGCACCCGGGTGCGTTTGAGTGACGAGATCGCCCTCGGTCGACAGCGCAACTTGAAGCCCACCTTGGCGAATGACCGGCTTGAGGCTGGCAACGGTCTGCCGAATCTGCTCGCCGACATCGACCTCGCGATGCTCTTCGGTGACTTGGTCGATCGAGACGCGCTTGAAATTGGTTACCTGGGTGGCGGCGCGCTCGAGGTTGGCGCTGACCATCGCGCTCGCCTGCGTCGCGCGCGTGAGGAAATGGCGGAGCTCTTTCTTCGTCAGCGAGCTGTTTTCGAAGCGCTCGCCGAGCGTCCGCAGCTCGTCGGTCACGACACTCAGGGCGGTCACGGCGACGCCGAGCGGCGTATTGACCTCGTGTGCGACGCCCGAGACGAGCAGGCCGACCGTCGCTAGGCGCTCTTTCCGAATCAGCTCTTCTTGCGTCTCTTTGAGCTTTTTCAGCGATGCGCGAAGTTCCTCTTCGGCGCGTTTGCGCTCGAAATACGTCGGAACATCAAAGCCCTTTTCGCGCAATACCCCGAGATCGACGTTGAAATGCTCACGCACGCGCTCGGCGACGCGATGCGGCGGCGCCATCACGAACATGCATGCGGCGTCGCCGCGCGCCCTGCACTCCACCTCGACGGCGGTGAGCTCGAGGCCGAAGCTCGCCTCACACCACCCCGACGAATATCCTGCTTGGAGACTGCAAATGGGACCATCGGACGTGCGACCGGCGCGCAGGAAGCTCGACGCCTCGAAGGAATAGGTGTGCTCGTAAACGAGGCAATACTCGTCGTCGGGTGTCGGACGGCTCTCCGGCCGGATGTCGACGAGGCCCCACCCCGTATAAGCAAAATGGACAGGCCCGCCGGAGAGGCGCTCGAGCGGGTCGCAGCTGCCGAACTTGGCGTGCAGCCGCCGGGCATCGTTGAGCCCGATCGTGTGCGCGATGTCGAACAAGAAGCCGCGGCCGATCGCCATGGCCTCCCGCTCCCCCCGGTCGGCGTAGAGCTGGACCACGGTATCTAGAAAGTCCATCGAAAAGGCCGATGCCCGGACGAGCACGTAACGCTCGTCGTCCACGCCGATCATGGCCTTGGCGGGGTCGATGTGGAGGCGCTGGAAGTACGATCGCAGGGCTTCCGTTGCGCGATCGAAGATTGGTTGGACCTCCAATGGTGCGCGCACCACCTGCGGGCTGCTGGGCGTAAACACACCCGCACGCAAACGGGCGTTTTCTCGTTCGAGCTCTTCAATCCTTACTTGGAGAGCGTCCACCGTGTCGAGATTGAGCGCGTCGGCCATCGGGACTGATCTTATACTCCCGCGCGAAGGTTCGATGCCTACGCAGATTCAAGACGACGACGCCTCACCGTTCGCCGACAGCACCATCGAGCTTGGAGACATCGACGCCCGCGTCGGCCGCTCCGGGCTCCCCTCATCATGGAAGATTCTCATCGTGGACGACGAGCAGGAGGTCCACGACGTGACCGCGCTCGCGCTCCGCGGCGTACACTTTTCGGGTAAAGCGCTCTCGTTCTTGAATGCCCGCTCGGGCGGCGAAGCGAAGAATCTGCTCGAGGCGCATCCCGACGTCGCGCTGATCCTCCTCGACGTGGTGATGGAAACGGAGAACGCCGGCCTCGCGCTCATTCGGCACGTGCGCGAGTCCCTCAACAACGGCACGTGCCGTGTCGTGCTCCGCACCGGTCAGCCCGGGCAAGCGCCGGAAACGGCGATTATTCGCGACTACGATATCAGCGATTACCGCACGAAGACCGAGCTCACGGCGACTCGTCTGTTCACGACCGTCATCGCCGCGCTTCGCTCGTACGAGCAGCTTCGAGCGGCGGAGTCCCAGCGCGAGGAGATCGCTCGCCTCTATGAGGAGCAGAAGCGCGTGAACGAGGAGGTCATCCGCCTGAAAGCGGAGCTCGAGCGCGAGCGCGACTATCTCCGAGAAGAGGTCACGCAGGCGCACGGCGGCGAGAGCATCATCGGCGCGAGCCCGGCGTTCCTCTCGGTCATGAGCCAGCTCGACGCCGTGGCCTCGTCGGAGGCGACCGTCCTTATCTTGGGCGAGTCGGGCGTCGGCAAAGAGGTGATCGCGCGCGCGATTCACGCGCGAAGCCCGCGCTCGCCGCGCTCGCTGGTGAAGGTCAATTGCGCCGGCATTCCGCGGGAGCTCTTCGAGAGCGAGTTCTTCGGTCACGTGCGAGGCGCCTTCACGGGGGCGCACAAAGATCGCGTGGGCCGCTTCGCGCTCGCCGACAAGGGCACGTTGTTCCTCGACGAGGTCGGTGAGATCCCGCTCGAGCTTCAAGCGAAGCTGCTGCGCGCACTGCAAGAGCGCGAGGTGGAACGCGTCGGCGATTGCCGGGCCCAGCGGGTGGATGTGCGCATCATCGCGGCGACGAATCGCGATCTGCGCGCGGCCGTCGCGGAAGGCCGGTTTCGTGCCGATCTCTTCTATCGGCTCTCGGTCTTTCCGCTCCGTGTCCCGGCGCTTCGCGAGCGCAGGGCGGACGTCGTCCCGCTGTTCGAGCACGTCTTGGCGCGCGTCTGCCGCAGGTACGGCCGGCCCTTCATGACGTTGTCGAGCGCGCAAGCCCGCGCGCTCGAGGCCTATGCCTGGCCGGGCAATGTGCGTGAGCTCGAGAACGTGGTCGAGCGCGCGGTGATTTTGTCGACGGACGGCGTTCTTCGGCTCGAAGCCGCCCTCCAAGAGCTCGAAGAGTACGGCGGCGGAGACGCGCTCACGTCGAGACTGCCGGCGCCGGCCGCGACACCACAAGAGGTAGAAGGTGGGATCCTCACGGCCGCCGAGCTCCGCGATCTCGAACGCCGCAATCTGATCGCCGCGCTCGAGCGAGCGGATTGGCGTGTTGCCGGTGAGGGGGGCGCGGCGGAGCTTCTCGGCGTGAAGCCGTCGACGCTCGCCTACCAGATCCGATCGTTCGGCATCGAGCGCACTCGCTCTTCGAGCGCGCCGGCCTGACGCGGATCTTCGAGACCAAAAACCAATTTCCGTAGCGCAGGGGGGCCGAGGTTTCTCGGAAATCGCGCCGATATTCGAGAAACGATGTGCGGCATCGGCCTTGCTCTACGCCGGGCCATGAAAGGCCTGAAGCTTCTTCCTGCTGCGCTGCTCCTCTTCGTTCTTCCCGCGCGAGCCCAAACCGCGGGCTCGGTCGCGTACTTCACGGGCACCGATGGTGATTGGTTCAATGCGTCGAACTGGAGCACTGGAAGTGTTCCGACCGCCGCGACCGACGTCGTGATCGACGGCGCGCAGGTCGTGATCGATCCTGCAAATGGAGCGGCGAACGTAGCGGTTCGCGATCTGACGGTGACGGGCGGCGGATCGCTGACGACCCTTCCGGAAACGATCTTCGAGGCGCGCGACGAGCACGTCGACGCGGGCAGCACACTCTTCTTCCGGAGCAGCGGCTCGATTGGTGGAAGCCTGGTGGTCGAGAGCGCGAGCGCCTTCAAGCTGAACCCTTCGACCCAGTCGAAACGATCCGTGATCATTACGACGAGCGTGACCTCCCAGTTCGGGCTCGGCGGCGTCGAGCCCGCGAGCTTCGCGCGCGGGGCCGACGGAAGCCTGGAGCTCCTGGCCGGCGAAGGTCACTACGCGACGTTGAATGCGGCCAACGTCGCGCTCGATGGCTCCTTGCGCCTGGCGCTCCATTACGACTTCGAGCCGGTCGCCGGCGACAGCTTCGAGATCATCACCGCGGGCCGCAGCCTCACTGGCGAGTTCGTGGGCCTTCCTGAAGGCTCGCTCGTCGGTTGCACCGAGGACGATGTCGGACTCTATATCTCCTACGGCGGCAACTCGGTGGTCGTGAGCGCCGAGGACACCGACCCCGACGACTGCGTCGAGCTTCCGGCCATCCAGCCGGCGCGCGAAGTCGGCAAGGTCGGAAAGTAGGCAAGCGCTCGCGAGATCTCGTGACCGACACGAATCCTCGTCGCGAATTTTCGCGACCACCCGCCGTCGGGGGGATGCGAAGCGGAAAATCGCGCGCTCTAATGGCTCTCGTGGGGGCGGGCCGCGGGCACGGGTGTTGCGCATTGCTCTGCCCCGAGGCGCGCACGACGACGTGCCCAAAGGAGCGATGTTTATGAGCGATGGTGTGAAGTACCTGCTCGACGAAGAGCGGATGCCGAAGGCTTGGTACAACATCGCGGCCGACCTGCCGCAGCCGCTCCCACCACCGCTCCACCCGGGTACCAAACAGCCGCTCGGTCCCGCCGACCTCGAGCCGCTCTTCCCGATGGCGCTCATCGAGCAGGAGGTCTCGACCGAGCGCTACATCGAGATCCCGAAGCCGGTCCGCGACATCTACAGGCAATGGAGGCCCGCGCCCCTCTTCCGAGCCCGCCGCCTCGAGAAGGCGCTCGGGACACCTGCGAAGATCTACTACAAATACGAAGGCGTCTCACCGGCCGGCTCCCACAAGCCGAATACCGCGGTTCCGCAGGCTTTCTACAACAAGGAGGCCGGCGTCGAGCGCCTCGCGACCGAAACCGGCGCGGGCCAATGGGGTTCGTCGCTCGCCTTCGCGGGTGCGCTCTTCGGGCTCGACGTCACGGTGTTCCAAGTGCGTGTCTCGTACGATCAAAAGCCTTATCGGCGAGCGCTGATGGAAGCGTACGGAGCGCGATGTATCGCTTCCCCATCGACGCAGACGGAGTCGGGGCGAGCGATCCTCGAGGCGAATCCCGCGCACACCGGCAGCCTCGGAATCGCGATCAGCGAGGCCGTCGAGGTCGCGGCGAAAGATCCGAAGACGAAATACGCGCTCGGATCGGTGCTCAATCACGTGCTGCTCCACCAGAGCATCGTGGGCCTAGAGGCGCTCGCGCAGCTCGAACAAGCGGGTGACTATCCTGACGTGATCGTCGGATGTACCGGCGGCGGGTCGAACTTCGCCGGAATTGCGTTCCCCTTCATCGGCGAGCAGCTGCGCGGAAAGCAAAAGGTTCGCGTCGTCGCGGTCGAGCCAGCGGCGTGTCCCTCGCTGACGCGGGGCAAATACGCTTACGACTTCGGGGATACCGCGCATCTTTCGCCGCTCGTGAAGATGCACACCCTCGGATCGACCTTCACGCCGCCGGGCTTCCACGCGGGCGGCCTCCGCTATCACGGGATGGCGCCGCTGGTCTCGCACTTGAAGGAGCTCGGCCTGATCGACGCCGTCGCCTATACGCAAACCAAGGTGTTCGAGGCGGGGCTTCTCTTCGCGCGCGCAGAAGGCATCTTGCCCGCGCCCGAGGCGAACCACGCCGTGAAGGGCGCCGTGGACGAAGCGCTCCGCTGCAAAGAGGAGGGCGCAGCGCGCGTGATCCTCTTCAATTTGTGCGGACACGGCCATTTCGACATGTCCGCGTACAGCGAATACGCGGCAGGCAAGCTCACCGACGCGAGCTACGCCGAAAACGAGCTCGCGATGGCGCTGTCGGGATTGCCGTCGATGAGCTGAGAATCGCGGCCGCTAAAAGCACTGGCGCGCACAGGCGTGGGTGCCAGTGCGCGCGCAGCGAGCACACCCCCCAGGCGGGACCCGCGCCGTCGTGCGCGCGCGAAGAAAAAATCAACGAGCATCTGGCATCCCGTCGCCGTCGTTATCCATCTCGGGACACCCGTCGTCGTCCTCGAATCCGTCCGGGTCTTCCGCGAACTGCGGACATTTGTCGTCATCGTCGTCGAGGCGGTCGGCGTCGGTATCGATGCTGCGCGGGGCGAAGCTGATCCCGATCGTCGCGCGGAACGGCGCCGTCCCGACGCCGTCGAGTAGACCAACTTCCGCGCCTGCGAGCAGCGCAGCGTCGCCGACTCGATAGCGACCGGCGAGACCAACCGACCACGCGAGCGGTTGCGTGCTTTCGGTGGGCGTAACGGGATCGATCGGCACGCGAGCGCGCGACTCGACGAACAGCGTTCCGCGCGCCTCGGGATCGATGCCGAGCGCTTGCGGGTGCAACGCGACGCCGAGGACGAAGGGCAGCTCGTGCCCGAAACGCGAGCCGCACTCGTCGATGGGCAAATCGGGATCGCAGGCGAAGCTCCCCTGATCTGCACGGAGCTTCACGCCGGCGGCGAGGTGCGTCGACACCACCCCGAAGCCGTAGTCGACGAGGATGCGCGTCTCGCTCGTCACGTTGCCCTCGGCGACGAAGCTGCGCTCGTCGCCGAGCGGAAGGGTGAAGCGTTCGTCGAGGCCGAGCGCAAAGCCGCGGGCGACTCCATTTTCGATCGTCGGCTTCACGAACGTACCTTTGAGCCGAAGGGCCGGATCGCCGAGCGCCGCGATGGGGATCGGAGCGTCGCCGACGAGTCGCACGGCATCGGGATCGCTGGACAGGTCGTCCCCGGTCTGGCCGAGCAGGACGGGCATATCCAAACCGACCGTGAGCCGACCGAACAACCCGACGGAAAAGCCGAGATCCGCCGTGAATTGGTGCTCGATCACACGGTGAACGATCTCGTCGGTGGCGCCCCGTAGAACGACCGGCCGGAAGGCGTACGACACGCGCGCATTCGCCGTTACCTCGCCGGTATTCGGAGAGTCGGCCGGCTCGATCGCGAGGCCGGCCTCGTGGTGCATCGGTGCGTAGGTGCCCCGAAGATCCGCGGACGGCTGCTCCTGCGCGGAAGCGGGCGAGCCGAACATCACTAGGGAGGCTGCGGCCGCGATACCGACGAGCGTCCGGCCCGCGCGGCGCGGACTAGGAGGCGGAATGAGAGACCGCGCGTGGACGTAGGCAAAGCTCCGCATGAACGCGCCCAAGTTACGAGAGTTTGGGCGTCGGGTCACGGTTGTGAGATAGGGAATGGTCGGCACACCGCAGTCGTGCCGCGCGAGGAAGAACCATGGATTCGATTCGCATTCGAGGGGGCAAGCGCCTCGCCGGCACCATCCACATCAGCGGCGCGAAGAACGCAGCGCTGCCGATCCTCTGCGCGACCCTGCTGTCCGACGGCGAGAGCCTTCTGCGGAACGTCCCGAAGCTGCGTGACATCGACACGACCGCGGCGCTTCTGCGGTTCCTCGGTCGAGACGTCTCGTCCGAGCCGCCCAGCGTCCACATCAAGGGCGGCGCCAACGTCAGGCCCGAGGCGCCCTACGAGCTCGTGAAGCAGATGCGCGCGAGCGTCATGGTGCTCGGCCCGCTGCTCGCCCGCTACGGCCGCGCGAAGGTGTCGCTTCCCGGCGGTTGCCAGATCGGGTCACGTCCGGTCGATCAACACCTCAAAGGGCTCGAGCGTCTCGGCGCGAACATCAAGCTCGAGCGCGGCTACATCGTCGCGAGCTGCCCGCGCCTTCGCGGAGCCGAGATCGTGTTCGATATGCCGACCGTTACCGGCACCGAAAACCTCATGATGGCCGCCGCGCTCGCGAAGGGTCGAACCACCCTCGTCAACGCCGCGAAGGAGCCGGAGGTCGAGGAGCTCGGGCGCATCATCAACAAGATGGGCGCGCGCGTGACCGGTGCCGGCACCGACGTCATCGAGATCGAAGGCCGCGACGAGCTCGCGCCGTTCGACCACGCCATCACCGCCGACCGCATCGAAGCGGGGACGTACATGGTCGCGGCCGCCGCGACGGGCGGAGATGTTTTGCTCGAGAATTGCCCGCTCGAAGACCTTCAGTCGACGTGCGCGTTGCTGCGCAAGATGGGCGTCGAGATCACCCGCGAGGGGACGGCCGCGCGTGTGCGCCGCCTCGGCGCGCTCCGGCCGATCGAGGTATCGACCGAGCCGCACCCGGGCTTCCCGACCGACATGCAGGCGCAGATCATGACGCTGTCGTGCCTCGCCGAAGGCACGTCGATCATGACCGAGACGATCTTCGAAAACCGCTTCATGCACGTTCCGGAGCTCGCTCGCATGGGCGCGAGCATCGAGACCGACGGCAACAAGGCGACCATCCACGGCCCGTGCGCGCTCGAGGGTGCGAAGGTGATGGCGACGGATCTGCGAGCCAGTGCGTCCCTCGTGATCGCAGGCTTGGTCGCTGCCGGCGAGACCGAGGTTTTGCGCGTGTATCACCTCGATCGCGGTTACGAGCAGATGGAAGAGAAGCTCGCAGCGGCCGGCGCCGACACGGTCCGCGTTCACAACGCCACCGCGTAACCACACGGCTCGCGCGAAGCGCTCGAGAAGCGATGTAACATCGCGCGGATGCGTCCAAACCTCGAGCTCGGCTTCGTCTCTCTCGCCATCACCATGGTCGCGTGTCAGCCGGCCGGCCCGAGCTCACCAGAGCCGGAGCCCGCGACGGCGAGCGCTGCGACCACGGCGGCTCCGCCTGAAACGCCCGCCGCGACGGCCGAGCCGACCGCTGCCGCGTCTGCGACGGCCACGCCCGCCGACACGCGCGTAAAGGACGCGTGCACGAAGCTCTGCGAACGCGTCAAAGGTGATTGCCCCGCGGGACGCGGCGACGCGTGCCTCGCGCAGTGCGCGAAGCACGAGGCGAAGTCGAAGGGATGTGAGGTCGAAGCGGAAGCCGCCTTCACCTGTCAGACGGGCGCGAATGCGAAGTTTTGCGACAACGTCGCGGCTCCCCGCTGCAGCGATGCGTTCATTCGCCTCCAGCGCTGCCAGCAAGGCGAGACGCAACAAGCGACCTCGGCAACGGCCGGCGAAACGCCGGGCTGGGAGCGGGTTCGCGACGAGACTTGGGGTGTTTCGATGTCGATGCCAAAAGGCGCTTCGGTCGACGCGAGCGCGAAGTCGCGCACATGGAAGGTGTCCCTCGACGGCGCGACCTACGAAATCGTGGAGCTACCGCGGCCCGCGAAGCTGGATGACCAATCGCTGGTCAAGCTGGTGCTCTCGCATGTCGGTCTGTCCTGCCAGAAAGAGATGCGCGTGACCGGTCGTGTCGACACCGACAAGCTCACGTTTGCGCGCTTCGAGACCGGGTGTTCGAAAGGCGAGCGCCTCTTCGGCAAGGTTCGGATCGACGCGAATCGGGCATTGTCGATGGTCGTTCGTGGCAACCCGAAAGCCGACCTCCGCGAGGCGTTTCTCGACGGCCTACGGTGACCGTTAGCGAGCGCGCAAAGCGAACGGATTCCATGCTCGCCACGCATGGATCTCACGGGCAAGCCTATCGGGAACGTCGGCCGGGATCGGGATATCGAAGATCACCTCTTCGAATCGCTGCGCGCCGAACGTGCCGAGCGCGACCAGCCAGGGCATGAGCTCGTCGACGGCGTGTTGCGGCTTCGGCCGGTAACGGACGTAAGCGGCGAGCGCGCGTGCGCCGTGTCGGATCTCGACCTCGATTGGATCGCGGACGGCGTGTCGCCAGGACGCGCCCATACCGAGAACGATCCCTTGAAGGCCCTGCTGTTCGACGAACCATTCAATCCACGCTCCGAGCGACTCGGGGACGTCTTCGATACCGAGGACTTCGATTCGGTCGCGCAGCTGCCAAAGGATGTGGGGCGCGTAATGGTTCTCGACGCCACGTCCCGGGCCTGCGCCAAGGTCGATGCGTCGAAGCGCCGCTAGGCCGGGCCGCGTCGCAACCAGATTGAGCATGTCCCGGCTCGGGTGCCGGTATTCATCGATCAACAGGTGATCGATCGGCGCGAGCTCCGAGTCGCACGCGTAGATCGCGGCGCTCTTCCAAGTAATGCCGCCGACTCGCCGGAGCGATCGAAAGACGCTTCGCCGCGGAAGAACAGGATGGTCCGCTACAGCTTCGTACTCGAGCGTCTCGACGGTCGACCAGCGCGGATTGTCGGCGATCGAATCGACGTCGAGGCGCCCGGAGCAAAGGCACTCCGAGAGGAAGCCGCGACGGTACACCGCCCGCCGCACGACACCTTGGAGCGGCCCGAGCAGCTCGGTGCCATGCCGGTCGAGGATCTCGGCTTCACGCGCGCGAAGCTGAAACGATTCCTCCGTAACCGGCCCCTCGGCTCCGAGGTTCGCAATACGAAGCTGAACCGCGATGAGCTCACCGCGAATGTCCCCGCGCCAGTGCAGCCAATCGGCATAAACGTGGCGAGGCGTATCGTCGTCCGGCGCATCCAGGATCGCTTCGAGGAACACGCGTTCTTCGAGGTCCGTCATTTGGACGGCGGCGTCCAACCGCGGAACACGCGGCTCGCAGGCTTCTTGTTCGCGGGGATCGGCGGCGGCTTCCAGAGCGGCTCACCGCCTGCTTCGTCCGGCTTCGCGTCTGCGCAGCAGCGATACGAGATGTTGTAGTAGGTGAACTCGGGCGCGTGGCTGGTCGTCACTGGGCGGCACGCATTGCGAACGTGGCCCCACGCTCCGCCTTTCAAACCGGCCCAACCGCCCTTGCCGCGCTTCTTCTCGAGCATGACCCACTCGTCGACGTTGCCCGTCTGATCGTGGACGTCGAAGCCGCTCTTGCAATCGGGTTTTGCACCGCTCGCGACACCTTGATCGAGGCGCAAGAGCTCGGGCCCGCTGATGCGCGTATCGGTGTCGTAGAACTTCTCGAGGCTCGGCTTGATATAGAAGTTGTCGATGTTGCACTTCTTCGGATCGCGCACGTATCCATAAGGAAACGGCAGCTTGTCCGGGCCCTCACACGCCGCGATCCACTCCGTCTCCCAGCAGAGGCGTTTGCCCTTCTCGGTACAGAGCGCCATCGCGTCGTAGAAGTCGACCATCACCGGCGCGCGGGCCCCTTCGCGGTTCGGCGCCTCGAACTTGTCGATGCAGAAGCGCTGGCGTCGCTCGCCGCCGATGCACTTCGCAGGAGCCTCGGGGAACCGGTGACAGATCGTAATCTTGTTCGCCTTCGAGTACTCGTCCTTGAGACAGTGACGGCGCGCCTCCGGGCAGACGCTCGTGTCGACGAGGATCATGTCCGAGGGGCACGGGCTTTCCTCGGCGGAGGGCGTGTTCGATTCGGACGCGATGGTGCCGGGTATGTGAGCAGGCTCAACGGAGGCGACCGGCCGAACGGCGGTAGGCCGAGGGCGCTCGGGGCGCTCGATCTCCGGCCTCGGCTCGCATCCCCCGCTGACACCGATCAGGCACAAAAACCCGAGCCAAACGCGTCGCACGCGCGGCATATGCCACAGATAGACCACGAAGGCTTCGTTGACGCCACGCGCCGAAGGCCTCGCGCGGCACGTCCGCGTCGCGTTGTGGTAGCGTCCCCGGCCCGAGCATGAAGATCCACGAGTACCAAGCCAAGCAGGTCTTCCGGCGCTACGGCATCGCGGTCCCCGAGGGACAAGCGGCCTTCAACGTCGACGAGGTCCCCGCGATCGCCAAGAAGCTGATCGACCAGACCGGTAACCAGGTCGTCGTCATCAAAGCGCAGATCCACGCCGGTGGCCGCGGCAAGGGCGGCGGCGTGAAGCTGGCGAAGGGCGGCCCGGAGGACGCGAAAGCGGTCGCCGAGAAGATCCTCGGCATGCAGCTCGTGACGAAGCAGACCGGCCCCGAAGGGCAGAAGGTCCGCCGCATCTACGTCGAGCAGGGCCTCGACATCGATCGCGAGATGTACTTCGCGATGCTCGTCGATCGCGAGGCGCGCCGCATCGCGGTCATCGCGTCGCGTGAGGGCGGCATGGACATCGAAGAGGTCGCCGAGAGCCACCCCGAGAAGATCCTCACGGTCCACATCGATCCGCTCCTCGGCCTCGCGCCGTACCAGATCCGCAAGCTCGCCTACTTCCTCGGCCTCGCCGACAAGAAGGAGACGTTCGCCTCGTTCGCGAAGCTCGCCGAGGGCATGTACAAGTGCTTCGTCGGTGAGGATTGCTCGCTGGTCGAGGTGAACCCGCTGCTCGTCACCAAGCAGGGCAATGTCGTCGCGCTCGACGGCAAGGTCACCTTCGACGACAACGCCGAGTTCCGCCACAAGACGCTCTTCGCGGAGCTGCGCGATCCCGACGAGGAGGATCCGGTCGAGCTCGAGGCGAAGAAGGTCGGCCTCAGCTACGTCTCGCTCCACGGCAACATCGGATGTCTCGTCAACGGCGCGGGCCTCGCGATGGCGACGATGGACATCATCAAGCACTATGGCGGCGAGCCCGCGAACTTCCTCGACGTCGGCGGCGGCGCCTCGCAGGAGCAGGTCACGCAGGCCTTCCGCATGATCCTCTCCGACCCCGGCGTGAAGGGGATCTTCGTGAACATCTTCGGCGGCATCATGCGTTGCGACATCGTCGCGAACGGTGTCGTCGCCGCGACGAAAGAGCTCGGCCTCAAGGTGCCGCTCGTCGTCCGCCTCGAAGGAACGAACGTCGAAGCGGGACGTCGGATCCTCGACGAGAGCGGGCTCAAAATTCAAAGCGCGTCGTCGATGGCCGACGGTGCTCAGAAGATTGTCGCGGCCATCAAGGCGTAGGTGAGAGGCACATGAGCATCCTGGTCGATGAGAAGACGCGCGTCGTATTTCAAGGGATCACCGGCGAGAGCGGCAGCCTCCACGCCCGCGCGTGCATCGCGTACGGCACGAAGGTCGTCGCGGGCGTAACGCCCGGTCGCGGTGGCCAAAAGTTCGACGAGAAGGTCCCCGTTTACGACACGGTCGAAGAGGCCGTGAAGAAAGACGGCGCCGAGGTCTCGTGCATCTTCGTTCCGCCTGTCGGCGCCGCGGACGCGATCATCGAGGCGGCAGCCGCAGGCATTCGCCTGGTCGTCTGCATCACGGACGGCGTGCCGGTGATCGACATGGTCCGTGTGCGTCGCTTCCTCGAAGGGACGAACACGAAGCTCGTCGGACCGAACTGCCCCGGCGTCATCACGCCCGGCACCGGCCCTAGCTCCACCGGTGGCTGCAAGATCGGAATCATGCCGGGCCACATCCACAAGAAGGGCAACATCGGCGTCCTCTCGAAGTCCGGCACGCTCACCTATGAAGCGGTCGGTCAGCTCACGGCGCTCGGCATCGGCCAATCGTCGTGTATCGGCATCGGCGGCGACCCCGTCGGCGGCCTCGACTTCGTCGACTGCCTCAAGCTCTTCAACGACGACCCGGAAACGCAAGGCGTCGTCCTCATCGGCGAGATCGGCGGCAACGCCGAGCAGCGCGCCGCCGAGTGGATCAAGGCGAACATGAAGAAGCCCGTCTGCGCCTTCATCGCGGGCCGCACGGCACCGCCGGGCAAGCGCATGGGCCACGCGGGCGCGATCATCGCGGGCGGTAAAGGCACCGCCGCCGAGAAGATGGCAGCATTCGAGGCCGCCGGCGTGAAGGTCGCCCCGACCCCGGCCGAGATGGGCTCGACGATGAAGAGCCTGATGTAGCCTCGCCTCCGCGGCGCCATGCCCCGGCGAGACTTCGAGAGGGGTCGCCAAGGGCGCCAAGGGCAGAAGGAGAAAGAGGAGGAAGGAGAGAGGGTTTACACCCTTCTCTTCTTCCTCTTTCTGCTTTTGGCGCCCTTGGCGAGCTCTCCTTTGCTCGAGTTTGGCGTGCCCGTTCGCCCGTCGCTGCGTGTCCAACCTTTCGAGGATTCAGCGAAAGGGTTTCGGTCGATGGGAACAGATCGATACTGGCTGCGTGGCGGAGCGCGTCTATTTGCGTTGGGAGTGCTCGCAGGGTCGTGGTTCGCATGCAACGCAACCGACGATGGAGAAGAGGACGGGGGCGCAAATGTGGTCGACGCGCAGCAGGACGCGGAGACCGCAACGGGCGAAATGGGCGTCGGCGTGATGCGCCCGATCGGCTTGGAGATCGAAGGAGGAGAGTTCGAAGCAGAGGACTTCGAGGTCTACATTCGCAGCTTCGACCCCGAACAGTGCATGCTCTTCGACGCGCCATATGCCGACGTGTTGGGCACGGACGAAGGCTTTGCCTGGAACATCTGGCTGACGCTCCCGAACGACGGGCTCGCGGCGGGAAAGATGTTCGACTTTGCGAACACTGCGATCGAATGCCCCGATTGCATTCTCGCGACGGTGGACAGCCAACACATCTGGCCGGAGCCGCTCGGCGCAGAATTGAGCTGGGGCGGAGGAAGCAGCGGCGATTGCAACGCCGACTACTACGAAGACGAGGAGCCCAGCCACCTCGAGGTCCTCTCCCTCGACGATACGGGCATGACCGTCCAAATCACGAATCTATGCGTGCTCGATTGGGACGAGGAAGACCGGCCCATCGTGTACAGCCTCGATGGCTCGTACCGCATTCAGCGGTGCGCGCAAGCAGCGTCCGGCTCGCCCTAGACCATCAAAACCATTTGCCGAGACCGAACGAAGGACGAAAGGTGAACCTGGCATGGATGCCGGATTCACCTTCTTCGTTTTCACCGAGAAAGAAATAAGTCTCCGCAGCGGCGCTGGCATCGAAATGAAAGCCTTCGCCGACGTCGATCGACGCGCCGCCGACGAGGCCGACGCTCCCGAACCCCGTTGTTCGATCGGGAGCTCTACCACGTGTCGTGAAGGTCTCGTGGAGCACACCGCCGCCGCCACGAATGCCGAGACCAAACGAGACGACGGGCACGTCGAACACATACGAGGCGGCGACGGTTCCGCCGAGCTCGTCTTGGATCGCCTCGAGGTATTCGTTCTCGAACCCTCCGCGGCAAAGGGTCGTGGCGACCGCGACCTCCAGATAACGAGGTGCGAACGCGTAGCCCAACGTTCCGCCATGGCAGAGCGAGCCACCGTCCACGATGTTCGTGCGAAACGTATAGGCCGCAAAGGGACCATGCGCGAGGGTGACGGTTCCTTCGCCTTTGCGCGCGAGCCGCGCGTACGTCGCCCTCGACAACATGTCGTCGCTCACATCGACGGTCGAGGTGGCCTTCACCTCGACCGTCCCCTCGAGCAGGTGATCCGTCGCGCGCGCGCGAACGAAGTATTTCCCCGGTCGTAGCGCGACGGTGCGCATGGCCGCGGTATCCGATACTTCGGTGAGGACGGGGCCGTTCGAGCCTCCGACCATGACGAGGTAGGTCTTGCCGGAGGGAAAGCGCAGCTGGCCCGCATTGGAGGCCGATCCCGGCGACGACAGAACGAGGGGCGAGCGCCCACGCATCTCGAAGCGGAACGTAGGGTGCTGGGTACCGGCCAAGCTCGTGCTCGTGGCGCGGACCGTCGACTCCTCCGCGTGCTCGTAGAGCTCGTCGATGGTGATTTGCCCATCGCCGTCTTTGTCCGCGGCGCCGCGTAAACCGGATACGAGGTAATGGGTAAAGAAGGAGCCTTGGAGAGCGTCCGACTCTTGAGCGTCTTCACCCGCTGCGCTCGCGGTCATGAAAATGGCCCCTTGCCCTGCGAGCCCCGTGTCGGTTCGCACCGCCACCGGAGGAGCCTTTTTTCCACCTTTGACACGTGTGAGCGCGCCAGATCGACAAGCGTCGACCACGACGAGCCGCACGTTCGCGGCCGAGCCTCGCGCGAGCTGCTCGAGCTCACGAACCTCGAGCGTGCTCGTGCCGAGGTGGAGGTTCGTCGCGTCCGCGTGGCCGGAGTAATACAGAACCAAGACGGCTTGTTCGTCGGGGGTAGCGACGATTTGCCGAATTCGTTCATTCGCGATCGCGATCGCCTTTCGCGCTTCGTCCGCGGACTCGCCTTGTAAGAGTGTGATGTTCGCCGCCGGGAACCCGCCGAGGTCCTTCAGGACGTCGCGCATTTTCGACGCGTCCTGCTCTGCAAACTTGAGCGTCGGCTCGCCGGCGGCTCCTTCGTTGTTGCCGATGATGACCGCAAAGCGTTGAACCCCGGCCTCGGCATCGGCGGCGACACCGACCACAGCAAACGCAAACGGCGCCGCGAGCGCGCGGGATACCCACTTACGGATCATTGCTTCGCGAGCTCCAGCTGCACTTCGGCGCAGCCCGCGACAACGGTACCCCCGAGACTCGACGCAACCTCTCGGGCGCGGTTCTCGAGCAAATCGAAGGCCGTCGGGCTCTGACAGAAGAATCCGATGAAGTGCTCGGGCCCGGGCGCGTCGTCGAGCACCAAGCTGAATGGCAGCTCGACTTCGCGTCCCTCCTCCACGCGCGCGCTCCTCGACGCTTCGGGGAAATACCGGCGAAGCTCACCCGTTCCGTCGGTGCCGAGAAGGTAGAGGTGCACGCCGCTCGGCGTCGAATACGACAGTTGAATGCGATCGCCGACGCGAACCACATCGCTGCTGACGACGCGAAACTGATGGCCACCTCGCTCGACGGTTGCAGCGAGCTCGTACAACGATCCTTTGGTCCGAATCCCCGCCTGGTCCGAGGAGCCTGTGGGCGGCCCCGAAGACGAGCCTCCGGTGTGGCGCTCGTTCGTCGCGATCATCATCGTCGTCGCGGCCGCGAGCGCGAGCGCACCGACGACCAGAGGAGCAAACCCGCGTTCGAACGCGCGGGTCCGGAACGGTGTTGCCGCTCGAATGCCGATCCGGAGCGGCGGCAGCTCCCGCTCGATATCGGAGCGGAGGTTCGTGAGGGATAGACGGCGCCCCGCGCAGACATCACACGCGGCGAGGTGCTGTTCGACACGCTCCGCCTCGGGAGCATCGAGCAGCTCGAGGTGGAGCTCGTCCAAAACTTTGTCGGAGACGCAGTCGTCGCCGACTCGACGTGAGACAAGGGTCATGACGCCTCCTCGATCGGCGAGAAACGAGCGGTGACTCGCTGGAGCAAGTCACCGACATGGCGGCGCGAACATCCGAGGATCTCGGCGATCTCGGCGTGCGACATACCGTCGACGAACGCATAGACGGCCGCTTGCGCGAGCTCTTCCGGGAGGTTTGCGAGGACCTGCGACGCGAGGACGCGTGCCTCGGGTGTTTCGCCGGGAGGGCCGTCGACGACGTTTTCCTCGAGAAGCCGCCGTCGATTGCGTCCGTCGCGCAGGATGTTCAGCGCGCGGTTCGTCGTCGTCTTGTAGAGGTAGGTGAGGATCGACGAACGCCCTTCGAACGCGGGCGGCTTCGCGAGGAACGACTCGAAGAGATCCTGCGCGAGCTCCTCGGCATCCTGTCGGTTGCCGAGGATGGCCGATGCACGACGGACCACGATGGGTCCATATCGGCGGTAGATCGACTCGAGCTCGCGCGCGTCCACGATCTCAGAACCAGTTCGGAAGCTCGATCTCCCCGCCGAGCACGATCGACAGCTGTTCGGCCTCGATATCGGCCGGCTCGAAGGTGTCGTGCCCCTCGGCGAATTCGGGGCAACCAGTGGGATCGTGCGCCGCGAAACAAGCGTCGAAGCACGCTTGCTCCTCGCCGCAGGGCTCGATGCATTCGTTGAACGGCTCCCAGCACGCTTCGGCGGCGGAGTTGTCGACGTAGACGACGCTCCACAGCTGGTATCCGGGTTGAACGCCGCCGGGGAACACGCCTTCCGTCTGCTCTTCGGCGACGAATTCGTCGGCGTACGTGATCATGAAGTTGCTCTCCACGCCGTATGCGACTTCCCAAACGGCCTGCTGGTCCGTGAGGGCTAGCGCGCTTTGCGGAAGAACGCCGATGTATCCGATCGCGAACAAGTGAGGGTCGCCGCTGCCTTCCGACCACTCGTTGAAAGCTTCGGGCGGCGGGGGCTCGAAGAGCTGCAGTGTGAAGTCTGCCGGAAACGTGCCGCCGACATCGACCGCTTCGGAGGTCGCTTCGCCGTCGTTCTCGTAGAACGTGTGCCAGACGATGGCGGCGACGGCTGCCTCATCGGGCGGTGTCGCGTCGTCCGCGACCTGAATTTTCCCCTCGAGCGTGGCGAGCGGCTCGCCTTTGTAGGCATCGCCGGTCTGGGGGTCGCAAGCCGCAGCCATACACACGAGAGAAAGAGCGAGGGCCGCAGGGGCGTTCGCGATGAGCCGTGTCATGTAAGCCTCCTTTTCGATCGCGTTACGACCCTTGGACACGCAAGCAGCCGCGTTTGGGCAAGGAGGCATGGCTTGCATCACGATTCGAGGGCCGCCGCAGGCTGGCATGGCGCCTGGCCACAGTGCAAGTCGGGCTGCTCGAGCCGAATCGCGCTCGTTGGTTTC
>JABFXY010000205.1 GCA_013361525.1 Polyangiaceae bacterium | reverse complement strand
CATCGGAAGCGAAGGAGCGCTGGCGCTTCGCGGTGCTCGGCGTCGAGGACTTCATCACCAAGCCGATCGTCCTCCCGGATCTGTTGAAGGCGCTCGAGGAGCTCGCGGCTCGAAGCAACTGGCGACGTGCGACGGTGCCGAAGCGCGAGCACTCGAGCGGCTCCACGTCGCACTCGTCGACGCCTCCACGGTCGTCGATGACGATCTCGACCAGCACGCCGCCTGCCGGCATCGCGATTCGCCCGGGGAAAACCGGGTCGACCTGACCGGCGGCGCTGTAGGAGAACGTCGGGGCATCGTCGTCTCGACCCGTCGCGTCGGCGCGTGGAGGCAAGGCACCGACGCGCTTCGACGCGCTAGTCCCCCGTTTTGGGGCTATCCTCAGGCCAATGCCCGAAGGGACGTGCGGGCGCGTCATCGGCCGGTACGCGCTCTTTGATGCCTTGGCCACGGGGGGTATGGCGACGGTCCATTTCGGACGGTTGCTCGGCCCCGTTGGCTTCGCACGCACCGTTGCGATCAAACGGCTCCATCCCCAATACGCCAGCGATCCCGAGTTCGTGTCGATGTTCCTCGACGAGGCTCGGATGTGCGCTCGCATCCGGCACCCGAACGTCGTCCCGACGCTCGACGTCGTCGCCACCAAAGGCGAGCTGTTCCTCGTCATGGAGTACATCCACGGCGAGTCGCTCGGCCTGCTGATGAAGACGCTCACCAAACGCGGCGAACGAATGCCGTGGAAGATCGCGGTGAGTGTTCTCGCCGGAACGCTTCACGGGCTGCACGCCGCGCACGAAGCGAAGGACGAGCGAGGCATACCGCTCGCGCTCGTGCACCGCGACGTGTCGCCGCAAAACGTGCTCGTCGGCGTCGACGGCATGGCGCGCGTCGTCGATTTCGGAATCGCCAAAGCGACGGGGCGGCTGCATGTCACGCGAGAGAACGCGGTGAAAGGCAAGCTCGGGTACATGGCGCCCGAGCAGATGGCGGCGGAGAGCATCACGCGACAAGCCGACGTCTACAGCGCCGCCGTCGTGCTTTGGGAAGCGCTCGCAGGCAAACGCCTCTTCGAAGGCGAGAGCGAGGCGGTCATCCTTTCGCGCGTCCTCACCGGCGAGGTGAAGGTGCCGAGCTCGCTGACTTCGGACGTGCCGAAAGAGCTCGACGAGATCGTCATGAAAGGCCTCAGCCGAGAGGTCGGGGTACGGTTCAAGACGGCGAAAGAGTTCGCGCTCGCGCTCGAGCGCTTGGGCCCTGCGGCGCTCGGCGATGTGGGCGACTGGGTCGAGCGCACGGCGGGGGCTTCGCTCGAACGACGATCGTCGCGCGTCGCCGAAGTGGAAAACGATCCGCAGGAGCTCACTCCATCGGGGACGACGGATCCGCCGCCGGATGCGAGCGCCTCGCGTGACGGCCGTCCGAGCCAGTCGGGGAGCGTCCGATACATCCCCGCGCCGAAGGGGTCGGCGGAGAAGACCCCCGCGACGGGCGGTCTGTCGTTGAAGTCCGGCGCGAAGACGGCGCAGTGGATCGCCATCGGCGTCGTCGGCGTCGCTGCGGTCGCGACGGTCGGCGGGTGGGCCATCGCATCGCGCGGCCCATCGGAGGTCGCCGCCGCGCAGAACACCGGAAGTGCCGCGACGACTTCGACGGCGACTTCGACGCCGTCGACCGCCGTTGCGATGGGGACCTCGACGGCGGCGTCCACCGCGACCCCGCAGACGGCCACGTCCACGAGCGCGACGGCGAGCGCCATGAGCAGCACTTCGAACGGTGCGCTCCCGGCGCCCAGCGGATCGGCGCCGCGAGCCTGGGGCTCAGGCTCGTCGAAATCGCCGGGACCCGTGGTATCGTCGAAAAAGTCTCCTTTTGATCTCGGGGGTCGGAATTGATCGAAACGAGGGAGGGCGTAGCCCTTTCGTTGGTTCGGCGGCGGGGGGGCTCGACCGCATTGGGATTGGCGACCGTGTTGCTCCTCGCGTCGTTTTCGACGAGGGCCGGGGCGGAGCCTTCGGCGGAGGAGCGCGCGCAAGCCGAGGCGCTCTTCAACGAAGCGCGCGAGCTCATCGACAAGGGCGAGCTCGCGCCCGCGTGCGAGCGTTTCGCGCAGAGTCAGAAGCTCGATCCCCAGATCGGAACGCTGCTCTATCTCGCGACGTGCCACGAGCAGGTCGGGCAGACCGCAACCGCGTGGGTCGAGTTCAAGGAGGCATTGTCGCTCGCAGAAGCCGCGAACAAGCCTGATCGCGTGCAGCAAGCGCGCGACGGTGCGACGCGCGTGGAGGCTTCGCTCGCCAAAGCGACGGTCGTGGTGACCGACAAGGCGCTCGAGACGAAGGTCCGCATCAATGGACGTGAGGTCACCGTCTTCGACACGGCGCTTCCCTACAACCCCGGCACGTTGAGCGTCGAGGCCGAGGCGCCCGGACGAATGAAGCACGCGCAGTCGGTCGAGCTACCCGCCGGGCCGTCGAGCATCACCATCACGATCCCTGTGCTCGAGCCCGAGAAAAAGATCGAGACCCCCCCGAAGCCGCCACCGGACAAAGATCACACGCTCGCGTACATCGTCGGCGGCACAGGAATTGGCGTCACGATCATCGGACTTGGCCTGGGCGGCGCGGCGTGGGCGACGAAGGATGCAGCGGACAAGGACTGCAATGGCAGCCTTTGCTCGCAAGATGGTCTCGATGGACACGACACGGCGAACGGGCTCGCGTGGGGATCGAACATCCTCGTCGGCGCGGGACTGCTCGGTGTCGGTGCAGGCGTCGTGTTGTTCTTCGTGTGGCCACCCGACGAGGAGAAGCCCGCGACCACGACGGGCATGCCTTATGTCGACGTCGCACCGGGTGTCTTCAACGTGGGGTATCGAGGCGTGTTGCCATGAGCCGAGCGGGGAAGAGCATCCGAACCTTTACGGTGTGCCTCGCGCTCGCGGCGTCCGGCTGCCAGCTGATCCTCGGCATCGAGGATCACCAGCTGGACCCGACGGGCGGTAGCGGCGGCGGCACGGCTGGAGCGCCGAACGGCGGCTCGCCGTCGAACGGTGGAAGCGGCGGAACGGGCGGTGAAGGTGGCGAGCCACCGGTCGAGCTCGAGCTGTTCGGCGACCCGGAGGATCTGAAGACGGATCTCGGATCGATCGAAGAGCTCGTGATGGCGGAAGATGGCTCGCTCTTCTATCTCGAGCGCGTCGACAGCCAAACGCACCAAGTGCAGCGGCGCTCTTCGGGCGGCGTCATCTCCACGATTGGGACCGATCTTTCGAAGGGTTTCGGCCTCGCGCTGACGGACGACTACGCCATTACCGCGACGAGCCCCGCGGACGGATCCGATTCGAATTGCCACATCCTCGCATTGGATCGCGCCGGCATCGCACCGCCGCGCGACATCGTGCACGTTTCGTGTGCACCGGGCGAGCAAGCGTTGGGAACGCTCGGCGCGGCCGGGACGCACGTCGTCTTCAGCGACCTTCGCGGCAGCGCGAACCTCAAGAGCCGCGTCTTGAAAGCCGAGGATACCGACGACGCCGCAGCAGGCACCGTCATCGGGTACGGCACGGACAAGGACACCCGTGTCGCGTCCGCGATCGTCGACGGCAGCACGTTCTATTGGATCGACTCCGACGGCCAATCGGTGCTCGAGAGCGACGGTGGTGCCGTCAGCGGCGGGCAGCCGCCTGGTGAAGGCGTCACCTCCGTTGCGAATGGGCTGGGCGATGCACGCGAGCTCGTTCAGGGCGGCGCGTTCTTCTTCGTCGCGACGGCAACGGGTGTGTACCGCGTGTCCGTGAACGGCGACGTGCTGCGCCTGGCCGAAGGACAAAATCCCCACGGACTCTCGGTCGACTCGGCCTTCGTCTACTGGGCCGAAGACACGCGCGTCCGCGCCGCTCGCTTGTCGGATCTCGCGCTCTCGACGGTAGCGTCCGTCGGTGACGATCCTTGCGGGACGGCAACCGACGGGTCGGCCGTCTACTTCGGTACGACCGGTGGCCGCATCGTACGTGTCGCTCCGCTCCCTCGCTGAGCAGACATCGATGTCATGCCGGCCGTGTGCACCAATGTGCCAGGAGCCGTCGATCGAAGCTGGTTTTCCCTGCCTTCGCGGCTAGCCTGCTTCTTGCTCGGGCGCCCAGGGTCGCCACCATTTCCAAAAGGAAAGCCATGAAACGTCTTGCCTTGATCATCGTCGCGTTGAGCTCGCTGCCGTTCGTCGCAGGTTGCCCGGAAGAGCCGGAGCCCAACCCGACGCCTCAGGAAGAGCTCGAGGCGCCCCCGGCCGGCGAAGGCTTTCAATTCGGCACGGGCGAGCAACCGGTGAAAGCCGGTGACGAAGTGCAGAACTGTTACTTCTTCAAGGTGAGCGACCTGCTGGAGAAGGGCGGGCTCGACCCGACGAAGCCGCTCAATCTGAACCACGTGCAGGTCTTCCAGACGGACGGCTCGCATCACATGAACATCTTCCGCGTCCGGACGGTCGGCGAGGGCGAGGACGCGCTGATCCCCGAGCAGGGGCCCTACAAGAACGTCAATGGCCAAGGCCCGTGCTTCAAGAGCCCGAACTGGGCCGATTGGCCGCTCGTCGCGAACACGCAGATCGACGGCACGCTGGATTGGCAGTTCCCCGAAGGCGTCGCGAACGTCCTCCAGCCCGACGAGTGGATCATGCTGCAGTCGCACTACGTCAACGCGACGACGCAGGACACGCCGGATGGGGCGGGTGAGGTCATCATCAACTTCTGGCATCTCCCCGACGACAAGGTCGAGCACGAGATGGGCACGCTGTTCGCGACGAAGCAGACGATCCGCGTCTGTCAGAGCAACCCGGAGCCGGAGTTCTCGGGAGGCTGCCAATTCAAGAACCCCGAGCCGGTCACGGTCGTCGCGGCGAACGGACACTTCCACAGCCGTGGCAAGAAGTTCGAGATGTACAACTGGGACGGGCAGAGCCCGGACAAGCCCGCTTCGAGCGAGATGTTCTACGAGTCGAGCGCGTGGGACGAGCCGGAGATGGCGATCGACAACAAGCTGTCGACGATCCCCGCGAACGGCGGCGTCTTCTACACGTGCGACTTCCAGTGGACGCAGCCCGAAGAGGCCGTCGGCTGCGAAGGTCTGAACGCGTTCGATCAGACCAAATACATGACGCCCGAAGACCAGCTCGACTGCTGCTACACGTTCGGCCCCATCGTGGAGAAGAACGAGCACTGCAACATCTTCGTCTACTACTACCCGAAGTCAGACGACATCAGCTGCAACTGAGCGTGCGCGTCTTCGCATTGGCTTTGTTGGCGATCGCGACCGCCGGCTGCCCGGAAGATCCTCCCGATGGCACCGGCGGCGCGGGCGGCGGCGGTGGACCGCCGAATACGTGCACGGTGGGATTCCTCGGTGACGAGAACGCGGAGCCCGAGCTCGAAGCGTTCTTCTTCGGCGCCGACGAGGCCGACCATCCGATCACCGACGCGAGCGTCCTCGATCTCATCGAGCCGCCGCAGGGAGGACGCATCATCTTCGTCGGCGCGCGAGCGCGCAACGTCGACGGATGTGGCGTCGTGCTCACCGCCTCCCTGCGCGACCCGACGACGAACCAGATCCGCTTCGACACGCGGAGCGCAAACCTGATTGTCGAGGACGACGGCTGGGGAACGGTGAAGCCGACGGATCTCAGCGTCTATTCGAACATCCCCGCGTGCCAGAACTCTTGGTCCGCGCAGACGCTCTACGAAGACGGCTATCGCTTGGAGGTGAAGCTCGTGGATTCTGCCGGACGAGTCGCTGAAAAGAGCTTCGACGTGCACGCGCAGTGCACCGAGCTGAGTCAAGCACGACCCTCCGGACCGGACGTGCTCGACGAGTGCCTGTGCATCTGTCGCGAGGGCTACCAGATCGGCGACACGTGCGAGGAAGGCGGCGGCGGCGCGGGAGGAGGAGCGTGAGGCGCTTCGAAAGGATCATCGCCGTCGCGTCGATCGCGGCGTCGATCGGCGCTGCAGCGATCGCGCTTCCCGGATGCCCGGACGACGACGGCACCGGCGGCACGGGTGGATCGGGTGGCGAAGGAGGCGGCGGCGCGGCAGAGCCTGCGTGGCGCGTCGTCTTCGACGAGGGTGAGCTCGATCGCGCGCTGCTCTCGGTGTGGGGCACGAGCTCGACGAGCGTCTACGCGGTCGGTGGACCCCTCGGCAACAGCGGCTTCGATGCCCTGGCGCTGCATTACGACGGTGAGACTTGGACGGATCTCGCGCCGGGCGGCTCGGACTCGTTCTGGTGGGTTCACGGCACCGGCGACGACGACGTCTGGATGGTCGGTGAGAACGGTCGCGTTACGCACTTCGACGGCGAAACGTTCGAGGAGCACGACGTTCCGACGACAGCCACGTTGTGGGGGGCTATCGCGTTCGCGAAAGACGACGTCTGGGTCGTCGGCGGCATGGTCGGTGGCCCCGCGACGGAGCCGGACGACGTGGTCTTGCATTACGACGGATCCGCGTGGAGCCTCGTTCCACTTCCGGGCGAGCCGCTCGGTCGCGCGCTCTTCAAGGTGTGGGGAACGAGCGGTGACGACCTCTTCGTCGTCGGTGAAGGCGGCGTCATGTGGCACAAGAAGGGTGCCGAGTGGCTGCTCGAGAGCGATCCGCCGATCGCCGGTGGCAACCTCACGACGGTGCACGGATGCAGCAGCAGCGACGTGTACGCCGTCGGCGGACGCGATCTGTTGCACTACGACGGATCGACCTGGACGAAGCTCGAGCAAGGTTTGTCGAACGACGTGAACGGCGTCGTATGCGTCGGCGACGGCGAAGCGGCGATCGTCGGCATGGGCGGCCTCAAGCAACGGATGGTCGACGGCGCGTGGGACGACGACTTCATCGACGATCCACATGGCAACTTGCACGCGGTGTGGAGCGACGAGACAGGCGCATATTGGGCCGTCGGCGGCGACTTCGTCGCGAGCCCGAAACCCGACGTCGCGCGCAACGGCATCGTCGCTCGATACGGCCCGGGCAACGTGTCCGACTCGATCGAGTGACGATCATGCGGCCCTAGTGAGGACCGCGTGACTGAGGCGACGTTGCGCACTCGTGCGCGCGCGAGAACAAAACAGCGCGCGATCAAGATTTCGGAAGCGCGCGCACCGTGCTCTCACCGCGCGCGAGCAAGTTTCCGACGCGCAGGATGATCGGTTTGTGGGCACAGTCGTCGAAGCTCCCTTGTTGGGGGCGTCTTGCTTTACGATGCGCTGACCCACGACAAGGAGACTTTGACCATGAAAATGGTTCGGTTTGGCTTCTGTTCGCGCAACCTGATGCGCGGCTTGCTCGCTGCGACGTTCGGACTCGGCGCGATGCTCGTCGCTACCCAACAAGCACACGCCGGCGATCTCGACGCGTGCGGCGACTTCTTCTTCGATCCGGGTGGGGACGTCGAATGTGAGGTCGTTGTCGAGGGGGGATGCGAGGTCAACTGCGAGCCGGTGGCGTTCCAGGTCGAGTGTTCGGCCGAGCTCTACGTCGGCTGTGAAGGCGAGTGCAACGTCGACATCGACGTCGGCTGCACGGCCGAGTGTGAAGGCGGCTGCACGGCCGAATGCGAAGGCGGTGAGTTCGACTGCGAAGCTTACTGTGAAGGAAACTGCTACGCCGACTGCGACGCGCAGTGTTCGGGCGACAGCAACTCGGCGCAGTGCCGAGCGTCGTGCGAAGCGGGTTGTAACGCCGAGTGCGGGGCGAGCTGCGACATCGAAGCGCCGGAGTGCGAGGCGCAGTGCCAGGCGAGCTGCTCGGGCGAGTGCCACGCCGAGGCGAACGCCGAGTGCCAGATCTCCTGCCAGGCGGAAGGCTACGTCGACTGCGAAGCCGAGCTGCAAGGCGGCTGCGAGGCGGCCTGCCAAGAGCCGGAAGGCGCGATCTTCTGCGATGGCCAGTGGGTCAACACGGATGATCTCGACGCTTGCGCCGCGGCCATCCAAGACGCATTCGACATCGAGGTGACGGGTTACGCCGACGCGAGCTGCGACGGCAACAGCTGCACCGCAGAAGCCGGCTGCACCGCGGACTGCGCCATGGCGCCGCCCCGATCCGCCGACTACACGATCGGCATGATGGGCCTCGGCGCTGCGACCGTCGGCCTCGCCTTCATGCGCCGCCGCCGTCGCCCGCGCACCTGAGTGCGGCGTCCGAAGTAGAACCGCGAAGACGCAAAGCGAAGATTGAGGGCGCGAAGAAGAGTTGTTCGAACTCTTCTTTCGCGCCCTTTTCTGCCCTTCGTGCCTTTGCGGTCTGCCTCGGCCAGAGCGGCTAACGCGCGAGGTCGTCCAGGACGCGGTCGTGGATGGTGGGGATCGGCGGGCTGCCGTGGCTGAGGACGGCGTCGTGGAATTTCTTGAGATCGAACTTCGGTCCGAGCTTCTTCTTCGCTTCTTCGCGTAGCTGCAGGATCTGAACCTTGCCGAGCGTGTACGCGAAGTAGCCGGGGTCGAAGGTGCCGCGGAAGGCCTGCTGTCGCGCGGTCGCTGCGTCTTGTTTGCAGTCCTCGGCGAAGCGGCGCTCCGCCTCGGCGAGCGACATGCCCTTCGTGTGCAGACCGATCGAGACGACGAACCGGCAGTTGCGCAGGAGTGCGTCGCCGAGCTGTCCGAGCGCGTTCTGCGGATCCTCCGCGCCGAAGCCCTCTTCGATCATGAGCTGCTCGGTGTAGTGCGCCCAGCCTTCGATGAAGGAGTAGCTGCCGAGCATGCGTTGCGCGCGCGTCGGTGCGCGCCGAGCCCAGAGACCTTGCAGGTAGTGGCCGGGAAACACCTCGTGGACGCTCGTCGCGAGCAGTGTCCCGAACGGCATCACGTACTCCTCCTGCTTCTTCTTGTCCCACGAGGGGTCGGGCAGCGTGATGTAGTAGTACGCGGTGAGCTCGGGGCGATCGAACGGACCGGGACCGTTCAAGAACGCGCTGTTCCACTGCATGAACGGGGGCGTCTCTTCGACGACGAACTTCCCCTCCTCGGGGATCGTCACGAGATCCTTCGAGAGGATGAAGGCGCGCGAGTCCGCGGTGAGCTTGCGCGCGACGTCGAGGAGCTTCTTTCCTTCGGGCCGTGAAGGCGTGACGCCCTTCGCGACGAGCGCTTCGAAAGCCTTCTTGTTGCGCTGCAGATCTTCCTCCGCCTGCGCTTCGAACGTCGCCAGATCGACGTCGAGCGCTTCCTGAACCTGGAGGAGCTTCTTGAAACGATCGACGCCGAGGACGTGACTGTCGTCTGCGCGCGGCAGCTCCACCTCTTTCAGGTGGCGCGCGAGCGCATCGGCCTCGTCGGAGAGTTTGCGCACGGCGGTGAGGGCCTTTTCGCGAAGCTGAGCGTCCGAGACCTTGTCGAGGACCTTCACGACGTCGCCACGCAAGTAGTCTCGGTACCCTTCGTAGATGCCGATGTCCGTCTCGACGAAGGCGCGCGGCATCGGACCGCGCAGGTTTACGCGGATGTGCGGTATCTGCACGAGCGCAGCCTCGACGTGCTTCAACAGCGCGGCGGCGCGAACATCGAGCGGGGCGTAGTCACGAAGCAGATACGGATCGAGCGCGAACAGCTCGTCGTAGAACTGCGGCCGGCGGCGCCACAGCTCCAGGTCCACCAGGCGGAAGAGCTCTTGCCGAACCGACAGCGACAGGAGCTTTCGATCGAGGCGTCGATCTTCGTCGTCGCTCGGAGATCCCATCGCCGCGAGCTCTTGGTCCGCAGCCTTCAGAAACGCGACGCGCTTGTTGATGCCGGCCTCGGAGTAGTCCGCGACGCGACCGTCGCAGCGATCGTGAAGCCCGAGCGCGCGGCACTCGGCCGGCGAATCGTCGATGTAGGCATCGAGGAGCTGATCGAAGCGGGTCTGCGGGTCGCTCTTCGAAGGCGAGCGGGATTCTCGAGGCCCCTGCGACGGACACCCGGTCACACCCAACATCGAAGCCGCGAGGAGCGCCACGACCTGCGAGCGAAGTGAGACCTTCACGGCTCCACCAGCGCGCGATCGACGATCGCGTCGACGTGCCGAAGCGCGTGCTTCATGTCGAAGCACGCGTCGATCTCCTCGGGCTTCAGGATCGCGAGGACATCGGCGTCCGATCGGAGGTTGTCGCGGAAACGTCCGTCGCCGTGAAAAGCTCGCATCGCGCTCTTTTGGACGAGCTCGTAGGCGCGTTGCCTCGGCCGGCCCTTCTTCACCATCTCGAGCATCACGGCTTCGCTGAAGAAGAGCTCGCCGGTTCGATCGAGGTTGCGCTTCATCGCCTCGGGATACACGACGAGGCCTTCGACGAGGCTCGCGGCGCGGTCCAACATGAAGGCGATCGTGGCGGTCGCGTCCGGCGCGATCATGCGCTCCACCGACGAGTGAGAGATGTCGCGCTCGTGCCAGAGCGCGACGTTCTCCAGCGCGGGCGTGATCGCGGCACGCACCACGCGCGCCAGGCCGCAGAGGTTCTCGCTCGCGATCGGGTTGCGCTTGTGCGGCATCGCGCTCGAGCCCTTCTGCCCTGCGGTGAACTTCTCCTCCGCTTCACCGACCTCGTTGCGCTGCCAGTGCCGAACGTTCGTCGCGAGCCGTTCGATGCCTGCGGCGAGGAGCCCGAGCGCCGCGAAGTACGCGGCATGCCGATCGCGCGCGACGACCTGGGTGCTGACCGTTTCGGGGCGGAGACCGAGCTGGCCCAGAGCGTCGGCCTCGATGGCGGGGCTCAGGTGCGCGTAGGTGCCGACGGCGCCCGCGATCTTCCCGACGGCGATCTCCTGCCGCGCGGCGAACAAGCGCGCGCGGCCGCGCTTCGCCTCGGCGAGGTGCCCCGCGAGAACGACGCCGAAGGTGACCGGCTCCGCGTGGATGCCGTGGCTACGACCGATCATCGGCGTGTGGCGATGCTCACGGACGCGCGTTTCGAGCGCGGCAATGTAGCGGTCGAGTCGGACCGAGATGCGGTCGGTCGCGCGCACGAGCAGCAGCGCGAAGCTCGAGTCGAGCACGTCGCTCGACGTCATTCCCATGTGGAGGAATCTCGCCGGCTCACCCGCGAGCTCCTCGACGTGCGTGAGGAACGCGATGACGTCGTGTTTCGTCGTCTGCTCGATCGTCTCGATGCGCTCGGGATCGAGCTTGATGTCGCGCGAACGGATCGCCAGCGCGGTCCCGTTCGGGACGAGGCCTGCGCGTTCCATCGCCTCACACGCGGCGAGCTCGACCTCGAGCCAGGCTGCGTAACGGGTGCGAGAAGACCAGAGCTCGGAGAAGTCGGACGGCGTGTAACGAGGGATCATTCGCCGCGAGGATTCGCCCGGCGAGGGAAGCGAATCAAGGAGCAACGATCAAGGGCTACACATGCTCTCGAGGCGGTGATTCGGGCGTTTCACAGAACGTTCTCCAACGCACAGGAAAAGTCGTCTGAACCCGCGTTCGTCCAGGACCGGGCAGCGTTCTTTTGCAGCTCCCCGAAGCAATCTACGGTCGAGCCACCATGCGATGCGCGTTCTTCTTCACGACGACGATGGCAATGTTCGGCTCGCTCGCCGCGTGCGGCGACGACGCGCGCACGGATGGCCCCTCCGGCGGCAGTGGAGGTAGCGGCGGCGGGGGGTCGCAGGGTGGCAGCTCCGCCCAGGGCGGCAACGTCTGTGTCGAAGAGATCGGATGTCTCGCCCCATCCGACTGCGCCGACGGCACCCTCTGCGATCGCCTGAGCGGAACGTGCGTCGACCAGGCCGGACGCTGTGGCGCGCCACCGAGCGTGAGCGGGGGCACGCTCGAGTCCGGCACCGGTTGCCTCGTGCAGCCCGATCCCCAGCCCGAGTACACCTGCGCCGAGGGCTACGTCTGCACGCGCGGCGGCCCGTTCCCGATGCGGCAGAACGTCGTCGAGGGTGCGTGGATGGGCTTCTGCCGAGCCGCGTGCGATCCCTGCAGCGACGGCGGCTGCCCCGACGGCGAGGCCTGCATGCTCGCAGGCGATCACGGCGGAGCCTGCTTCCCGCTCGCGCGCGCCATCGGGAACCAGCCCTGCGCGCGCGTCGCGTGCACTCCCGGATACGCGTGCATCGGGACGTTCATCGGTCCACCCACGACCCTGAGCGACGCGCAATGCGAGATGCCGTGCGACGCCGATCACCCGTGCCCGAGCGAACTGGTGTGCGGCGGCTTCCTCGACGGCAACTTCTGCCGCGGAGGGTCCCTGGTCCATGCCGTCGGCGATCTCTGCGACAGCGAGTTCGTCTTCTGCGACGGAGCCGCCGACCTCGCGTGCGTGGTCCGGGTCGAAAACGGCGAATTCGTGGGCCGTTGCGAGATGTGAGCAGCGATCACGTGCCCGCGGCTACTTCTTCTTCGGCTTGCCCTTCGTCTCCGCCATCGCGAGGCCACCTTCGCGCGTGTCGGCATAGGCCCAAGACTCGCCGGTCGTCGGATCTCGAACGATCGCTTTGACGTCGCCGAGCGGAATGATCGACGGCGTGATCGTGTGACCCATCGACGTGAGCGCCTTCTTCACGTTCTCGGGGATGTCGCGCCCGATCTCCGTTCGAATCGCGTCGGGCTCCAGCTGATGGTGGATGCGGCCGCGCTTGACGGCTTTGTCGACGGTCAATCGATCGTCGATGAGACTGCGCAACACCTGCGTGACGGTGTTGGGGATCGTGTCGCCGCCGGGTGAGCCGATGACGATCTCGACCTTGCCGTCCCGGCTCACGATGGTCGGGCTCATCGAGCTCGCCATGCGCTTTCCGGCGGCGGCCTCGTTGACCCCGCTCGGAGAGAAGGCACCGAGCGCGTTCGAGAAGAGGACGCCGGTCCCGGCCGGGACGATCTTCGCGCCGAAGCTCGCGGAGAGGGTCACCGTGCACGAGACGGCGTTGCCGTCTTTGTCGACGACGGAGTAGTGCGTCGTCTCGGGCGACTCTTTGGCGCCGGACGCGGCGAGCGTCGAGACGAGCGTCGCCTTCTGCGGGTCGATCGCGGGCTTTCGCCCGACGATGTATTTGCCGGAGAGGAGCCGGCTCACGAAGTTCGGCGGAACCTTGTCGCCGTAGAAGTCCGGATCTGCGCCGACGAGGCGGCGATCCACATATGCCCGCTTCGCCGCTTCGACGAAGAGATGCAGGCCGTGCGCGGACTCCGTCGACTCGGTGTGTGAGTCGACACGTTCGAGCTGCACCAACATCTGCGCGACGGCAATGCCGCCCATCGAAGGCGGCGGCATCGTTTCGACCGTGAACCCTCGGTATTGGACCGTGAGCGGCTCGCGGATCTTCGCCTTGTACGCGGCGAGGTCGGCCTTCGTGACATCGCCGCCGTTCTTCTTCATCGCCGCTTCGATCTTCTCGGCGACGGGACCTTCGTAGAATCCGGCGTCGCCGTGCTCGGCGATGGCTTGCAGCGTGCGCGCGAGATCCTTCTGGACGACGCGATCGCCTTCTTTGAACGCGTCCTTCTTTTTGCCCCAGATTTTTCGCGCTTCGGGGTCGTGCTTCAGCTTGTCCCACTGGGCTTTGAGGCTGAGCGCCGCGCGTGGTGAAAGCTTGTGCCCGTCCTTCGCGAGCTTGATCGCGGGCGCGATATCCTCGGCGAGCTTCTTCTTGCCGAAGCGCTCACGCGCGAGGTTGAGCCCCGCGACTGTCCCAGGCACGGCGACGGATGCGTATCCGAAAGCACCTGCTTTGACCTCCGCGAGCACCTTCTCGGTCGTCGCGGCAGCGGGGGCCGCTTCGCGAAAATCGATCGCGTAGCTCTCGCCGCTCGCGAGGCGAACGATCATGAAGCCGCCGCCGCCGATGTTGCCCGCGCTCGGGTGCGTGACCGCGAGCGCGTAGCCGACGGCGACGGCGGCATCGATCGCGTTCCCGCCTTCTTCGAGGACCTTGATGCCCGCGCGGGTGGCGTTCGCCTCGACGCTCGTGACCATCCCCGCCTGCGAGTGCACCGCATCTTTGCCGCCCGTCGCGAGCTGGATCGGCGGGCTCGGCGCGGCGATTGGCGGCGGCTCCGGCTCGGCCTCCGGCGTCGCGGCGATCGCGCTCGATGTCGCAGGCGCATCCGCGCTCGCTGCAGCCGCCTGCGCGATCGCGGACGCGCTGGGAGCAGGCGCCTTCAGCGGCGCGGTTGCCGGATCGGAGCATGCGACCGCAAACGCGATCGCGAACACGACTGGCCGTGCGCGGCCTCTCATCCCGACGTTATGACACAAGGCGGGCCGCAACTAAAACGACGCGAGCCGGGCGGTCATTCGCGCGATTTCGCGCCAACGGAGAAAACCGCCCGACTCGGCCGTTGCGAACCGCTACGTCCGCTCGATGGTGCGCCGCGAAAGATGCGCCCATCGACCCAAGACGAGGACCGCCACGACACAGAGCCCAGCACAAAGGCCCCACCAGAGGCCCTGCTCTCGCCAGTCGAGACCGAACGCGAGGACGCCTGCGACCGGCAAGCCGATCGCGTAATACCCGAAGACGTTCGCGTACTGGACGCTCTTCGTATCGCCGAGGCCGCGCAAGGACCCCGACCCGACGACCTGGAGCCCATCGAACAGCTGGAACGCTGCTGCGATGTGAACCAGCGGCACGGCGACGACGATGACGTCGGCGCGATCGGTCATCACGCGGGCGAGCGGCTCGGCGAACACCAAGAACGCGATCGACGTGAAGGTCATGTAGACCGTCGACATCGCGAACCCGACCCACCCCGAGACGCGCATGCCGCGCATGTCGCGCCTGCCGACGGCCTGGCCGACGCGAACGCTGGTGGAGTTCGCGATTGCCATGCTCACGGTGAAGGTGAGGCTCGCGAGCTGGATCGCGACCTGATGACCGCTGCCGGCCTCGGGCCCGATCCTCCCTGCGAAGACGCCGGCGACGGTGAAGGCGCCGACCTCTGCGAGGAGTGTCATGCTGATGGGTAGACCGAGCGACGCGATCTTCCGCATGGGAACGTCGGTGTCGCCGCCGCCATCGAGCACCGGCAAACGCCGATAGGCGATGGCAACGACAGCGAGCTGACCACAGGTCGCGACCGTCGACGCGATGCCGGAACCGACGACGCCGAGCGCAGGCAAGCCGATCCCGGGCAGGCCGAGCCGCTCGAGCGATGCATCGCCGAAGATGAGCAGGACGTTCAGCACGATGTTCAAGACGTTCGCGAGGACGGAGCCCCACATCAGTGGCTTGGTCACCGCGCGCGCCTGCAAAAGGCTGCGGATCCCCATCATCACGATGAAGGGAAGCGCGCCCGGTGCGCGGGCCCAGAGAAAATCGCGCGCGATAGCGGTGATGGCGTCGCTCACGCCGACGAGCGGCAGGAGAAACGGCACCAGACAGATTGCGAGGATCGCGGGACCCGAGATCGCGAGCGCGAGGCGCAAACCGGATCGGAACGCCGCACGGACGCGAGCGCCTTCACCGGCGCCGACGGCTTGGCTCACGATGGGATCGAGGCCGGCGACCAGACCCATCGCGGCAACCGACGCCGTGAAGTAGAGGCCGTTGCCGATCGACACACCGGCGAGCTCGGTCGCGCCGAGGCGGCCGACCATCGCGGTGTCGACGACACCGAGCAGGTTGTGACCGACGTAACCTAAGACGAGCGGCCAGGCGTGGCGAAAGGATGCACTCGCTTCGCGCCCGATCTCACCGAGCGGGACACCAAAGAGTCTTATGCGATCCTCCGCGGACACTGATCCACCTTCGGCAGCTTGGGCCGGAGACATGACGCACCTCGGGGCAAAAGTCGAAGACAACGCGAGCGACGCGCCGAGGTGTGGATCCTGACCTTTCACGTTTGAAACGAAGGGGCAGCGATCGTGCATCGCCGCCCCTTCTCGACGTTCATTCCGCGCTGTTCAGAGGCTGGTTCGCTTCCAAACATCCAGCTCTTTCACGCGGCCGAGCCAGGCGTGGACGTTCTTGTATTCGGCAATCGGGAGCTTCGCCTGATCGGCCACCATCAGGTCGGTGGAGATGGCGAGGTCGGCGAGCGTGAGCCGATCCTGCGAGACCCACTGTTTTCCGGCGAGGTGCTCGTCGAGGACCTTCGCACAGTCGCTCACGAGCTTCTCTCCGCGCTTGACCTCGACGGGGTCAGCCGCGCCGAGTCCGAGAAACGGCTTCACCAGGTTCTCCCAGTTGAGGATGCTCACCGCCGGCATGAAGTGATGCGCGTTCCAGAAGAGCCAGCGGTTCACGTCGGCGCGGGCGCGCGTCTCGGTCGGGTAAACCGTCTGCTTCGGGGTCTTCTCCGCGAGGTACTGCATGATGGCGTGCGACTCGGTGAGGTAGAAGCCGTCGTCGTCGAGCACCGGCACCTTGCCGCTCGGGTTCATCTTCAAGAACTCGGGCTGGCGCTGCGCGCCTTTCGCGAGGTCGACCGTCACGAGCTCGATCGGGGTACCGAGCTGAAGAGCAGCCATCGTGGCGCGGCGGGCGTTCGCGGACATCGGGTGGATGTAGAGGCGCATGAAGAATCTCCTTCGTGGGTAATGCGTGTTGACGAGAAACGAGGGTAGTTGGGCCTTCTGACAGCCTTGTGTCAGGTTTGTCGGAACGTGGTGGCGAGCGCGCGGGGACGCCGGACGATCGTCGGAGCTAGGGGCTTCGTTCGCGTCGAACGGGCGCGCGCGCTTCGTCGATCGCCGCGAGCTCCGCGTTCGCCTCCGCTTCGATCTGCGTGGCCGAGAGCGCGTGCTGCTCGGCGTTGATTCGGACTTTCGGCTCGGCCGACGGCGAGGCCGGGCGACCGCGGAAGTAGTGCGTCATCCGCGACACGTCGTGCTCGATGGCCGGATCTGCGGTCGTCGTCAGCGGCATGGGCTTCGGCGCACGGAACAGAATTCTCACTATCGCGAGCCCGAACGGCACGCCCATGCAGATGACCGGATATTGGAACCACAGGTCCCGAGGCTCGAAGATGTTCAGCAGGAAAAAGAACGCAGCGAAGACACCCCAGATCGCGAGCAGGCGCTTCACCCGCATCTTGTCCGCGGCGCGCTGCTGATCGGTCGGCTCGACGCTGCCTCGTTTCGAGAGCTCGTGCATCGCGTCTTGCAGCGTTCGCTCATCGAGGCCGACCTCGCGCGCGGCTTCGGCGATCTCGTCGTATCGGAAGCGACGCTGCTGAACGGCGAGCGCCCGGTCGAAGATGTCGGCGACCTCTTTCGTCGAGTACCGGCGTGAGAGCGCGGACTGCGGCACGTAGCTCGGTGGCCCGGCATACGGCGCCGAATACGGCGCAGGTGAGCTCGAGACCGGCGGGAAGGAAACACGTCCACCGGCGATCGGCGCGCCATACATCGGCGCGGCAGGCACGACCGGTGAGGGGATCGCGCCCATCAACGAAGGCAGCGCCGCGACGCCGCGCATGGGATCGGCAGGCGGCACGGACGCGCCCGAAGACGTCGCATCCAGCGTGGCGAGGAGCTCGTGCATCGATGCAAACCGATCCTCCGCACGCTTGGACAGCGCGCGATGCACGACGCTCGCGAAGGGCTGCGGCATGTGCGCGGCTGGAGGTGGAGGCGGCGGCTCTTCCGTCAGAATGGCGGCGATGAGCGCCATCGCGTCTCCGGACCACGGGGCCTTCCCGACGAAGAGCTCGTACGCCGTGACGCCCCACGCGAATTGATCCGCGCGCCCGTCGACGTCGCCACCACGAATCTGCTCGGGGGCCATGTACATCGGCGTCCCGACCTTCACGCCGGCAGCCGTCAACGTCGACAGCGCGACGTCGGTCGGCGCGCTGGGATCATTCGGTCGAGACGTGCGCCGCGCGATGCCGAAGTCGACGACTTTGACGCGACCGTCGGGTCGAACGAGCACGTTCTCCGGCTTCACGTCGCGATGAACGATGCCGGCGTCGTGCGCGACCGCGAGGGCGCGCGCGACCTCGCTCATGATGCGCACGCGCTCGGCAGGAGCGACGTTCGGGTCCGCGATCACCGATCGAAGGCTGCGCCCCTCGATGAGCTCCATCACGACGAAGGGCCCCGCCTCGTGCTCCCCGACGTCGAACACCGACACGATGTTCGGATGATCGAGCTTCGCGACGGCGCGGGCTTCGCGCACGAGGCGCGCGCGAGATTCGTTCCCCTCGCCCGCGTCGTGGAGAACCTTCAGCGCGACCCGGCGCTCGAGCCGTTCGTCGAGCGCGCGAAAGACGCGCCCCATTCCGCCTTCGCCGATCGGATCTTCGATGCGGTAGCGGTCGACGCTGTCGCCCGGCTTCAGCACGGGCCCACAGGTAACCCATGTACGTGGGCGTCGCCAGTCGAAGCGGGCAGGTATCGATCGAGCCAATCGGTGATTCGACCGGCTGCTAACGTCTGCTGAATGAAAGCTGCCCGCGCGAACGAATTCGGGGGACCGGACGTGATTCGAGTCGTCGACCTTCCGACCCCGTCACCGGGGCCTGGCCAGGTTCTCGTTCGCGTCGAAGCAGCCGGCGTGAACTTCATCGACGTCTACATGCGCTCGGGTCTGTACAAAGGCTCCCTTCCCGTCCTTCTCGGAAAAGAAGGAGCGGGGACGGTCGAGGCCGTGGGAGCCGGCGTGTCCGACGTCCAGCCAGGTGACCGCGTCGCGTGGGCAAGCGTGAACGGTTCGTACGCAACACACCTGATCGCGCCGGCGAGCGCGCTCGTGAAGGTGCCGGATGCCATCGATTCGAGGCGAGCGGCAGCGGCGATGCTCCAGGGCATGACCGCGCACTACCTCGCGAAGAGCACCTTCGAGCTGGGCCCCGGGCACACGTGTGTGGTGCACGCGGCCGCAGGCGGCGTGGGCTTGCTCTTGTGCCAGCTCGCGGCCAGCGCTGGGGCGCACGTCATCGGAACCGTCTCCACGAAGGAAAAAGCAGCGCTCGCGCGCGGAGCCGGCGCCCGCGACGTCATCATCTACACCGAAGAGGACTTCGAGCAGGCGGTGCGCGCGATCGCGCCGGACGGCGTGGACGTCGTCTACGACGCGGTCGGCAAGACCACCTTCGACAAAAGCCTCGCTTGCCTACGCACACGAGGACTCTTGGTCAGCTACGGCCAATCGAGCGGACCGGTGCCGCCGATCGACGTGCTCAAGCTCAAGCATGGTGCGAAGTACCTCACCCGACCTAGCCTCGAGCACTACACCGAGACGCGTGAAGAGCTCGTCGCGCGCGCCGGAGAATTGCTGTCGCTCATCGGCAGCGGCGCGCTGAATATCCGGATTCACGACGCTCTTTCGCTCGAACGGGCGGCCGATGCGCATCGGATGCTCGAGTCGCGCGAAACGACGGGAAAGGTCCTGCTCCTGCCCGGCTGACGTAGCAGCCGATCGCACCTTCGCGGGCGCGACGTGCCCGGCGGCGACGGTGCGAAAGGTGTAGTAACCTGGCCGTTCGCAGGAGGGGGACGATGGCCACCCGCGTCGGCGTAGGCAGGAGTACGAACCGAAGCAGCGCCACCGCCGGGAGCGAGGCGGCGCGCCAAGCGATCGCACCGCTCGAAGGACGGACACCTTCGTTGGTGCTCGTCTTCGGTACCGCCGGGCACGATCAAACGGCGCTGCTCCAAGGCGTCCGCGACGTCACCGGCAACGCAGCTCTGTCGGGGTGCTCCGGCGAAGGGATCATCACGCGGTACGGATCCGAAGAGACGAGCCACGTGGTCGCTGTCGCCGCCATCGCGTCCGACGAGATCGTGTTCGAGACCTTCTTCGTCGGTGGCTTCGGTGACGATTCGCGCGCGTGCGCCAACGCGCTCGTCGACGAGATCCGAAAACGAGGAGCGACCGGCTCGCTGTTGCTCGTCTTCCCCGATGGAATCAGCGGAAACTGCAGCGAGCTCGTCGAGGTCCTGGACGCTGCGCTGCCGCCCGGCACCGTCGTCGCCGGTGGAACGGCGGGCGATCTCTTGTCGTTCGAGCGCACCTGGCAGTATTGCGACGACCGCGTCGAGTCCGGTGGTCTCGCGGCGCTGATGATCGGCGGTGCGGTGCGCCCCGAGGTCGTCGTCAGCCACGGGTGCGACCTGATCGGCGCCGAACGTGTCGTGACGCGCGCGGCGAACGGCTTCGTCGAGGAGATCGACGGCGAGCCCGCGTGGTCGTTCTTCAAGGCGTATCTACCCGACGGCGCCGATTCGCTCGACGCGCTTCACGTGGCGCATCTGCTTCTCGCCGAGCGCATCGGTGGCCGTGACGAAGGCATCGACGACTTCACCGTGCGCGTACCGGTGAAGCTCGACAAAGAGCGCGGCGCGCTCTTCTTTCCAGCGGGCATCCGCGAAGGCACGCGGGTGCAGCTCGCGCGAAGGAACGCGGAGAAGGTCTGCACGCGCGCGGTCGAAGCAGCGAGACGCGTCGGACATGGGCACGGCGACGCACAGCCGCTGCTCGTCTTGGATCTCGAGTGCGCGGGGCGCGGGTCGCTGCTCTTCGCAGCGGAGACGACGTCACGTTTGATCAAGCCCATCCAGGGCGTCTTCGCCCAGGACGTGCCTTGGATCGGCCTTCACACGTACGGAGAAATCGCCGCCGTCGCGGGGCGAACGTGGTTTCACAACTACACGTCGATCGTCTGCGCTTTCTACCATGGGTGAACGCGTCCGCTCTTGCAGGGGGCTACCGTAGATCGCCGTGGAGAACCGGAAGAAACACGATCTTTCGGAGGTCGCCGAGCTCCTGCGCCTCAACCGCGCGCTCGACGATCAGGTGCGTGAGCTCGTTCGAACCGAGCAGCAGCTCTTTCTCTCGCAGCGCGATCTCGGGCGGCAGCTCGGCCGTCTCGATGCGCTGAACCGCTTCGCGATCGAAGCGGCCGAGCTCGCCACCTCCGAGGAGATCTTGGTTCGAGCAGCGGACGACTTCTTCCGCATCTTCGCGTACGACCAATGCGCGGGCTTCCTGACCGACGGCGAATCCATGGCAGCCGCCGCCGTCGCGCACTCGGTACCGGGGCGCGAAGCCTCCAGCGCAGAACGTCTCGTTCGCGTACGCGACCAGCAGGTGGAGATCAGCGCCGATGCGGATCCGATCGCCGATCGCGCCGACGCCGTTCACGCACGCGGTGGTGCGGCGAGCACGCTGCTCGGGCTCTGCGAGCTGATGTTCGAAGACGAGTCGAACCCTCCGACCGATCGCTCTTGGGTGTTGGTGCTGCCGCTGGTCCGCCGGCGCATGCCCCTCGGCGTGATGGTGTTTCGGCGGCTCGCGGAGAAGATGAGCTACCACGAGGAGCTGCCGTCGAAGAACGATCTGTCGTTCCTCAGCGTCTTCGCGAAAGGTCTGGCCGGCGCGATCGCCAACGCGCGTTTGGTGCACGATCTCAAGGTCAGCTACGACAAGCTTTCGAATACGCAGCGCGAGCTCGTCGAGCGGGAACGGCTGGCAGCGCTCGGTGAGTTCGCCGCGATCGTCGCGCACGAGGTGAGAAACCCGCTCGGCTCGATCGGCAACGCCGTCTCGGTTCTTCGACGCGTCGTCACCGCTCCGGAAGCCACGGGCTTGCTCGACATCGTCGCGGAAGAGTCCGCGCGGCTGAATCAGATCGTCAGCGACCTCATCGATTTCGCGCGCCCCAACCCTCCCTCGTTCCAGCTCGACGGCGTCGCACGCGTCGTCGAACGCGCGGTCGAGGCGGCGCGGCAGAGCGTTCCCGGTGGCAACGTCGTGCTCGAGACGATGGGCGACGTGCCGAACATCCCCCTCGATGCGCGCATTCTCCGGCAAGCCGTGGTGAACCTCGTCATGAACGCGCTGCAGGCCTCACCGCCCGGCACGGAGGTTCACGTCGCGATCTCGCTGGAAGGAGAGCGCGTCCGCATCGACGTCACCGACCAAGGCGACGGCATCGCGGCGGACGTACAACCTCGCATCTTCGAGCCTTTTTTCACCACGAAGGCGACAGGCACGGGACTCGGGCTGTCGGTGGTGAAGCGCGCGATCGACGCCCATCGCGGAGACGTGCTCGTCTCGTCGAATCCGGGAGAAGGCACGACGTTTTCGATCAGGCTCCCGATGGGACGGGTGTGAAGGCCTGACCGCCTACGCCGTCTGCGCGAGCTTCCCCTCGCGCACCGAGGCCGGCGCCGTCCACCACACGAACGGCACGAACAGCGCGTAATAGAGCGCGTTCGGCACGACCCGGAACAGGTACCCGACGTCGGCGTGCGTCGCGAGGATGAACGCGTCGGCTCCGCTCCAGAGCGCATACTGCGCTATCTCGAACATCGTGAGCTTGAGCACCCAGCTCGCGACCGACGGATCTGCACCGCGAAGCCTGCGCGGCAAAACGACGAACCTCAGGACGAGCGCGAGGCCGAGGAACAAGAGCTCGTAGAGGATGAAGATGCGGTGCAAGCCGTAGGGATCGTCGCTCGGGAACGCCTGCGGCATCGCCAGCTGCGGAATCGTCGAGACGACGGGCACGATGAATGCGAACGCGAGCCCGACGACCCACGCGCTCAACGGCCCGGGCCCGATGGCGCCCGGATCGCGGCTGCCGCGACGCAGCGCCCACTCGACGACCACGAAGTATCGAAAGTCGCCCAGGATCACGAACGCGATGGCGATCGACGAATCGAAGCCGAGCCCTCTCGCCGGGTTGAGCGCGCCGGTGAACAGCGCATCAGCGAGGATTTCGTAGGCGAAGAGCGCGACGAAACCGAGGAGGAAGCGCTGCCGCGTCGCGAAGGCGAGCAAGAATGGGAACAACCCGAGGAAGGCGATCCCCGGGTGCTGCCAGCCGCTGTCGTAGAAGCGCTTGAACACCGGCCTTTTGAGTCAGCGAAAGCTCGGCGGAGGTTCGCTCGCGCTCGGAAGCCCGCGCGCCTTGTCCGTGAACATCTCGACCATCATCATCGGCGCGATGTGGAGCGCGAGGATGTCGGGCTGCGGCGGCGCCGTCGTGCGCGCCATGCGGAGCGCCTCGTCCATCGTGCGCGCCGTCTCCCATCCCATGAGCTTCGGGATGTATTCGTTGTCGGCGCCGACCACGATCACGCGGCCGACGTGCTGACGTCCGGCCTCGCCCCAGTACCACATGAAGAACGCGTGGGCCGGGTGGTACGCGTGACCGCTCCGGTACATCTCGACGTACGCGGGGTTCGCGGCGAACTTGCGCTCGAAGCGCTTGTGCAGCTCCATCGCGTCGCGCGTCTCCGGCAGGATGCGATGAACGAACTCGATGTACGGGGCGTGCTGCTCGTTGTCGAACTTGTCGGTGCAGGGGTGCAGCACGATCATCGTGCCGCCCTTCTTCACCATCGGCGCGCCCTTGTAGAGGTTGAAGAGGTACCCGTTCACCATCACCTGCACGAGGAGCGGGTTCAGGTACGCGTGAATGTTGTACGGGCTGATGTTCGGCACGCCCGTGACCAGGATGTCCGCCTGGCCGACGACGGGGACCAGGTACTGCTCGTAGCCGCGTCGCAACGTGTGCTCGTGCACCGCTTCCGTCTCGCCGGCCCAAACACCGGTCACGCCGTAAGGCGACGGCACGGCATCGAACACCTTCTGACGCAGCGCCTGCGGCGTCTTGTCGAGCGTCAGCTTCAACGCACGGAGCGCGGCGCGCTCGACCGAGGACAAGTCGTCTTCGTTCTTCGCGAGGAACTCGAGCGGGCGATCGAACATGCGATTGTTGATCGTCGTCTCGATGGTGAAGACCTTCTTCTTCTGCTGAAGGACTTTGCCCTGCCGAACGATGCTCGTGTTGAGCTCGCTCGAGCCCGGGTCCATGTACGAGTGGCAGTTGCGCATCACCTTCGGGTTGTGGTGCGCCTGAAGGCTCTTGTAGCCGCAGAGCCCGACCGTCACCGACTTGTGCCCGCCATCCATCGGCACGAAGTTCAGGTTCACGTAGACGATGAGATCGCTCTCTGCCGCGCGGCGGTTGATCTCGACGATCTCTCCGTGATCCGTCACGCCCAGCTCGACGAGCCCGTCCGGCGCCTCGGCGTCGTGGTTGTAGAGCTTCTTCGGCCAGTATCGGTCGAAGATCTTGTCGCCCACGATGTGGCGGATCTCCCAGTCTTTCATGCGGCGGTGGAAGCTCGTCGCGATGATGAGCTCCACGTCGTCGACACCGTGATCCGACAAGAGGTCGAGCACGATCGTCAGCACGCGCTCGCGGATGTCCGGGCGCTTCATCGGCGGCAGCGGCAACGAGATGTCGTCGATCGCGATCGTCACCTTCATCCCGGGCTTCAAGAGCGCGTAGAGCGGTTCCGAGTTCTCCGGGTGGTTGATGGCGTATCGAATCGCCGCGTCCACGTCCTTCAGCGGGGCGATGGGAGGCTTCGGATAGACGACGCGCGTGCCCGTCGGCAGATCGACGTCCATCAACTGGTCGCCGTAGAACAGGGTGCGGGGCGCGCTTCGGCTATCGATCGTGACGACGCAGGGGTGGCTCATGGGTGTGTTTTCTCGCGTCCGCGCGACGGCGTGGAGCCCGCCTGAGGGTGTGCTCGCTGCGCTCGCACTGGCACCCACGCCTGCGCGGACCAAATCCGGGCGGGAATTCGCTTGGATCCAGCCCCCGGTCAAGCCCTGGGTGCGCTCCGGGCAAAACGGGCAGCTCGTTCGACCCGAGGCTTCTTTCGCGGGCGAAAGCTTAAGTGCCGGCGACAGCGCGCTGCGACACGAGCGTGAGCGCCCCTGCCGCGACGCAAAGCAACGCCACACCTGGTCTGCCGCTCACGGCGACGAGCACCGCGTCGACCAGCGAGATGCCGGCGATCAGCCAGCCGATGACGGCGCCGCGGGGAACGGTTCGAGGCAGCAGCCGACGCTCGTGTTTCGCGACGTACGTCAGCGCGGAGAGGTAGCCGAACAGAATGACGCTTCCGACGATCACCGGCCCCGGCGTGCGCGCGCCCGTCGCGAGCGCGGCGGTCACGTAGACGAGCACACGGCATGTCGCCATGAGGAACGGGCCGAACGGATTGCCTTTGTGCCAAACGTCGTAGACGACGATGACGAAGGCGAGCGCGAGCGCGGATGCCATCGTCCCAGCGTGCCCGTGCCCTACCAAGCGGAGCCCCGCAAGGATGCCGATCCCGGCGCCGAGCGCAGCGAACCCGATCGCGAATACCCGGCGCGCGTCGATGAGGTGCGACGGAATCGGGCGCTCGGGGCGCTCGATCGCATCGATCTTTCGATCGAAGGCGTCGTTCAAGTACATCCCGCCGACGTAGAACGAGCACATCGCGATCGTGAGTAGAACGAGCACCGCGGGATGCGTCGTTCCACCGCCCAGAACAGCCCCTGCGAGCACGTTGCTGCACACCGTCGGGAGGTTCGAGACGCGCCCGAGCCGCGCGTGCAAACGGATGCGTTGTCGAACCGTCATGCCTGGGTCCTCGCGGCCCGCTCGATTTCGCCCTGCACCCATCGAAGCTCGCGGGTGACGGCGTCGACGACCGACATGCACCGCAGCTCGGCGGGGAGCACATCCCACGTATAGGTCTCGACCTCGAGGTGAGGCGCGACCTGGGTGCGCGCAATACGCGCCAACATCGCCTCCACGTACGCCTGGGTCCCGTCGAGCCGCCCATAGCGACGTTGAAAGAGCGGAACGTGAAAATGGACCCGCCATGGCCTCGGCGGAGCCACGCCGCTGGTCGATGCGAGCGCCTCACCGAGGTCGAGCCACCGCCGCGACTTGCCGTTCGCGCCCGCCTCGAACACCTGGTGCAAATACGTGTCGTCGGCGAAGCGAGCGAGGTCCGACAGAGCGCCGTCGAGCGCGTCCGCAGGCGACATTTCGAGCCCGGCGCTCAGCTGAACCTTCGCGACGCGGATGCCCACCGACGCGAGATGTCCGAGGGCGTCGTCGAGGTCTTCGTAGACGACCGCCATATGACACAGATCGAGGCACACCCCGACGTGCTCTCGCAGGACCTCTTCGGCGTGATCTCCCGTGAGACCGGTCAGCTGACAGAACGCGGCGCGCCCGGCGTCGGAGACCACGTATCGCGCAATGAAGGCTGCGGCCTGCGCGCTCGTCTCGATATGGCAAAAGGGCTCGGGCTCGAGCGCGAGCACGATGCGTTTGCCGGTCTTCTCACGCAATCGCCGTAGGTGCGCCGCATGATGCGCTATCCCGAGCGCCATCGCCTCGACCGCGCCGGGCTTCGTCGCGCGCGGCGCGAAACACCCGGGAACAGTGCTGATCGTCCCTTCGGCGACGCTGCTAGGCAACAGGCGCACCAGAACGTCCGCCAACCGATTGGAGTACACGACGCGCGCGTCCTCCTGCCAATCCGGCCGATAAACGGCCTCCTTGACGCGGGAGCCGTGAAACCGCCCGTAAGGAAAACCGTTCATGGTGAACACGTAGAGTCCCCGGTCCTCGAGAAAGCCGGCGAGACGCTCGATGTTTCGCGCCTCGCCGAGCTCCTCCGCGGCCAGGGCCGACAGCCTCAACCCGACACCGAAGGGCCGCTCGGGCGCGACGAAACGTTTCACCGCCGTGACGTACCGCTCGAGGTTATCGCGCACTTCGACCCAACGCTCCGCCGGGTGGATGTTGGTGCAGTACGAAAGATGGGGGGCTCCCGGGCACTCGAGGCGCATCGCGCGTGCTTTCCAGCGAAGCGACTCTGCACGGCCGGTTCCAGCCCGCTTTGACCGCGTTGAACAGTCGCTCGATGCGGCGGCACGCTCCGTGATGGGGAGGACCATCGATGTCCGCGCAGCTCGAGCAATACGTCTACGCCAAGCTTGCAGGTGGCCTCCACGGGAGAAGTCGGCTCGATTGGCTGTCGCGCGCTTTGGCGATCTGCGACGTGCAGACCCTCAATGCGGCGTTCGTGCTCGCCTCACGAACGATCGGAAGCGACGTGCTCCCGCCTTCCGATGCGGAGGCGCTCGCCGACGCCGATCTCGCGTGTATCGCGCACGGGGCGCCCGCCGACGAGCTCGCCAGGATCTGCGTGTTGATCCGCGCGACGCGAGCACACGGCGATCCAGTGGCGCTCGCGACCGAATGGTACCGTCGCGGCGACAACCGGGAGAAAAGAGCGGTCTTGCGTGCGCTCAGCGTCCTGGACGACCCGGACCGCTACGCCGAGCTCGGCGCGGCCGCGTGCCGTTCCAGCGTGCAGTTGGTGTTCGAGGCGATCTGCAGCTCGAACCCATTCCCCGCGCGGCACTTCTCGGATCTCGCGTTCAACCAAATGGTGCTCAAGGCGCTGTTTACCGGCGTGCCCGTCTCCTCGATTCAGGGGTTCGACGCTCGATGGAACCAGGAGCTCTCGCGAATGGCGTCCGACTACGCCCGTGAGCGGTTGGTCGCCGGACGTTCCGTGCCAGTCGATATCGACAGAGTGATTGCGTCGCCCGCGGCGGCCACGGAGGCCTCATGAGAATGTTCGATCCGCACGTCCACATGACCTCACGAACGACGGACGACTACGAAGCGATGGCGAACCGAGGGATCGCCGCCATCGTGGAGCCTGCGTTTTGGCTCGGCCAGCCGCGAACCAACGCAGCGACGTTCGAGGACTATTTCCTGTCGCTGTTGGGTTGGGAGCCGTTTCGCGCCAGCCAGTTCGGGATCCGGCACTTTTGCACGATAGGCCTCAACCCGAAGGAGGCGAACGACCCTCGCGTCGCCGCCGAGGTCCTCGATCTCCTGCCCCGCTACCTGGTGAAGGACGGCGTCGTGGCGGTGGGTGAGATCGGATACGACGACATGACCCCGACCGAGGAGACGTATTTTGCAGCGCAGCTCGAGCTCGCCGCGACATTCGAATTGCCGGTTTTGGTGCACACGCCCCACCGGGACAAAAAGCGCGGCACCGAGCGCTCTCTCGCCCTGATCCAGGACATGCGTTTTCCGGAAGAGAGGGTCCTCATCGACCACAACAATGAAGAGACGCTTCCGCTGGTCCTGGACACGGGGTGTTGGGCGGGACACTCGATCTATCCGGACACGAAAATGGACGAGGAGCGAATGGTCGTCCTCGTCAAAAAGTACGGCAAAGAGCGCATCATCGTGAACAGCGCCGCCGATTGGGGAAAGAGCGATCCGCTGAAGGTGGCGAAGACGGCCGGACGAATGTTGGAGCGTGGGATAAGCCGAGCCGACGTGGAAGCGATCGTCTGGGACAACCCCATTCGGTTCTTCTCGCAAAGCGGGCGGCTCGATCTCGGGCCCGACGACACCATGGTGGATCAACGCCGGCAATTCGAAGGCAATTCGGTGCTTCGCGGACAGGAGCCGCTGGTGCGGTCCTGAACCCATGCGCCGAACCGTCGTCATCGACGTCGTCGGCCTCACGCGTTCGCTCCTCGGGGAGGCGACACCGAACCTCCTGCGTTTCGTGCGTGAGGGTGTCGCGCGCCCGCTGGACACGGTGTTTCCCGCCGTCACGTGCTCCGTGCAAAGTACGTTTCTGACCGGGCTGACACCGCGCGACCACGGTTGTGTCGGCAACGGGTGGTACTTTCGCGATCTGTCGGAAATTCTCTTTTGGCGTCAGTCGAACACCCTCGTCACCGGAGAGAAGATTTGGGACGTCGGCAAGCGGCGAGATCCGACCTTCACCGTCGCCAAGCTGTTCTGGTGGTTCAACATGTACAGCGGCGCGGACATCGCGGTGACGCCCAGGCCCATCTACCCCGCGGACGGGCGAAAGATCCCGGATATCTATACCCAGCCGTCCGGCCTACGCGATGCGCTGAATGCGCAATTGGGCCAATTCCCGCTGTTTCATTTTTGGGGACCCAAAGCATCAATCGCGTCATCCGAGTGGATTGCGCGATGTACCCGTCAGGTATTCGACGTAGAGAAGCCCACGCTCAGCCTGGTGTACCTCCCGCACCTCGACTACGACTTGCAGCGTTACGGCCCACAGGATCCACGAGTCTCGATCGCACTGAAGGAAGTCGACGCCGTCGTGGGTGAGCTCGTCGAGCACGTCCAGCGAGCCGGCGCACGTGTCGTGATTCTGAGCGAATATGGGATCACGAAGGTACGCGGGCCGGTGCACATCAACCGCGTGCTTCGGCGCGCGGGGCTTCTGCGCGTGCGCGAAGAGCTCGGCACGGAGAAGCTCGATCCGGGCGCATCGGAGGCTTTCGCGGTCGCGGATCATCAAATTGCGCACATCTATGTACGGGACACACGCCGGATCGAAGAGGTCAAAGGCCTCCTCGAAAAGACGGAGGGCGTCGAGCACGTGCTAGACGTGTGCGGTAAACGGGCGGCAGCCATCGACCATCCGCGCGCCGGCGAGCTGATCGCCGTCGCGCGCGCCGACCGGTGGTTCAGCTATTACTATTGGCTCGACGACGAACGCGCGCCCGACTTTGCTCGGACGGTCGATATCCATCGTAAGCCCGGGTACGATCCCGCCGAGCTCTTCGTCGACCCCGCCCTGAAGCTCCCGGCGTTGCGGGTCGGCGTGCGCCTCGCGCAAAAGATGCTCGGGTTTCGCTACCTCATGGATGTCATCCCGCTCGACGCGAGCATGGTCGCAGGCTCGCACGGGCGCCTCACCGATCACCCCGACGACGGCCCGCTCTTCCTTTCGTCGGAGCCGAGTTTGGTGCCCGCCGCGGTTCGCGCGGAGAACGTGCGCGACGTCGTCCTCGCGCACGTCTTCGACTGATTTGCGCTACCGAGCCGAGGCTTGCGCGTCGCTCTCCGCCGACCGAAGCGCCACGACATACGCGGCAATGGCATCCACGTCGTCGGACGACAATTCCTCTTTGCCGAAGGCTGGCATGTCGCCCGGGCCGGTTCGAATGACGAGCGCGATGGCCCCCTTCGGCGCGGGTTTGTTGTTGAGCGCCGGTCCGAGGCCGCCTGCGCCCCCGGGGTGACATTGATTGCAGTTGCGCATGAACATCACTTCACCGTGCTTTTTTTGCGCGGTCTCGAGGACCGGCTCGGCGCCGGCGATCGGCGGCGAGCTCTGCTGGGAGCCACAACCCACCGACATCACGAGCCACAACGAGGCAAACGCGAGCGTGACAGGGGTCTTCATGATGACTTGCCTCGATTGGGCTATTGCCGCGTTATCTTCCAGAGGACGCCGGTCTTTCGGTACCCTTGTGTCACGTCGTCGTCGACGCGCAGGGTGCCGTAATCCACGACGTAGAGCGCACTACCCGTCGGGTCGAACTTCACGTCGATCGGTCGCTCGAGGCCGCCGTTCTCCGCCTTCGATGCGGGCTCCGATCGGTGTCCGATGTTCACTGCGAAGTCGTACATGACACCTGTATCGACGTTGACGCGCATCACCTTGAAACCGACCGGGTTCATCACCTTTCCGACGTTTGCGGCCATATCGCCGAAGAGCGCCACGAACGCTTGTCCCTCGAATCCGAAGTCCGAGCTTCGCGAGAAGTCGAGGCCCGTAACCGAGCTGTGGACCCCGAAGAATGCAGCCGGTTTCGGCGGAGCGATGGGGGGCACGGCGAGGAGAGAGTGGACGTCGTCACCGAACGTCGGCGTGTACCGACTCCCGGTTTTGCGCTCCATCCGTCGGCCATCGGCATAGTCGGGCCAGCCGTACCAACGTCCCTGCTCGACGAGCCACAGCCAATCGGCGTTGCCGAAGATCGGGCGGCTTCCGCGGTCGTCGTAGCCGTTGTCCGTGACGTAGAGGCGACCGTTCGGGGCGAAACGCAGCCCGAACGGATTGCGGAATCCCGAGGCGACGAGCTCGACACGGCCGCCCGTGATGGGCACGCGCATCACCGCGCCGCTACAGGGGATCTGCCCCGGAATGATTTGACCGGGTCGCGATGGAGTCCCGAAGGGGAGGAATGCCCCGGTCGTCGCCTCATCGTCCTCGTCGGGCGTGAACGGATTCTCCGTCGTGAAGTTCTCGCCGGTGAGCGTCACCGCCTGACATGGAATGTCGTGCGCTTTCGGGTGACGTTTGAGCCACCCGAAGTCGTAATTGTCGACCCCGACCACACCCGAGTTCGTCACGGTCCCCTGGCCGAAATAGACATAGTCGTCCGAACCGATGACGGGACCATTGGTATGGTGGTCGCCGAAGCTCGGCAGATTGTCGACCAACACCGTGCGGTCGCCTTGTTGGCTGATGCGCACGATGCGGCCGCCGTGGACCGTTCCGCCCTCTGCCACGTAGAAACTGCCGCGATGGAAGGCCACGCCGGTCCACGGCACATTGTCCCCCTCGGCGATGACCGTCTTTTCGCCGCTGGGCTCCAGCCGTATCAGTCTGGCCTTCGTAAAGTCTTCGCCATAGGCATATCCCGCCTCGACGATGACTGCTCTGCCCGCGTCGTCGAACGTAATCCCGGTGGGGTAGGTAAAATCTGTCGCGACCGCCTCGATCCTGTATCCAGGATGCACCGCCACATCGGCCGGATTCGGCGCGCGTGGCTCGATGGGCAGCTCCGCCTCGCCGCCGCCTTGGGAGGAGACGACGGCAAAACAACCCGATATGGCGGCGCACCCACCGAGGAACAGGAGGAATCGGTCAGCGCTCATGCGGCGGTCAGCTCGCAAATGCCGGGCCGCGGGCAGAGGCGTGCATGGCCGAGCGCGAAGCGCCGAGCACGAGCTTGGGAAGGGACGCCGGGCGCAGCCCGGCGGGATGCATCAAAAACTACGCAGCTCGATCCAACCGAATAATCGGCCAGTGGTACGTGCTGGCGAGCATTCGTAGCTTCCGGTCCGGGTTCACCGCAGCAGGGTTACCGACGATGCTGAGCATCGGGACGTCGGAGTAGCTGTCGGAGTACGCGAAGCATTCGTCGAGGTCGTGGCCCTTGTCGCGGGCGTGGTCGCGCACGAGCTTGGCCTTCTCGGGGCCGGCGACGACGGGGCGGAGGAGCTTGCCGGTGGCGAACCGATCCTTCAGCTCGAGGCGGTTCGCGATGATGTCGGTCGCGCCGAGGTACTCTGCGAGGTACTTGATGATGAAGTCGAGGGCGCCCGAGACGAGGACGACGTCGTGGCCTTTGTCGAGGCAGGTGCGCACGAGGTCCCTCGCGCCGGGGTAGAGCGCAGGCTTCATCACGCGCTCGAACGCCTCTTCGGCGAGGGTGAGGAGGCGGTCCTCGCTCATGCCCTCGTACGACATGAAGAGCATCTCGTTGAAGAGGCGGCGGTCTTGGATTTCTGCGAGGGCGAGGAGCGGCGCCTTCGCGAGCGCCTTGCCGAGCTTCGACAAGGAGTGCAGCGGCGTGGGCTGGCGAAGCATGTAATAGAGCGTCGGGTGAACCAAGTTCGTGGTCACCAGCGTGCCGTCCACGTCGAAGTAACTCGCAGCCATTTCGCGCGGAGATCTCGTCCGGCTGGTCACCGGGGTCAAGGACTCAGCGGCACAAGAAGCACCGCTTGACGCGGTCCGTTGGGCGAAATCACACTCGGAGCCGTCATGATGTCCTGTGACTTCTTGGTCATCGGCAGTGGAATCGCGGGCCTCACCTTCGCGCTTCGCGCGGCCGATCACGGGACGGTTCTCGTCCTGACGAAGCGGCAGCGCGAAGATTCGAACACGCTTTGGGCCCAAGGCGGCATCGCCGCCGTGATGGATCCGGAGGACACGCCGGCTGCCCACGTCGAGGACACGCTCGTCGCAGGCGCCGGCCTGTGCCATCGCGTGGTCGTCGAAATCTGCGCAAATGAGGGCCCGGAGCGCATTCGGGAGCTCGTCGAGCGGGGTGCGCAGTTCGACCGGCACGAGGACGGAACGCTCGCGCTCACCCGGGAGGGCGGCCATTCGGCGCGGCGCGTCGTCCACGCCGCCGACGCGACCGGCCGAGAGGTCGAGCGCGCGCTCGTCGAACGTGCGAACGCTCACCCGAACATCCGCATCGTCGAGCACACGACGGCGATCGACCTCATCATGCTCTCGCGCTTCGGCGGGCCGGAGATGTGCGCCGGTGTCTACGCTCTCGACGAGCAGACGGGCAAGGTGAAGAAGGTCCTCGCCCGCGCAACGATCCTCGCGACGGGCGGAGCCGGAAAGGTCTACCTCTACACGTCGAACCCGGATGTCGCGACCGGCGACGGTATCGCGATGGCGTACCGAGCAGGCGCCGAGATCGGGAACATGGAGTTTTATCAATTCCACCCGACGTGCCTGTACCACCCGAAGGCGAAGAGCTTCCTCATCACCGAGGCTCTGCGTGGGGAGGGCGCGATCCTTCGCCTCGCCGACGGCACGCCGTTCATGGAGAAGCATGATCCTCGGAAGGATCTCGCTCCCCGCGACATCGTCGCGCGCGCGATCGACTTCGAGATGAAGCGCACCGGCTCCGAGCACGTGCTGCTGGACATCACGCACAAGCCGAAGAGCTTCATCGAGGAGCACTTCCCCACCATCCTCGCGGAGTGCAAACGCTACGGCATCGACATCACGCAGGAGCCGATTCCGGTCGTGCCCGCGGCCCATTACATGTGCGGAGGCATCACGACGAACCTGCACGGACAGACGACGATCCCCGGCCTTTTCGCCATTGGTGAGTGCGCGTTCACCGGCCTTCACGGCGCGAATCGTCTCGCGTCGAACTCGCTCCTCGAAGGGATGGTGTTCGGTCACCGCGCGGCGACGCGCCTCGTCGAGCAGCTCGCGGAGATGCGCCAGGTCGACCACACGAACGTGCCCGATTGGGATCCCGGCGCTGCGACGCCCAGCAACGAAGAGGTCATCGTCACGCACGATTGGGACGAGCTGCGGCGCACGATGTGGAACTACGTCGGCATCGTCCGCTCCGACTCGCGCCTTCGTCGCGCGAGCCGCCGCATCAACCTGCTCCAAGAAGAGATTCGCGAGTACTACTGGCGCCACCTCGTGACGCGCGATCTCCTCGAGCTGCGCAACATCGCGACGGTCGCCGAGCTCATCGTCGCCTGCGCCGCCGCCCGACAAGAGAGCCGAGGCCTGCACTACACGATGGATTACCCCGAGACGCGCAGCGATCTCGCGAGCGACACCGTGGTGAAGCGCGGCGTCCCGGCGCATTTGCGGAGGCAGCAGCACTCGTGACCGAGTCCAATCCGCCGGA
>JABFXY010000001.1 GCA_013361525.1 Polyangiaceae bacterium | reverse complement strand
GCCGCCGGCGCCACCCGTACCGCCGCCCGCGCCGCCTCCTCCCGGGCTCGAGCCGCCCGCGGATGCGCCGCCCGCGGAAGCACCGCCGCCTCCGACGGCACCACCGCCGAGGCCCTGCGGGTTCGACTGCGGGGAGCTGCCGCCGGTCGAATCGTCACCGGTGAAATCAGCGGCCTTCGGAAAACAGAAGGCTCGGAACTTGTCGTCGTCGTTGCTGCTCGCGAGGTCGAGCGTCACCGCCGAATCGGCCGGTTTCACCGCTTCGATGTCGCGACCATCGGGTCCGAGCACATCGACCTTCGCCGTCGTCACCACCGAAGCGAAACCGTCTGCGACGTCCTCCGAATCGTTGTCGACGAGCAGGAACCAGATCTCCGTGTCGTGCGGCTCGGTGGAGGCTCCCGTGTCGATGCAACCTTCGATCGTCTCGTGCGCGTTGGCGATGGTCGCGGCACCGATCTCGATCGTGGCCTCGTCGTCGGGGTTATCCTCGAAGAGGATCCGCACACACTCGGCGTCGTCACCGTTCCGCTCGTCGTCGAGCGAGCAATCCGCCCCGTCGCTGACCCACACCTGGAGCGAAAGATCCGACGAGAGAGTCGCTCGATAGTCGAACGTGAAGATCTCGTCGGCGTCGCAGTTCGCCTTGCTGATGTAGAACGTGAAAGGCGAGTCGAAGGTGTCGCCCGTGCGGTCGACGACGACGTCGTCGATGAACTGAGCCGAGGCTGCGGCTGTCCAGCCGACGAACGCGGTCAGGAAGGCGATCAGACAAACGAGCTTGCGCATGCGTCGCCGCTCTTGAGCATGGCTCGTGCCGCGCTGCAAACGTCCTGTATTGACGACGTGCGCCCTGGATCCGAAACGCTCGTCGACAGCCATACCCCTAGTTCTGACACGGTGGCAGTCGGCGCGGGGAGGCGATCGGGCCGGTGCGCCAAAGTGGCAATCGGCTCCGCGGAGCGGACCGGCAGAGCCGCCGCGGCTACCTAGGACGAGCGGCCGCCGTAGCGGACTGCGGTCACGTCGGTGTCCGCCGTGTCGATCGACGTCGTCTCGGAGGAGCGTGCGCCCGGGATGCCGCTCGAGGCTTGCCCGATCGGGACCACCCAGCGCGGCTGCCCCTCGCCCTCGAGGGCGAGCTCGCCGCCGATGGCGTCGCGCGCCAGCTCTTCGAAGAGCCGCTGGTATCGCTGCAAGTCGAGCAGCGACATGTCGCAGTCCATCGAAAACGAGATCCTGCGGTCGTCGACGACCCACGCCTCGGGGTGATCGAGGCTGACGTCGTGGTCGATGCGCTCACAAGCCCGAGCGAAGCTCAGGCGCGCGCTGTCGCGATAGAGGAGCTCGGCGAAGCCGCGGACTCGCACGCCGCGAATCTATCACTCGAGCGATGTCCGCGGGTTGGAACTTTGTGAACGCCGATCCGTGTCGCTCGTAGGACAGACGCAAGCTTGCTCGTCCAACACACGCTGGGCACGCGCACGTACGCATGTCCGTAGGCTTCCCCGAGCGAGTTCAGCGTCGCTCGAAAGCTTCATCGCAGAGCATCGAAACCCGTAGAAGGCACGAGACTTGCAGCCGTCCGAAGCTTGCGTCGCCGTGCCGGCCTCCATTCCAGACCAGCTACGTTTGTCGTCGGCGCGAGCGTCCCTAGAGGACGCGTTCCTTCAAGGATGATTGTCATGATGCCCAAAGTCGTCCCCCCCTCAGACGCGACCCCGTCCTTCCTTCGTCGCCGTTGGTGGGCCCTGCCGCTGGCGGCCCTGCTCGCGTTCGGCGCGTCGATCACCTTGCCGGCGCGGGTCGCGTACGCCGACGACGACATGGAAGAGGTGGACGACGAGGAGCTCGCGGACGACGAGATCGCCGATGACGATCCGAGCGCGGTCATCGTCTTTCGCGACCGCCTCGCGCCCCACGGCACGTGGATGGACCACCCCGACTACGGCACGGTCTGGGTGCCTTCGGCGAAGGTCGTGGGCGACGATTTCGCACCGTACGTCTCGAACGGCAGCTGGGAGCTGACCTCCGACGGCGACTGGCTTTGGGTGAGCGACTACGACTGGGGGTACATCCCGTTCCACTATGGTCGCTGGGTGTGGGTCGACGATCTCGGTTGGTCGTGGATCCCCGGCCGCGTCTACGCACCCGCGTGGGTCGTTTGGCGCACCGGCGCTGACGGATACATCGGTTGGGCGCCGGCGCCGCCCTCGTACTACTGGGTCGACGGCTACTCGTACGCGTGGTGGGGGACACCCGTCGCCGCGTACGTCTTCTGCCCGACGACGCACGTCTTTCACCATCACGTGCACACCGTCGTCATCCACGATCACCACACGGTGAGCGCCGCGGTGAAGGGCACGCGCCCCTACGTCTCGGCGCGCCCGTCGAAGAGCGGGCACACCGCGGCGAAGCCCTCCGCGAAACATGCGAGCGCGGCCCGCATCGGCAAGGGGCCGTCGCTCGACGACGCCGGCATCAAGAAGGCCGACGCGCCGAAGAAGTTCGCATCGCACGACGCGAAGGCGATGGACTTCATGAAGCCGGACAACATCGCCAAGTCGAAGCAGCTCTCCAAGGCAGCGAAGAGCGCGGCGAGCGCGAAGGCTGCCCCGGCCGCGGCGAAGACGCCCGCGGGCAAGCAGACGAAGGCGGCGGGCGTGACGGGCTTCACGACACCGACGCGCACCGCGCCCTCGAAGGCGACGCGGCAGGCCCCCGAGAAGGTGCCCTCGAAGGCGACGCGGCAGGCTTCCGACGAGATGCCGTCGAAGCGCAACCGTACGATGGAGTCGTGGGGCAACGACAGCCCCTCACCGAAGAAGCGCTCGGCCCCGAAGTCGGAGTCGAGCAGTGAGTCGAGCTCGGCGCCGGTGACCCGCTCACCGCGTCGAGGGTCGTCGTTCGAGAGCACGACGCCGCAGAAACGCGTTCCCAGGACCACGAACCCGCGCTCCGAAGCGCCGCGGACGCAAGCACCGCGGACGAAGGCTCCGAGGTCGCAAGCGCCACGCTCGTCGTCCTCGGGCGAGCCGGGATCGTCGGCGCGATCATCACGAGGCAGCGCTCCGAGCACGTCCCGACCGAGCATCTCCGGGTCTGGGCGCGCATCGGGCCCGCACGTCACGGCACCGAGCCAGAGCGCCCCGAAGCCGAGCAGCGGCGGCGGTGCGCGGCGCGGTGGTGGGGGCAGGTCAGGCGGCAAGCGCCGCTAACCCCGCGACGGGTGCGCCAGGGGCGCACCCATCGTCGGGTAGAGGTTTTGCTTTCGGGTGGAGAAGAGGAGCTTGAAATCAATGTTGGACCCCAAGTCGTGTGACGCGCGCGTGAACCGAAGTGCACACCCTGCGTGGACCGCAGTTCTCGCCGGTCTCCCCCTCCTTGTGGGCCTGTCCGGCTGCATCGTCGTCGACGATGACGACGACTATTACGAAGACGACGATGGCGGCGTGATCATCGACGACGACATCGCGTCGGTCGGCATCGACGAAGGTGCGACACTCGATGCGGATCCCGGCTACGGCGCGGGCGTCTTCATCGAGTCCTACGGGTACGGCGAGTGGGATATCTGGACCACCTGCGACACCGAGATCACCGGCTACGAATGCCAATATGACGTGTTCGTGAGCGGCGGCGGGCTCGAGTTCAACACCGACATCGATCTCGAAGGCAACGACTTCATCGAAGAGGACTTCGAACGCGTCCACATCGGCATGGACACCGATTACGACACCGACGGCGCGTCGCTCTACGCGTACGACGGCGAGCCGTTGATCATCGAGGTGTGGCTCGACGGTCGAGCGGACGGCAGCCTCGTCTTCTGGGTCGAAAACGGCGAAATCTGGCAGGGGCTGCCGACGAACCCGACGCAGTTCGTTCCCTGAGCAAAGCTCGGGCAGCGGGGGGACGGTTTCCCTTTAGCCAAAAAGCGCATGGTAAACGAGCTGTTTACTATGCGCTTTTGTGTCGACACACAACGACCGTCCTCGGCGGGGCGCCGATTCGAGCGTCACGGCGATGCGAGATTCCACGCCGCTCCGCGATTCGAGTCGTGATCAGTACTCGCTCGTCTCGAGCGGCTCCGCGCTGCCCTGGATGACCTTCGTCTCGAAGCGCTTCTTCGACTCGTCCTTCTGCGGCCCCGTCGATTGCGCGGGGCCCGACTTCGAGGGGGCGCTCGCCATGACGCCCGACTCGAGCGCGCGCTTCGTCTCCGGCTTCACGGCGCCCTGAATCTTCACGACGCTGACCGCAGGCTTTCCGTCGCGCTCGTAGCCGATCTTCAGCTCGTTCGCCTCCGTCGCGGCCATCCACGCCGTCCACACGTCCTCGGGCCGCTCGAGCGCGGTGCCGTTCACGTCGGTGACGATGTCGCCGGGCTGCAAGCCCGATCCATCCCACTCCGCGGGGAACGCGACGAGGCGCCAGCCGATGAACTTGTTCTGCCGCAGCACCTCTTCCGACTGCACCTTCGACAGGAGCCAACCGGGCCCGCGCATCAGCGCGACGTCGAGCTCGGTGCGCGCCACGGTCCCGGGCGGGAGCTTCTCCTTCGCGGCGGCTGCAGGCATCGCGTCGGCGTCCGACTTCGGCGCCGCGGCCTTCTCGTCGGGGAACTCGGGCTCTTTCGGCGACGAGCACGCAGCGGCTCCGAGCGCGAAGAGCGAGAACGCGACGAGGAGCGGGCGTGAGATTCGGCCGAGGTGGTGCATGGCGATTTCCACTATGCCCAATGCACGAGACTTGGCCAAGATTGGCCGAGGGTGGCTGCTTTTCACACGAAAGAGCCGACGTCGGAGCCGGTCACACTGATCGACGGCGCGATGGGCTCCGCGCTGGAGGCGATGGGAGCCGCGATTTCGGGCTCGGCGTGGAGCGCGCGCGTGCTGGACGAGCAACCGGATCTCGTCGCTCGTTTGCATCGCGCCTATGCCGATGCCGGCGCGACGGTTCACACCGCCAATACATTTCGCGCGACGCCGGAAGCCACCGGCGGCCGTTATCGAGAGCTCGTCGAGCGAGCGGTCGCTGTCGCGCGCGGCGCCGTTCCTGCCGAGCACAGAATCGCCGGCAGTATCAGCCCTGCAGCCGATTGTTATGCGCCCGGTGCGCGACCACCGAGCTTCCGAGAACGCCACCGCGCCATGGCCGCCGCGCTCGCCGCGTCGCGGGTCGATTTGTTCTTGTGCGAGACCTTCATCGATCGCGATGAAACGCTTGCCGCCGTCGAGGCCTGCGCCGCCTACGACAAGCCCACGTGGCTCGCTATGACGGGTGGTCCCGCCGGCGAGCTCGCGTCACCCGAGCAGCTGGCAGCGCTCGCACGCGACGCGGTTCGCGCGGGTGCCACGGCCATCCTCGTCAACTGCACCGCCGCGACGCTCACGTCTGCGTACCTCGAGGCGTTGCGTGATCTCGAGGTGCCGCGCGGCGCGTATGCCAACGCCGGGCGGCCTGAAGAGCGCCTCGGCTATCTGGCGGACTGGGGCGGTGCAGCCCCCTCACGCGACGAGCTCCGCGCGCGGGCAGCCCGCTACGCCGACCTCGCGCGCGATTGGGTTCGGGCCGGAGCGACCCTGATCGGCGGTTGTTGTGGGACCTTCCCGGAGCACATCGAGGCCCTTCGAAAAATCTTCGGTCACGATCCGTAGCGTCGCGGTCACTAGCCCCAAAACGATGGGCAGCGCCTCGATTGGCGAGGGGAGCCCGGGCACGAGGGAGGATGAGGCACATGCGACGGCTGCTCTTCGTTTTGGGACTCTCTGCGAGCATGATCGGCTGTGGAGCGACGGCGACTTCGAACCCGCAAGCGCCCAGTCAAGCCGTCGCGACCGACGGGAACCCGAGCGTGCAGTCCGTCGTGGCCGACGGCCCCTCGAATCCGAACGCCCCGTGGGTCGGCGCAGCGGCCGCGAGCGATGCCTTCCTCCCCGGCGCTCAGGACACCTTCGTCGCTGTTTGGGTCGACGTCCCGACCGCCTCGGCGAAGGTCACGCAGGCCCCCGCCGCCGTCTCGTTGGTCATCGACACATCGGGCTCGATGGCCGGCGACAAGATCGTTCACGCGCGCCAAGCCGCGGTGAAGCTCGTCGAGAGTCTGCGCGACGGCGACATCGTCTCGATTCACACCTTCAGCGACGGCGTCCAGGAGCGCGTCGCCCCGGTGAAGCTCGATGCGCGGAGCCGCCAGCAGATCGCGGGAATCGTCGCCGAGCTGAAGCCCGAAGGTGGCACGAACCTCTTCGAAGGTGTTCGGGTCGCCGGCATGACTGCGATGGGCACGCCCGCGACCCACCCGATCAAGCGCGTCGTGCTCATCTCCGACGGCAACGCGACGGTGGGCACCACGTCGGTCGACATGATCGGCATGCTCGGCGAGAAGGCCGGCGATCGCTCGGTGCAGATCACGACGATCGGCGTCGGCCTCGACTACAACGAGCAGGCGCTGAACCGGCTCGCGATGAAGTCGAGCGGCCGCCTGTACCACCTCACGGATTCCAAAAATCTGCCCGAGATCGTCCAATCCGAGGTCGCGCTCCTCAAGTCGACGCGAGCCGCCAACGCGAAGGTCGCGATCGTCCCGGCGCCCGGCGTCGAGCTCGTCGGGGTCGACGGGATGCGCGCACGCCCGGCAGCGGACGGCACGTTCGAGGTTCCGCTGGGCGCGATGTTCGCCGGCGAGCACAAGGAGTTCGTCGTTCGCGCTCGCCTTCGCGCTCCGGACAGCGGCTCACACCCGATCGCGAGCGTGCGGCTGGTGTTCAATGATCCGTCCGAAGGCAACCTCGAGCGCGTGCAGGAGGCGGTCGCGCGCTTCGACGTCGTCAACGATGCGACGGTCGCGCAAGCGAGCCGCAACACGAAGGCGCAGGGCGTCTTCGCGATGATCGACGCGAGCATCACGGCCGAGCGCGCCGCCGTGGCGATGAACGAGGATCGGTTCGGCGAGGCGGAAAAAGACCTCGCCGTGACCGAGGAGAAGCTGCGCATGGCCGCAAAGGCCTCGACGAGCTCGAGCGACAAGAAGCGTCTCGAAGCGACTGCTCAGCGCGTGAGCCAGGCGCGCGCGGGCGGCTCTGCTGCCGCTGCCGCGCCCGCGCCGAAGAAAGCAGAAATGCGACGCAAGGCGGCGCTCGACGCGAACGACGCCGCGATGGAATTCTCCGGCCACTGATCGCGAGCCTTGTTGCCCGGCGATCGTCGGCTACGATCCCGTGTACGAGGTGCCTCGATGTGGTTACGCGCTTTCTTCGCGATGAGCGTGACGCTGCTCGGCGTCGGATGCAGCGTGGATGGTGTCGACAGCATCTTCGGCGAGCCGCGCGGTGACGGCGGCTCGGACAGCTCGGGCGGGGCAGGGCAGGGCGCCAACACGAACGACGTCACGAACAGCACGAGCAACCCGCCCGATACGACCGTCACGCAAGATGCGACGGTCACGCAGGACGCGACGGCGACGAGCACGATGGATACGGTGACGACCGGGCCGATGACCGGCGCCACCGTCTACTGCGCGAACCTGCCGTGCGCGACAGGCGACGTCTGCTGTTACTACCAATACGAAAAAGGCCAGGACTACTGCTCCGCCCCGGACACGTGCCCCGCCCAAGAGGGTTGGGTCGAGATGTCGTGCAACGGCCCGGATGACTGCGACGGCGAGTGTTGTGGCTGGTGGAACCAGCAGACGGGGTGGGGGACGATCGCCTGCGAAGACAGCTGCCAAGCGGGGCAGATCGAGCTCTGCGAAGGCGATCCGACCGCGTGCGAGAGCCTCGAGCAAATTTGCAGCCCGTCCCAAGCGCTCGGCATCGGCTACTCGTATTGCGCCGATTGATGGCGAGCGCGGGTCGAAAGTGGCCAGCTCAGGAGCGTGCTGGCCGCTTTCGATCGCGGAACCAGTCGCGCACCTTCTCCATCTTGCGGCGCTGCTCGGTGGTCGCGCGACGCTTGCAGGTGCCGGCCTCCGGCGAGCCGTCGGGCGCGCCCCAACGAGCCTCGGGGCAGTCATTGGGGTTGTAGGCCATCTCGAGCGCCGCAGTCCGCGCGAGAACGTCCGCGAGCGTCAGTGGGAACTTGCTCTCGTCGGTCCGCACGTACTCGACGCGGCGGCGCTTCAGCTCCTCGGCGAGCTTCGCCTCGAGCGCCTTCACGACCTCTGCGGCAGATTTTCCTGCCGGCATCTTGAAGCGCTCGGGCCGTCGCGCGACCAGCGCGGGGAAGCCTCGCACGACGTCGGTCGCGATGAGGATCCGGAGATCGCGCGCCGGCGTGGAGAAGTTCTCCCAGTCGCCGACCGTCTCGAAGATCGCGGCGCCGTTCGGCATGTCGATGCGTCCGCCGCCCGTACGGAAATGCTTCTCGCCATTTTCGACGGACACGATGCGAGCCTTCGTCTGCTCCTCGAGCGCATCGATCGCTTGAAGCATCGCGCGCTCCGGGTCGAGCGGTGCCGGTGACAAGACGTCATCCATGCGGTCGTAGAACCGGCCGGCGTCGCCTTCGGTCTGCTCGACGCTGTAGTCGCCGTAAGACGCGCTCTTCACGATCGCGTCGTTCTTCAGCACGACGGCTCGGCCGCCCTTCACGACGACCGGCCGGAAGCGCTTGAAGCCAGGGCTGCCCATCGCCGGATCGTCGAGCGAAAAGAGGAAATTCCCGCGCCAGAAGCGCTTGCGGCTCACGGTGCCGTCGGGCTGACCGTCGACCGCGAACAACAAACCGGCGGCGTCGGTCGTCTGCGGAACGCGTTTCGCGACGACGAGAATGTGGCCGTACGGATCGGCGTACACGGCGCCCGGTCGCAGCGTCTCGGCGGTGAGCGTGATCGGGTAGTAGTCGGTCTGATCGTCGGTCGCGAGGGTTCGCCCCGTGCCGGAGTGAACGGTGTTCTTCAGATCACCGCGAAGGAACTTCTCGAACCGACGCACGCGGTTTTGCACCGGCTCGTCGAGCGGATCGAGGTTCGACTGCGGGTCTTTGCAGCGCGGCGCGGAGCCCCCGCCGCCGCGTGAGCAAGCCGAGTACGAAAACGGCAAACCCATCTTGAACGAGAAGTACGCGCGCAAGAAGTAGGGCAGGTCGGCGCAGTCGGGATCGAGACGAAGGCCCTTCGGCGGCGGCGCGTCTTCGTCCGCGCCGAGGTAGTCGTGGAGGAAGTTTCGCGAGGGCTCTTTCGTGATCTCGTGGAGCGACGTGTAGCTGAACGATTCGTCGAGCGGCGCGTCGAAGAGCTTCTCCACCCACGCGGAGTAGAGGTTCTCCATGTCGCGATCCCACGCGCGCGTCGTCTCCCAGGGGATGCCCTGCGGGCCGCCGGCGCGTCGCGACCAATCCTTGGCGACGGCGACGTCGCTGCACGCGACGATCTCCCCACCTTTGTGGACGATGAAGCGATAGGTGCCCGGCTTCGGCGCGACCGCGGACGTGAACACCGATGCCGGCGGCCCGTCCCGAAACTCGGCATCACCGTTTACGGGCTTTCCGTCCGCGTCGACGACGACGATGCCGTCCGCCGGCTCGCCGAGCACGGGCGCGGTCGCCGCAGGGACGACCATCGCCCGCACCGTGTCGCCCGCGACCGGGTCGAGCGGCGCCGTGAACACGAGCGCGGGCGCGTCCTTCGCCTTCTTGCAGCTCGCTCCTGCTTTCGCGGCGATGGCCGAGGCATCCGCGGCGGGCC
>JABFXY010000096.1 GCA_013361525.1 Polyangiaceae bacterium | reverse complement strand
GTCCAGGACGAGGTCGAGGTTCGCGTTGTGCGCCGCCGATAGGAAGAGCCCGGCAATCTCACGGGTCGATGCCGCGAGATCCGTCGCGGTGAAGGTGGCGGACGCGCGCCCTGCGTCGATCGGCGCGAAGGCGAGAAGTGAGCTCACGAGGCGCAGCAGGCGATGCGCATTGCGGCGCATCGTCTGAAGGGCATCTCGCTGTTCGGTCTCGAGGGGTCCCGCGAGGAGGTCGTCGAGCGGGCCGAGCAGAAGCGTGAGCGGCGTCCGGAACTCGTGGCTCACGTTCATGAAGAACTCGGTCCGGGCTCGCGTCGCCGCCTCCGCCTCGTGCTTGGCCGCGGCGAGCGCTTCCAGCGCTTCGTGGCGCGCCGTGCTCTCGAAAATGTATCCGATCAAACGCGTCACGCGACCGCTGGCATCGCGTATCGCCGCGGTCACGTCGCGCACCCACCGCGTGCGTCCTTGCGGATCGATAATGCGGTAGTCTTCGTGCTCGAACGCTGCATCGCCGGAGCCGCTGTGTGCCTGGACTTCGCGCGTGACACGCTCGATGTCCTCGGGATGAACGATGTCGGCGTACAAAACCCGGCGAGAGAGAAAGTCTTCCGCGGTGTAGCCGAGTACGTGCCTCACGTTGGGCGATACGAACTCGACTGCCCAGCCCTCGGTCGGACGCCAACAAAAGATCGCCACCGGCACGGGCTGCTCGAGCAGCGTCTGGAAGACCAAATCCTCAATCTCGCCGGCGGTCCCCATCGCGCCCGATCCCTCACGAAGAGCGTAGCGCCCTGGGAGGATCAATCACGCGAAGGCAGGGCGCGAACGAGCGAGCGCGCGTGCCTCAGTGTGACGGTGTGCCGCATCACCCCGGCTTCCCATCAAGGCGGGGCGTCGCGAGGATGGGTGCGTAGAGGACCAGGAACGTCGCGAACGAGAGCGTCCAGAGAAGGCCGCTGATGACGAGCGATCCCCGGTACCAAGCCGGAGCGAGCAGAGGCATTGCGACCCGCACGAACGCGGCGCCGACGATCGCCATGAAGGCCCAACGCATTGCACGAGGGGCGGCGAGAAGCCGGCCGGTGTGTCCGAGGGAAACGCGCGCCATCATGCCGAGCGTCAGCGAGCCGATGGCGCCGACGGTGATCGCGTGGGTCGGGAGCGAGCTGGGAAGCGAGGGGATGAAGGTGGAGGCTCCGCGCATCACGAGCCCGAATACGAGCCAGGCGTAGCCTGCGTGCAAAATCCAAAGGAGCGGCTCTCGCGTCGAATGCCGGGCTCCCCAATGAACCGCACGCACCGCGCCGACAAGACCGACGACGCCCGCTATGGCATTCGCGAAGACGTTGTCGGCCGCGATGACGTCGCCGATCAGGAGCGCGACCATTCCGACGATCGTCGAGACATCCAGCACCCGGTGCGAGCGGATGGTTGCAATGCCCGTCGCATTGCGCGTGAACATCGGAAAGATGCGACCGGCGATGATCAGCATCATCAACGCAATGACGTCGACCGCGACGAGATTGGATTGGCGCGCCCAACCTTCGGGTACGACGCCGAGGCCCGCGAGGTGCACCCCGAGGTTCGCAATCGAGAGCACGGCCAAGACCCCGACCATCACGAAGTTCCGCCGGTTCTTCGTCGCCAGGATCGGACGCGCGAGGACGACCGCCAAAAGCGGCAAGAACGCGAGATCGAGCACCGCAGGCACGCCGCGGGGAAGCCACGTCGACGCCAACATGCCGACACGGCCGACAACCCAGAGAGCGGCGAGGCCGAGGAGCGGTGTGCCGACGAGCGTCTCTCGCTGCGTCCAATTGCCGACTGCCGTGAGAAGGAATCCGGCAATCACCGCGACGGTGAAGCCGAAGATCATTTCGTGCGCGTGCCAGCTCAGTGGATCGAGATACGAGCTCGGACGCGCGACCCCTTCGATGATCGCGAGCCAGAGGGGCACGAACAGCACCGCGTAGGCCGCCGCGAGCGCGAAAAAGGGCCTGAACCCCTTCGCCGATATCGCGAACGGTGGTCGCGATGTGGGCGTCGGGGCCTCGCCGTGAATTGCGAGTGAACGGCTCATCGGTTCACGTTCTTCCCGTGAAGCGGGCCATCGTAATACTTTGCGAGCGGCACGCTCGGTTGCGCCTGAAGCCGCGTAACGACCAGCTCGGCCTCGCCGCCGGCGAGCGCATCGCATAGCGCGTAAAGGCCCTCCGGCCCCTCTTCGAGCGGATTGTGCTCTGCGAGCAGCACGCGAAGCTCGTCGATGATCGCCGCCGTCGGCGACCGAACCAGGACCTTGGCGATCCGGCCGTGATCGGCTCGCAGCATGGGCGCGATGGCAAGTGGGCTACCCCCGCGTTTGTCGCGCGCGTACGGGAGAAGAACCTTCTCCTCCATCGCGATGTGGCGGAGTAAATCATGCCGGAACCGCGCGTACGCGATTTCATCGATGACGTCCGATCGCGTTGCCGCCTCGAGCAGGCCGTCGATACGGACATGATCCTCCACCATGAAGCGCTCGATTGCGCCGACAGGAATCATCTCGACGACTGCCATCGCAAGTTCCAGACCGCGTGGATCTGCGATGTTTCATGCCGTTGTCGCGCACCGCGTTCGCGAACGCTGCAAATCCTGCATCGCGCGCGTCGCCGAGTCGTTATTGGGCGCGCTTCCCCGAGGTGCGCGCCGTGATGGTTCGCGAGAGCTGCGCAACCATTCCGACGAACGCAAGCATCCATGCTCCGAGGGCGACGAAGACGGTCCATCGAGGAATCTCGAACAGGTAGGGTGCGTCCACGGCTTGGGCCAGTCGCGCAGTTGCGACGGTGTACATCCCGAGGGGGAACACCGCGCCCCAATAGAGCGGATCGTAGCGCACCGGGAACTTGCGGAGGACGTGCCGCCAGACCCCCAGCACGATGAGCATCGGGATCCACCACGTCGCCGTCGCCCACCACACGAGCGACAGCCCACGCACGAACGGAAGGACGCTCATGAGGACCTGCGAATGTTCACGCGCGCCGACGAGCATCGAGCCCGCGAGCGTGGAGATCGCCGCCGCCCCCATGTTGATCCAATAGGGCGGCGCGAGATCCGAAGGCGCCATCGTGAAGAACGTGTACCGATAGAAGATGAGCGAGATGATCCAAAAGTAGAGCATCCCCCCGCCGAGCCACATCACGAGGGAGAAGAAGAGGACGCCTTCGGGCCGCTCCGTCGTCTGCGCGATCTGCGCGCCGAGCACGGCGATCGACTGCGCCGCGACGACGGCGACGAGCCACCCCCCATTGAGCCCCTCCGACAGCGGCGGCTTCACCTCCTTCACGGTGAGAATGGCGAAGATTGAGTAGACGAGGATGACATCGAGGACGATGCCCGCGACCCAGAACCAGAATGCAATATGCGGCGCGTGCGCGACGACCACGAATTCCGAGCCGAGGACGCACGTCGCCGCAACCATCGTGAAGAAGCCGACCGCACGCCCGTGGTGAGACAGGTCGGCGACGAGCTCTCCTCGATAGCGCAAGGCGCGGGCGATGGTCGCTCCCCACAGCACCGGATAGAAAACGAGGTTCAGCGCGAACAGCGCTTCGGGCACGACTGGAATGCCGAGTACCGACGCAGCAATCGACACGATGCCGGTCGCCATGACGAGCGCGAAATACGCCGGGTGGAGCGTCGCGAGCGCCGACGTTTTCACCCTGCGCCCGCGAGGTAGCGAAGCAACCCCAGATTGAGCAGCAGGCACGCGACGCTGGCGCCTAGGGCCGGCCAAACCACCGACGCATCACCGCCAAGAAATGCATTCATCGTCGCAGTCAGCAGCCAAAGCTGAAGCACGACGAGGACCAGCACGAAGCAGACCACGCCGTTCACGATGGTCCTGAGCTGCGCTCGGGTAAGGTGGCGCTTCTTGACCATCACACCATCCGCTCCTCGATGCCAACCGCGAGAACGTCATCACCTTCGAGCCGAAGCACGATTCGAGGAAGCGGCCGCGGTGGAGGTCCGGCGATGTTTTTGCCCGTGCGGATATCGAAATAGCCTTCATGGCACGGGCAGAGAAACACCCCTTCGTCGACCTTGGGCACGACCGCGCACGACAAGTGTGTGCACGATTGGCTGAAAGCGACGACCTCTTCACGGCTCAGTCGGACGAGGAGGCACGGGTCGTGCTCGGTCGGGAACGCAAACTCTTTTACCCCGCCGATTGGGATGTCGGAGAGCGACCCGATCTTTCGAGTAGCGGGGAGGATGCGGTTCTTTCGCACCAGGTGTTGCGCCGCAATCCAACCTTGCCCGACCACGAACGCGCCGCTCGTCAGAACGAGGAATTTTGCGAAGTCGCGGCGCGCGACGAGCTCGTCCTTCGGCCAATCGATGGGGAAGTCGGCGCGCCATCGGGGTGGGTTCTCGTCGTCCTCCGGATTGGGGGCACGAGACACGTCGTCCGGATCTCGTGTCGGCTCGTACATGCCACTGCGCGCCGTGCCCGTGAGGCCCCGGCGGGACCACTCGTCGACACGCGGATCGATGTTCGACCCCGTGCCTGTCGCGGCCGTCGGAGCGCCCTCGTCGGTTCGTCCGTCAGCCATGTCAGACCTCCACCTCTGCGAATGGATCCGCGGCATCGGGAACGGCCCCGTGGATAGGTAGACGCACGGTGCGGCGCTGCGGCTCGTCGCCCATGGCGGCCGTGACGTCCAGCAGCGGCGCCGGCGCCTGCCCGCGCGGCACCATCACGAAGGTGCGCGTCGTGATCGTCTGTTCGCCGAAACGAAAGACATTCGTTGGGCGTGATTGGGGGCGGAGCGCCGCGATCTCTTCGTGTGTGCCGAAGAACAGCGCCTGGCTCGGACAAACCGTCGCGCACATCGGCCGCTTGCCGGCGCTCGAGCGGTCGTAGCACATATCGCATTTCATCATCAGCAACCGATCGGGGTAGACCTCGGGCACGCCGAAGGGGCAGGCCATGACGCAGTTGCCGCAGGCAATACACCGCGGCTTGCGAGCGCTCTGCACGACGCCGTCACCGGTGCGCTTGATCGCGTCGGCAGGACAGACCTCGGCGCACGTCGGCTGCTCGCAATGCATGCACACGACCGGGACGGTCTGCACCGAACGTGCGCGGTCGATGAACTCGAGGTGAATCATCGATTCGCCCTTGTGCGTGTCGCACTCGCTGCAGGCCTGCACGCACGACTGACAGCCGATGCAGCGGCTCGGGTCGATGAAGAAATGCAGATGACTCGGTACCGTCATTGCTGCGCCTCCAATCGGCTGGCGTACTCCGGAGCGGCGTCTGCCTTCTTCACCCGGCAGCCGCAGACTTTGTATTGGGGAATTTTGCTGATCGGATCCTGCGCGGCGACGGTCAGCCGGTTGGCGCTCTTCGGTCCGGTCCAGTGATAAGGGATGAAGACCGTGTCCGGGCGGATGGTGGTCACGACCATCGCGCGTAGGGTGATCGCCCCGCGGCGTGTCTCACAGGTTGCCCAATCGCCGTCGGCGACGCCGAGCTTCTCCGCGAGGCGCGGGTGTATCTCCAGCCGCGGCTCCGGATATTGCGCGACGAGCGGGCCGATCCGGCGTGTCTGGGTGCCGGATAGAAACTGACTGACGACACGCCCGGTGGTCAGATAGACGGGAAACTCGGCCGATGCGTCGTCGACGGGGTCTCTGTATTCCGCGACGTTGAACCGCGCTTTCCCATCCGCGAAGTAGAAGCGGCCGGCGCCCTTCGCCACGGGGTTGTAGCTGCCCGGCTCGAACAGCCTCGGCGTGCCGGCATGGTCGATCGGCTCGCCGCTCTTGGGATCGTGGCTGTAACACGGCCAGAACACCCCCATCTGCCGCTCGATCTTCTCGTAGGTAATGCCGGAGTAGTCGGCGACGCCCCCTTTGCTCGCCACGCGAAGCTCCTCGAAGATCGCTCGAGGGCTGTCGAAGGTGAAGCCGTGTGGACGGCCGAGGGCGCGCGCGATGTCCTGGATGATGATCCAGTCCTGCCGGGCTTCGCCGGGACACTCGACGGCCTTGTTGATTTTGATCACCCGCCCCTCGACTTGCGTAACGGTGCCCTCGTCCTCCTCTTGGAGACTGCCAGGTAGCACGATGTCCGCGTGGAGGGCGGTGTCGTTCAGGAAGAAGTCGATCGCCGCGAAGAACTCGAGCTTTTCGAGCGCCCGCGTGACGAACTGGTTGTCGGGCAACGAGACCTTCGGGTTGAAGCAAATCGCGATGAGTGCCTTGATCTCGCCTTTGTCGATCTTCCGAAAGAGCTCGTACGCATCGACGCCGGGCCCCGGGATGTCCTTTTCTTCGACGCCCCAGACGGAGGCGATGTACTGGCGGTGCTCCGGGTTCGCGATCTCCCGCCAACCGGGGAGCTGATCGCATTTTTGCCCGTGCTCTCTTCCGCCTTGACCATTGGCTTGGCCGACGATCGTGCCGTAACCGGATTTGGGCCGGCCGAGGCGCCCCGAGGCGAGCACGAGGTTGATGGTGCCTAGCGCATTTTGAACACCATTCGAGTGATGCTCGATGCCGCGCGCGTGAAACAGAAAGCTCGATTTCGCCTTGCCCCAGAGCTCGGCTACCGCGTGGATCGTTCGCGCTGGAACGCCGGTGGCCTCGGCGGTACGCGCGACGTCCCATGTTTTGCAATAGGCCGCTACGGCATCGAAGCCCGTCGTGTGCTGGTCGATGAATGCCTCGTCCACCCAGCCGTTTTCGATCATCAGCTGAAGGACGCCCGCGAACATCGCCGCATCACGCCCGGGCTTGATCGGAACGAAGATGTCACACGTCCGCGCGACCGGCGTGATTCTCGGATCTTGGACGATGACCTTCGCGCCCAGCTCGCGCGCCTGCCAAATGTAGTTCGTCGTGATCGGCGAGCACTCCGCGACGTTGGATCCGGCGACCCAGATCACCTCGGTGCCGACCATGTCCGACCAGGGGTTCGTGGTCCGGTCGATGCCGAACGACTTTTTGTTCGCGGCGCCGGCGCTCACCATGCACAGGCGCCCGTTGTAATCGATGAACGGTGTCTTCAAGCAGACGCGCGCAAACTTACCGAGCAAATAGGTCTTCTCGGTGGTGAGGCTCGCGCCGCCGAGGACGGCCACGGACGACGGGCCGTGCTCTTTCTGAATGCGCGCGATCTCAGCGGCCGTCTTCGCGATCGCGTCGTCGTATCCGATGTTCCGGAATCCGGACGGCTGGCTCGGGTCCCTCGCGAGCGCGTGAAGCAACCGGTCGGGATGAGATCCTTGCAGATAACGCTTTACACCCTTGGGGCAGAGCATTCCTCGGTTGAAGGGAAAGTCCTCCCAAGGCTCGAAACCGATAACTTCGTTCCCACGGACCTTGAGCTGAATGCCGCATTGTTGCCCGCAGAAGCAGCAATGGGTCTTCACCAGCTTGTCCGGGTCGTCGGCGCTCGTTCCGCGCGTTTTCGCCGAGAGGTGTGGCCCGAACGCGCCAATGATGGATAGCTCGTTGACCGGCAGCTCAGCCATGATCGGCCTCCGTTCGCTCCCGTCCCCAAGCCGCGGTCTGCGCGAGCCCGAAGAGCGCGCGGCGGCATTGCGGACAGATTTGTTGGTAGTGCGCTCCGGCCTTCGGCGATCCGAGCTCGTAACGGAAACCCAGCTCTCGCTCGACCGTCGTGAGGTCGCGGATCATCGCGGCTGACGCGAAGGGACGGGCGCAGCGCGCGCAACTTGCCTGCTCGCCGCGTTCGCCGATGTCCTTGTAGAACCCGACGCCCAACTGCGCCGGTCGTTGGAAGATGTGAAAGAACTTCCCGAACGGGAGAAACAGGAGCGTCAAGATCACGGTCGCCGCGTGAAGGACGGCGAGGAACGGGTAGGCGTAGCCGTGCAACCACGTGTAGCTGACCGTCAACATGAGCCCGGTGACGCTGATGGCGAGGAGCATGACGAGCGGCAGGATGTCCTCGCCGAACCGCTGCATCGAAGCCGCGCCGTGGTCGGTCATGCGCCTGCGGAACGCGAGCATCACGCCGCCGATGACGAGGAACGACGCCCACACGAGGCCGTGGAAGACGACGAAGGCGACCGCCGAGTCGATCGGGAACTCGCCCGCGGCAAACCCGAATACGAAGGTGCGATACGTGGTTGGCGAGCCGGGCACCGTCTCGAAGTGGATCCACCCCCACACGAGTGGGAAGGTGATCGCCCCCGCGAGGAAGCAGCCCCACATGATCGCCCAATGCGCAGCGCCTCGCAGCGCGCCGCGCCGAAAAATGAACCGGTTGCCGGCGACCTCTACGACGGCTCTCCGGGCGAGCACAACCAGGTTGCGCGCGGCGAAGCGCGGCGTGAAGAGCGCCTGCCAGCCGCGGCGCCAATACATCCGCGTCGGCGGCCGCTGGAGCCAGACCGCGTAGCGATAGGTGATCCCAAAGGCGGCGAACAGCGTCGCGAACGTGTAGGCGACGAGCGCGGCATCGAAATGCGCGAGATCGCGCGACCCGAGCGTAATCAACCCCGCGAGGGTGAGTGTAACACCCGTCGCCCAAGCGACGGCGCGCCGCACTGACGTCCTGTGCGCTCTTGCCATGGGATTCAGGATAGTACGCGACTTATCGGAGCGTGCTGAGGCGTTGCGCCACGATGCCAGCTCGCATCGTTGTCGACCCATCGGCGCCCCAGCCGATATTCAAGGAGCGGCAGGCAGTGTCTCCACGCGGACGGAAACATCGATACCAGCCCGGACACTCTGCGTAACCATGCAGAAGTCTTCGAATGTCTCGCGACAGGCGAGCAGCACGGGATGATTGTCGGGCAGGCTCGTGTGGATCGTAACGTCGACCTTGCCAATGCGGAGCCTCTTCTGCTCGTTGCGCACGATATCCATGTCGACGGTCGCTGAAATCGTCGACGCAGGCGCATTCGATTTCTTCAAGCAGAAGAGCAAACTTGCGACCAGACAGTTGCCGATCGCAGCCGCAAGGTAGCGCGCGGCATTCGGCGCGGTATCGCGACCGAGAGGCTCGGGCTCGTCGATGCGGACAGCCGCGTGTCCGACTTTGTCGAAGCGGACCGCGAACTCGAAGCCGCTGATCTGCTCGATCTTGATACTGAAGCGGTTGACCGTTGTCACGTCGTCACCTGCCCTCGGCATCTGCAAATGCGTGGGATGGTCGTTGCTCGCGACGCATCAGGAATGCCTACGCGCCGCTGCTAAGCAACAGGGATGCCGTCGGCATCGCCGCGCATTCGCCCTGGATTCCGGATCGACTCGTGTCGCCTCGCGCGCACGGATTGCCTGTGTGGCGCAAGCCGTGCGCCACGGAAGACCCACCTTGAAGTCCGCGCGCGGCTCCCGGCCGCAACCCGAGCAGCGGGACGCCCAGGAGTCAACATCCCTGCGCGCAAGACCATGTCACAGCTCTGCAATCACACGCCCCCAAAAGGTGCGCCTTAGGCGTGAATATGGCTCGACGTCGAGGCGCGGCGCACGCGCCGCCACAGGCGCATCGCGAGCTTCCAAAGCTCGATCGCGGTGACAGGCACCAGCCCCAGTAGAACGGCGATGCCGTAGTCGAGCGATGAGAGGTCACGGAGGTTGAACAGCCGCTGCGCGATTGGTACGTGGTGAAGGGCGAGCTGGACCATGACCGACAGCGCGATGACGCCGAGCAGCTTTGCGTTCGAAAAGACGCCGACCTCCCAAAAAATTCGCGTCGTGCTCCGCGCGGCAAAGGCCCGGAACAGCTCTCCCAGAACGAGCACGGAAAACGCTAGATTGCGCGCCTCCGACACATCCCGATTGCGAAGCACCCAGGCGAAGATGCCTAGTGTCACAATGCATTGTAAAACCGCCGTCGCAACGATCATTTGCCACTCGCTCCGACCCAGGAGAGGCGCTGACGGCGGTCGAGGATTGCGCTGGAGCACGTCGCCCTCGGGCGGATCCATGACCAGCGCGAGCGCTGGAAAACCATCCGTCACGAGGTTGATCCAGAGAAGATGCAGTGGCAGCAACGGCACCGGTAATCCGAACAATGCGGCGCCGAGCACAACAAGCAGCTCGCCTGCGTTGCCGGCGAGCAGGTAAACGACCGTCTTCTGGATGTTGTCGAAGATGGCCCGCCCTTCTCTGACTCCGGCCACGATGCTCGCGAAGTTGTCGTCCGCGAGCACGACATGCGATGCCTCTCGCGTTACCTCGGTGCCTCCGCGTCCCATCGCGATGCCGACGTGGGCTTCCCGCAGCGCAGGGGCGTCATTTACACCGTCGCCCGTCATCGCGACGACGTCGCCACGTGCCTTCCACTCTCGAACGATCCGGAGCTTGTCTTCCGGGGTCGCGCGCGCGTGGACCCGTGACTCGAGAGACTCCCCGCGGCGCACGATGCCGAGCTCCCGCGCGATCGACGCCGCCGTCAGGGCTTGGTCGCCGGTGATCATCACGGTCTTGATACCTGCGGCGCGCGCAGCGGCGACCGCCTCGATGGCTTCCGTGCGCGGAGGATCGGCCATGCCGGCGAGCCCGACCAGCCTCAAGTCGCGCTCCTCGTCCGTCTCACCCACGGCTACCGCGAGCACGCGAAGACCGCGCGACGCCATGTCGGTGTTGGCAGCCGCCGCCGCGCCGGTACCCCCAACGCATAGCGGGAGTACCGTATCCGGTGCGCCCTTGACGTAGAGCCTACCATCCGCCCTCAGAATGCTCATGCGCTTGCGATTGGCGTCGAACGGTCGCACCAGGCGACGTGGTCTCTCTTTTTCGATGTGCTCGCGATATACGCCGCGTTCTGCGGCCGCGACGAGAAGCGCGACCTCGGTTGGGTCACCGGTGCCCGACCGCTCATCCTCGGCGAGCTCGGCGTCGCTGCAAGCGGCGGCCGCATCAAGGACGTTCACGTGATCGGCGCCCCATAGCTCGCGTACCGTCATCATGCCCGTCGTGAGAGTCCCCGTTTTGTCCGTACAAATCACGGTCGTGCACCCAAGGGTCTCGACAGCCGGCAGCTTTCGAACGACGACGTGCCGGTCCGCCATGCGCTGGACGCCGAGCGCCAAGGCGATCGTGACGACCGCGGGCAGCCCTTCGGGAATTGCTGCCACGGCGAGAGAGACTGCTGAGAGGCCGACGTCAAAGAGTGCTTGTCCGCGTAGGAGCCCGATCACAGCAGTGACGGCAACAATGCCCAAGCACGCAAACAGCAGAGCGCGCGTCGTCGCTTCCAGGCGCGTAGCGAGCGGCGTCTTCGTCGACTGTGTCGTAGAGAGCAGGCGGGCGACCTTGCCGAGCTCCGTCGCCATCCCGGTCGCGGTGACGACAGCCGTCCCCGTTCCGGCCACGACCGCGGTGCCCATGAAGGCGGCGCCGGAGCGATCGGCGATTGGTGCATCGGCGTGAATCAATTCGACATATTTGTCGACGGGCAGGCTCTCTCCTGTCAGGGCCGACTCGTTCGTAGCGAGTGCATGCGCTTCGACCACGCGGCTATCCGCAGCAACGACGTCGCCTGCCTCGAGCAGGAGGACGTCGCCCGTGACAACCTCGGAGGCAGGTATCTCGAGCGCTCGGCCGTCGCGCCGAACGCGCGCGCGGGGTGCCGTCATGGCGCGCAAGGCGTGCACCGCCCGCTCGGCCCTGAACTCCTGGAAGAAGCCGATCACTCCATTGATGACGACGATCGCGAGGATGGCGATTGCGTCCGCGAGCTCGCCCAACGCGGCAGCGACGATACAGCCTGCGACAAGAAGCAGCACGACCGGGCTTTTGAACTGCCCTGCCAGCATCAATGCCGGATGTTGCCGCTGCTCGCGCTCGATCTCGTTCGGACCGTTATCGAGCAGCCGCCGCTGTGCGGTGCGGGCATCGAGCCCCTCTTGCGTCGTCACGGGCACCTCCCAAGCGCAATAAGGCGTCTCGGTGGTTGGTTGCGAGGGGCTTGGGCCGGCACGGCGGCATACGGGCATTGCCCATGCCGCATGCGCGACTTGCCGGCGCGCACCGTTTTTCTCCGAGCCATTGACCCCGCTCGCTGCGAATCGCCACACCGGCGTGGGCAAAACCCTCATTTCTAATCAGCTGCTCGCGTTCTATCCTGGCTCGATCATTCAGCACTATTCGCAGACGCTCTCGACGGCTCGGGCGGGCGGCTTGAAAGGGGGGATGATGAGCAAAGAAAGTGGGCGGCCATGCAAAGACCTCGCATCGCTCGGCAGGGCATTCGTCGCCAATTCGAATGAGCTCGAGTCCCCCTCCCGCACCCGAAGTCGGGCACTGACCGCCGACACAGGGGCTTCGAGTTCTCGACCGCTGTCGCGCGAGGCAAACCGCGACGACCTGTACCGTCGACCAAAGCGACTGGATCGACTTCGCAATCGGCGCAGACGCACTGGGGTCCCACGTCCAAAGGTTCGTCGGATTACCGCGTCCACTCGCGCGCCTTTCGCACGTACCTTCGCCGCACTTCTGGTGGTTGCGGCCATCATCGTCCTTCTCTGGCCGCTTGTGGGTGTCGAGTGAGAACGCCGGCTCGCTCGCGGCCCCCTTGACGCCCTGGTTGGGCATGGGCATTGCCATATCGACAGCTCGGCCGCGCCGCTTGGGCGGCCAGGTCCCAACCGCGGTTAGCAGACAGGGCTTGGACGATCGGGCGAACACGGGGATAGCACGATGACTTCTGCGCACACCGATAGGAGCGACTCCGGCTTACAGAAGCACGAGCCGGCTTTCGCCGGGCACCGCCGCAAGGTCCTTTTGGTGGATGACGACGCCATGCTGCTCCGCGCAGTGGAAGGCGGACTGGCTACAATGGGCTTCGCGGTCGTCGCTGCTGAAGGACCACGGACGGCGCTCGACATTCTACGCGCGTCGACCGGCGAGTTTGGTGTCGTCGTGACGGACTTCTCGATGCCGGGAATGTCCGGTCTGGAGCTTGCCTCGGCAGTCCGCGGCCTCGACCCGCGCATTCGCATCGTGCTCCACGCCGCGACCCCACCAGCGTCATCGGCCGACGTCGATCAAGTGGTCGAGAAGCCCGCGTGTCTTTCGGAGCTGGCCAGTGCGGTCGCTGCGTTGCTGAACCCGCAGTCGACGTAGACGCGGCCCGCAGAGGACGCTCGACTGCGGCCGGTCGAGCTCTCGTGCGCGACGTTCGAGGTCCGAACGTTGCAGGCGCATGCCCACACGCGACGCGATGCGCGAATTCCAAAGGAGAGTCGGATGAAGGTGGCCGCTCGAATGAGGCATGTCGTGAAGACGTGTGCGCCTGAGGACTCACTGTCCGAGGCGGCTCGAATCATGTGGGAGGCCGATCTCGGGTGCCTACCGGTGGTCGACGAGGAGCGCCGGGTCATCGCGATGATCACCGACAGGGATATTTGCATGGCGGCCTATACGCGCGGCCTTGCGCTAAGAGATCTGCGCGTGTACTCCGCCATGAGCGACGAGGTCGTGGCTTGTCGGCCGGACAATAGCCTGGCCGATGTGGAGCGCATGATGGCGAAGGCGCAAGTGCGGCGTATCCCCGTCATTGATAGGGATCGCCGACTCGTTGGGATTATCAGCCTGGCCGACATTGCGACGGAGGCGCAACCGATCAAGATTCCGCTCACCGCTCCCGGCGTCGCGCGGACGCTCGCCTCGATCACGGAGCGGCGCTGGGCAGGGGCGCTCGCGGCCGGCTGAGTAGCGATAGAGCGCAACATGCGCCCCCGCCGCGGCGTCGGGGGCGTCTTCGAGCGCTACCGTAGCTACCCCTTGGTGAACGTCAGGCAGTCTGCGTGTCGTTCGTGGTATCCGACGCGGATCGATTGGGCCCTGCACTCGAGATCGCTATTGAGGCTGCACGCGACGACCTTGCATGCACCGACGCCGGCGACCGGAGTATTCGGGTTGGAGTGGGCCGCGGCCACGACGAATGTGTCGCACCGCGGGTGCGCGCCGTCGCCGACCGTGATCGCGCGAGCATGGCAATTCCCATGTCCGTTGTAGGCGCAATCGTGCACCGCACAGGCCGAGACCATGGGCATCTTGGTTACTTTCATCATCCCCTCCCGTCGCGTCGTTCCTGCATGCTCACCCGTTGGGGTGATGGGCCGCCGCACGCAAGTCGCGGGCCGGCGCGTCACCAAACCCATAGCTCGTTCCGACTCGCGTCCACCTCGTGAACGTGGTGCGCAGTTCTGAATCATCGAGGCAAGATGACTGCCGCAGATCGCCACACGTCCGTGGCTCCATACACCATTTGCGATCCGCGGCTCCCGCTCTACGCTCGTGTCGATGAGCAACCCCACCAGTCGCTTTTCGATGTACGAACCTCGGTCTTGGCTCGGCCAATTGGGCATCTTCGCCTTATGTCGGCTGGCTCGTTGGCCAATCGGTGTCTTGCATCGATGGTCGCGGGCCTCGTCGGACATCCGCCGAGCAGCACGAGCCGTCGACTCGTCATCAGCAAGGATCGAAACCCAAAGGGGCGGCGACGGCAAACGCGAGGTACCGTTCGATCTCTGGTAGAAGTCGCCTGCACTGCTTCTGGCTGCCGATGCTGCCCGACCTCTGGCTCTCGCCTTGAGATGAAGCTTCGTACGGACGACAAGCACGACTGAGGTGATGAAGAATTCCGTCGGAGCCAGGCTCACCTTGCTACGACCGAGGCGCCTCCTTACACAGCTCTAGCCCACCGCACGCGTTGATGCGGACGAGCTCATCGACGACCTTACCGCAGGCCTCCTTGCGAATGGCATCGAGGCATTCGGTGAGCTTCTCCTTGTTTACACCTGACGGACATTCGCCCGCATTGATCTCGGTACGCACGTGTTCGGAGAGGGTCGCATTGCAGTCTGCAACGTCCTTGAACGTCTTGCCCTTTCCGATGCTCTGGCAGCGCTCCTCCCGCTCGCATCGCGCATGCGCAATGGCGTTCACGGCGGTGTCGGTGGACTGGTTGGTCGGCGGGAGCGGCTTACCGGCCTGATCGTGCCTTTCCCGCCTTTCGCACGCCCCGCAACAAAGCGCCGTCGTCAACAGGACCCACGTCAGCTTCTCTACCATGGCTCCACCTCGATCCATGGAGGAGCAACCACCGGGCCACGTACGGCTATGCGCATGCCGAGGCTGTTACTCAGACAATGCCATCGGCGTAATCTCGCAGACAGCAACGTCGACCCCGCACTCGGATTGGGCGTCGAGCATCAGCGCGACACCGAGCGCGGTGGATGGCAGTAGAAGCTTACCGTCGTTGGTGCGGGCGCCGACACGCCACAAGAGGTATTCAGCGGCCGCGATCGTTTCCGGATGGGCTTGGCCGTCCGTCAAGACCGCACGCAACTCGAACGATGCAGGCCCCGGCACATGTCGATATTGGTCCAACCGATCGAGCTGCCGGCGCCACGCATGAACCGTCATTCGCGCGCGACAATTCAAAACCGAAGCCGCGATAGACGGGGCGAATTGATTCGAGCGTGCGCGCGCGCGGAGCGCGTCGACGTATGGACGGACCGCTCGAGCTGCTTCAGACGAAACGGTCTGCACGATCCGAGGGGGGCGCTGCGGCCGTGAATCCTGCGGTGATCCTAACCAGACCCGCAGCACGTGACGCTGGTAGATGTCGCCAAATCTCTGCCGTTCGATCTCTATCCAGGAGATACGATTGTTCGCGACGTAGATCGTCGGTCCCTTTCCTCGAAACGCGAGGCCCCCGCGATCGAAACGGACGACGATGCGGCGGGGCATTGCCGCGCAACGGCCCGCCGCCAGGATGATGAAACACGAGCGCGCCATTGAGCGGCAGCACGTACCCAACAATCCACAAGGCCAGCTCGGCCGATTGTTTGACGACCACCGCGAGCACGCAGAGTGCGAACGTGATTTTGAGCGCCGATTGCAGCGCGAGCAACAGGTCGGATGCGAGCGCATGCGCGACGCTCGCCCGCTCGCAAACATACGCGCTCGACCATTCGCCGCCCGTCCGAAGCCTTCGCAGCAGCGTTTCGGAACCGTCGGCACGAGCCTCGGCAATCACCGTAGCGTTGCGCACGCGTGAGAGTGTGACTCCGCGATCATGAAGCCGCCAAGGCCGTGCGCGCTGCTCGCGGCGTCGAATTCGCACCGAGTGCGGTGGTTCGCCACAGCAACCTGTCCATGCCTCGCGGACGGGGCGCCGCGAGCACGACCGCGGCAGCATCGTCCGACACACCGGGCGATTCGGCGCTCTGCCTCAGGCCGCGTGCACGACCGAGCCGCCGCCGGCGAGCAGGGTCTTGATAAGGAGCAGGTCGTCACGCAGCAGCCGAGGCAAGAGAAAGTGACGCCGCACGTGGTCATGGGCTGCCAGACCGAATGCCTCGGCACGGTCCGGATGACGAAGCAGCTCGACGATGCTCGTCGCACAACCTTCGATGCTCGGGGTGAGGTACCGTTCGAAACCGATCGGGAATTGCATCGGAATTCCGCCGGCTGGTCCGGCGATGACCGGCTTCGACTTCCAAAATGACTCGGAGACGACGAGTCCGAAGCCCTCGCGAATGGATTTCTGAATCACGATGTCGCTCGCCCGCTGGAATGCGTTGACTTCCATGCTGCCGACGCCGGCCAAGTTCGTAAAGACGTACGCATCGTCGTCGTCCGCCGTCTCCTTCTCGACCAATGCGAGCAATTGCCAACCCTCCGGGTCGTCGCCCGCGATGGCACCCACGAGCGCGAGCTGTAACCCAGGGACCTCCTTCTTCGCGAGTCGATACGCCTCGATGACGCCCATTGGGTCTTTCCAAGGGTCGAACCGAGAGACTTGCGCGACGAGAGGCCGGTTGGTGTCGATGCCAGCGTTGGCAATGACCGCCGTACAGAGATCCTCGGGCAGGCTCATGTTCTTCGTCGAGAGAGGGTCGATCGCGGGAGCAATAAAGCTCGTAAGCTTGGCATCGAGCCCCGGAAGCGCAAACTCTTTCATGGTGAACACGACGGCGTCGTAGATCGATAAATAGGGCAAAAGGAATGCGGCGACCTCGTGATTCGGTGCCGACGTATCGATGTGGCAGCGCCAGATCCACTTTGCACGGTTCGGCCCAAGCGCTGCTCGGAATGCTGCCGGCTGTGGGTCATGCACGACAAACACGTCATAGTCGGCGTCGAGTTGCTTCGCACTCTCGCCGTTGATGTGTAGGTAGATCGCTTTTTCCAATTCTGACAGAGTATGGGGAGCTCCCTGCAGGGCGTTGTGAAATGACTTGGTCACGCCGAAGAACTCCGGCGTGCCTTGGATTAGCCGCCAATCCGCTCGAATCCCGAGCGCACGTGCGAGCGGGACGAGCCGGGACAGGAGCTCCGCGACGCCGCCGCCGAAGCCCGTCGAGTTCACGTGGCAAATACGAACGCCATGGAGGTCCCGCGCGAGGCGTTCGATCTCGTCGATCAGCTCGCTACCGACGAGGCGCCGATAATTCTCGACGTTCGTGAAGGGCGCACAGCAGAAACGATGGACCGAAACCTTCGGCAGCATTTTGGTAGCTCCTGTGCCTTATGCACGCTGCAGGTGCCGTTCCGTCGGCTCCGGTCGCCGCCTACTCGAAACAAGAGACGGTAGGCGGTTCGACGGCTTCTTCCAGGCCGAGAGTGCCCGCGAACATCCGCGCCGGGCCTTGGCCTCCGGGCGCTTGCTGCGAGTGTGCCCGCGCAAAGGTTGCATCGGCCACGCAGCGGATGCAGCTCAACAGACGCCGGCAAACGTTACGACCCGCACTACCGCGAAGCGGCGAGAGGCGCGCCGGTTGCAATTTCTTCCCGGCATGAAGAGAATTCTCGTCGCGTACGCGACCCGAGAGGGTCACACCGAAGCCATCGCCGACCACATTGCGGAGCGGCTTTTGTTGCAGGGCCACCGCGTCACGACGATGAACGTGGCGGATGCGGATCCGTTCGAGGACGGCCCGAATCGATTCGACTGTGCGATCTTCGCCGCGTCGATCCACATGGGCAAGCATGAGCCGGAGATGGTGACGTTCGTACAAGCCCATCTCCGTGAGCTCGGCGAGACGCCAGCGGCCTTTCTCTCCGTGAGCTTGTCCGAGACGACCGCGGAGGATCCGAGCGCACCCGACGACAAACGACAGAAGGCGAAACGCGACGTCGCGCACGCCATTGAGCACTTCATCGAGGAGACTGGCTGGGTGCCGAGCAGGACCAAGCCCATCGCCGGCGCCCTTGCGTACACGCGGTACGGTTTCATCGTCCGTTTCATGATGAAACAGATCGCCCGTGCCGCCGGCGCGTCGACGGACACGAGCTGCGATCATGTTTACACGAACTGGCGAGTGCTCGATGCCTTCGTCGACGAGCTCGTGGCGACCGCGGCGCTTAGCCGCGACACGCTCGGGTCCCCACTCCCGGACGAGAGCCCGCGCCGAAGATTCGTGAAGACCGCTGGCGTCGACTGACGTTTCGGACCGACGGGCGTCGCGCTGCATTCGCATGGGCCCTCCCACGCGCTCGCGTTACAGCCCGGTGGCGTCACGTTCACGGCGAAGAAGCTCCTCGAGCGCGCGCAATGCGTCCACGGTCGTGAAGACACCGAGGACCTTCCCGTGCTGCGCGATCAAGGCCGAGCCGTACTTGTGGCGCGCCATGTCGGCCACAACCTGATCGAGCGGCGTCTTCGGTTCGATCGTGAAGACGTCTTGGGACATCGCCTCGCCGACCTCGACCTGATTCGGATCGACGTCCTTGAGATTCGCGACCATCGCGACGTCCCGGTCGCTCAATAGCCCGACGAGCCGTCCGCCCTCGAGCACGGGAAGGTGCCGGATATGGTACTTTCGAAAGAGCTCGGAAGCGCGAGACAGAGGTTGATCGCGACCGATTGTATGCGGCGCCGCGGTCATGAACTGCCGGACGTCAGGGATGGATTGGCTCATGATCGTCGCGCGGTCGCAAGCTCTGGGCCACCGCCCCGTCGGCGCTTCGCCTCAATTGAAAACGCGCCGCAAGGAAGCCGGCACGGTCCACGCATCTGGAAGATCATCATGGGCTCGGAATCACGTGGCCAATGGCCGGAGCCCGCGGCTGACGGGCTCCTTACAGAGCTCTACGAGCTGACGATGGCGTCCAGCTACTTGCAGCTCGGCATGCACGACACCGCTGTATTCAGCTTGTTCGTGCGGAAGCTGCCGCCAAGGCGCCGCATGCTCGTCGTCTGCGGCATCGACGCGGCAATTCGACGCTTGGAGTCCTTTCGTTACGATCTTGATTCAATCGACTACCTCGGGGCGACGGGGCGCTTTCGCCCGGAGGACCTTCGCGCGTTCGCGGAAGTTCGTTTTACCGGCGATGTTTGGGCGGGAAAGGAGGGCGAGCTCGTCTTCGAGAACGAGCCCATCCTCGAGGTTCACGCTCCGATCATCGAGGCTCAGCTGGTCGAGACGATCGTGCTGAATGCCATCCACTATGCGACCGCGGTCGCATCGAAGGCGGCGAGGTGTGTAGCCGCCGCGGAGGGACGAGCCGTCGTCGAGTTCGGGCTGAGGCGAGCGCCGGAGCCCGAGGGGGGCGTCACCGCTGCCCGTGCCGCGTATCTGGCTGGCTTCGACTCGACCAGCAATGTTCTCGCCGGATGTGTGTACGGCATTCCCATCAGTGGCACGGTAGCGCATTCGTTCATCGAAGCGTTCGAGACGGAGCGGGCGGCATTTCGCGCGGTCTTGCGTACAGCAGACGGCCCCTCCACGCTGCTCGTCGATACGTATGATACGATGCACGGCGTCTCGAATGCGATCGTCGTCATGCGAGAGCTTCGCGCGAACGGTCATCTCGTCCGCGCGGGAGCGCCGATTGATGGTTTTGGCGTGGGGACTCGCTTGGTGATGGCGTCCGACGCCCCCGTCTTGGACATGGCATACAAGATCGTGGAGTACGCAGGACAACCGCGACTCAAAATGAGCGGGGGAAAAGCAACCACTGCGTTTGCAAAGCAGGTTTGGCGACGCGCCCGAGATGGTCAATACGCAGAGGACATCCTATGCCGCCGCGACGAGCCCGCACCAGACCCTGCTTGTCATCCGCTGCTCGAGCACGTGGTCGAACACGGTCGTCGTCGCCGCCCCGAGATCCCGTTGAACGAGCTTCGCGCAGGCCACGCGCGCGAGGTCGCCCGTTTTGGCCGCTACCGATCCCTGCGCGGAGACGGGACCTACCCCGTTCGTTTTTCCAGCCGGCTGATGGAGACAGAGCGGCAAGCGGTCGCCGACGTCGGCTATCGCGAATGGCAGTCAATGGCCCGCGCGGCGCCACGTCCGCGCGCGCGGGTGAGTTGGCAGGGGAGATACGAGCCATGGTTCGGGAAATCTTTCGTGATCGAAAGGACGCCGGTCGAAACCTAGGCATCCAGCTCCGGCCTCTTCGGCGGATGGATCCAATCATCATCGGGGTGTCGAGAGGAGGCGTCCCGGTCGCGTACGAGGTCGCCCGGGAGCTCGATGCGCCGCTCGACGTGTGCCTCGTGCGAAGGGTAATCGACCCTTCTACACCGGAGATCGGCATCGGAGCCGTCGCCGAAGGAGGTGGATTCTACGTCGGCGAGAAGATTCGAGGCGAGCTGGAGATGAGCGACGAAGACGTCGTCGCTGCGGTCGCACGCGCGTGGCGGGAGCTCGAGGCCCGCGTTCAACGAATTCGCGAACGCGTACCACTGCTGAACGTGCGGCGAAGAAACTTGATCGTGGTCGACGACGGCATGGTGACGGGCGCATCGGCCCGAGCGGCGCTGGACGCTTTGCGGAGACGGCGGCCCGCGGGGGTCGTGCTGGCTCTCCCCGTCGCAGCTTCGCCAGCGGCGAAGGAGCTCGCACGGGTCGCTGACGACATTGTGTGTCTCCACTCGGAGGAACCCTTCATAGCCGTCGCTTGTTGGTACCGAAACTACTCCACGGCGACTGACGAACAGGTGATCGAGCTCCTGGAGCGCGCGCGTGGCTACCGTGCGGTCGGCTCCTCCGTCCCGCCGTCGAGGGCAGTTCTCCGGCATTGAGGTGACCCAGCGATCGAAAGAGCCAGATGCCGTCGACGTTTCGGACCGAAGTTGCCAATCACAGCGCGACGCTGTTTGTCGCGTCGCTTCTCGGCCTCGCTTGCGGAGGCATCTCCTGGTGGCTCGGCGAGCAGGCGCTCGCGAGTGCGATTTGGGCGAGCGCGACAACGCTGGTGCTCGTACCCACGCTCGTTTCCTGCATTGGCCGGTTGGCGCGGCGCGAAACGGGCGTCGACGTCATTGCCGTGCTCGCGATGGGCGGTGCGATAGCCCTGTCGAATTACTTCGCCGGGGCGGTCATCGCAGTGATGTTGTGCAGCGGCGCGGCCCTCGAGCGCTTCGCGGCGGGCCGTGCGCGTCGTGAGCTCACGGCACTCCTCGGCCGGGCTCCAAAGATTGCTCACCTGCGCGAAGGCGAGCTCGTCACGGACGTCGACATCCACACAATCGAGTCCGGCCAACGACTGGTCATCAGACCGGGTGAGGTCATCCCCGTCGACGGCGTGCTGGTCTCGCCGAACGCAGTGCTCGACGAAGCGGCGCTGACGGGGGAAGCCAAGCCCGTGGAAGTTTCCTTCGGAATGCGCATTCGGAGCGGCGGCGCGAACGCGGGACAGCCGTTGGAGCTGCGCGCCACGAGCTCCGCGGCCGACAGCACCTATGCCGGCATCATCCGTCTCGTGCGAGCTGCGGAGACGTCAAAGGCTGCTCTCACCCGCCTTGCCGATCGTTACGCCCTCTGGTTCGTCGGGTTGACCTTGGTCGTAGCGTGCCTGGCCTGGCTGGTCTCGGCCAATCCGGTGCGCGCGCTCGCCGTATTGGTCGTAGCAACCCCATGCCCGCTGCTCTTGGCTGCACCTGCCGCCATCATCGGAGGCGTGTCTCGGGCAGCCCGCTACGGGGTGATCGTCAAGGGCGGCGCGGCCCTGGAGACGCTGGCGAGAGCGACGGTCGTGCTCGTCGACAAGACCGGGACCGTGACGACTGCCCGACCTCGAATCGCTGGTGTCGAGTTGCTGGGTTCGCTCTCGGCCGACGAGATCATCCGCCTCGCGGCCTCGCTCGAACAAGTCTCGGCTCACCCGTATGCTCCGCCGATTCTTGGAGAGGCGAGAAGTCGTGGGCTGAGGCTCGAGTTTCCGACCAACGTCTCCGAACAGCCCGGAGAGGCGATTGTCGGACGTGTCTCGGACTCGTTGGTTGGAATTGGGCGGTTCGAAGCCATCGCACCCAATGTGCACAAAACGCCCGAGCTTCGATCGGTGCTGTTGCGAAGCGCGGTAGAAGGTACTGCGCCTGTGTTCGTCGCGGTCGATGGGGCGCCGGTCGCAGCGCTTCTCCTTGAAGACGAAATCCGGGCCGAGGCTCCACGCGCCCTGCGGGATCTCCGGAGGGCCGGAATTCGACGCATCCATATGGTAACGGGCGACCACCCGGACGTAGCGGAACTCGTGGGTGACGCGCTGGGTATCGACCGCGTCTTCGCAGAGCGGACGCCAGAGGAGAAGGTCGAGGTCGTTCGTACCGTCCGGAAGGAAGGGGTCACCTTGATGCTGGGGGACGGCATCAACGACGCTCCGGCGCTGGCGCTCGCAGACGTCGGCGTCGCCATCGGAGCTCGCGGCGCGACCGCTGCATCGGAAGCGGCGGACGTCGTTCTCACCTCGGATCGTCTCGGGTCGCTCCTGGCCGCGTTGCGGATTGCTCGCCGAACACGTCGCATCGCGGTTCAAAGCATCTTCGTGGGGATGGGACTGTCGGTCGCGGCGATGGCCGCCGCCGCCGCAGGCTTCCTCGCGCCCGCCGCTGGAGCGATCTTGCAGGAAGGAATCGATGTGCTCGCGATCCTCAATGCGCTTCGTACACTCGGCGGCCCGGATCCGATACCGCGTGGCACGCCCGGGACGCGTCGCCTCGCAGGCCACCTCGCAGCCTCGCACCAGCGACTGCGTCCACGGATCGGAGAAATCGGTGGGCTCGCATCGCGCCTCCAGACGCTCCCGCCGTCCGCTGCCCTCTCGGAGCTCATCGGCATACGCGAAATGCTCGATTGCGAGCTACTGCCCCACGAGATCGAAGAGCAGCGAATCGCCTACCCGGCCGTGGCGGAGCTGCTAGCCGATGAAGACCCGACGGGGCCACTCATTCAGACGCATCACGAAATACGTCGGCTGGCTCGACTCTACGATCGGCTCGTCGCACAGCTGCCGTCCGAAGGGCCGAGACCGGAGGACATCCGTGATCTGAGACGAATTCTCTACGGACTTCATGCGATTCTCACCCTGCACTTCGCGCAGGAGGATGAGCTCTACAGTCTGTTCGACGGGGCCACGATCTCGGAGGGACGCACCAGGCCATGGTCCGCGCACGAGCGTAACCTCACGACGGCGGAAGGCAGATAAGGGTGCGCTCTTTGCTGCGTTCAAGTGGGAGGAGGATATCCATGAAGATGGTGAGATTACCGGTCATATCGGCATGTCTGGTACGCGAATGTTCGTACAACGCCGATGCCACGTGTCACGCCGGGGCCATCACAGTGGGCAACGCCGCGCACCCGCGGTGCGACACATACGTGCAGTCCTCCACCCATTGTGACTCGAACGCCCCTGTTGCCGCCGTAGGGGCGTGCAAGGTGACGGACTGTCGCCACAATCGACGCCTCGAGTGCCACGCGCACGCGATTCGTGTCGGCTATCACGGAGTGCACGCGGACTGCCTGACGTTCGCGAGGGCCTAGGACCGCGACCTGCTCGGGGAATATGTCGTCTTCGTTGGACCGCCCATTCCGGCTCATCGCATTCGATTGGGACGGCACGGCCGTCACCGATCGGACCACCGACGCCTCGGTGGTGCGAGGTACCATCGAGCGGCTGCTTCGATGCGGCGTCGTCGTATTCATCGTCACGGGCACGAACCGCACCCACCTGGACAGGCAAATCGCGGATGAGATTGTGGGGCGGCACAAGCAGAGGCTCTATCTTGCGACGAACCGCGGCTCCGAGGTTTTCGGGTTCGACGAGCTGTCGGCGCCCGTGTTGCTCCAGCGCCGCATCGGGACGGAGATCGAAGAGCGGGCCCTGACCGCGACGGCCGAAGCCGTCCGCGACGACCTCGCGAAAACGGCGGGGCTCGAAGTGACAATCGTTTACGATCGGATGAATCGCCGGAAGGTCGATCTCATTCCTCTTCCTCAATGGCGCGATCCTCCCAAGTCGGCAATCGGCGAGTTGCTCGACGCGGTCGAGGCGCGACTTGCATCGGCGGGGTTCCCTGGCGGCATCCGCGGGGTTGCGGAGCTCGCTCGACGCGCGGCGATCGCGAACGGCCTGCAAGACGTTCGCATCACGAGCGATGTGAAGCACGTCGAGATCGGCCTCACGGACAAGTCCGACTCGATACGGTGGATGGTAGCGCACGTCGCTGGTCCCGCCGGCATCCCGACGCGCGATATTCTCATCGGAGGTGACGAGTTCGGCCGCGTCGGCGGATACGAAGGCAGCGATTCGCGCATGCTCGTCGAAGAGGTCGAAGGAGCGACTGTCGTGTCGGTGGGCCGAGAGCCGGACGGCGTACCGGCGGGTGTGCTTCATTTGCCTGGAGGGCCGCCACGGTTCTGTCTTCTTCTCGGTTCGCAAGCTGCGTTTCACCCGGTAAACCTGCCCGTGGCACCGACGGCCGATCCCGCGTGGACGCTGATCGAAGACGGGTTCGTCCTCACGCGGGAGCACGAGATCGAGTCGCTGTTCTCGGTCTCGAATGGCTTCGTCGGTTCACGCGGATCACTCGCGGAAGGTAGCGGGCTGTCGGCCCCTGCAACGTTCATCGCGGGCGTATTCGAGCATGCCGACGGCTCGACACCGACGCTCGTGAGCGCGCCAGATTGGACCTATCTCTCCGGACGCATCGAAGGCAGCGCCTTGCAGCTCGAGTCGGGACAGCCGCTCGAGCACCGCCGCGTGCTCGACCTTCGCCAAGGAATACTTTGGCGCCGCTGGCGTCACCGCGACCTTTCGGGCCGCATCACCGTGATCGAGGGAATGCGTTTGGCGAGTCAATCGGACCGCCGCCTTCTCATCCAATCTGTCACGTTTTCCCCAGAGAACTACGGGGGAGTCGCGACGCTCGAGGCGGCCGCGCCAGATGGCTCCGCATCGATTAAGTCTTTGTTCAACGTGCGCGTCGAGCTTTCGGTGTCGGCGCGTATCGAGCGCCCCGAGGGGGACTGGACACCTGCATTGTCGCATGTCGAGGTCGAGCCGACCCGAAGGGACGCCTGGACCATGTCCGTCGACTTGGGACGCACTTACCGCATCGATCGCGTCGCATGCGTACGTACGTCGCGCGAGCCGAGCGCCGCGGACACATCCACAACCGGTGCGTCGGTGCGACCGCCACCGGAGGAGTTGGTTGCGGCCCACTGCGCAGCTTGGCGCGCTCATTGGAATCGTTGTGACGTCGTCGTAGAGGGAGACCTCGAGGCGCAGCGTGCCGCGCGCTTCGCTGTGTATCACCTCGTCAGCGCCGTGAACCCCGACGACGAGACGGTGTCCATCGGTGCTCGCGCCCTGACCGGTCCCGCCTACAGGGGACATGTCTTTTGGGATACCGAGATCTTCATGCTGCCGTTTTTTGTGTTCACCTATCCGAAGGCAGCTCGCGCACTATTGATGTATCGGTATCATACGCTCACTGCGGCTCGGGCGCGCGCGAAACGGCTCGGTCATCGCGGCGCGCTCTATGCTTGGGAGTCAGCCGACACCGGCGAGGACGTAACCCCTTCCTTCGTGCTCGCCCCTACGGGTGAGGTCCTTCGGATCCACGTAGCGGAGGAGGAACAACACATCAGCGCCGACGTCGCCTATGCCGTCTGGAACTATTGGAACGTCTCGCACGACGACACGTTCCTGCTCGACGCGGGCGCCGAGATCATCATCGAAACGGCGCGATTCTGGGCCAGTCGCGCGGTGCTCGAGGGTGACCGGCGGTACCACATCCGCAATGTTATTGGGCCGGACGAATATCACGAGAGCGTGGATGATAACGCTTACACGAACGGAATGGCCCAGTGGAACCTCGAGACCGCTGCCCAGGTTGCAGATCTCGTCTCGGAGCGTTGGCCCGACCGGTGGCACGCGCTCTCCGCTCGCCTCGGTATCGACCCGGCCGAACCGCGCGTTTGGGCCCGCGTCGCGACCGGACTCCACATGCGATTCGATGCGAGCGGCGTCATCGAGCAGTTTCAAGGCTATTTCGATCTCGAAGACCCGGGCCCCCTCGACGCGGGCGCCGCGCTCGTTCCGACGGACCTCGTAGTCGGCCGCGCAAAGACCCAACGTTCGCAGGTCATCAAGCAGCCAGATGTCCTCATGCTCATTCATCTTCTATGGGACCGATTTTCGGCGGACGTGCGGGAAGCAAATTTCCGATACTACGAGCCGCGTACAAGCCACGGCAGCTCGCTAAGCCCGCCGATTCACGCTGCGTTGGCAGCGCGATTCGGAAAGATCTCCGTGGCAGAACGCTACTTCCGCCAGACGGCGGAGATCGATCTCGCGAATCGTATGGGCAATGCGGCGGGAGGAGTCCACGTCGGCGCGCTCGGGGGAATGTGGCAGGCGATCGTCTTCGGGTTTGCTGGACTCTCGATTTCGGACGAAGGGCCCCGCTTTCGGCCGCACCTGCCACCCTCATGGAGGCGACTCGCGTTCCACCTGCTGTGGAGAGGCGGGCCCGTCCACGCCGAGCTGTTTCCAGAACCGTCCGCGGTTCGGCAGGAGGCCATGTGATGACCGGACCGATCATGATTCCTCTGCAAGGGCCCGCAGATGCGGCGGTCGCGCTGCCGATCGCGAGGAGGCTTGCGGAGCTCGAGGGAGTGCCGATCCATGTGATTCACGTCGCGCACGAAGCGGCGACGTCGCTGGACGTGGTGGAGCGACTTGGCATGACGGCGATTGAGCTCAGGGGGTCCGTCCTCGACACGAGAGCGGGCGAGGCCGGGCCCGCGATCGTCGCCACGGCGGACGAGCTGGCCGCCGGCTCGATCGTGATGTGTACCCGAACACCGGGACTCGGGGCGGCTGAGCCCGTTGGGGTGACGGCGCTCGAAGTCCTTCGCAGTAGCCCGTGCCCGGTCTTCTTTCTTGCGCCGCGGCCGGCCATCGACAACTGGGGACCACGCCGAATCCTGCTGCCGCACGACGGGACCCCGGCGACGAGCGCGGCCGTCCGCCCGGCAGCCGATCTTGCGCGGCGATCGTCGGCAGATCTCGACATTCTGCACGTCGCATCACCGGAGTCGCAGGGACCCGTCGAACGTGGTGGTTTCGCGCCGCCTCGCTACATGGACCAGCCTCAGCACGAATGGCCTGCGTGGACCGGCGAGTTCATCGAGCGCCTCGGTTGCATCTGCGACCTGGCGTCACTCCGCGTTCGCATGTCCTTTGCCTCGGGCACGCCCGGAATGGAGGTGCTTCGCTTCGCCGACACAAACGCGACCGACCTCATCGTGCTCGGCTGGCGGGGCGAGTGGGGAGGAGGACACGCAGCCACGATCAAAGCAATCGTTGGGCGAACGACGTTGCCCGTGATGGTCGTTCGCGCTCCAGCCGTATCCTAAACGGTGACTATCCGGCGCGCGCTAGGTCGGCGTGGAGCGAACCCGAATTCGCGCATCGACTGCAACGACGCCGTGGCCGGGTCGGCGCGCGATCAAGGGATTGATGTCGAGCTCTTCGATTTCAGGATTGTCGGCGACCATTCGGTCGACGCGCAGGATTGCATCGACGATGCCCTCCTTGTCTGCGAGCGGCCCACCCCTGAAGCCTTCCAGGAGCGCCTTGCCACGAATCTGCTCGAGCATCTCTTTGGCGTCCGTGCTCGTGAGTGGGTGAACGCGAAATGCAACGTCCCGCCATAGCTCGATGTTGACCCCGCCGATTCCAAAACCGAGGAGCGCGCCGAATCCCGATGCGTGCGTGACGCCGATATAGGTCTCGACGCCACCCGAGATCATCTCTTGCACGAGCGCCCCCTCCATCTTGTCGAGCTCGCCGCGCCCCGCGAGTCCCTGCTGGATCGACACGAACGCCCGTGACACCTCGTCGCGTGAGGCCAGGCCCAACCGCACTCCGTCTACCTCTGTCTTGTGCAGGATCTGGCGCGAGACGAGCTTCAGCGCCACTGGAAAGCCGATGGTGGCAGCGGCTTCCGCGGCTTCCTCAGCGGTACGTACGAGCTTCATCTGAGCTACGCCAATCCCGTATGCCGCGAGGAGCTCGCACGTCTCGGCTGGAGAGAGCCAACCCGCTGTCGCTCTTGCCAGCATTGATCGCGCTCGCTCGGCGTCGACATTGGCGAACTCAGGGATCGTTCCGCCGTCACGCGCGAGCCAGCGCGCGTAACGCACGGCCCGCGTCAACGCGCGGACCGCGCTCTCGGGAAAGCGGTAAGCGGGTATCTTCGCGCGTCGGAGAACCTCCATTGCGTCGGGGATCCCGTGTGTGCCCAAGAGGCATGTGAGCATCGGCTTGGATACGTCAGCTGCGGCCCGCACGATCGCCTTCGCCACCTCCGCTGCTTCGGTGACCAGGGGCGGCACGAACACGACCAAGGTCGCGTCGACGTTTTCGTCTCTGTGTACGACCTGAAGGACGCGTTCGTAGTGCTCGGCCGGGGCGCTCGCCAGCATATCGATAGGATTTCCGACGGACGCCGCCCTCGGCAGGAAGGATTGGAGCGACTCGACGGTGAGCGTCGACAGCTCGGGCAGCAGAAGCCCGCCGCCCGCACACGCGTCGGCAGCCATGATTCCAGGGCCGCCCGCGTTGGTCACGATTGCGACGCGGCTGCCCTTCGGGGACGGCTGATTGGCAAGGAGCGTCGCGACGTCGAAGAGCTCCTCGATCGTGTCCGTCCGCAGCACGCCCGCCTGACCGAGCAAAGCGTCGACCGCCACATCCATTCCGGCAAGCGCACCCGTGTGGGAGCTCGCGGCGCGCGCGCCGGCCTCCGTCCGCCCGCTCTTCACGACGGCGATAGGCTTCTTCTGAGAGACACGACGCGCGATTTGCATGAAACGAACGGGGTTTCCGAAGCTCTCCAGATAAAGCAGGATCACCCGGGTCGAGGCGTCGTGTTCCCAATATTCCAGGAAGTCGTTTCCGGAAAGGTCGGCCTTGTTTCCGGTCGATGCAAACTGATTGATTCCGATGCCGAGCGCCTGCGCATAGTCGAGAATGGCAAGACCCACCGCGCCCGACTGCGATGCGACGGATACGGGCCCGGATGGCGGCCAAGTGGGCGCGAACGTCGCATTCAGACGGACCGCCGGGTCCGTATTGAGGAGGCCGAGGCAATTGGGCCCCAACATGTGCATGCGGTGCGAACGTACGAGCGTGACCAGGCGGTCTTGAAGGCGTTTGCCCTCGGCACCCAGCTCGGCGAAACCGGCAGTGATCACCACGATTCCACGGACTCCACACTTCGCGCATTCGGTGACGACTTCGAGCACGTGCTCGGTAGGCACCACGACGACCGCGAGATCGACCGTCTCGGGGAGCTCAGAGACCGAGGAGAACGCGCCCACTGATTGGACGGCCCTGGCGGCGCAATTGACCGGGTACACCGGCCCCGGGAATCCTCCCGTCACGAGGTTGTGGAACACCTCGCCCGCGATCGACCCGCGATGGCGGGACGCGCCGATGACCGCAACCGATCTCGGCCGGAACAAGGGATCGAGGCGATCGGAACGGTTCATACGGCATCCCCCGCTTAAATCCGCGCACGACTTGACCAAGCCACTTTGACGTTTGTGCTGGCAGCCTCGCGCGTGCAGCTTTCGCGCCACCTGTCACACGGAGCGATTAGCCCCACTCATGATGCAGTCGGCGGCGAACTTCGTCGGCGCCGGCCATGACGATGGCTCCGGCCGGGATGGCTAGAAGCCACAGTGGTTGAACCGCGGTCATCGTGAACGCGTGTTTCAGGCCGGGTACATAGACGAAGCCGAGTACGAGGCCAATCTCCGCGACCCATGCGAGACCGATCCATGGATTGCGCCCGAGAGACACACGCGCGGCCGGACCACCACTTCGTTGTGCGACGAGACACCCCACCTGGCCGCCCACGATTCCGAGAAACGTAAGGGTCGACGCTTCTCCACCATAGTTCGCAAATGGTCCGAACGAGCCCGGCGGTCGCCACCCGTGAACGCCAAAGACCGCCAAGAACGCGGCCATGCCCAGTGCGGCCTCGATCACACCGTAGAAAAGAAAAGTACGCACCGCCAGCGAACGGCCCAGAAGCGGTGCTCGCGGAGATTCAGGCGCGACGTCCATGGTGCGCTCCGAGGGCGGCTCCGTGCCCAGCGCAAGCGCCGGCAGCATATCGGTCCCGAGGTCGATCGCGAGCACCTGCACGATCGTGAGCGGTAGCGGCACAAGCCCGAAGATGAACAAGAGAAACGGCACCACCTCTGCGACGTTGCTCGTGAATACGTAGCTGACGAATCGGCGGATGTTGGCTTTGATGGCCCGGCCCTCCTCGATGGCGGCCACGAGCGTCGCGAAGTTGTCGTCACGAAGGACGATATCCGCTGCTTGCTTTGCTACCTCGGTTCCGCGGGCTCCCATGGCAACACCGACGTCCGCGGCACGCAGAGCGGGTGCGTCGTTGACTCCGTCGCCCGTGACGGCGACGACATGTCCGGCGCGGCGCATCGTCTGTACGACACGCAGCTTTTGCTCGGGTGTAACACGCGCGACGATGACGTCGGTCCGCAGCAAGTTTGTGAGCTCCGCATCCGACAGGCCGTCGATGTCGTCGCCCACCACGGCGTGCGTGTCGCGATCTGCGAATCCGATCTGCTGACCAAGGCCGCGTGCCGTAGCGACGTGGTCACCAGTCAGCATGACGATCTTGATGCCTGCGCGCCGGCAGGCCGCGACAGCAGCTGGCACCTCGGGCCGCGGCGGATCCTGCAGTTCCAAGACGCCGAGCAAGGTGAGGGGCCCGTCGACCGGCCCCTCGGCGAGCGCGAGAACGCGCTCGCCGCGCGCCGCGGCGAGCTCGATTGCACGGCTGATGTGCGGCGGGTGGCGCGCCGCCGTGAGACCTTGCAACGCCTCGGGAGCACCCTTGACGAATCGCCGACGTTCTCCGTCGAGAATGCACGTCACCGACATGAATCGGCGGCGGGCGTCGAATACGATTTCATCGGTTCGAGGGCATGTCTCTCGCGAAGAGCTCAGCTCTATCCCGAGCTCAGACGCCCAAACGGCGAGCGCGACATCTATCGGATCGCCCCCGAACCGGGCGGCCCCGTCTGCGACCCGGGCATCGTTGCAGAGGACGGCTGCGAGCCCGGCCAATCGATGGATGTCCGTTCGACCCGACGCAGCAACGAATCGGCGTACGCGCAAAACGTTCGTGGTCAGCGTTCCCGTCTTGTCCGTGCATACGACCGTGGTGGCACCGACGATTTCGATCGCAGCGAGACGGCGAACGAGCGCTCCCCGCTCGCTCATTCGCCTTGCACCCATCGCGAGCGCCACGCTCAGCGTCGGCAACAGCCCTTCGGGGACCAGTGCGACGATGACGCCGGTCGCGAACGTCAGCGCGGCGATGATATCGGCTCGGCCTGCGAGGACCGCCGCCGAAAGTGTCGCGGTCCCCGTCGCAACGGCAATGATCGCAGTCGTTCGCGATAGGCGCCTGATCTGCTGCTCCAGAAATGAGGTCCCTCGCTCCACGCTTCGAAGCAGGGTCGCGACTCTTCCGACGGCGCTGTCATTTCCGGTCGCGATGACGACGCCCTGGCTCGTGCCCGTCGAGACAAGCGCTCCGGCAGGTGCGACGCAGCGAAGCTCCACCATCGACACGTGGGTGTCACTAGGGTGGGGCTCGGCGTCACGCGCGACCGGAACCGTCTCGCCGGTGAGCATCGACAGGTCTAGAGAGAGCGTCCGAGACGCAACGATCATGCAATCGGCCGGCACGATGGCGCCCGCGTCCAGTTGTAAAAGGTCGCCGGGTACGAGCTCCCGTGCCGGGACCGTCCGTTCGCGTCCGTCGCGGGTCACGCGAGCAAAAACTTGGACCTGCGCGGTCAACGCTTGCAGAACACGCTCGGCTCGCCATTCCTGTACGAACGCGAATAGTCCATTCACGGCAATGACGGCGACAATTGCAATCGCGAGCGGGACTGCCCGCGCCGCCAGCGCCAAGCCGGCCGCGAACCAAAGCAGCAATGCGAGCGTGTGCGTGAAGTTGCCGAGCAGCAGGCGCACGGCGGATGGCCCCCGATCTTTGCGCACCTCGTTGAAGCCATGTTCGACGAGCCGGCGTTGAGCCTCGGACTCGTTCAAACCCCGCCACGACGAGCCGAGCGCCTTCAGGCGCTCGTCCGGGAACCGTGCGGCGGCGTCGAGCAGCGACGCCCCCGCGCGGTCGTCCCGCGCCGCCACACGCGTGGTCCGGTGCACCGGCGGGCGCAGCCGCGCGCCTGCGCGGGCGTCACACGTTGTCGAGGGCCGCACGGAGGCGCTTCTCCGCCTCGGTGGCGACGTTCGCCACGTCGCTGCCTGCCTCGACGAGCGAGAACATGGAGCGCGGTGAAGCCGCCGATACGACGACATCTCCAGCGTCCTCCGCTAGGACGACGTTGCACGGTAGTAGCAATCCGATCGCCGGCTCTTTCTGTAACGCTTGGTGTGCGAGCGTCGGATTGCAGGCCCCGAGAATGACATAAGGGGCCGTTTCGACTCCCAGCTTCTTCTTCAAGGTTGCTTGGACATCGATCTCCGTCAAAACGCCAAAGCCCTGTTGCTGCAGCGCCGTGGCAACTCGTTCGCGGGCCTGGACGAGCGTGACATTGGTCAGTCGCTTCGTGATTCCGTACGACACGTCGAAGTTCATGAAGTAAACGCGTGCATGGACCGAACCATCGGCGGGCGAAGCAACTGCTAGGGTTTGCGCCTTTTGCGCCTTCCGGTCGATCGCCCGCATTCAATGGAACTACGAAGAGATGCAATCAGGTCGTCACGCTCGAGGGTTCCTACGCTGCACGGCGGGGGTCACTCCGGGTCGGTGGTTCGGACGCAATCAGCTCAGTGCTCTGGTGAAAACGACCAGCTTGTCCGGCGCGGTCGTGCCGAGAGGGACCGCACCGAGGCGTGCCATCTCGAGCAGCGGCTCGAATGCGTTCAGCTTGTGCGAGGGCATGAGGGTCAACGTGCCCGCGTACGCCGCTAAGGTCGGGATGAGCCCGTCACGCATGAGGAGCGTCCAACCCATGAGGGCTTGCTGGCAGACGACGTTGCATAGGTCGGCAACGTCCGTTGGTGCATGCGCCAACCGCTCGACGACCCGTCTGCCGATCGTTTGCCAAAACACCTTGAGCGCCGCGGCCAGGAGGTCGTCGCTCGGCGATGCCATGACGAACGCGTCGAGCGCCCGCTCTGGAACTTCGTCGGCCACCGGACCGAGGTATTCGAAGATGCCCGTCGCCAGCCTGATCGGCTTTCCGCCTCGTCCTGGCCCGAGCGCGAGCGGAAGTCCCCCCGCGGAGTCGGTCGCGGCTACGCGGAAGAGCTCGGCTCCGACGGCGCGGATGAGCTCGAACGTCGCGATGAACGCCAAAGCATGGGCGCCTGCCAGCCGATCCGGCGCCGCAGACGTCATGGCACCGCTCAGCTCTTTGCCGCGAGCCTCCAAATACGGCGAAGGAACTGGCGTGCGGTGAGCCCATTTAGCCAGCGCCTTGAAGCTCGCTATGCGACCGAGCTGCATCCGCCATGGAAGCGGATGAGACTCGGAGAGGCGGCGAACGTGCTCGGCGAACATGGCCACGACCTGCGACTGCCACGCCCCGCCGTCGCGCGCCGACACCCACCTTCCGGCGCTCAGGTCTCGTATGAATCCGCTGATCTCCGAAGCTCGACCCCCGAATGCGTCTTCCGTGTCGAGCTCGCGCGCGAGCTGCACAGCCTCAGTCGAGCCGTCCTGGCGTTTGCCGGCTGCCGCGCGCAACTCAAAAATTTTTGGCGGCCACGCATCCCTAGCAATTGCGGAGCGGCCGAACCCTGCGACCAGGTGTGTAGAGGAAGCCAGGCCAGGCCGCGGAACGACCACGTCACCAGCGCGGAGCAGGCTCGGACGTCCCTCGATCCAATAGCGGGTTTGGACGGTCGACATCGGCGTGACTCCTCGGGCCGGCTCTGCGGATGAATCCTGATTCATTGAAGGGTCAGTGCCCGCCCGCAGTTCGCTCGAGCAGGTTCGCGGGAAGGTGGACGAGGCCACCGTCGGTTTCGATGAAGTTGCCCGCTGCGGCCCGTTCCGTCTTGATCCAGAGACGTAAGACGTCCGAACCGATGGGCTCCTCCCGCGCGATATCCATGTTGTCTGGGAGGCGGCCACCAAACCCGTGATAGGTAACGACACGTCCGCCTGGAGGCATCAATCGGAGGACCTCCTCGACGAGCGAGAGGTCTTGGCAATAGCGCTCCTTGCCCAGCGTGACACGCTGGTCCAGCTGACCCGCCGTCGAATAGAGGTTTTCGCCAAAGGGGTTGAATAGGTAGAGGGCGCTGTATCCGCGCATGAGCGAGATGCTCGCCTCCGCGTGAATGAACATCGTACGGCGCTCGACGTTCAGAACCTGGGCCGCGGCGCGGGCGGCCATCACGAGTGCGAACCGCTGCTCGATGCCGACGAAGGTGGCTTTGGTGATCGCCGCGCCGATGAGGCACACCTTTCCGACCCCGGATCCGACGTCGAGAACCCTCTTTGCGCCGGCCTCCGTAAGCCAGCGTGCCGCGATCGTCGCGACGTCGACCGGTGTCCAATACCGCGCCGAGACGTCCTGCCAGGTCGTGGCGTACAACGCATCGAATTCGCCGTCGCTGACCTCGCCTGATCGGAGTCGCGCCGCCGACACCTCGACGTCCACCGCGGTCAACGCAGCCACCCGGCGTCGGCCTCCCGCGCGCCTTTGGTTGGACCGTCCGGGGTTGGCGTGGTTTGTCGCGATAGGCGGGTCGTGGGACGCACGCGCGCCGCGGCTGCAACCGTCGTGCCGCGCGTAGGGAGAAGGGCAATCGGGCTTGAGCGAGCACCGTGGGCGCTCGCCGGTTTCCGCTACTGCGCCGAATGCACCGATGTGGCGGCAGATCGAATCTCTGGCCTGCTCAAATATGACAACTTGACGTAGTAAATCCTCGACGGGTCGTCCGTCGGTTGGCGGAGCCACCGACGCGCGCCGTTCACGCGGCTCCGTTGCAAGCTCCACCGTGACGGCCGTTTGGTACGCAGTGCAGCGTATGCGTCGCATAGCGTAGGCGCCCGCGATCGGCATATGAGGTTTGCGGTGCGACACGTCTGATGGTCTCGGCATCAGCGTGCCAGCGCTTTGAGGATGGCTATCTGGTTATCAAAGCTTGCTTGCGTCGGCATGCGGCCGTCGGGTGTGCGCTCGATGCGCGATTCCACAATGCCGAGTCGCACCGCGTGTTTGCGTCATTCTGCCATAGCGAAGTAAAGGGTCGACGCTCGCACGCTCGGCGGCGCTAGGGTAGATATCGATCATGTCAGCGGAGATGTTCTTCTGGGCCGCCTTGTCATTCCGCGATCCCGCGGCCCGCGTGCGTTTGCAGCACGTCCTCGACGAAGAGGGCTTCCAGCAGGGGCGAGACAACATCCTCGACCACAATCTCGTGTGGGGGGAGAGCGCGCTCAAGGTCATGTGGACCGGCGCTGGGCCCGTGCGCTGCTTCGAAAACGCCGCCTGCTTGCTCGAGCTATGCGCGCACCACGCGAGCGGCGGGGAGGCGTACGCGATTCAGCTCGACGCGCAGCGCGGTTACCGCTTCCGCGCGAGCACGTGGGACGGTGAGGAGCTTTCGGCCGCCGAGATCCGTGCGGTGCGACAACGACTCAGGTCGGCAGACCCGCCCAGCGATGTGGAAACTTCAGAGACCGAGGCGAGTCGCCGCGCTCGAGACAAGGCGCGATGAGCTGCGCCGGCGCGAGCCTCCCCACGTGACGCTATCCGCGAATGGTGACACTCGGTCGGCAACCCGAGCCCCAGGTCGCGCCGGAGCGCCAGATCGCTGGTCGTCGATCTCGCGAACGACGAGGCGCAATAGCTACGTCAAATTGTCGCATTTACCGCATCAACGCCTTAGCCTATTGCGGCACATGATCCGGAAAGGCATCGCGGTCTCGCGTTTGTGTCCGGCGCCAAGCGCGGAGCCTGGGATCCGCGCGCGAAACATGGTGCGGCACGACAGTTGCCAAGGACGCCGTACTTCACGCCAAATGCGCGCCACCCGCCACGCCTTCGCAATCATTGTCAACCATCCCTTTCTGCAGCCAGTCGGCGTCGGGGCACCGTGAACCGCCATGCCGTCGCCGCCCCCCTCGCCCGCCTGCGATCAGGCCGCCTGACAGACGAGGAGTTCGACAGCGTCTACCGGGATCCGTGGCGCGAAGTCTCCGCGCGATTCTGGACCCCGGTCCGCGTCGCGTCCCTGGCCGCGATTTGGCTGACGGAAGGCGGTGCGAAGACCGTCCTCGACGTCGGCTCCGGCGTCGGCAAGTTGTGCATCATCGGAGCCTCGCTCACGCCGGCAAGGTTCGTGGGGATCGAACACCGCCATAGCCTGATCACGGCCGCGCGCACCGCCGCGCGACAGCTGAACGTACACCGGCGAACGAGTTTTCTTCACGCGCAGGCGAGTCTTCCCCGGATGCGCGGATACAGCGCGATCTACGTCTTCAATCCATTCGCCGAGAACCTATACTCACACCTGGCTCACCTCGATGACCATGTCGAGCTGACCGAGAAGCGATATTGGCGGGACGTGTCGCTCGTCGAACAGACGCTTCGATGTTTGCCTCGTGGAGGGCGGATCGTCACGTATCACGGATACGGCGGACGTATCCCCGACAACATGGACTTGAGGCGGGAGCAGCCCATCGGCACCGACACGCTCCGGCTCTGGGTAAAAGCCGACCGTCCGCCGACGGGGGCGTATCTCGAGACGGACGGCGGCGTCGTCCATGTCCCAAGCGCGCGCGGTTGCTCCGCGCGGGTCCTGCAGTTCGGAAGCAACCTTCGATGACAGCTTGCGCTGCCTATCTCCGATGTAGCGAAGCTCGCCTATGTGCACGATTACTCTTCACCCGATGGTTGGTGGTTTCAATGTTCATCATGACGCGGTGCAACCCGTGACCGCCCCGACGGACGCCCAACGGGCGCTCGCCGCGTCTCTGGTCGACGAGGCGCTACAGGCCTATCAGCGCACGGTGCCGAGGCGCGCGCTTCGCGATGTAAGGGAGTTCATGATCGACGAGCTGCTCTGCACCTCCTATGGTCGCGCGAAGCTCGCCCGACTGCTCGACAGCTGCGCTCACGACTCGGGTACGCAGGACACGAATCCCGACATCGACGCGACCGACGAAACGACAGGTCACACGTGAGGTCCTACGCCGTCGCGGAGAAGGTCTCGGCAGAAGAGCAGATTTTGTGTGCTTCGTTGCTGCCGATGGTCGAGTCGCTCGTCGAACAGGTGCTCCTTCGGTGGCCCTCGCTGAAGGCCGACGAGCTCCTCAACGCGGGACGATTCGCCGCGGTGGCGGCGGCGAAGGAATATCGAGCGGAGCGCGGCCCGGTGGAGCCCTATGCGTTCGCGGCGCTCCGGCGAGAGATCCACTCGGCCGCGCGAGCGCAGCTTGCCACCGGCGAACATGCGTCGGTCGCTCCCGACCCCTGGCCTCTAGCCGACATCGAGGTTGATGAGGGAATGCCACGCTCAGCCGCGATGGAGACAGACGCTCCGGTCGTGGGAGGGCCCTCACGCGATCGCGCAGCGCTCGTCGCGAGCCTCGAGATTCGCGCCGTACATCTGCTCGCCGATGACTTGCTCCGCGATCATCAACCCGAGCAGGACGACCAAGAGGACCAACAACGCCTGGAGCGGAGCATCGCCATTCTACGGCGGGCTGCTCGCTCGCTGCTCGAGCCGAAACCCGCATATTTTCGCGTTCGATACGAGGAGCGGCGATCAACGAACGAGGTCATCGAGGCGCTCGTGCTGTCCGAGCCGGAGCTCAGGCGGTTGAGCCTGCGTGTCGCGACGGAGCTCGCGAGGGCCTTGAAGGGACCAGAACGGCCGTCGTTGAGGTAACCGCCGGCCACGGCAGAGTGGCCCGCGATCCAGAACCGAACCACGGCGCCGCCAACTTGCGCGCCGAGGTAAGAGGCGCCAACGCGCGTTATCGCGCGCGGGTCCGCGTCGCGAAGTGGCGCTGCACCGTTCGGATGCTCACGCCGAGCCGGTGCGCGACCCGCGACCGATTGCCGCGCTCGAGCCTCAGCGCCGTATCGTAAATACGTTCCACGGAGCGCTCGAGAGGATCGGTCAATGAAATCTCGAGTGTCTCGCTCTCCGCCGTGCGCGCGTCCTCTCCTCGAGCCGCAGCACGGACAGCTGCCGGAAGATCTTGAACGCGTACCTTCCGATCATCCCTAAGCACGGCGAGGAGCTCCATCACGTTCCGTAGCTCGCGCACGTTGCCGGGCCAGTCGTGCGACCGCAGCATCTCGGCAGCCGCGCGCGTCATCCGCGCAGGCTTGACGCCGTGCCGGGCCGCCAGTTCCTGAGCGAACTGCTCCACGAGCAGCGACAGATCGGCCGACCGCTCGCGGAGCGGCGGAACCGACAGGGTGATCCCCTGAATCCGGTAGTAGAGATCCGCGCGAAAGCGACCGGCGCGCACTTCCTGGTCGAGCGGGCGGAGCGTCGCGACGATGAGCCGCGCGTCGACGGAGATCTTCACCGTGCCGCCGACGCGCATGAACTTCCGGTTCTCGAGGAAGCGCAAGAGCTTCGCTTGCATCGAAAGTGGCATCTCCCCGATCTCGTCGAGGAACAGCGTGCCGCCATTCGCTGCCTCGATTTTGCCGTGCAGACGCTCGGTCGCGCCGGTAAATGCCCCTTTTTCGTGTCCGAAGAGCTCGCTCTCGAAGAGCGCTTCAGGAACGGCCGCGCAATTGATCGGCACGAACGGTCCGGCGCGCCGCAACGACAAGTCGTGCACCCGCCTGGCGAGCACCTCCTTGCCCGTGCCGCTCTCGCCGATCAAGGCGACCCCGACGTCCTTCGGCGCGATCGTTCGCAACGTCCGATCGAGCTCCCGCATGGCACGGGAGCGCATGACCGGCTCTAATACTACGTCAATTTGTTGTGTTTTGCGCCCCACGGTGGGTGCACTATGTGCCGCTTTCTCCGCTAACGCCAGCGCTCGGCTCTGGATGTGACGCCAGCCACCTGACGCGCCGGAGGATACGGGCCGAATCGCGTCCGGCACGAGCATTGCGATTGGGCTGGCTCGATGCCGCGCCCAAGCGCAGGCCGCCCCCCCAAATCCACCCCCGAGATCGTCATCGCGTCGGATAGTCCCGAGACGCTCGACGGCCTCCAATCCTACTTGAGCGCGGCAGGCCTGCGCGTGCGCGGAACACGTGAGCTCGACAGCGCCGCGCTGACGGCGGAGAGCGTCGCTGCCGTCGTGCTCTTCGCCGACGATTTCGACGGCGACGCGGTCCTGGCGCTCGTTGCGCGGATCTTGAAGAGCCGCGGCGATGTGCTGCCCCTGATCGTCAGCGGTGAACCGCGTCGTTTCGACGCGCTGATTCGCGCAGACGCCGGAGACCGGCCCGCGCCGGTCGTGATTCCGAAGCCCGCATGGGGCTCGATGATCCTCGACACCATTCGCAATCGATTGAAGGCATGACCATGGCCACGAAGGCCCCAACTCCACCACGCGCGATTCCGCGCCCCCCCGATTCGAGCCGATATTCCGTCAGCGACGGCGCGCCCCTCAGCGCGCGCCTGCCCGGGAGGAGGAAGCGCACCGACTTGCCGATCGCGACCGCGGTGCGGCAAACGTTCGCCGAGGGCTACCGCCTCGCGGACCTCCGCACCGACGCGCTCGCCGGCCTCGTCGTGGGCATCGTGGCGCTCCCCCTGTCGATGGCGCTCGCGATCGCCGTCGGCGCCGCTCCGCAGCACGGGCTCTACACGGCCATCTTCGCGGGCGCGCTGGTCGCGATCTTCGGCGGTTGCCGGTTTCAGGTCACGGGCCCGACGGCCGCGTTCGTCGTCATCCTCGCGCCGATCGTCACGAAGTACGGCCTCGCCGGGCTCTTGACGGCTGGATTCATGGCAGGGCTCATCCTCGTCGCGATGGGCGCGGCGCGCCTCGGCCGGCTCATTCAATACATCCCCCATCCGGTCACGACCGGCTTCACGACGGGCATCGCAACCGTCATCGCGACGCTTCAGATCAAAGACGCGCTCGGCCTTCAGGTCCCGTCGATGCCGGAACACTTCACGGACAAAGTGGCCGCGATGTGGTCGGCGCGCGCGACCCTCCAGCCGGCCGAGCTCGGCGTCGCAGCCCTCACGCTTACGCTGCTGCTCACGATCCCGAAGCTGACGAAGAAGGTGCCCGCGCCTCTGATCGCGATCTCCGCGGTCGCCGCGGTCGTCGCCGTGGCGGGGCTCGCATTTCCGCAGCTCCACATCGCGACGATCGGCACGCGCTTTCACACCGTGGTCGACGGCGTCGACATCGCAGGAATTCCCCCTGTATTGCCGGTACCCGCGTTCCCGTGGCGCGGAGACTTGAGCCTGGGGCTGATGCGCGAGCTGTTCCCCGCGGCGTTCGCGATTGCCCTCCTCGGCGCCATCGAGTCGCTCCTCTCCGGTGTCATCGCGGACGGGATGACGGGTACGCGACACGATCCGGACGCCGAGCTCGTGGGGCTCGGCATCGGAAACATCGTGGCGCCGTTCTTCGGCGGGATCGCTGCGACCGGCGCGCTCGCGCGAACGGCCACGAACGTCAGGGCCGGCGCTCGCTCGCCCATCGCGGCGGTCATTCATGCATTGGTGATCCTCGTGTCGATGATCGCGCTCGCGCGCCTCGTCGCGTTCGTACCGATGGCCTCGCTCGCTGCATTGCTCCTGCTCGTCGCCTGGAACATGTCGGAGGTGCGGAGCTTCACGCACGTCATCCGCGTCGCGCCGAAGAGCGATGTGTTCGTCCTCTTGGCGTGCTTCGGGTTGACGGTCGTGTTCGACATGGTTGTCGCGGTGACGCTCGGCGTCCTCACGGCGGCGGTCCTCTTCATGCGCCGAATGGCGGAGATGACGCAGAGCCGTGCAGTCCTCGATTCGCACTCTGAGCTGTCGGGGTTCCACCTGCCCAAGGGCGTCGCCCTCTACGAGATCAACGGCCCGCTGTTCTTCGGCGCGGCACAAAACGCCGTGAGCGCCATACACGCGATCCGCGGCGACACGTTCACGGTGATGGTCCTCAACCTCGGGAAGGTCTCCGTCATCGACAGCACCGGACTCGTGGCTTTGGAGAACGCGATCGCGCGTCTGGTCGCTTTCCACAAGCGCGTCATCCTCGCCGGCCCGCTCCCACAGCCCTCGACCATCTGGAAGAAAGCGAACTTGGACAATCGATACAGAGGCGTCCATGTCACGCCCACGATCGAGGCCGCGATCGTCCTCGCCGACGAGATCGTCGGCGAGCCGACGATCAACAGCGCGACGCGCACACCCATCGCGGAGGTGCCGTGAACGACACCGTCGCTCCGTTCTCGTCCGCGCGACTACAGTCGGGCCTCGTTACCGACGATGAGTTCGACCTGGTCTACAACGTTCCTTGGCGCCGCGTGTCCGCGCGCTATTGGACCCCCGTCGAGGTCGCGGCGCGCGCGGCGCTCTGGCTCACGGAAGGTGGTGCGAAGACGGTGCTCGACATCGGGTCCGGCGTCGGCAAGTTCTGCCTCGTCGGCGCTTCGACGAGGCCTGCCCGCTTCGTCGGGATCGAGCACCGGTATGGCCTCGTCTCCGCGGCGCGCTCCGCCGCGCAGTCGTTGAACCTGTCGCGCCAGACGATGTTCATTCACGCCGAGGTGAGCCTCGAGCTCATGCGCGGTTACAGCGCGCTCTACGTGTTCAACCCGTTCGGGGAGAACCTCTACGCTTCCACGGCTCAACTCGATGATCAGGTCGAGCTGGGCAAAAAGCGGTACTGGCGCGACGTCTGGCTGGTCGAAGAGACGCTGCGGCTCATGCCGGTCGGGGGACGCCTCGTGACGTATCACGGCTATGGCGGGCGTATCCCCGACAGCATGGACCTGAAGCACGAAGAGCCGATCGGGTCCGACATCCTGCGGCTCTGGGTGAAGACGGATCGGCTCCCGAGCGGCTCCTATCTCGAAACGGACGCAGGCGTCCTTCACATCCCCGCTGGGAAGTCGTTCCGCGCCGACAATGCCGCTAGCGAGGTGCTGTACGTCGACGACGACACGGCATTGCTGCGCGCGGTGGAGCGTGCGTTGTCGGCGCACGGGTTGGGCATCACCTGCGCGTCGAGCGCGTCGGCGGCGCTCGAGCTCATCCAGGCGCAAGCCGAGCGCTTCTCGGTCGTCGTGACGGATCTCGAGATGCCGGGAATGTCCGGGCTCGAGCTCGCCGATCACATCCGCAAGCTCGCGCCGCACGTTCGCATCCTTCTCTACTCGGGCGCGCCCGCGGCGACGATCGACGCCGTCGGTCGGGTCGACGCGATCGCCGCGAAGCCCACGAGCATGAAGGAGCTCGCGATACGCGTGCGGGCGCTCATGGCCCCCGACGAACCGCAATTCATCGGTTGACGAGGTCGTCGCGGCAACGCCTCGTCGAGCTTCGTCCACCGAAGACGGAATCACGAACATGCATAGAAACGCTCGCGCGTGGGACCTCTCGCGCGGATCTCACTCCCTGGTCGTTCCTACCGCACCGTCGCTCCGGGGCCGTTCTTGAGCCCCGCGCATCCGGTCGGCGAACCGCAGACGATGCCCCGGTACTGGATTGCGGGTCACTCGAGCACGCTCAGGGTCGGCGATCGCATCATCCGTGACGGTGCGGCGTCATTGCCTGATTCGAGAGCAAACATCGACAAGTCCGCCGCCGCGGCCCACGCGTGGCCTCCTCGGATTTTCGAGCTGTCCCGCGGCGAGGAAATCTCGCACGCGAGGCGGTCCCGGCAGGCCACGATCGTCCGCGAGCTTGCAGCGGAGGAGGCCTTCGGGGCGCGCACGAGAGACATTGCCGATTTCATGCATCGGATTCGCGCGGGCCATTGGTTCTGTCCACTCGACATTGCGTACGAGCGATTTTACATCGAGAGCCTGATTGGCGAGCACCGACGGCGGCTCGCCCGGAACCACGACTTGCCCGACATGCGGGTCGAATGGATCACGAGCTTTCGCGCCCTGCCGGGGTGGGCTCGCGACGAGCAACGCTCCTCCGCCTATGCCGCTGCGCGCTCCGGTGAGGAGGCGCGGCTCATTCGCTCCGCGCCGACGGATCGCCTCGCCGGCGCCCACGCAGCTGCGCTGCTCGCCACGTTCGAGGTGATTCGCACGGTCGGCGCGGAGGTGTTTCGCGCCGCCGTGGCGAACGCGCTCAGCGGTCCCATCTTTTGGCCATCGACGCGGCAAAGTGTCGGGGTCACCGCGCTCGCGTCGACGGCGCTCCAACACCTCATGCCGATCGCCGACGAGGTCCCGCGACTGGCTGTCTCGGCGTTCTTCGCGGCGCGAAGGCCCGGCGATCTACTGGATAGCGCACTTCAGACACTCTGGATTACGCTCGGGGCGCGGTTGAGCGAGCGCATCGCGGACGCGGGCCGCGAGGCCGCCAATGCCTGTCGGCTCGTCTTCGTCCACTCCTTCAGGAGCTGGCTCATCCTGATGAAGTACGGCCTCATCGGGGCCGCGACGTTGCACGCCGGCACGCTCCCCCTCGTTCCGGCCGACGATCTGGGAGCGTTCGAGCCGCTCGCCGACATCGCGCAACTCGGCGCCGTCCCACTCGGCGCGGCGACCCCGCACGGCGTCGCTGTCTTCACCCGGACCCTGAGCTGACGCCGAGTCGCATCAGGGTTCGCCTCGACACAAACACCGAATCTGCGTCTGTAGGAGACCTCATCATGTCTGAGCCGTTCTCGATCGCCAAACACGGAATCACGGTCCAAGAAGTGCTGCGCAACCCCGCGCCAGCGAGGCTCTACGAATTGGCACTTCAGCGCGAGCACGGCACGGCGATCACGTCGACGGGGGCACTGGTGGCCCTCTCCGGCTCGAAGACGGGGCGCAGCCCGAAGGACAAGCGCATCGTGGAAGAACCGGGGAGCACGGACGACATTTGGTGGGGGCCGGTCAATATCAAGATGAGCGACCATATCTTCCTGACGAACAGGGAGCGGTGTATCGATTACTTGAACACGCGTGAGATCCTCTATTGCATCGACGGATTCGCCGGGTGGGATCCGAAGTATCGCATCAAGGTCCGGGTCATCTGCGAGCGCGCGTACCACGCACTTTTCATGTGGAATATGCTCATCCGTCCCACGGAGAAGGAGCTCGAAGCCTTCGGCGATCCGGATTACGTCATCTTCAACGGTGGGCCATTCCCCGCGAATCGTTACACGTCGGGCATGACATCGACCACGACGATCGACCTGAGCTTCGAGCACAAGGAGCTCGTGATCCTCGGTACGGAATACGCCGGTGAAATGAAGAAGGGCGTGTTCACGATCATGAACTACCTGATGCCGAAGAAGGGTGTTCTGTCGATGCACTGCTCGGCGACCGAGGGAAAGAACGGCGACGTGTCGGTGCTCTTCGGCCTGTCCGGAACGGGCAAGACGACGCTCTCCGCGGACCCCAAGCGCCAGCTCATCGGCGACGACGAGCACGCGTGGACGGATGAAGGAGTCTTCAACGTCGAAGGTGGCTGCTACGCGAAAGCGATCAACCTGACGGAGGAGGCGGAGCCGGACATCTTCCGTGCCATTCGGTTCGGCTCGGTGCTCGAGAACGTCGTCTACGATGGGGAGTCGCGCGTCGTCGATTACGCGAACGTCACCATCACCGACAACACGCGCTGCAGCTACCCGATCGAGTACATCCCGGGCGCGAAGATCCCTTGCGTTGCCGGCCATCCAAATAACGTGATCTTCCTGACGGCCGACGCGTTCGGCGTCTTGCCCCCCGTCGCGAAGCTCTCGGCGGAGCAAGCGATGTATCACTTCATTAGCGGGTACACGGCGAAGGTCGCCGGTACGGAGGTCGGCGTGACCGAACCTCAGGCCACGTTTTCCGCATGCTTCGGTCAGCCCTTCATGGTCTGGCACCCGACGAAGTACGCGGAGCTCCTCGCCGCACGTCTCACGAAGCACGACGCGCCCGTTTGGCTCGTCAATACCGGCTGGACGGGCGGGCCCTACGGCGTCGGCTCGCGCATGAAGCTCAAGTACACGCGAGCGATCATCGACGCGATCCATTCCGGGGAGCTCGCGAAGGTCTTGACGCAGGTCGATCCCGTGTTCGGTCTCGCGATACCGACGTGGTGTCCCAACGTACCGACCGAGCTCCTCGTGCCGAGGAATACGTGGGCCGACAAAGCAGCGTACGACGCGACGGCAAAGAAGCTCTCGGGGCTGTTCGCTGACAACTTCAAGAAGTACGCGCAGCAGGCGAGCGAACGCGTTCGCAAGGCCGGTCCACTCTCGACTTGAAGTTCGGAACACACCTCCGCGCCGGGGGTTGCTCTGGAACCGGCGCCCAATCGAAGCGAAGGAACCATCGAATGCACGACTTCGGGCAGCGATCAACGAGCGAGAAGGAACCGAGACGCTGCCCGTGCGGGCACGAAAAAGGCCACGTCATGGTCTCCCCCGCCGCCGAGTACACATTCGGTGGTTGGTGCCTCATCCTGGTCGGCATCTCGGCGCGGCCGACCGCGATCAACTTCACATGCAGGAGATGCGGGACTCGGCTCGACCGCACGACTGACCGCCAAGAGATCTCCGAGACGAGGCTGTGGGGCTGACGTTGACGCTCGACGATTCGCCCTCGCTCCTATTGTGCAACGGACCACGAGCGCGCGTCGGTTTGATGGAGCGTGGCCAACACAGCCTCGAACGCCGCCCACAACGCCGCATTCTCGTGCGCGAGTATCACTTGTTCCTCCGACGTTTGTGGTGTGCTGAGCAGCCCGAGGGTCGCGGCAGCGGCGAGCGCTTGTTTCGTGTCGATGAAGCGGCGCCGCTTTGCGGAGACCGGCTCCTCGATGATTTCGTCGATGGTCGGCTCTGGGACGACCTCCTGGACGCGCTGCAAGCCGCGGGACATGCGAGCGAAGGGCCCGGTGAACAAGCCGACCGACGCGCATTCCATGGAGGCGGGCACGTTCGCCCGCGCTTCGCGGCGCGGCGAGAGCATTCCATCGCTCACGTGGCCCTCTGCTGGCTCGGCCGGAGCGGGACGGACCAGCCACCATGTCACGAGTTGCACGGCAAATAGGCTGCGCGGTTAGACGCCATTCGTGATCTCCCGCGACGCCTGGTGCAGGTCGAGCGCAAGCTCGAGCGCTCCACGCGCCGTGCGAAGCGCTTCACCACGCAGCCCGCGCTTGAGCTGCGCCTCCGCGCGGCCCAGCTCGATACGAACAGCCCCGCGGGCATCGTCGGCCTGGACGTACATGTCCCAGGCGAGCTCGTAGAGCCCTTCTGCCTCGACGTAGGCGCCTTTCTCCACGCCGCAGCTCGCCATTCCGGCGATGAGATGCCTTCGTTGTTCGTCAGGGCTAGGTGATACCTCGTTCGAGCCGTGTCCGCTAACCGCCCACTATTCACTCTCGGCGCACGTCTGCGAGGCGCGCGAGCACTGCCCGCCCATCCCCCGAGCACAGCCCCTCGATCATCGCCCGCCGCACTCCTTCAACCACACGCGCAGGCAGGGCATCGGCAAACGCGGAGAGCGCCTCGTCGACGAGCAACTCCGCTTCGTGCACCTCATCGCGAGCGCCTTTCACTGAGATCCCTCCGGCAGCGTGTTGCTCCCCTCCCCCGTGGGCGTGTCGCTGCCGGCCGACAGAGCGCTCGCGCCGTTGGACACGGGCTTCGGCGCCTTTCCGCGCCCTCCCCGGCCTCGATAGATCGAGGGCGCGATGCGCTCGGCATCACCTTCGTAGTGCCGAACGAACGCGATAATGCGTCGCACCTCTTGGTAGCCGCGCTCAAAGAGCGTGAAGGCCTGATGGCGCGTCCGCGTCGCCTCGAGCCTCGCCTTCACGGCGTGCTCGCGCAACCCGATGGCCGTCGTCAGGCGCTCCGCGAGGTCCTCGGCGTCGTCGAGCTCGCGTGCGTCTATGGCGGATTTGGTCTTCACCTTCCCCCAATTCGTTCGAAGCATCGTCGCGACGAACAGCAGGTCGGACGCGAGGTTCATGAACCCGGTCGTGCCGCGCAGTTGTTTGAGCGGCTCGCCTTGCAGAACATCCCGATTGACCAGCACGGTGATATCCGTCAGCAGAGGCGTTCGGACCACACCCGCCGCCGCGACGAGATCCGGGATGGGCTCAGGCGGACGGGCCGCAGCCTTGTGAAGCGCGTGTGCGTGCCCCAGCGCCAGGGCACGCGTGCCGATTTCATCATAAGGAGCAAGGTCGTGAGTCGGCAGCACCCGCACGACTTCCGGCCGAAGCCTCTCCAACTGAGGCAGGCAACCCATGACGGTGGTGACCGCGGCCTCGATATCGACTGTGATCGGGATCAGCTGGTCGTCGAGGATCGCCACGATAGCCTCGCGCAGGGCGTGAAACGCCGCGCGAAACTTTGTTCCGGGGATGTCAGGCGGAAATTCGATGGTCATGGGATGACTTCTCCGGTCTTCACCGCTCTGGACGCCGCACGGGCGCAGGAAATGAAAGCCAGCTTGGCTTTTGAGCCGCGAGATCGGCTCGCGGCGCAAGCGAGCTTGGGTTCTGCCCAATTGATGTGGTGTCGATTTCAAGCCTGCGTGGTTTTGAAGCTGCCGTCACAGCCAGCGCAGTAAGCTCGCTTTGGTTTCGGGCGCGGGGCGAAGAACATTTCCCAAGCAGGCTTGGGATTAAAGCGGACTCCATCGGCGCGACGGCAAGCTGGCTTGGGTCTCGAGCGCGGGGCGAAGAACATTTCCCAAGCGGGCTTGGTTTCGGAGCTGCGCACCTTGGCCGGTATCCAAGCGGGCCTGGTCCTTTCTCTGTGTCAAGAATTGACGCCTAGCTGGCTTGCTTCTCACGCCCCTATGGCCGAGAAAATTCCAAGCAAGCTTGGTTTGCGCACACTGGTGAGCGTCGAAATTCTTAGCCGGCTTGGTCCGCGCTCTTGGGTTCTCGGCCACGACCCAAGCCAGCTTGCACACGGCGGCCGAGCACTACTTCCGACGAGCCCGTTTGATCTCCTGCCGCGTCATCGGCTCGGCCCACCGGTCTGCGCGTCGCGAACCACGAACCAGCGCGGCTGAAGACGCTTCAGCACATCGCTGAGCTGCTCGGTGGATTGGCCATTTCCGGCTTCGTTGGCCAACCCGTCGAGGACGCGTTCGCGGTCTGCGTCGGTCTGGAACCTTCCGAGGCACCGGAGGCCGGCATTGCTAAGGGCGCGATAGTCGAGATCCATCGGGTTCTGCGTTGCGACGAGGACGCCGACTCCGTAAGCACGCGCCTACTAGCTGGATGTATCGGCGTTCTCTCCGGCCGGCGGTGAGCTAGCCGAAGTGGCCTTCTGCTCGGCCCTACTTCGATGGGCAGCCTCCATAATTCGAGCGTGCAATTCCGGTGGGAGGTGCTTCTGAAAGTGCGCGATAACTCTCTCGGTCACGCGCCTTTCAACCAACTTGATGATGTACTCCATGGTCGCCAACTTGCGGGCCGCTTCGTGAACGCATCCTGCGCTGTGCCTCCGACCGTGGAGAACCGGATTGCGCGCTGGGGAGAGCTCACCGCAGAGGTATCGAATGAAGTTCGCGTCCAGCTCTTTGCGCATTCGAGCGGTTTCGAGCACGACACCACTCCGCGATGCCTCCGCCGGGGACGGTCGCATATCACCGTGCTGCTGATCAAACATGGTAGCAAGGTCCACAGCAATCCCTCGATGATGGGAAGCGCGGTGTAGATGCAGGCGTTGTAGTGACCCCTGTCGTCGGCGTCGATCCGGTGCTCACCGCGCGAGGGCCCAAGACGGCCGAGAGCCATTTTTTCGCGCAGACTGGCGAGCCTTGAGTGATTGCATGTTCGATCCGCTGACAACCCATGAAGAGCCACCAACGGCGCGATGTCGAGAAAGCCCTCGATGGCATTCCCGTCGTGCATGACGACGACGAGGACGACGATGACGCAATCACGGTCGTCTTCGTTCGATCGAGCGCTCCCTGCAACGAAAGGCCCTCGTTCAGGCTCGGCGCCAGTGCGCCGGGATTCGGCAGACGCCGCTTGTGATGGAAGTCGCCGCCAGCGATCGCTGGTCGTGGTCGGCCGGTCACCCGGAGCCCTGCTCCTCCGAGGCCGGCTTCGGCCCTCCCGGGTCCTCGCCGACACGCTCTCGCAGCAGCAACTCTAGATCCTCCGGCTGCAGCGGTTTGACCAAGTGTTCGTCGAAACCGGCGCGAATCGCGGCGTCCCGATCGGCGCGTCGTCCGTAGCCGGTGAGAGCCACCAGAAGAAGCGGCTCTTCCAGACGGCGCCCTCGCAGCTGCTTCGCAAGCTCGTAGCCGTCCACGCCTGGGAGGCCGATGTCCAAGATCGCGACCCTCGGCTTGAAACTCTCAATCAGCTCGAGCGCCTCCTCCCCATTGTACGCGCATCTCACGTCACAGCCCAGACGCTCCAAATAGGTGGTCAGGAGCTGGCAGGCGTCGGCGTTGTCGTCCACCGCGACGACTCTCAGGCGGCTCGGCAACGTCGATTCCGGTCGTCTCGACGGTGGCCGCGGTTCGTTGTCGGTCGTGCACGAGAGGGGTAGGCGAATCGTGAACGTGCTCCCGCGTCCGACGCCCTCGCTCTGTGCGCTCACCGTGCCGCCGTGCATGTTGACCAAAGCGCGGACGAGGGCGAGCCCGACACCGAGTCCCCCCTCCGTTCGCGCGAGCGTCGAGCGCCCCTGCACGAACAGATCGAAAATGTCGTTCATCGTCCCGGGATCGATCCCAATCCCGTCGTCGCGCACGACGATGACCGCAGAATCGGCGTCGCTCTCGACCGACAACCAAACTCGCCCACCGCTCGAGGTGTACTTAACCGCGTTCCCGACGACGTTTACGATGATTTGCTGCAGACGCGCCGGGTCCGCGTCGACGACGATCGGACGCTCCTCGAGTCGAGCCTCGAACGTCACGCCCTTCGCGTGGATCGTCGCCAACAGCGCCGCTGCTGCTTCCCTGGCGATGGGTCGGACGTCGAGCGTCTGCCGCACGATCTCGATCTTGTCGTGAGTGAGCCGCGTGACCTCGAGGAGATCGTCGAGCAGCCGCGCCATCTGACGGGTCTGGCGGGCGAGGATTTCCACTTCCTGTCGCTCGACCCCATCTTCCTCGAGAAGCTTGGCCGCCGTCACGATGGCCCCCAGCGGGTTTCGCAGCTCGTGCGAGAGCATGGCGAGGAAATGATCGCGTCGCTCGACCGCCACGCGGCTCTCATCCTCGGCGCGCTTCTGGTCCGTAACGTCGCGAACCACCGCGCACGCACCGACGACCTCGCCGCACTTGTCCCGAAGTGGCTGCCGCGTCGTCATGAACCACCTCTTTTCGCCGGACAGCACCGGGTGCTCCTCGAGGCGGTAGGGCTGCGTGCTCCCCTGCAACGCCGGCACATCGGCCTGTTCCAGTGGCCACGCAACATCCGGAGGGACGAAGTCGGAGGCGCGCGCGCCGACGGCTTGCACGGGATTGCGCAGCCCGAGCCTGATCGCCGCGGCGGTATTCACGCGCACGAAGCGCCCTTTTCCATCTTTGAAATAGATCGCGTCCGGAACGCTCTCCATCAAGCTGTCGAAGAGGTAGCGCTCACGAAAAAGCGCGCTCTCCGCCTCTTTCAGTCCATTGATGTCGATGAAGGTGACCACGACACCGTCGGTGGCGCCATTGGACCGGTAGGGCAACACACGGACGAAGAACCAATTCCCCTGCTCGTCCTGGAGCTCTCGCTCGACGGGCCTGCGCGACGTCAGCACGGCATCGAGATCGCTCGGCAAGCTGGTGTAATTCAGACTATTCGCAAAGGCCCCGATCGGCCTTCCGAGATCTTGAGGCAAAAGGTTGAAAGCACGTGCGATCCTGGGCGTAAACTTCCTGATACGGAGATTCCCGTCCAAAAATATCGTACCGACGTCGGTACTCAACAGCAGATTATCGATGTCGTTCGTAAGCTCCGTGAGCTGAGCAATCTTCTTTTGGTACTCGGAGTTCACGGTGTAGAGCTCTTCGTTCACGCTGTGGAGCTCTTCGTTCGTACTCTGTAGCTCCTCATTCGAGGAGAGCAGCTCTTCGTTCGTGCTCTGTAGTTCTTCGTTGCTTGCTTCGAGAGCCTCGATCGTAGCCTGTAGGCTCTCCCGCGTGAACCGGAGCTCCGACTCCAGAACTTCGACCTGCTCTCGCGTCACCTCGTGAAAATCGAGCCTCTGATCGGGTTCAGCCGGCGTTGTGGTTTGGTGGGGCTCGAGGCTGATGAGCGCGTAGCCGTTAGCGGCCGCCTTCGTGTATATTGGCTGCACGGACAGTCGATATTCTCCGAGACTGTCGCTAGTCCTCAACGGTAGCCCTTTGTAGGCGAGCGCTACACGCTCACGAAAAACGTGACTTAGCGCCGTCGTGAGCGGGGTGCGCAAGTCCGGCCCGACGAGGTCGCGCACATCGAGCGAAGCCTTTCCATCCTTGACGCCCACCCACCGCCCCGCACCGTTGAACGTGTGTACGAGCTCGTTCTTGTCATTGACGAGAAAGCTCGGGGGTAGGGCTTGCTCGATGATCGCCTCGTAGATCCCGACCTTTTGCGACAGCGCTTGGATCGCCGGCGCCACGCTCGCAGCGGATCGAAGGTCACCCCGAAGGTTGATACCCGAGGACCCGTCGAGCAGTAGGGATCGTTCCCGCTGCTTTTGATAGAGACGCCATTGCTGGTTGATGGTTTCGAAGTCGTCCGCCAACGAACCGGGCGTCTCACTCGGGCCCAGGAATAGGTAGCCCCCGGCGCGCAGCGCGAAGTGGAACAGCGCCAGCGATCGCTTTTGCACGAGCGGCTGCAGATAGATAAGCACGTTTCGACAACTGACGAGATCGAGGCGCGTGAAAGGAGCGTCCCTTATCAGGTTCTGCTGCGCGAACACGATGAGCTGGCGTAGTTCGTTCGAGGCCCAGGCCCCGGAGCCCTCGCGAACGAAGTATCGTTCGAGACGCTCTTGGCTGAGGCCGCGCAAGGTCGCCTCCTCGAAGAACCCGCGGCTGGCCCGTTCGAGGGAACCCGGGTGGACGTCGGTGGCGAATATTCGTAGCGGCCGCTTATCGCCGCGCTTGGCCATGTGCTCGTGAAAAAGCATCGCGTGGGAGTACGCTTCCTCCCCGGTCGCGCACCCAGGAATCCAGAGGCGGATTTCATCCCTCTTCGGCGCATCGAGGATCTTGGGAACGACTTCGCGCTCGAGCTCGTCGAATGCTTCCTTGTCGCGAAAGAAGCCGGTTACGCCGATGAGGAGATCGCGGTAGAGAGTGTCGAGCTCGGACGGGTCCGCGCGAACCCGATCGACATACGTATCGAGATCCGCCTTCGTCATCTCCAGACGGCGTTCGATGCGGCGCTGAACCGTTGTCGGCTTGTAATGAGAAAAGTCAATCTGGTATGCACCGAGCAGGAGCCGAAAGATCGCGTTGAGTCCTCGGGGGGACTCGGCAGTTTCCGTCTTCGCGACGGCACCGCGCTCGATCGTGCGGATGTGCTCGATGATGAGCTCCGGCATCTTCTCGGCGGGTGCGACTCGATCGACGATCCCGGTGTCACGCGCGCTCCGTGGCATTCCGTCGAAGAGCGCCGTCGATTCGTCCTGGCACACCACCAGGCCTCCGGCTTCGTGGACGTCGCAGACCCCGCGCGAGCCGTCGCTTCCGCCACCGGAGAGGATGACGGCAATCGCGCGACTGCCGCAATCGCGCGCGAGCGAGCGCATGAAGATGTCGATCGGAAGCGTGAGCTCGTGATCGGCGGCTCGATCTCGGAGCCGCAACCTCCCGCCCGAGATAATCATCTCCTTCTTCGGCGGGATTAGATAGATGTGGTCCGGCTCGACGACGACGCCGTCCTCGACAATGGTAATCGGCAGCGTCGTACGCCTCGCGAGCAGCTCATGCATCATGCTCTTGAAGTCCGGCGAGAGGTGCTGGACCACCACGAAGGCCACCCCCATGGAGCGAGGGATCGCGCCGAAGAAGCGCTCCAGCGGCTCCAGGCCACCAGCGGACGCTCCTATACCCACGACGTATAGCGAATCCATTCCACGCCTTCCTCTCTCGAGGAATGTGTCGTTCAGCAACAGCTGTGCCCAATGCCCACACGCGCCACAGCAGCCGACGGCGATAAAACGGGAAGGTGAAGTGTGCGTCCGCGCCACGGCCGAGGCGCGATGCACCAACACGAGGCAGGCTGCCACAGTGACAAGCTGGCATGACCGCGCCGAGCTGGTTGTTCTCTAGGCGATGCGCTGGTACCTGCAGTCGTTCCTGGCTGTGCGTGAGTGGATAAGCCGCGCGGTAGTTCCTTCGCCGTATCTGGAGGCGCAAGCAAAAGAACTGAGCGCTCTCGTGACGAACGCGACGCCCGACAGGGCTCGCCGGCGCCCATGCGTCTGCATTCATCGCGACCTTCGAGCTGATCCGTGCGGTCGGAGCTTTCGAGCCGCTGCTCGAGATGGCCCGCTTGGGCGCGATACCGCTCGGCACGACTCGGCCGGACACGCTGGTGTTGTTCACCCGCCCGCTCAGCTGAACGGCACGAGTCCACAAGTCGAATATGAAGCGCACATTCCTTGTTTCGACTATCCGTTGGTCGCGGAGCGCGCAAGCGCGTGCGCTCGAGCCTGTTTCCCGCGTGCCACGCCCCGAATCGCAAGGCCCGCTCCCACCAAGGCAGGCAGCGCGATGAGCGACGCAAGTGCCCAAAACCGCGGCTCGCCGAACGGGATGCCCAAGAGCTTCGGGATTTCTTGAATCAGAATGAAGACGGCCATTCCCACGACGAACCAGGCGAATCCTTTGCGCAGCCCGGCCTGCGGTATGCGCCCCGCAAGCACGGCGCCGCCAAAACTGCCGAGCACCGCCGTCCCGGCGACGATAACGGCAAGTGTCCAGTCGATAGGCACAGACGAGAGATAACCCGCGAACCCCGCAAACGACTTCATCGCAATGACCAGCAGAGACGTCCCGACGGCGTCGCGCATCGGCAGGCCGCCGAGCAGGACGAGCGCGGGCACGACGAGAAACCCTCCGCCGGCGCCGACGAGGCCGGTGACGGCGCCGACGACCAGCCCTTCGAGCAGAATCTTCCAGAGCGCCTGCCGGTGAGCGCGGTGCTCCTCGTCCTCGCTCTTCTTGCGCAGCATGGCGCCCGCGGTGACCGCCATCGTGACGCCGAACGCGACGAGGAGCACCCCGGCGGGGACGTATCTCGCGACCTTTCCGGCACCGAACGCACCGACCATACTGGCGGCTCCGAACAGCGCCCCCGTTCCGTAGCGTACGCGGCCGGCTCGCGCGTGCGGGACGAGCGCGGCGACGCTCGTGGTGCCGACGACAAAGAGTGACGTCGCGATGGCTTCGTGAGCGGGGAGGCGCGCGGCGTACACCAAGATTGGGACCGTCAGGATCGAGCCCCCACCTCCGAGTAGGCCGAGCGCGACGCCGACGAGGATTGCGAGCAGTGCAGGCGCGACGAGGGTGGACATCGACGCTCCGCTTGCGCAAGCGTTATGCCGATATGAATCCCGCGGTTTTCGTTGATCGAGAAACAAGCTGAAACAGCGACGTTTCATCGTGAAACAAAATGAAACATCGTGAAACGACTTTAGCCGGCAACCCTCGCGATTGTCGCTGGCACACGGACTGCAATCCGCAGGGCAGGGAAGGGCATTCATGATGTTTCACACAACGAACGCCGTACTCGGGCTCGCTGGCGGCGCCCTCATCGGCGTGGCGGCCGCGCTCTACCTCGCGACCCACGGTCGGATTGCAGGCATCTCGGGTATCGTTTCCGGCGTGTTGGAGCGCGCGGCCGATTGGCGGCCGCGACTCGCTTTCATTGTCGGATTGGCCGCCACGGGAGCCCTCCTCGCGCTTGCGGCGCCTACGCTCTTCGAGCGACCGACGTCGTCCTTGCCCATCGTCGCGGGAGCGGGCCTCCTGGTCGGGTTCGGTACGCGCCTCAGCAATGGGTGCACGAGCGGCCATGGCGTCTGCGGAACGAGCCGGCTTTCGCTTCGGTCGATCGCCGCGACCCTGACCTTCATCGCGACGGGCGCCATCACCGTCGCGGTAACTCACCGCGTGGGAGGCGCTCAATGAAACGGAAACGATCCATCGGCCTTGCCTTCGCGGCAGGCGCTCTCTTCGCGACAGGGCTGGCCGTGGGAGGCATGACGAACCCGTCCAAGGTTCGTAGTTTCCTCGATTTTGCGGGCGTGTGGGATCCCACGCTCTTGTTCGTCATGGGGGGCGCGGTGACGGTCTACTTCACCCTGCACCGATTCGTTCTGAAGCGAGGAGCGCCTCTCTTCGACACGAGGTTTCATTTACCTACGCGCAGAGACATCGACGCCCGCCTCATCGCCGACGCCGCGATCTTCGGCGTCGGATGGGGTCTCGGGGGCTATTGCCCAGGGCCGGGCATCGCCTCATCGATGACCGGCGCGGTCGGCCCCGTCGTGTTCGTCGTGGCCATGATCGTCGGCATGTGGATCCAACGTCGCATCGAATTCTCGGTAGCGCACTCTGCCGGCGAGGCGTCAGCGAACCAGGTCGTCATCGAATGCGCTCGGAGGCCGTCGTGAACATCCATCCGTTCTATGATCCAGCAACATTCACCCTCACCTACGTCGTCTATGATCGGCCATCGAAATACGCGGTCGTCATCGACTCCGTGCTCGACTACGACCCCGTCGCGTCGCGAACGAGCACCGCTTCGGTCGAGAAGGTCGCTGCATTCCTTCGTGACAACAACTTGCGTCTTTTCTACGTGCTCGAGACGCACGCCCATGCCGATCATCTGAGCGGCGCCCAATGGCTCAAACGCCGCTTCGGGGCGCGCACCGTCATCGGCGAGCACATCCAGGAGGTGCAGAGGACGTTCAAACCGCTCTTCGATCTACCCGGCGACGTCCCTACGGACGGGTCCCAGTTCGATCGCCTGGTGCGCGACGGGGATGTCCTGTACGCAGGGACGCTCCGCATCGAGGTGATCGCCACGCCCGGCCACACACCAGCCTGCGTCACCTACAAAATCGGGGACGCCATCTTCACCGGCGACGCCCTCTTCATCGAAGACTACGGGACCGGCCGCTGTGACTTCCCCAAAGGCGACACGGCCGCGCTCTACACCTCAGTCCACGACAAGCTCTACGAGCTACCCGACGAGACTCGCGTCTTCGTGGGTCACGACTATCAGCCCAACGGGCGTGAGCTCCGATACGAAACGACGATAGGAAAATCGAAGACGTCGAACATCCAGCTTCGCCGTGAGACGACCAAGGAGGAATTCGTGAGCTTCCGGACCGCGAGGGACGCCACCCTTCGACCGCCGAGGCTGCTGTTCCCCAGCGTGCAAGTGAACGTCGACGCCGGCCGCCTCCCCAAACCACACGCGAACGGCGCTCGCTACTTTTCAATCCCCGTGAATCCGAGGGGAGCCACGGCCGACGATGGGAGTACGTCATGAGCGCGAGCGGCGGAACTGTGCAATATGCAGAATGGGACGTCAGCGAAGTTCACGGCACGCGGGGCCGTATTCGAATCGTCGATGTGCGAGAGCCGGACGAATATTGCGGTGCGGTCGGTCACATCGAGGGAGCCGAGCTCATCCCCCTCGGTACACTGGCAGCCGCGCTCGATTCTTGGGACAAGACAGCTCCCGTCATCTTGGTATGCAGATCCGGCGGGCGCTCCGCCCGCGCGGCAGGGATGCTGATCACCCTCGGGTTCGAAAGGCCGATCAACATGACCGGCGGAATGCTCGCCTGGAACGCTCGATCGCTGCCGGTGGCACGCTGACGGGCGCGGCTTCGGCGCCAACGTTGCAGCGCATTGCGGTCGCGACGTAGGCTTCGCATCAACACGAGCGCCCATGTCGAACGCCCCGACTCCACCGCCACCCAAGCGCCGTCGTGGACTGCGATTGACGGGCGTTCGGTCCTGGACGGCGTTCGTCGCGGGGGTGGTGCTCGTAGCAACCGGTGCCGCGGGATTTGCCATTGCGTTTCGCATGCTCCTCGGCACCGCGATCGAAGGCCTGTTCGGTGCCTCCGATATTGTCGCGGCGATGCACCGACTGCCGATGACGGCGCGGGTCGTTGTACCAGCCCTCGGCGGTCTATTCGCGGGCGGCATTGGCCTGCTGATCGCGCGTTCGGCCTCTGGGCACGGCGTGGGCGACGTCATGGAGGCGGTGGTGCTCGGACGCGTTCGCCTTTCCATGCGGGTGACGCTGCTCAAGTCGGCGTCATCGTGGATTGCGATCCTCTGCGGCGGATCCATCGGCCGAGAGGGACCGCTGATTCAATTCGGCGGCTCCCTCGGGAAGGTAGTCGCTTCGCAGCTGCATTTGACGTCCAAGCAAGCCCGCGTGCTGATTGCCGCGGGGACCGCTGCGGGGTTCGCGGCGGCGTACAACACCCCGTTTGCTGCCGTGCTGTTCGTTCTCGAGATCGTGAGCGGAGTCGTGACCCTGGACGTTCTCATCCCCGTGTCGATCGCCACGGTCGTCGCGACGATGATCACGCGAGCTGTCGTTGGCGCGGGACCCATCTACGGGGCACGGGCGTTCTCCCTGGCTTCGCCGTATGAGCTGGTCGGGTACGCGATGCTCGGGCTCCTCGCCGCGCTCGTGGCGCAGGGGTTCATGCGGATGTTGACCGTCGTCGAGCGATGGCTGCGACACCCCAAGCTTCGGTTGCCGCTTCGGGCCGCGATCGGCGGGCTCGCAGCGGGTTGTGTCGTCGCGCTCCTGCCGGAGGTCGCGGGCAACGGCTACGAGCCGCTCAACGAGCTGCTCGACGGTCGATTCACGTTCGGATTCGTGTTGCTGCTGCTTATGGGCAAATGCCTCGCGACCACGGCGTCCGTAGCGTCGGGCAGCCCCGGCGGTGTCTTTACACCTACTTTGCTCATCGGCGGCGCGCTCGGCGCGGCGTGCGGGCACGCCGTCAACGTGATCGGGCTCTCGGCTTCCGCTCCCGGAACCTTTGCGCTCGTCGGCATGGCAGCTGCCACCGCTGCAACGACGCACGCGCCAATCATGGCTGCGGTCATGGTCTTCGAGCTCTCGACTGACTACGCAATCGCGCTTCCGCTGTTGCTGGCGACGAGTATCGCCGCGGCAGTCTCGCGCGCACTGCGTGAAGACTCAATCTACACGAAGGAGCTTCGAGCACGCGGTGTTCGATGGCACGTAACGCTCGAAGGTCGCCGCATCGTTGATTGAGAGGGCGATAAGCGCCATCCGTGTGGCGCTGGCGCGCACACGACGTCGTGCTTGATAACGTGAGCAAGCCGAGCGGCGAGTGCCTACGTCCGCAAAGCTGAGTGGCCGGGGAACGTGCGCGAGCTCGAGAACTGCATCGAACACGCCGTCGCCCTCGCTCGCCGGGATACCATACTGGTCGAAGACCAGCGGAGGATCGGAGAAGCAACCTACGACGATCGCTGCAGCCGACATCGTCTAGCCAGGCGAGGCCCGCGGGGAACGCTTCCGCGAGCACATCGTAGCGCAGACATCGACAAAGTCGACTCGACGTCGGCGAAAAGAAATGAATCCAACAGCACATTGCAAGTTCACGCTGGGCGGTTAAGACAATGCACGATGCGCAAAATTGTCACGCTGACCGTCTCCCTGGTCTCGGCTGCCTCAGCCTGTACCCCCAACAACGCGGGTAACCTTGAAGGTGACGAAGGTGACCTCACCCACGAGCTCGCCGCCCGTGATGACGCCAACGCGAGCCTGATCGAATCGTGTGGCGAGGTATCAATCTCCGAGGCCGGCAAGGCAATCACACGACTGCCCTATTTGCAGCAAACGACGCCGACCGCGACACATTTGATGTGGGCCGGGCGTGACATGCAAGACGCCGTCGTGGTCGTGACGACGCCGGATGGCGAGGCTTACGAGAGCGCGCCGGCAAACTTCGAGGGCCGCGGCGACACGGAGAAGAGCGACCGCTTCATCGCTGGCCTCGGGGACCTCGAGGCCGAAACCATCTACTGCTACGAAATCCAGAACGCGAAGGGGGAACAGCTGATCGGGCGAATTGGCTTCCGAACCGCGCCAAAGCCTGAGTCGCCGACTCGCTTCATCGTCCTCGGAGATTCCGGCGACGGCACGGCCGACCAGTCCGCGCTCGCGGAGCAGCTGGGCACGGTGCCGTTCGACTTCATGCTGCACGTCGGCGATATCGCCTACCCGGCGGGCGGGTTTGCGGAGTTCGATGCCAATTTCTTCGAGTACTACGAAGACCTCTTGATGCACCACGCGTTCTTCCCCGTTCCGGGAAACCACGAGTACCGCACGCGCGACGCGATCCCTTACCGCGCGCTCTTCGATCTACCCAACAACGAGCGCTGGTACTCCTTCGATTGGGGCGACGTGCACTTCGTCGGCCTCGACACCGAGCAAATGGGCGAGACGCAGATCCGGTGGCTGGCGGCGGATCTCGCCAAGAACGAGAAGAAGTGGACGGTAGTGTTCCTTCACAAACCGGCGTTTTCCTCTGGTTGGCACGGCTCCGACGACGAGGTCCGTGAGGCCTTCGTTCCGATCTTCGAGAAGTATGGGGTCGACATCGTCCTGCAAGGGCATGACCATCACTACGAGCGCACGAAGCCGCAAAACGGGATTACCTACTACGTGACGGGTGGCGGCGGCGCCGGGACGTACCCGGTGACCCCCTCCGACTTCACCGCCGTCGCGCAAGAGGTGGTCGAGTTCCTGTACGTCGCCGTCGATGGCGACGAGCTCGCAGTCCACACGATCGACGCTACGGGCAAAGAGTTCGACCAGCTGGTGCTCACGAAATAGGTCCGGGCGGTAGGTGCGGGTGCTGATCGCAAAGGCGCTGGCGCACGAGTTGCTCTACCGCGTGGAGGCGCACCATCGCCGGCCTCCGGCTCCTTTCGCGCTGGATGTGGCTCACTGCTGGCGATGGTGCGCTTTTTTCGCTGCGGCTCGGTCAGACTGAGTACGTGCGCGACCTCTTATCCCCTCGCGCCTTGAGCCGCTTGGCCGCCAGCAGCTGCGCGACGGGAACCATCCAGTCCTGCTTCGACAGCTTGAGCGCAGCCTTGATCTGCTCTGCGCGTTCGCCGGGGTGCTGCTTCACGTATTCGACGATACGGGCCGCTACCGCGTCGAGATCGGTCTGGTTGCGTCGGATGCGCCTACCTTTGCGCGGACCCGCCGGCGAGCGTGGCGTCGAGCCGAAGGTTCGCGCTGCACTTGAAACTCGGCTGGGCTCGACCGCCGTCCCGTTGAGCGCGCGCATAATGTCGCGAACTGCTTGCTCGCGGAGCACGGACTGGAGGTCGGCAGCGAATTGGGCGGCGAGCTCGGTGAGTTGGGGGATCAGCATTGCGACAAGGCGAACACGCCTCTCTGCGGCCGGTCAACATGTTCGATGGTGGCGGGCTGCCGCGCCTGTTCCGAAACGCTACGGCGCGCCGGCTATGTGCTGCTCCGCCTTGCTCGACATTGGAAGCGTGCGACGAAGTATCGGAGAAGGTGTAGTGGCGAGGTAACATGTTCGCAGTCGATATCGGGACTCGTCATCTTCGGATAGCGGGTTCGGCCGCGCTCGCGGGATATCTTCAGCTCGACGCGGTACACGACGCCGGTGGGGGCTCGATCGCGTTTCCAAAGGCCTGGCTGTCACAACACCGGTCAATATCGCCGTCGCTGGTCGATGTGCTCGGGCTCCGGCCCCAGCTGAAGGCGACGATCTCCCGACACCACGTCACGTCGACCGTACCCTATCGTACGGCGGCAGAGCGGGTGTGGCGGGCGACCGGTCTCTATGAATGTGAAGGCTGGTCGAGCGTGGACGTGCTCACATACTTGCTTTGCAAGCTCCGGCGGGCAGCGGGCCACGAACAGGGCCCCATCAGGTGCCTCGCAACGGTCGCAGATGGCGCGACAGCCATCGAACGATGGTTGGTTCGCGATGCTATGCAGAGGTCCTTTTTCCACGTCGAGCGAATAATACCGACTACCGATGCGATCGCGGTCGCGCTCATGAGGGCGGGCGGCGGACGAGGGAACTACCTCATCGTTCACGTCGGGTTTGGCTCGAGCGCCGTCGCGAGATATGAAGCAGAGCCCGCTGTGATCGTGCACACCGGCTACGCTCGGACGGTCCCGATTGGCGCCCTCCACGTCGCGGCGGACGCGGTGGATTGTCGACTCCACGTCGGGGCGGAGCGAAGGTGGTGCCTTGCCCGGTGTCTCGGTCGCCTCGGACTCGCGAGCTCGATGGCGCGGCGGCACCTGGCGTGCTCCTGCGCACCACGGGTCGGCGCTCTGGTCGCCAGTGTCTTGGAAGCAGCCGAGCAAATCCCGACCGCGGCTGAATCGGTCGTCGTCGTCACCGGCTCCGGCGCATCTTGCCCCGCCATCTCTTCGGTGCTCGTACCGGAGCTCGAACGACGTTGGAGCAGGGTACGCATCCGGCGCGACCTGACTCCAGTCGAGGGCGCGGCGGCATTTGCCCGTATACTCGACGGAACGCTCCCGGCGCCGACGCTGCTGAGCTGCTTGCCACTCGATATCGCATTGCCGGATAGCGGATTGGAGCCCATTTGCCCGCGCGGCGCGGGGATTCCGACGAGGGCCAAGCAGTCGATCCTCGTCCGTGGGCCCGCCGATACGATCGGGCTAAGGTTTGGACACGAGCTGACGTCAATCAGGCTTGATCAGCCCATCGAATGTGACGTCCGCGCGATGGTCGACGTGAGCATCGACATTACGCGTGAATCGACGGTTAACGTGATCGTCTCTCGAGGCGGCATCGTGATCGGTCGCGGATGCTTCCCACAGCTGTCGTTCGGGGGCGTGGAATACGATGTCGCACAGATAGCGCCCGCAGCGTCGGCTCTCGGGTAGGCGCTCGGGCGGAAGAGCGGGGGCATACGGCATGCACGATCTTGGACATGCACACACACGGTGGCTCGGAGCACGCGCGGCTCGAGCGCGTCGGTTTGCCGACGATCGCACGACTGCAACTGTTGCTTGCGCTTGTGCGTGCCGCGGCGTTCGGAATAGCCCTGTACATTGCGACACGCTCTTTCCTGGCGGCGTTGTTCGGCGCGATCATCGGTGTGACGGCGGGTGCCGTATCGGACGGTCTAACACGAACGAAAAGCGTCCGTGCTGCAAGTGCGGCCCGCGTGAAGCAGCCGTCCGCTACGAATTGCGGAGCTGCGCGACCGGGCCGATGAGCGAAGGAAACGGACTTGCGTCACGCCCGACGTCACGATGAAGAACACCGAAGTCGGGCTCCGCAATGGACTAGCCGAGTGACGTCGCAGGACCGACCTGGACACCAGCCGGGCGTGAAGGTCGGTCAGCCGCTCGACGCGCTGCTTCAGGAGCTAGGCTCGTCCGAGCAGGGCCTGCCGGCGGACGAGGCTGCTCGGAGACTCGCGCAGCACAGCTCGCAACAGCGCGCGTGGCGAAAGCGCGCATCCCAAGTCCTCGGGTTCATTCGCACGGCCGCCAACCCACTGGTCATCATCCTGCTCGTGGCAGGCACGGCGTCGGCATTCGTCGGCGACCTCAGCGACTCGCTCATTATTGCCGCCATTGTGGTCTTGAGCGCGTCTATGAACTTTTGGCAGACGTTCCGCTCCGACCGTGCCGCCAGGCGTTTGCGCGACCAGATCGCGCCGACCGCCTGCGTGCGACGGAGCGGCGTCTGGGTCGACGTCCCTCGACCGCAAGTCGTCGCCGGTGATGTCATTCGCCTGTCCGCCGGCGATCTCGTCCCTGCCGATGCGCGGCTGCTCTTCGCGAATGCTTTGCACGTTCAGCAGGCCGCTTTGACCGGTGAGTCTCTTCCTGCGGAGAAGGCAGCAACGGCCATCAAGCTCGGCTCGAGCGGACCTGACTCGCCAGGTCTCGTGTTCCTCGGGACATCGGTCGTGAGTGGCACCGCGACCGCCATCGTGTTCGCCGCCGGTTCCGATACAGCCTTCGGCGATATCGTGGAACGACTCGGCGCCAGGCCCGAGGAAACCGAATTCGAGCGCGGTGCGCGGCGGTTCGGCATGCTGATCCTGCAGACGGTCATCTTCCTCGTGCTCTTCATTCTCGTCGTGAATCTGAGCCTCGGGCGCAACGCGCTGCAGTCGCTCCTGTTCTCGGTGGCGCTCGCGGTCGGACTGACGCCCGAGTTTCTGCCGATGATCACGACGGTGACCTTGACGCAGGGAGCGATCCGGATGGCGCGAGAAAAGGTGATCGTGAAGCACCTCGCGTCGATACAAAATTTGGGCAGCATCGACGTGCTGTGCAGCGACAAGACCGGAACGCTCACCGCCGGAACGATGTCTCTGGATGCGTCGCTCGACCCGTTTGGAAGGCCGCACCCAGCAGCCGTCGAGTGGGGGTATCTCAACGCGAAGTTCGAATCAGGCATCAAGAGCCCACTCGACGCAGCAATCCTCGAGCGCCCGGCGTCGCCCGATGAGGGCTACTCGAAGGTCGACGAGATACCCTTCGATTTCGAACGACGTCGCGTGTCGGTCGTGGTCGAACGACACGACCACGTCGTGCTGATCACGAAAGGTGCGCCCGAGGGCGTGCTCGCGATCTCTAGTGGATATGAAGCAGACGGCGACGTTTGCGCCTTCGACGCGTCGTCGCGTGAACGCTGTCTCGAGGTCTTCCGTGAGATGAGCGCGCGCGGCTTCCGCGTGCTCGCGGTGGCGATTCAGCGGCACCCGCTCTCGCGCCGCTCCACGGCGCGAGACGAATGCGGGCTGACGCTCGTCGGCTTCCTAACATTCGCCGATCATTTGCTGGACGGAGCGGGCGAGTCCATCGAGCACCTGCGGCGTGACGGCGTCGAAGTCAAGATCCTGACGGGCGACAACGAGCTCGTGACGCGCCATCTCTGCGAGAAGGTCGGGATCGATACCAGCCGGATCGTGCTCGGCAGCGAGGTCGAGCTCATGGATCAGCCTGCCCTCGCCCGCGTCGCCGGAAAGGCGAACGTATTTGCGCGGGTCTCGCCGGCGCAGAAACACCGAATCGTCTCCGCTCTGCGGATGAGAGGGAGTGTCGTCGGCTTCCTCGGCGATGGAATCAATGACGCCCCCTCACTACACGGCGCGGACGTCGGCATCTCGGTCGCGGGGGCGGTCGAGGTGGCGCGCGAGGCGTCAGACATCATCCTGCTCGAGCGCCGGCTGGACGTGCTCCACAGCGGCATCATCGCCGGCAGGCGCGCGTTCGGAAACGTCTTCAAATACTTGCTCATGGGCACGAGCTCGAACTTCGGCAACATGTTCAGCATGGCTGGTGCCGCATTGTTTTTGCCGTTCTTGCCGATGCAACCGACCCAGATTCTACTCAACAATCTCCTCTACGACATCTCTCAACTCACGATCCCGACCGATAACGTCGACCCATCTTATCTATCCCGGCCCCAGCGTTGGGACATCGCGACCGTGCGACGATTCATGCTGTGGGTCGGTCCAGTAAGCTCCGTCTTCGACTTTCTGACGTTCGCGGCGCTGCTATCACTCTTCCATTTCGCCGAGCCTGCCTTTCAGACCGGCTGGTTTCTCGAATCCTTATCGACGCAAGTCCTCGTCCTATTCGTCATCCGAACGGCCGGGCGCCCGTGGTCCAATCGGCCGAGTAGGCCGCTCGTCGGCATGGCGCTGGCGGTCGTGGTTGCCGGCGTCGCTCTACCCTACTCCCCACTCGCAGCGCCGCTCGGATTCGTTCCGCTCCCGCCAGGCTATCTCGCATTCGTTGCCGTCATCGTTCCGACCTATTTGGTCCTCGTCGAGCTGCTGAAGGGCCGGTTGCTGCGCCACATCGCCGGTCCCGAAATAGCGACGGGTCGCGGTGATCGGCATCACGTGGCCTTCCAGCACTAGGTTCGCTCGGTCGTATCGCTCGCATTCACCGGAGAGTCGGTGCACGCGCGGGGCTCGCAGGCGACCAAGCGTCGATCGGGGGCCGCAAGCCCAGCGCACGCCGGAGCGCCTTGCACTGCTCGAGGAGAACCATCGGCGTCTTGTCTCGCTCGACATCGACGTGCTCGATCAATGCCCCGAGCGCGGCTCCCACCTCGTGAATGAACCGCGTTCTCCAGAACTCCATGATGATTGCGGTCGGCCGAAACTTGATGACTGCCTCGAGCGCGACCACCGCGCCCCCGTCATATTGCTCGATACGAACAGCCCCCCGAAGCTCCTTGACAGCTGGAGCGTCGATCTCGACTTTCGTCCAGCTGAACACGAAGCCGTTCGAGCTCTTCGTCGCTTCTATGTGGTTGCGTAGCGTAAAGTGAATCGCACGGGGGCTCGTCCCCGCCTGAGGCGGAACGGCGAACGTGTATGCCACGTCCGCGGTGCAGGCATCGACTTGGGCCACCGGCGTGGCGCCGACGATGCCGCACCCCTGGTTGTCGACGAACATTGTCGCGTGCAGCGGATAATCGGCGAAGACGGCAGCCACCTCTTCAGGGGACGCGTCGGTGATCTGGTAGACGATGACCTCGGGCCACGGCCGATCTTCGTCGTCAAAGAGCGGGTCCGCTTCTGCGTGGCGCAAAAACACGACACGTTCACCAGTATGGACGCGCTCCCGCTGATCATCCGACAGCTCGGTTTGCAGGAGGCTTGCGCAACTGAGCATGACCGTGCCCTCCTCGGGCCGTGGGCCCGCAATGACTTCCCTTCTGCTGACGCATGTCGCATGCCCGGTCGCCGCCGGGGAGGGCCGGTCAATGCAGTCCCGCGGAGTTGCCAGACCTTCGGACGCCTCTCCGCTCTACGGAATCACCATATCCTCCACGCCCTCCTGATCGATCGTCCCCTGCGCCGATGGCGCCGAAAACACGCTTTCGAGAGGGGTGAGGCTCACATCGTCGCACCACATCTGCCCGACCGACGTGGCGGCAAACCCACCGAGGCGACAGGAGATATTCATCGTCGTTGCCGATGCCGTCGCCACGACGCAGGCGCGGGTGAAGTCGAACGTACCGTGCAAGCCTGCGGATTGCGTGAAGCTTTGGGTAATCGACATCGTTGCACCCGCGCCCTCGGCGACGTTCTGCCCGCGAACGAAGCCGCACAGTTGATACGACGCGCCGGCCGTCAGGCCGTTGACCGACGTGAACCATTCGGCATCGTTCGAGACGTCGGCCGTGATGGATGCGCTGTGGTCCGACCCATTCGCCCCGATGGATGCCCAGTCGAACGATGCATTCCCGGGCAAATATGCATTTATCGACCAATCTGTCGTGCCCGTCTCGAACGTGGCATTGGCTATGGGTACAGGCACCGCAGAGCCCTCGCCCGCGGAGAGCACGACGACGTCGAATCGGATGCCACCCGCTGTCCACTGCAGATTCTCGATGCGGAAAACGGGATCGCCACCGAAGTACGTGCGCATGATGAAGGGCGAAGTCATCGCCGGATTTCCAGGAAACGCGAAGTCGTCGGCCTCAGGTACAAGGTTCGGCTGGGTGGTGCCGTCAGCAGGCTCGAGCTTCGCGAGCGGCGGGTCGTTCCCTTGGTTCGATGTCTCGAGGATGTGATAGACGGCGAGTCCGTTCGCATCGAAGGCCATTGCGGAGCCGAAGCCCGTTTCGGGTCGGTTCCGGTATTCGACCAAGAAGTACTCTTCCGGCCTTACGGTCGGGACACGAATGGCTTTGAAGTGAAGGTTGGCGTCGAAGAGCTCGACGCCTATCGTCGTCTCGTCGACCGAGATCGGCGTCATCCATCCAAGCTTCACCCGCTCGAACGCGGCAAAGTCGTTCGGCGGCAATGGCCAGCTTCCCGCCATTAGTGTCAGGTCGGACAGATTGCCGTAGTCGCCGTACATATCCGGCAAGCCACGTGTGTGGCCGACCTCGTGGTTGAAGTTCCCGGTGGCCCCCGCGATGATACTTCCGCTGTCCTGCCCGTCGACGAACATGTTGACGCCCTGATGTTGCGATGTTCCGCCGAGCAAGTATGGAGGCGTCTGCCCCAGGGTCGTTACGACCGCCCAAGCGGTGTCGATGACGCCGTCGCCGTCGAAGTCGTAGTCGGCCTCGTCGACCTGCGCGCGGATGAGCAGGGCGACTTCATCGCGAAACGCGGCAAAGTCCGGGTATGCCGAGTCCGACATGGGCTGCGAGAGCGTCACCCGAATGATTTGCCACTGCATGTCTTCGAGCCCGTGACTCAGGAACATCCAATGTTCGCTCATTTGTTCCAGCTGGATCGCGAGATCCTCGGCGTCGTTCATCCCGAGTCCATTCCATTCCTCGAACGCCGCGTCTGCGTAATCGACGATGACGGCCAGTGCGGGGCGGACGGTCGGGACCTGCCCCCCGCCACCGCCCTCCCCACCAGTTCCTCCTTCAGCCTGACCACCCTGGCCGGCGGCGCCGCCCTCGTTCGTGCCGCCTTTCGCCTCCCCACCCTCGCCCATACCCCCGCCGCCGCAGGGCACGTGGGGTGGTTGATGAGGCTCATGGTGACACCAGCTGTATGGCATCATCGCGACGATCGAGGCGGCGAACAGCGGAGTCCCGAACGGCAGACTTAGCGTCGACATGGGCCAGGCGTCATGCAGCGAGAATGCCGACTTCGCGAGACCAACGCGGCAATCGTCGATATTGCAATGATCAAGGCGCGCCGCCGTCGGCGAGCGGGGTGCATGGAAGTTGCTCACGCTTCGGAACCGTCACGGCGCGACGCCTCACGTGAACGCAACGCCGAGGGCCAAAGCGGCGTCAGTCGCGGAACCCGACACGCGCCGCCAGCGCTTCGTCGATGAGCTCCTCGAGCGCGCCGCGAGCTTCGCGACGAACACGCACGGCGGCGGCTTGCGCGCTCTCCCCGGGCAACAGATGCGGGTACACCGGTGCGCCAATCACGTACTGTAGGCCGCGCCGCCGCACGATCGGAATGCCCCAGCGGGGTCGCACGAGCGGAAAGTCCCTGCCGAGCCACCGGCGCCCGCGAGCGAACGGATTCCCGACGAGATCGACCCACTCGTCCGCCCCGATGCCTGCTACAGGAACGAGTGGGGCTTGATTGTGGATCGCCACGCGGACAAAGCCATATCGCCCGTCCCATATCAGCCGATATCGTAGCTCCCGCGGCTTTACCGCCTCGCGAAGGCCGCCTGGAAGCACCAGGACGAGCTCGCCCGCGGCGAGCAGCGCGTCGGCGTTGGCTGGCGTTCCGTCGACCGTCCCGACGGCTGCTGCGAGCCCCCGTAGATATGGCACTTTCCACCAGAGGTGTTCCCCGAGCACCCAGACGCGCCGTCCGGTCGCACGGCGAATCGCGGCGATGGGCAACGCCGCATCCCAGCCGAACGCGTGATTCATGTAGAGGAGCGCCCGGCCGGCCGGAAGCCTTTCGAGACCGCTGACCTCAACGTGCCAGCGGTCGAGCAGCCGAGAGACGATCGCCCAGAAGCGCCTCGCCCGCCCCTCGTCGTACCCGACGAACGCTTCTGTGTGCGCCTGGCGGAACCTTCGTGGTCTGAACATGCTTCGCTCGAGTCACGCCGAGTTGTGTTGAGATACGTCATCACGAGTCGCGATACCTGCGTGTTTGCGCAACGACCGCGTCCGCCATGCGACGTACGCACAGGGCACTACCACCAACGTAAGCAGTGTGAGCGACACGAGGCCGCCCCACATGGGGGCGGCGATTCGTTTTGCGACATCCGAGCCGACGCCTCGATCGAGCAGTATCGGCAATAGCCCGAATACGTTCGTGAGGACCGTCATGAGGAGCGGTCGAACCCGCAGGGCCCCGGCCTCGACCACCGCGTCGAGGAGGCTCGAGGTGTCATGGATACGGCCACTCACGACGCCGTTCGCGTAAGCCTCCTCGAGGTAAACCACCATCACGCTTGCAGTCTCTGCCGCGACACCCAAAAGGGCGATCATCCCGACCCAAACGGCGACAGAGGTATTGAATCCGAAGAGCCACAAGGTCCATATCGAGCCGACAGCGGCGAACGGAACGCCCGTCAGGACGAGGGCGGTCGGCGCGGCTGCGCGAAAATTTACGTAGAGGATGGCGACCACGAGCGCGAGCGTCAGGGGGACGATGAAGGCGAGCCGGGCGCGAACGCGCTCGAGGAGCTCGTACTGCCCCGTCCACTTGATTGAGTATCCCGGCGGCAGCGCCACGGTATCGGTCACGTGCTGTTTGGCCTCTTCGACATAACCTCCGAGGTCGCGCCCTTCGATATCGACATAAACCCATCCGGCCAGCTGCCCGAGCTCGCTCTTGATCATCGGCGCGTCGAGCGCGACGCGAACGTCAGCGAGCTGCCCCAGCGGCACGGCGGGGCCCGAGGCTCCGGGTGGCGAGAGGATAGGCGCGGGGCCGCTGGTGCCGCCCATCGCTTCCATCCGCGCGGGCGCGACCCCACCCCGCATCGACGTGCCGGCCCCCATCGACGCAATGTCGGGTCGCTCGCCGGCCGAGCCCTGCATTCCGTCGTTCGGCGGCGATGAAGCCGCGCCCGCCGATAGGAGCGCGTCGCTTGCACCGGACGTCAGCTTCGAGCCGAATACGTCAGGGAGCGGAGCAACACGCACGGGCACGAGGACGGCCTTCAGGGCTTCGGGGTCGTTTCGTAGCTCACGCGGATAGCGCACGACGACCCGGTAGCGTTCCCGTCCTTCGATCGTGGTCGTCGCCTCGATGCCGCCGACGCTGCTCTCCACAGCGTCGAGGACCTCCCTAACGGATAATCCGTAACGAGCAATCACGTCTCGCTTCGGAACGACGTCGAGAAAGAACCCGCCGAGCTCGCGCTCCGCGTAGACGCTGCGGGTGCCGGGCACATCATGCAAAGCTCGCTCGATTTTCGCTTCGACGTCCGAAATGGTAGCGAGGTCTTTGCCGAAGACCTTGATGCCGATGGGCGTACGGATCCCGGTCGACAGCATGTCGATGCGCGCCTTGATCGGCATCGTCCACGCGCCCTGGATACCTGGCACGCGCGTCCTTTGGTCGAGCTCGCCAACGATCTTCTCGATGGTCATCCCGGCGCGCCATTGCTCCTTCGGCTTGATTCGCACGATCGTCTCGAACATGGAGAGCGGCGCAGGATCGAGCGCGGACTCCGCGCGTCCCGCCTTTCCGAATACCTGCTCGACCTCCGGCACCTCGCGGATGCGCGTGTCTTGCCATCGCAAGATCCTCTCGGCTTCGGCGACCGGCATCGATGGGACCGATACCGGCATGAAGAGAAGGTCTTCTTCGTAGAGCGGCGGCATGAACTCCGACCCGAGGCCGCGCCACGGGATTACGGTCGCGCCGACGATAAGCACGGCGACTGCAATCACCGCGTAGCGGGCGCGGAGCGCGAGCCGAAGGACGGGCCGATACACCGCAACAGCCGCGCGGTTCATCGGGTTCCGCTCTTCGGGCCGGATGCGCCCGCGGAGAAACCAAACCATCAGCGCCGGAACGAGCGTAATAGCCAAGAGAGACGCGACAGCCATCGAGGCGGTCTTCGCGACCGCGAGCGGGCGGAACAGGCGCCCCTCCTCTCCTGTCAGCGCGAATACAGGCAAGAACGCGATCGTGAGAACGAGGAGCGCTCCGAACAGGGAGGGTCCCAAGCGCTTCGCGGACGAAACGATGATCTCCGTGCGGTCGACCTTCGATCCATGTCGCTCCGCTTCGGCGATTTGCTTGTGCGCATCCTCGACGAGGACAACCGTGGAATCGACCATATCGCCCAGCGCGAGGATCACGCCCGCAAGTGACATGATGCTGATCGTCAGTTTGAGCGACCAGAAGACGACGAAGGATCCCGCGGTCGCGACGAGGAGCGTCGCGACCGCGACGATCGAGGAGCGGAGGTGGAACAGAAAGAGCGCGATCACCACGAGGACGACGGCGATGATTTGCGCAAGGTTCGTTCCGAGCGTCGCCACCGAGTCGCGAATGAGCCGGCTGCGATCGTAAACCGGGACAATCCTGACCCCATCGGGCAAGCTCGGCGCTATCTCGGCGAGCTTCGCCTTGGTTCGATTGCAGACGTCGAGCGCATTCTCGCCGGACCGCATGACGACGATTCCGCCGACGACGGGACCGCGCCCATCGAGGTCTGCGATCCCCCGCCGCATCGCGCCCCCAACGCTTACGGTGGCGACGTCACCCACGGTGATGGGCTTTCCGCCGCCCTTTACGCTGATAACGGCGCTCTCGATATCCTCCTTCGACGCGACGTACCCCCGGCCACGAATCGCATATTCGTGTTGGCTCAGCTCGATGACGCGTCCGCCGACCTCGCCATTCGAGCTGCCGACCGCGGCGGCGACGTCCGAGATGCCGAGCCCATATGCGCGGAGCCGGCCTGGGTCCGTCTCGATTTGATACTCCTTCTCGAAGCCTCCGACGCTCGCCACCTCGGCCACTCCGTCGACGCTCTGGAGCTGGTAGCGCAGCGTCCAATCCTGCAGGGAGCGGAGCTCTTGCTGGGTTCGCCTCCCGGTCTCGTCGACGAGCGCGTATTGAAAGACCCAGCCGACACTCGTCGCATCCGGGCCGATTTGCGGCGTAACACCAGGTGGAAGGCGAGCTTGAACCTTCGAGAGATACTCGAGCGTACGCGCTCGCGCCCAATAGATGTCCGTACCGTCGTCGAACACGACGTAGACGAAGCTCATCCCGAACATCGTGAAGCCGCGCACCGTCTTCACGTTCGGCGCACCGAGGAACGCTGTCGCGATCGGATAGGTGACTTGGTCCTCGATGATAGTTGGGTTTCTGCCCATCCACTCGGTGGCGATGACGACCTGCGTGTCCGATAGGTCCGGGAGCGCATCGAGCGGTGTCTCGCGCGCGGCCCACACGCCGAACAACGCGAACGCGACCGCGACGAAAGCGACGAGCGCACGACGCCGTGCCCCGAAATCGATGACGCGCGCGACGAAGCCTTCCGACGGCTTCTCAGTGCGCATGGGAAGCGCCCGAGCCGGCGCGCAAGCGGCTCTCCGAATCGACGAGGAACTGCGCACCGGTGACGACGACGTCACCCTCCGCGACGCCTTGCTCTATCCGCACCAGGCCACCATCACCCGGGCTCACGACGACCTCGGTGGGCACCGCCATGCCGTCCTTCACCACGAAGACGAGGTCGCGCACGCCGGTATGCAACACTGCATCCGAAGGCACGACCAGCGACTCACCGAGATCGATTCCGAGATCGACGGTCGAGAACGCGCCGGGCCGTAGCGTACCGCCGAGGTTGTCGACAGTGACGCGCGCGCGCAGGGATCGCGTCGCGGGATCGATGGTGGGCGACAGGTAGGAAATCTTCGCGTCGTGAGCGTGCAGCATCCCCTCACACTGAAAGGTCGCGTTCTGACCGACGCGAACGAAGGGCATGTCGTGCTCGAAGATGTCGAAGACGATCCAAAGCCGGGAGATGTCGGAGATGACGAACAGCTCGGTCGAGGGCTCGACGTACGTGCCGTCGATGGCGCCTCGCACGAGGATGACGCCTTCGCGCGGTGAGGAAAGAGTGACGCCTCGCGTGGGCTTCCCCGTCTTCTCCACACGCGCAACCTGACCCGACGGCACGTCCCAGAGGGAGAACCGCCTCCGCGCCGCCTCGACGACGGGATCGAGCGAGCGCGCGACGCCCGACCCTGTTGCCGACGATTCGAGCGCGCGCCTCTGATCCACGAGCGACAGGAGCTCGAGCTCGGCGGCGAGGATGCCTTCGCTATAAAGACTGACGAGCGGGTCGCCCTTCTTCACCGTCGAGCCGACGAATCGATCGTGGGTCGCGACGACGAAGCCTCGGACCTTCGCGTGCACATGGCTCGTGCGTGTCTCGTCGACGGTGACCCAGCCCGTCGTCCGCACACGGCGGACGAGCGGCTTTCGCTCCACCTTCGACGTGCTGAAGCCGAGCTCCACGAGCGGGACGCCCTCGAGCCGAACGTGGCCGTAATCAGCCGATGGGAGTGGACTCGGGGGTCGAGGACCGGTCGCGGGGGACGTGGAGCTCGCAGACGCGTGGGAGCCGTGGTCGTGCGCCACTTGGCATCCACCCACGGGACCGCTCAGCCCAGCGAGCATACCGAGCAAAGCAAACCCGCGCGATCGCTGCTCGAAACGTGGCCATAATCTCCCCACGTATGTCACGCGTGTCACCCTCCGCGCGGTTCTCGCGCTCTCGTGAAACGATCAATCGCTTGCAGGCGCGGAGCCGGTTCGTCCACCGCCCGTTCCAACCTTGCGAGCGAGCTGCGCGCGCGCTCGCCCGAGCTCCGCGCGCGCAGAAACATGTTCCATCTCGATCATTTGAACTGATTGGTACCCATCGATCACAGCGACAACCGAAGTTTGGCCGCTCGTGTAGCTCGTGAGCAGCGCCTTCAAGACCTGGTCGCCGAGCGGGATCAGCTTCTTGCGAATCGCAAGCTCGCGCTCGCGGGCAGCTTCCACACGCTCTCTCGCCGCGACGACCGCACCGCTCACCATGGTCTGCATCGCTCTGACCTCGGCGCGCTCCATGGAAGCCATCGCTTTGGCCTCGTCGATCGCGCTGTCGTACTTGTCCTCCCAGATCGGAATGCTGATACCCACCGTGGCCATCAGACCGAAACCATCGGTCATCGTGTAAGCCGCCCCGAGGCCGAAGACCCCCATCGGCGCGCGCATGTTGCGCATGACCTCGACGTCCTCCTCCGCGGCACGGACGCGCTTGCGCATCGACGTGAGCTCCGGCCGCTCGGCGAGCGCGGTACGCGCCAGGGCCGCGCCGTCGACCGGCTCGGGCCCCGGAGAAGGTAGCTCGCAGACCGGAACCTCTGCGTTCGGGTTCCGACCGAGCGCGGCGTCGAGCATGGCGTCGCTCGCCTTGATGCGTCGCGCGAGCGTGTCTCGCTCCACTTCGAGCCGCGAGCGCTCGAGCCCGGCCCGGAGCAGGTCCGCCGGCGTGCCTGCACCAGTCGACAGTCGCGTCTCGATGATCTTTTCGAGCGATTCGACGACCGCGATCTGCTTGTCGACGACCGCCGTCATGGCCTGCTCCTCCGCGAGCATCAAGAACGCGTTCGCCGCATCGAGCTCGACATCCAACCGCACGGTCTTCTCGTCCTCCTCGAGCGCTCGCGCGAACCACTCCGCGCGGCGTATGCGGGCGCCGAGCTCGCCCGACAGCGGAATGGACTGCTGGATCATGAAGCTTGCGTCGGCGCCCATAACCTCGGGCAGCGGCAGGTGATCGAGGTTCGTCATGAGCATCGGGTCCGGCGGCTTCCCCTCCGCGTTCGCGCGCGCCCAGCCGGCGCGCGTGCGCTGTCGTGCCGCCTCGATTTCCGATCGGTCGTCGCGCGCGAGTTTCGTCACGACCTCGAGCGTGAGCGGTGACGGAAGCGCGGACTTGGCTTCTTGCGCGCGCGCGATGGTCCCGGTCCACGCCGTGGCGATCGCGACCGCAACACCGAGCGAGCGAAGCCGTCCCATGCTCGGCCGCCAGCAACGGGCGCGCCAGCTTTCAGCGTCATTTCTACCGGAGCCCGGCGCATTCCGAGCGTGGACCGCTTGCGCAAGCGTGCGGGACATGCGCTGCCGCGCCGCGGGCCTCCCGAGCAGTGTGACTCGCCGGGCCACGATATGATGGGCCCGCGCAAAGACAATTGCGCGATCGGATCTTCCAGGAATTCGAGGCGGGTCGGGCCCACACCTTGTCACTCTTCAACTGCGGCGCGTCCTCCGTGCTCGGCTCGACGCCGGTGTCGGCCATTGAGCTTTGGAAGTAGGTGCGACGCCGCGGTACCAGGCATCGAGTCGCGATCTGCAGCGGCTTGACCAATCGACGATTGAGCTCGAATCCCCTGCAGCCTTGGACGAGGTGGCCGCTAATTACTCGAACAGAGAGCGGACCAACGGCTCACGCAGATCACCACCCGGTGCCAGATAGCACGCCACCAGCGTGCGTGTGGGCGCTCGACCGGGGAGCGTGAGGTCCATGAGACTGGCGCCGTCGCCATTGACGAAGACGGTGCGAAGGCCGTCCGCATCGCCTCGGTTGTAGAGCCAGTCTCCTTTTCGGACCCCCCGATCGCCCAGAAACGCGAACCAGCGAGGAAGCTCGCGGTGAACGCGAAGGTACTCCTCCCGGTCGATGAGCTCGCCCTTGTACGCTCGGCCCAAGTCGACGCGTACGCCCTCTACGAAGGCATCCCGCCCGAACCCTCGCAAGAACTTGGCAGCGGTATATACAGTCTCGGCCTCGAGCACGGTGGAGACGACGTCGCGTTCCAGCTTGCTCGAGTACTCGCGGCCTTTGACCATCCGCTCGAGGCGGTCCGCGGTCGCCTGATCGACACGAATGTCGAGCGACAGCACATCGAACTGGAACACTGTCTTCTCCAAGACCACGCGCAGTCGAGCGTACCGGCCTCGCCCCAGCCCCCCGGTGCCGACGGGGGCAGCTTGCGCGCCCAGCGGGAGCACCATCACCAGTCCGAGAGCGCCCAGTCCCTTCAATGCAACTCGCCGATCCATGACCGCCAATCGGTGCAAGCACCAGACCCCGGCCGGCCAAAATGTTGCTTCGGTTAGTTCGTAACTCGTTTACGATTCTCGTTATAGGTAACCAATCGACGACAATTCAATACGGGTGAGCCATGAATGAACGGACTGCGCTCATCACCGGCGCATCGATGGGGATGGGACGCCGCTTGGCCGAACGTCTCGCGGGGCGAGGCACGTTCGTAGTGCTGTGCGCGAATACCCCAGAGTTGCTCGAGGAGGAGCGCGAGAAGATCGAACGCGCGGGCGGGCGCGCCATCGCGATCCCCGTCGATATTCGTGACGCCGACTGGATCACCGAGGTCGTGCAGCACGCCGACGAGGCGGTGGGTGGCCTGGATCTCGTCGTCGCGAACGCAGGCATCGGGACGCCGTGCGACGGCAGGCAGATGACGTGGGACAAGATTGCGCCGATCATTCAGACGAACGTGGTCGGCACCATCGCCACGATCACCGCAGCGCTTCCGGGGATGCTCCGTCGCGGCCACGGGCATGTTCTAGCGATGTCATCGCTCGCCGGTCGTCGAGGCCTTCCCACCGTCTCACACTATTGCGCGAGCAAGGTGGCGATAAGCCGCTTCCTCGAGGGCCTGCGCATCGACTTGGCGGGTACGGGGATCGTCGTCACGGATGTCCAACCCGGGTTCGTCGACAGCGCCGGCACCGGGCGAAAAGCGGACTACCCGATGCCGGTGGTTCTCGGACTCGAGCCCGCAGTCGATTACATCGTCAAGGCAATAGACACACACGCCCCGGTCATGGCGTTCCCTCCCTCATTGGCGATGGCGTTCGGAGCGATGGGGTGGGTCCCGCGGGCCGTCTTCGAGCGCGCCGCGGGATGGGCGATCCGAAGGAAGTGATGCGTCCGATCAGCATTTACGAAATTCGTTTACGATAGCAGCCAATCGAGGCACGCTGGTTGCGCGAAAGCTGCTGTGGAGGTCGTTGAATGGACCCTGTACGCGATGCGAAAGACGCCGACCGGCGGGCGATCTTTGTCGGACTGTCGTCGATGACGGCGCTGGCGCTCACCTCGTGTGCAACGTCGATGGGCGCGGAGTCCGCGTCGGCGAATGCTGAGGAAAAGAAGTCCCGGGAGGAGGGCGAGGGCGCGGAGGTCACGCCCGGCGAGGATCTGATGCAGGAGCACGGCGTGCTCGAGCGGGTCCTCTTGGTTTACACGGAAGCGATCGCGAGGCTTCGGGAGGGCGGCGCAATGGATCCGCAGCTCATCGTCAGCTCAGCGGGGATCGTGCGCAGGTTCGTCGAGGACTATCACGAGAAGCTGGAGGAGACCTTCGTGTTCCCCAGGCTCGAGCAGATGGGCAAGCAGGTCGCGCTGGTCGCTACGCTGAAGGAGCAGCACGTCAAGGGGCGGCAGCTCACAGACGCGATCCTGGCGACGGCCCAAGCGCAGGGGGCACTCGACGGGCCGCGGTTGAGCGGGCAGCTAGAGACATTCATTCGCATGTACCGCCCGCACGCCGCGCGTGAGGAAACAGTCTTGTTTCCGGCGTTTCGGAGGACGCTCGACAAGGACGGCTATCACGAGCTCGGCGAGCGGTTCGAGGAGAAGGAACATCAGCTGTTCGGCGAGGGTGGCTTCGATGACATCGTCTCGCAGGTATCGGCGATCGAGACGGCGCTCGGGATCCACGAGCTCGCGCAGTTCACCCCCCGATGATCGACCTGTCGATGCTGCCCCGGCGGCGCGGGCGTCGAGGACCTGGTTTCCTCGAATGGTTCGCGCTGTCGCGATCGCCATCGCTCTGGCGCTGTTCGCCTGGACCCTGCGGGACGTCGACGCAAGCGCGCTCGGCGCCTTGCTCGTCTCCGTCGGGCCGCTAGGCGCGCTCGCGTTGGTTCCACAGCTGTCAGGATCGGTGCTGCACGCGGGTGCTTGGAGGCAGCTCCTCGCCGGGCTCGGTCACAAGAAGCCGCTCTTGCCGCTCACGTCCATTTCGCTATCCGCAGATGCCGCGCGCATGGCCGCGCCCGCGGGCCCAGCCGTCGCCGAGAGCATTGCTGCGTTCGAGCTCAGGCGCCGATTGCGCGTCCCCTGGTCCCCCACATTGACGTCACTGGCCGCAAAGAAGGCGTGGGTGTTCTGCTCCAATGCCGCCGCGATCGCGCTGCTCCTGATGGTGGGACAGCATGAGCTAGGACGGCTCGCCGCGTTCGTGCCACGGGGAGCGTTCCTGCCCCATCTTGCGCTCGCCGCGAGCGTGGCGCTGGCCGTGCTCGGGTCGACGAGCCTCGGCCTGCTCTCGTCGCCGCGAGTCGCTCTCGGCGTGAAGCGCGTCATGACGAGACTGCCGTCGCGTGGAATCCAAGCGTGGATTCGGCGGCACCTGGATCGACCCGCAGCCGGCGCTACGGCGGCGCTGCCGTGGTCTCGGCACGGCGCCGCCTGCGCGTACCTGCTCGGCCAATGGGCGACGGACATCCTCGAGACCTGGCTGATGCTTCACCTGCTCGGCGCGCGTGCCTCCCTTCCCGCCGCGATGATGATCGAGCTCGGGACATCCCTCGTGCGCTCCGCGGCGTTCGTCGTTCCCGGCGGCCTGGGCTTCCAGGACGCCAGCTACGCCGGCATGATTTCGTCTCTCGGCGTCACGGGTAACAGCGAGATCGGCGCCGCTTTCGTCCTCATGAAGCGGGCCAAAGAGCTCATCTTCACGAGCATCGGTCTCGCGCTCCTCGCGGTCTCCAGGCGGCCGCGCTGACCGGAGACCTCGAGCCGTCGTGTCGGTGTAACCTCGCGCCAGCTACCATGGCATCCAAGCTTTCAGCGAGTGATCGAGAGATCCGGCTCGGGCTGTGGAAGATCCACATCCTGCATCACGCCGCCAAACAGGCGGTCTGGGGGCTCTGGCTCCTCGAAGAGCTTGCCGAGCACGGGCACAAGCTGAGCCCGGGTACGCTCTATCCCGCGCTCGCGCGAATGGAAGAAAACGGCTGGATCGCCCCCACGAGCCCGGCCGCGGGACCGCGCGCGAGGCGCTCGTTCAGAATCACCGCGGACGGACTCCGATTGCTCGAAGCGCTCCGGCACGACATCCGTGAGCTATATGACGAAGTCGTCGTCGATCGGCCGAGGCGACCGAAGATCGCAGGCGGTGCGACAACAAAGAAGCAGGCGCCCTCAGGGTCGCGCGATCGGGGCGTCCGTTGATCGCCCCAACGCCTCGGCCGCGATCTACCCGTGCTGCGCGCACGCCACAGTGTCGCCCTCACGCGGTATGCGTGATGTTGCGAATATTGTCTGCGTAATCTGAATCTTCCGATCGAGTCGACACCACAGACCCGTGGCATTCGGTCCTGTCGGGCCGGCGCCCTGCGCCGAACGAGCGCTGGTTTGCTGTGGCGCGAGAGATGCACTGCTGCGGCCTTTTACGAGATGGGCGGGTTGCGCCCTACACGATGCGGAGGTCAGCGTGATGGTGACGATCTCGACACCGAGCCAGATCCCCCGTGTGAGGCTGGGCCGTACCGGGCTGTCCGTCAGCCGCATCGGGCTCGCTTCGAATGGCATTCCGCGCGCCGATGTCGAGTACGCGGTGGAGCGCGGGGTGAATTATCTTTATTGGGGCACGCGGCGGTTAGGCGACTTCGGGGATGCTGTCCGGCACATCGCACGACGGCGTCGTGACGAGGTCACGATCGTCGTCCAGTCATACACGCGAATCGGCTCGCTTCTGCGCCCATCCCTCGAGCGAGCCCTGCGTCGGCTCGGGATCGAGTACGCCGATCTGCTCCTGCTCGGATGGTGGAACGAGCCCCCGCCTCCGAGAATCCTCGATGCGGCGGCGGCCCTCCGCGTATCGGGAAAGGCCCGGGCAATCATGGTCTCGTGCCACAATCGTTCTACGTTCCGGACCTACATCGATGATCCGAACATCGGCGCGATCATGGTGCGTTACAACGCGGCCCACCCCGGAGCGGAGAGCGACGTTTTCCCGCTGCTGGGCGAGGATCGAGCCGGAAGGCCCGGCGTGGTCACCTACACCGCAACGCGGTGGGGAGCGCTCCTCGATCCGCAGCTGCTTCCGCGAGACGAGCGGCGTCCTCGACCATCCGATTGCTACCGGTTCGCGTTGTCCCATCCCGATGCCAACGTGACGCTCTGCGGGGCCAAGAACCGAGACCAGCTCGACGAGGCTCTATCCGCTATCGAGCGCGGTCCGATGCAAGCCGAGGAGCTCGCCTGGATGAAGCGCGTGGGTGCCGCGGTGAAACAGCGCACGTCCGTCTCGCGTTCCGGAAACCTTCCCATCTTCTTGCTCGATCGGCTCACGCGAGGACGGACGACGAGCGCTCCTCGGCGATAAAACGATTTGGCGCGCGGCTCGCGGAGTTGACGCCGAGCAAACGCCGCACGTATACGAATTTCGTAATGAGCTGCGCGAGCCACGGCGGCGCTCCGCACGAGAGCTCCCGCCAATCCACGCGCGGAGCCACGATGAAGCCGAGCGACACCGCGAGCGATGAATCGGCGGTGATGGAGACTGCACCCGTCGAGCCCCGTCCCGCGACTGCCAACGGCGTGGCAGAGGTAGTCGTCGCGTTCGCGAAGCTCGGCTGCCTTTCGTTCGGGGGGCCCATCGCTCACCTCGGCTATTTCCGGGCCGAGTTCGTCGAGCGGCGCAAGTGGATCGACGACGCACACTTCGGCGATCTCGTCGCGCTCTGTCAGTTCCTCCCCGGCCCCGCGAGCAGTCAGGTGGTGTTCGCCCTCGGAATGCATCGCGCCGGCTTCCTCGGCGCGATCGTCGCGTCGGTGTGCTTCACGGTGCCGTCGGCCGTGGCGATGATCGGGTTCGCGTACGGTGTCTCCTTGGCGAGCGATTTGCGCTCGGCGGGCTGGCTACATGGGTTGAAGCTGGCTGCCGTCGTCGTGGTGGCGCAAGCGGTCTGGGGAATGGGTCGGAAGCTATGCACCGATCGCGCTCGCGTCTCGATCAGCCTGGTCTCGGCCGCCATTCTGCTCGCGTTCCCCGGCGCGCTCGCACAGATCGGCGTCATCACCGCGGGCGCGGTGGCCGGATGGGCCGTCTATCGGCACTCGCTCGACAGCGTTTCGCTGCCCGTCGAGCGCCACGGTCTGCGGCATCACGCGGTGGCTGCGGCCGCGCTCGCGGCGTTCGCCCTGTTGCTCGTCGCGCTTCCGGCGCTCGAATCCGCGACCGGTGACCGCTCAATCGCGGTGTTCGATAGTTTCTACCGATCCGGCTCGCTCGTGTTCGGCGGAGGGCACGTGGTGCTGCCCCTCCTACGGGCCGAGGTCGTCCCGAGAGGCTGGCTCACCGACGATCAATTCCTTGCCGGTTACGGCGCGGCGCAGGCGCTTCCCGGCCCGATGTTCGCATTCTCCGCATACCTCGGTACCGCGATGAGCCCGGGGCACCTGGGGTGGGTGAACGGCCTATGGTGTCTGCTCGCCATCTTTCTTCCCGCGTGGCTGCTCATCGGCGGCGCGCTGCCGTTCTGGCACCGCCTGCGGGCGAAACGTTGGGCGCAGGCCGCGCTCGCAGGGGCCAACGCCTCCGTCGTCGGGGTGCTGCTCGCGGCTCTCTACAATCCGGTCTTCACGGAAGGGGTCCGCGACCAAAGGGACGTGGTCGTCGCGATCTTGGCCTTCGGTCTCCTCGAACACTGGAAGACACCGCCTTGGATCGTCGTGCTCGCTGCGGCGGGCGCGGGACAGTGGATCTTACACGGTTGAACGTACCCGAAGTGTGGGATGGGATTTGGTTATCGATAAATGCAAAGGCGCAGCCATGACAACACGCCCAATCAGCCAACGGATCTTCGATACACGCGCCCCACGCGCGGTCCTGATCATTCGCATTCTCGTCGGCTGGGTCTTCGTCTCGGAAGGCGTCCAGAAGTTCCTATTCCCGGCGGAGGTCGGCTCGGGCCGGTTCGCCAAGATCGGAATTCCGATGCCCGACGTGATGGGGCCGTTCGTCGGAGTGGTGGAGACGGTTTGCGGGAGCCTGCTCCTCGCGGGGTTGGGCACGCGCATCGCGGCGGGCATCCTCATCGTGAACATGCTCGTCGCGATAACCTCGACGAAGATACCAATCTTGCTGGGCCGAGGCTTCTGGGGCTTTGCGGCCCCAAAGGCGCGGTCTGGTATCTGGTCGATGTTGCACGAAGCCCGTACGGACTTCTCGATGGTGTTGGGGAGCGTGTTCCTGCTCGTGGTGGGAGCGGGCCGCCGATCGCTGGACGCGCGCATCGCCTCGCGCCTCGGTGGCGAGCGTAATCCGTCGTGCAGCGGCGACGAGCGCCAGTAGAGACAAGCTGGGGCACCACGACATATCCGCGTCGGCTTAAGTGCGGGGACCACCGACGCGGAATATGCGGCCCCGCTCTCATGTCACTCCGAGCCGGAGAGCGAGATACGTCTCAGCGCCTCGTAACGTCGACACGCTCGAATAATCCCTTTCTGGAATATCGATACCTGTCAACGCGTGAAGCTTCGTCACGTATCGCAAGAAGTCCATCGAGTCGATATCCAGCGCCTCCCGAATGTCGGCCGTCGGCTGTAGACTCGACCCATCCGCTTCCGGCGCCACGTAGGAAAGGCTCTCGATCAGCACTCGACGAATACCGTCTCGATCCGACGGCCTCAGGGGCACGGATTGGCTCATGGCTCTTTGGGCTCCTTCAAGCGGCTCGCGATGGCCGCCAAAAATTTCCCGCCGCGATGTCCATCGCTGACCCGGTGATCGGCGGCCAACGAGGCAACCACGAGGCGGCGAGCGACGACTTTTTCATCGACGACGTACGGCCGCGTCTGGATCGCTCCGAATCCGACAATGGCAACCTGTGGTGGGACGATGACGGGCAAGACGGCCTCGACGCCGCGCTCGCCCAAGCTCGTCACCGTGATGGTCGGCGACGACATTTCCGACGCCCGTAGCTGACCGGCCCGGGCGCGGAGGACCAAGTCCTGGAACTCAGACATCAACTGGTCGATGTTCAGGCGTTCGGCGTGAAGGATCGCCGGAGCAACCAGCCCTCCCCCTCGCAGGGAGACCGCTACACCGAGATGAACGGCTTCGCTCGGCTCCGCTCGGCCACCGTCACAATGCGCATTGAGCTCCGGAAAGTCCCGTATGGCCAAGACGACCGCACGAAGGAACAGGACCGCCGGAAGCAACCGCCGTTGCACGGGTCGCTCGCCGTTGCGATCGCGAAGCCATTCGAGCGCCGGCTCCATGTCGATCGTGTGAAGTGCGTAGTAGTGGGGGATCTCACGCTTGGAGCGCGCCATCGCCGCGGCGATCGCCTTGCGCATTCCAGTCTGCGTCCCCGCCTCCGCCGCCGAGAGGCGAGTCGGCGCCTTTGCGGCGCGATCGACATCCGCTGCGATCACCACGCCCTGTCGCCCCGTTGGTTCGACGCGTCTCAGGTCGACGCCGAGGACGGCCGCGCGCGCACGGGCGAGCGGCGAAGCTCGCAGGCGTGTTCCAGCTGGCTCGTGAACGCCCGCCAATTCGACCGAACCGGCAATCGCCGCCACGTCGGACCTCGTGATCGAGCCGTGCCGGCCAGTGCCACGCAAATGCGAAAGGTCGAGATCGCGCTCACGGGCGAGCTTGCGCGCGGAGGGCGTCGACGAACGGACCGAAGTTGCAATGCGTGGTTTCTCGATCGCGACTCGGGGCGTCGTTTGCTCGGATGCGGCTCGTATCAGCGCGAGGGGCGTCCCGACTGGCACTTTCGTTCCCGGCTCGACGAGCAACCGCTCGACCACCCCGCTCGCGTAGACCTCTACCTCGACGATCCCCTTGTCGGTCTCGACCTCGGCGATGATGTCGCCGCGCACGACTTCGTCGCCCGGGCCACGACGCCAGGCACGCAGCGTCCCCGCGTCCATGTCCGCGCCGAGCGACGGCATCCGGAACTCAGCCATGGCGAGGCATCACCTTTCGTGCGGCCTCGACGATTCGGGAGACGCTCGGGAGAACCGCGTCTTCGAGGTGTTTGGCATATGGAACGGCGACCTCCACACTGCAAACACGCTCGGGCGCAGCGTCGAGCTCATAAAAGCCCCGATCGACGACACCGGCGACGATCTCGCCGGCTAGGCTTCCCGTCTTCCAGCCCTCGTCGACGACTACCATTCTGTGCGTGCGCGTGACGCTCGCGATGATGGTTTGCCAATCGAGAGGTCGGAGGCAGCGGAGATCAACGACCTCGGGGTTGATGCCTTCGGACCGTAGCGCAGCCGCGGCGGCCAGCGCCTTCGGAACGGAGCCCCCATATGTCACCAACGTCAAGTCCGTGCCCGTCTCGAGCACGGCGGCATGCCAGACGTCCGCGACGGGCGCGTCGTCATCGAGCGTACCTTGTACATTGTAGAGCAGCTGGTGCTCGAACACGATGACAGGGTCCGGGTCGTCCACTGCCGCGAGGACGCAGTCACGCGCGTCCTGCACCGTACCTGGCGCGAGCACCTTCAGGCCCGGAACGTGTGCATACCAATTCTCGAAGCTGTGCGAATGCTGCGCTGCCAGCTGTCGTCCGGCACCCGTCGCCATTCGAACCACGAGCGGCACCGAGAGCTGCCCCCCGGACATATGCCGCAGGGCGGCTGCGCTGTTCACGAGCTGGTCGATCGCGAGCAGACTGAAATTGACGGTCATGACCTCGACGATGGGCCGCATTCCGCCGAGCGCTGCACCGACGCCCGCGCCGACGAACGCCGATTCAGACAGCGGCGTATCGCGGATCCTCTCGGGCCCGAGCTCTTCGAGCAGACCCGCGCTCACAGCGAACGCACCGCCGTAGCGACCGACGTCCTCACCCATGAGAAACACGCGCGTGTCCTGTTGGATCGCTCTGCGGATGCCCGAACGAACCGCTTCACGGTAGGTAGCAGTCGCGGCCGTCACGTGGGTGCCCTCGCGTACAAGTCGCGACACAGGTTCGAGACGGGCTCGAGCGGAGCCTCCTCCGCGGCGTCGACGGCTGCTGCGACGACGTTCGCGACCCGCTCTTCGATCTGCGATATTAGCGTGTCATCGATGAGCCCCTGTTGGCGCAGGCGCCGCTCGAACATGGTAATCGGGTCACGTTCCATCCACTTCGCAACCTCGTCCTTGCTGCGGTATCGCTCCGCGTCATACATCGAATGGGCCCGGAAACGGTACGTCCGGAGCTCGAGGAACCGAGGCCCCGCCCCGTCCCGCACGAGGTCGGCTGCGTAGCGCACGGTCCGTTCGATTGCGGCAACGTCCATTCCGTCGACCGCCTCCGAAGGGATCCGGTGGGCTGCCGGTATTCGCGTCAGGTCCGTCTCGGCGGCGTGCCGCTCGAGCGCGGTTCCCATCGCGTACAAGTTGTTCTCGCATAGGAAGAGCACCGGCAGCTTCCAGAGCGACGCGAGGTTCAGCGCCTCATGATAGGCACCCTCGTCGGTGGCACCGTCACCGAAGAAGCATGCGGTGACGGCCTCACGCTTCGACATGAGGTCGGCGAGCGCGAGACCGCACGCGATTGGCAATCCTCCGGCGACGATCGCGTTTCCACCAAAGAGTCTCCCGGCGTCGGAGAACAAGTGCATGGATCCACCTCGCCCGCGGGCGCATCCGGTCGCCTTGCCATACATTTCTGCCATGACCGCGCTGGGCGATATGCCGCGTATGAGCGCGTGTCCGTGCTCGCGGTAAGTGGCGACGACGTTGTCATCGGGTCGCAGGGACGCAAGGGCGCCGACAGCGACGGCCTCCTCCCCGACGTACAAATGCAAGAATCCCCGAATCTTGCCAGCGGAGTACTGCTCGGCGCACTTTTCCTCGAAACGCCTGATGAGCACCATCCGCTCGAGCAGCTCGGTCGCGTGCTCTCGCGACATATCGAGGTAGGTCACGCGCTTCCTCCTTCCAGCGTCGACAAGTCTCCTTCGGGAAGGCCCAGCTCGCGCGCCTTCAAAAGCCGACGCAGGATCTTGCCGCTCTTCGTACGCGGAAGCATCGGAACGATCGCGAGCTCTTTGGGGGCAATCGCCGGACCGAGCCGACGACGCGCAAACCCGAGAAGCTCGCGCTCGAGCGCAGGGGACGGCACGATACCGTCTTGCAGCAGCACGAAGGCTTTTACAATCGACCCGGCGACGGGATCGGGCTTGCCGATGACCGCGGCTTCGGCCACCGCATCGTGCTCGAGAAGCGCGCTCTCTACCTCGAACGGGCCGATCAGATGGCCGGCGCTCTTGATGACGTCGTCGGCACGGCCGACGAACCAGTAGTAGCCGTCCGCGTCGCGTCGCGCGAGATCACCGGACAGGTAATATCCATCTTGAAAGCACTGCGTGTAGCGCTCCGGGGCGTTGACGTAAGCGCGAAACATCGATGGCCAGCCAGGCCGAAACGCAAGCTCGCCTTCGACGCCGGGAGTCTCGATCGGCTCGAGACGGCCGTCGGGTCTGCGCCGGACGATTGCAGCCTCCACCCCAGGGAGCGGCCGCCCCATGCTGCCGGGCCGCACGGGCATCGACGCGAAGTTCGCGACCATGATGCCGCCCGTTTCGGTCTGCCACCAATTATCGTGGAAGGGTTGGCCGAGCACCCGTTGGCTCCAGATCACGGCTTCGGGGTTGAGCGGCTCCCCAACGCTGGCGCAAAACCGTAGAGAGGACAGATCGCGTCCTTTCAATGGTTCGGTCCCCGCCTTCATCAACATTCGAATCGCCGTAGGCGCGGTGTACCAAACGGACACCCGCTCTCGTTCGAGCGTCTCGTACCAGCGGTATGCGTCGAACTCCGCTTCGTCGACGAGGAGCGTCGCGCCGCACGTGAGCGGCGCGATGATACCGTACGATGTGCCGGTCACCCATCCGGGGTCGGCCGTGCACCAGAACACGTCGCCATCGCGCAGATCCAACGCGTAGCGACCTGTCATATGGTGCATGACCACCGCATCGTGCACGTGCAACGCGCCCTTCGGCGTCCCGGTCGTGCCGCTCGTAAAGTGCAGAAGCGCAGGTGTATCTGGGGGCGTCGGGGAAATCACGTGGCGTGGCGAAGCCCCTCGAACCAACGAGTCCCACCCGTGACACCCAGTCGCGAGTGAATAGCCATCCTCTTCTGGCAGGATGATCACATGCTTCAGGTTTTGAAGACGCGTTCGAATCGGCTCGATTTTCCTGCGATACAAGGGCAACGTCGTGACGAGCACCTTCGCGCCACTCAATCGCATGCGTGCTTCGATGGGCTCGGGACCGAATGCGGCGAAGAGTGGGCAGAAGACGACCCCGGCGCGTAGCGCCCCGAGTGCTGCGATGTAGAGCTCGGGCACACGCCCGGTGAGCGCGGCGACCACATCGCCGCGGCCCACCTGCAGAGCCGCTAGAGCGTTCGCGAAGCGTGCGGTCTCAACCTCGAGCTGCGCATAAGTGAAGGACCGTCTCTTCGTTTCCTTCCCCAGGAAGCGGATTGCCTCGACATCGTGGCGCGGACCGCTGGCATGTCGGACGACCGCCTCGTGGCAAATATTGAGTCCCTTGTCGCCAGGCAGGCCGTCGAGCCACGAGCGCGCGAGCGGCCATGAGAACGAGTCCCGCGCCGCCCGCCAGACACCAAGATTCGTGGCGCCGTCCGGCTTCTCGATCGCTCGGAACGTCACGACGTCACCAGCCACGTCGTGGTGAATGCGACACATTCGACTGAAGGTTCCATCGCGGGCGACGCTGCAATGCACGTTCCCCAGCATGCTGCGCAAAGCGCCGTGGTTCGCTTGCTGCAAACGAACTAAATTGAACCGTCGCGGAGGGCAGCAATGAGCCACAAGCAGCTATTGTTTCACGCGTCTGCACGGGAGAAGGTGCTCGCCGGGGCGACGGCGCTGGCCGACGCCGTGCGTGTCACGCTCGGCCCCAAGTCGAAGAGCGTCCTGATTGGCAAGAAGTGGGGGGCTCCTATCGTCTGCAATGACGGAGTGACCATTGCCAAAGAGCTGGAGCTCAAGGACCCGGTCGAGGACCTGGGCGCGCGCGTCGTGCGTCAGGCCGCCGAGCGCACCGGGGACGCGGTCGGCGACGGCACCACGACCTCGACGCTGATTGCGCACGCTATCTTCGCGGAAGGTCTCCGAAACGTCGCGGCAGGGGCCAGCGCAATCGATCTGAAGCGCGGGCTCGAGCGGGGCGTCGCCGTGGCAGTCGATGTCATTCGGAAGCTCTCGCGCCCCGTCACGAGCAAACGTGAGAAGGTGCAAGTCGCGACTGTCTCGGCGCACAACGACGCCGCCATCGGCGAGCTCGTGGGCGATGCGGTCGACAAGGTCGGAAGCGAAGGCGTCATCACGGTCGAAGAAGCGAAGGGTACGCAGACTGCGATCGAGATCGTGCAGGGAATGCAATTCGACCGCGGATACCTGTCTGCCTATTTCGTCACCGATCCGGACCGGCTCGAATGCATCCTCGAGTCGCCGCTCATCCTTCTCTACGACCGTCGAATCGCCGCGATGCGCGACTTCATTCCGGTGCTCGAGGAGGTCGCGAAGAGCGGTCGCAGCCTGCTGCTCATCGCGGAGGACGTAGAGGGCGAGGCGCTTGCGACCCTCGTCGTGAACAAGCTGCGCGCCACGCTCGCTTGTGCTGCCGTGAAGGCTCCGGGCTTCGGCGATCGACGCAAGGCAATGTTGGAAGACATCGCCATCGTGACCGGCGGTCATGTCGTGTCGGAAGAGACCGGCGTCAAGCTCGAGCACGTGCCGCTCGAGCATCTCGGCCGGGCGAGCCGTGCCGTCATCAAGCAGGAATCCACGACAATCGTAGGAGGCGCCGGCAAGGCCGCTGCCATCGACGCTCGGGTCGAGCAAATCCGGCGTCAAATGAGCGACACCACGAGTGACTACGACCGCGAGAAGTTGCAGGAGCGGCTCGCGAAGCTCACGGGCGGCGTCGCCGTCATGCGAGTAGGGGCCCTATCCGAAGCGGAAATGAAATCACGTAAGGAAGCCTTCGAGGACGCGATCAGCGCCACCAAGGCCGCGGTCGCCGAAGGGGTCGTTCCTGGCGCCGGCCTTACGCTTCTTCGCGCTGCCGAGGCCGTGGCTGAGGAGGAGAAGCGATGCGAGGGCGACGAGCGAACTGCTCTTCGTATGTTGCGTCACGCTCTAGAAGTGCCGACGCGCCAAATCGCAGAAAACTCCGGCGCCGACGCGGGTGTCGTCGTCGAGCGCATGCGGGGGGGAAAGGGTAACGACGGCTTCGACGCGGCGACCGGAGAATATGTCGACCTGATTCAGCGTGGAATCATCGACCCGGCAAAGGTCGTTCGGATCGCCCTCGAAAACGCTGTCTCCGTCGCCGGCATCCTGCTCCTCACGGAAGCGACGATGACGGAACTCCCGGAGCCGACGACCGCGAAGCGCGAAGAGACGATGGGTTTGGAGTAGCAGTACCACGGAGGAGCCATGTCGATTCTCATCGCGTCCGGCGGCTCGCACCCCGCGCTCGCGCAGTCGCTCGCTGCCGAGCTCGGGCATGCGCTATTTCCAATCGCGATTGCGCGGTTTCCTGACGGGGAGATGCGCGCCAAGGTCGAAGGAGACGCCCGAGGGGCAGACGTATTCGTGGTGCAACCTACGCACGCTCCCGTCGGGGAGCGTGCTCTCGAGCTGCTACTCGTCTCGGATGCGCTGCGTAGGGCGGGCGCGTCCGACGTCACGGCCGTTGTGCCCTATCTCGGTCTATCGCGGCAGGAGCGCTGCCTCGATCCGGCGACGTCATTGGGTGCACGGGTCCTCGCCGACATGCTATCGACTGCCGGCTTTCGGCAGATCATTTCGATCGATCTGCACGCCCCCGCGCTCGAGGGTTTCTTCGGGATGCCCGTTCTGCACGTGTCGGCGCTCGGTCAGCTCGCGGTCTCGCTTCGCCAGCACCTCGTTGCAAACTCCGTCGTCGTCGCGCCGGATCTAGGTGCCGCCAAGATCGCCCAGCGATTGGGGGCCATGCTGGGGCTACGTGTCGCGCTCGTGCGCAAGATCCGGCGGACGGCGTGGGACGTCGAGGACATCGAGCTGCTCGGGGACGTGAGCGGATGCGTTCCGGTGATCGTGGACGACATGATCTCCACTGGCGGAACGATCGCGGCGGCACTGGAGACACTTCGTGCGCACGGGGCGCACGACGGCGCGACGGTCGCAGCCACGCATGGTCTATTCACCGAAGAAACGGCGACGCGCCTGCTGAAAGGCGGTGCGCGGCGGATCATCGTAACCGACACGGTTCCGCAGCCGTGGTCGCCGTCGATGCCAATCGACGTGGTCTCCGTTGCACCGGTGCTCGTCGAGGCGATTCGCCGTATCGGACGACAGTCGCGATAACGCATGAGCGCGCATCGTGCCCTCAAGCGCTGGCACGACAACTGCGTTTCATTAGCTAGAGGAAGGAGTCGATCATGGGAAACATCCAAGTGAAACAGCAAGGCCTGCCGCGCCAGACAAGCGCGCCCTCCAGATGGGAGCCCTCGCGTTGGCTCTCACGCATGATGGCGTGGGACCCCTTCCGCGAGATGACACCGTTCACGGTCGACGAGCCCCTACGCTTCGAGCCCGCGTTCGAGATCAAGGAGACGAAAGACAGCTACGTCTTTCGCGCGGACGTCCCCGGCATCAAGCAGTCGGACCTCGAGGTCAACCTAGCGGGCAATCGCCTCACCGTGACCGGAAAACGCGAGGCGGAAGTGGAGGACAAGGGGGATACGTATTACACGTACGAGCGCTCCTACGGTAGCTTTACGCGCTCGTTCACGCTCCCCGAGTCCGTCAATACAGCGGCCATCCATGCCGATCTGCGCGACGGCGTCCTCTCAGTCGTTTTGCCGAAGAGCTCGGAATCGCTCGCGAAGAAGATCCCGATTGGGACGCCCGCCGAGAAGAAGTCCTGAACGCTCCCGCCGAGAATCCCGTGCATCGCAAGCTTCCCCGAGCACGCTCGCTCGATGTCGCCTGCGGTCGCAACCGTGCGCACGCTACCGATGACGACCATCGCGCCGCAGCTCGAACATCAGGAGGCCACAGGTCAAGGTCCTTCCACTACTCCTGCAACGTCGTTGAGGGCATCGCGCGAGGCGAAGCTCGCCCTGCTTGGCCGCGGGCTGAGCCTCGCCGGCGCCGCGCTCGGCGGCTTCGGCCTGGTCGGCTGGGCAACGAAGACCGAGACCCTCTTGAGCTTTGTGCCCGGCCAATCGGCAATGAGGCTGAACACCGCCATCGCGCTGACTCTGCTCGGATTGGTCGGAGCGCTCAGGGACAGGCCGTCAGCGCGATTCCCGGTTCGGGTGGCTTGGATATCGGCGGCGAGCCTCGTGCTGGCGATCGGCGTCGCGACGCTGCTCGAGTACGCGCTCCAACGCGACCTGCGCATCAACTCCGTCGTGGAGAATGTTTGGCCGGGGTCTCCTGCCAACCGGCCGTCAGCTCCTACGGCGGCCGCGCTCTCACTCTTGGCGATTAGTATATTTACATTCGACGTCCGTCGGAGCGCTCGGTTACGGCCCGCCGAACTATGCGCGTTGAGCGCCGGTCTCATCGCGTTCCTGGCGTTGCTGGGTCACATCTTCGGAGCGGGGCCATTGTATCGAGCGACCGGCGCACCAATCGTCGGGGTCTCGCTGCCTACCGCAATTGCGGTCGGAGCGATAAGCGCGGGCTTGCTGCTCGAGCGGAACACCGCCGGCGTCATGCGGACCATCACGTCGACGGGTCCCGGCGGCGTCATGCTCAGGCACCTCCTACTGGCCATGCTCGTCGCGGCCCCCGCGCTAGGACTCTTCGTGGTGCGCGTGTTCGCGACGCTCGACATCGTCGACCCACCGCTCATCGTCGCCACGCAGACCGGGTTGATGGCCGGCGTTGGATTCGTGATGATCACGCTCGCGGCTCTGCCGCTCGATAGAACGCACCGCAAGCTCGAGCGCAGCCGTGCGAGAGCACGCGCGATCGTGGACCAGGCTTCGGATGGAATCTTCGTTCTCGATCTGAGCGGACGATGTCTCGAGGTGAACACCGCCGGGTGCAGGATATTGGGCAAGAGCCGCTCCGCCGTTGCCGGGCACCCACTCGCCGAGTTCGTCTCGCCGGTCGATGCGTCCCGATTCATGGAACTTCGCGACGAGCTGCTCCAGGGAGGGAGCAGCGTCGTAGATTGTGAATTTCGGCGAGAAGACGGGCCACCGGCGGCAGTCGAAGTCAGCACCACGATCTTGTCCGACCAGAGATGGCAGATCATCGCGCGCGATATCAGCGAAAGACGTGCCGCAGAGCAAGCGCTGGCCCGCGAGCGAGCTCGGTTCGAGGGAATCATCTCGATAGCTCCGGATGCAATCATTTCGATCGACGAGAGCCAACAGATTACAATCTTCAATCACGGCGCCGAGAGGATTTTCGGTTACGCGGCCGATGAAGTCGTTGGCAACCCGCTCGAGCTCCTCATCCCCGAGCGCTTCAGAAAACTCCACCGCAGCCACGTTCGTAGCTTTGCCCTGGGCTCTGAAACATCACGTCAGCTGGAGCACCGGGGTAAGGGCATCTACGGCCTTCGGCGCGGAGGCGCTGAGTTCCCGGCCGAGGCGGGGATTTCCAAGCTAGCGCTCGACGGGGATCTCACGTTGACGGTCGTTCTGCGCGACGTCACCGAGCGCTTACGGCTCGAGGAGGAGCTTCGGGGCGCAAAGCGATTCCTCGACAACGTCCTCGAGAGCGCCACGGATCACGCCGTCATCGCGCTCGACCTGGACTGTCGCGTGCTGCTTTTCAATGCCGGGGCATCACGCAGTTATGGCTATGCGCCATCCGAGCTGGTCGGCCAAAGCGCCGATTTGCTCTTCGCCCGAGACGAAGAATGCGCCAGTCGGATTCGCGGCCTTTACGCCCGCGCGCTCGAGAGTGGCAGCGCCGAGACCAGCTGCACGCAGCGACGGAAGAATGGTTCGGTGTTCACCGCAAGCGTCGTCGTCTCTCGACGCTTGAACGACGATGGTCAGTCGATCGGCTACCTCGTCATCAGCCGAGACGTAACGCGCGAGACACGACGCGCCGAGCAAGAGCATCTGCTCGCCGCCATGAGCCTCCTGCTTACGGAGTCTCTGGAACAATCTGAGATCGTCACCGGCGCCTCCGAGCTGCTCGTGAAGCAGCTTGCGGAGATCTGCGTCATCGAGCTGCTCGACGATCCCGATGATGGGCAGTTTAGGTCACGTCGTACCGTGGCGCACCGGGATCCGAGCGCGGGCCCCGTCGTAGCGGCCCTCGAAGAAATGGGTTTTGGAAAACCCTACTCTTCACTCGACGATGCTACTGCCCGAAGGACCACGGCGGTAGTTCCCCGCGTGACGACGAGGTATCTCGACTTGATCGCACGCGACGAGACCCATCGCGAGCTGCTCGCGCAGCTCGCGCCGACCTCTTTGGCCTGGACGCCGCTCCGCGCGCGAGACTCCCTCATTGGAACACTGCTCCTGATATCGACAGACCGGGATCGAGCGTTCATGCCGGAAGATGCCGCGTTCGTCGAGGAGGTCGCGGCACACTTCGCGCTGGCCGTCGACAATGCGCGACTATTCGCGGTGGCCAAGAAAGCGATCGCTGCGCGAGACGACGTCCTGTCGGTCGTCGCCCACGATTTGCGCAATCCGCTGGGGGCCGTGCTTCTTCAGGCCGGAGTTCTACGCGCGCGTGGAACGGAGAGCGACTGCCGTGCCGCTGCGGTGATCGACCGCGCCGCACGACGGATGAACCGACTGATTCAGGATTTGCTCGACGTGACGCGCCTCGAGGCGGGCAGCAGCCTGTCGCTCGATCTGGATCGCATCTCACCCTCCGCCATCATCGCGGAGGCCGTCGAGGCCCAGAGACCTCACGCGTCGGCGGTCTCGGTGGAGCTGCTGGTCGATATCGAAGAAGGCCTGCCGGCGCTGCAGGCCGATCGAGACCGCCTACTTCAAGTATTCGAGAACCTCCTCGGCAATGCCCTCAAGTTCACGCCGCCCGGCGGGACGGTGACGGTCGGTGCGCGGCGCACCGACGACAACATCCATTTCTGGGTGGCCGATACGAGACGCGGGATTGACGAGGGGGACCTGCCGCATGTGTTCGACCGCTTCTGGCAGGCGAAGCTCGCACGACGGCGGGGCGCCGGACTAGGCCTTCCAATCGTCAAAGGCATCGTGGAGTCACACGGCGGCCGAGCTTGGGCGGAGAGCGTGGTTGGTAGAGGGACGACGCTGCATTTCACAGTTCCTATTCAGCCTTCGGAGCACACGGGCGCGCCGACATAGCCTTCTCAAGGCGAGATGGCTCAGTTCGCGTTTCCAGCGCACGACGCGTCGAGCGCTGCATCGGACAGGGTTCCGAGGGCCCGCATCTTCTCGATGCTGGCCAGTGCGAGCGCTTCTTCCTAGTCGATTCGTGCGAGCTCAATCGACTCGACAAATGCGCGCGAACCCAGTA
>JABFXY010000009.1 GCA_013361525.1 Polyangiaceae bacterium | reverse complement strand
AGCGAGGGTGCGACGACCTTCACGGTGGGAAATTCTTCTGTCACCAATCGATGAACGATTGGGATTTCCTCATCCACCAACGGAACGACGAAGTGCGGTTGCTCTCTCGCTAGCATCGCGCGCATGGCAGCCGCGAATGCGGGGTCGATGCCCCAAGGAATGACGTACTTCTTGTCGGCGAGCGGAAAGCCTGCGGAATGTTCCCCCGCATCCGCTGCAATAACGTAGTAGCGGCCCGTGGCTTTCAGCGCGCGGATCACCTCGATCGTGCCGGCGCCACCTCCGCCAGTGAACAGGATACGGATGCGTTGGTCGCTCATGAAGGCTCCTGGTCAGCTTTGCGAACGAGTCGATCGATCTCGGCCATCGACGTCCATAGCAACGCGTCGCCCCATCGAGAGTGGAGCTCGTGGAACAAGGAATCGAGGTAGTTCATATAGAGCTGGTCGACTCCATCGAGGGCGATGAAGCCCATACAGTTCTTGATGATGTGTGCCTTGATCGACAGAATGCCGCCGGCCTCGACGATCGAGAATGCTCGCTCACGGGTGGATGTCGCTTGGAAGTTGACGGGGATGTGCACGAGCCCCTCCGGCAGAGCCTCCGGATGGATCAACGACAGCCCCTTCATTCCGGACATCGCCGACCGAACATCGGGCGCAATGTCGACTCGAATGTCGCGCGCCGAAGAGATCCAGGTGAGCCCCACATCGACCATCGCCTGCCGAAGCGCCGCAGGCGCGTGAAAGGCGGGAGGTGTCATGCCGGACGAAAACGCGAGGTTCGCGGCCCGGAAGATGTTCGTCGCCTTTTCCAGCATCCGACGGCACTCGGCGCGCGACTGATCTTGGAATTCGACGGCAATCTGCGTCCCGCGATGGATGTGATGCAGACCGTGGAGCGCCACGTCCGTGCGCTCCAACCCCGCGAGATAGGAGACGAATTCGGGGTGCCGATCGAGGCGCATCGTCCCTTCGGGCCAAGACCCCCCGAGGTAGAATCGGTCGCGAATCCACGGGAGCCGCGCAAGCACCTTGGGCCGCGGGATCGGGGAGATCTCTCGCCAATCGGGTGTCACGAACAACGTCGCGCGCGCATCGGGATGCCGCCCGAGGAGCCACTCCAATCGGCCGAGCGCGCCGGCTCCGAGATCCCCGCCTGCCTCGTAGTGGTGAGTCGACCTGGCTGGGTGAACGTCGTCGACGGTAAAGCACACCGCGGCACGTTTTCCCTGCGGGAGCCAGTGCTTCTTCACGCCTGGGCTCACGCGGCGCTCGATCGTCGGCGCCATCACGCGACCTTCGCGCCCGTTCCTTGAAAGCGGTCCCTCGTCGCTCGGCTGGCCTGAGTAATCCCGTCACGCTGAATAACCTTCGGGATGGTCTGAAGGATGATGCGCAGATCCAACGAGACGCTGCGGTTGTCCACGTACCAGACATCCATCTCGAGCTGCTTGGCCCAGCTGTTGAGATTCCGCCCATGAATCGCAACCCAGCTCGTCATTCCCGGCCGCACTTCGTGGCGGCGGGCCTGCTCTGCCGTGTAGAGCGGGAGGTAGTCCATCAAGAGGGGCCGAGGTCCGACGAGGTTCATGTCGCCGCGCAGCACGTTCCAGAGCTGTGGCAGCTCGTCCAAGCTGGTACTCCGCAGGAAACGACCGACAGCGGTGAGCCGCCGTTCGTCCGGAAGGAGCTCACCGTGCGCATCTCGCTCGTCCGTCATCGTCTTGAACTTGAAAACGACGAACGGTGCCCCGCTTCTGCCCGCGCGCACCTGCCGAAAGAGGACCGGCGTACCGATCTTTTGGCGCACGACCGCGGCAGTGGCCGCGATGATCGGGCTTAGTGCGACGAGACCGACCGCTGCTCCCGCGAACGATACGGCGCGCGCGATGCGATCAGTCAGGAGCTTGTCCGCGGCCAAGGGTCAACCCTGCTCCAATGCCGGCAGCACGGAGATTCGAACCTCGTCGCGACGCGTGACCTCTTCCTTCGCGAGACGTGCCGAACGAGCTTCGGCTACGTCCTGCGCGAACTCCGGGACGATCCTGCGAAGCCGGTCACGCACGCTGTCGACCTCGAGCTCGTCCACGGCCGACGAGAGTTGATCGAGCTGCTGCGAAAGCATCTCGAAAGGCGTCACCGGAAGGCGGCCCACGAAGATCTTCGGGTGGTACGTCTTGTCGGCGTTCTCGTCAGCCACTGAGAGCTCCTCGAAGAGCTTCTCGCCAGGACGAGCGCCGGTGAACTGAACCTCGACGTCCTCACCAGGCCGTAGACCGGACAAGCGAATCAAATCCTCCGCCAAGTCGACGATGCGAACGGGCTCGCCCATGTCGAGGATGAAGATTTCTCCACCCTTACCCATCGTTGCTGCCTGCAACACGAGCTGAGAGGCCTCCGGAATCGTCATGAAGTAGCGTGTCATCTCCGGATGGGTGACCGTGACCGGTCCTCCGCGAGAAATCTGCTCGCGGAAGATGGGGATCACGCTACCGGTCGACCCGAGAACGTTGCCGAATCGCACGGCGACGAATCGCGTCTTGCTGCGGCTGCTCAATGCTTGGACGAAGAGCTCAGCGACGCGCTTGCTTGCTCCCATCACGCTGGTGGGATTCACCGCCTTGTCCGTCGAGATGAGGACGAACATCTTGACCGCGTGCTCGTGGGAGAGCTCCGCGATGTTCTTTGTACCGAAGACGTTGTTCTTCAGCGCTTCGCCCGGGTTCCACTCCATCATCGGGACGTGCTTGTGCGCTGCCGCGTGGAGCACGAAGCTGGGGCGGTATTTCACGAATGCGGACCGCATGCGTGCGACGTCCGTCACGTCGCCGATGAGCGGCACGAGCTCGATGTCGGGATGCGTGCGGAGGAGCTCTCGGTGGATCTCGAAGAGGGCATTCTCGGCACGCTCGACGAGGATCAGCGACTTGGGATTGAAGCCGCAGAGCTGGCGACACAGCTCCGACCCGATGCTGCCTCCAGCGCCCGTGACGAGCACGACGTGGCCGGTTACGGCTTCGCGCAGCGCCGTCTCGTCGAGCCGCACCGCCTCGCGACGCAGGAGGTCCTCGATCGCGACATCCCGCATACGTGAGAGGCTCACCTGCCCGCCGACGATCTCGTGAGTCGGCGGAATGATCTTCACGGGGAGCTTCGTGGTCTCGCACTTCGCCATGATCTGGCGCACGTGGCGCCCATTCGCGGCGGAGATCGTGATGAGGACCTGTCGCGCCCCGCACTCCGCGGCGATCCGTTCGACGTCTTCGGTCGCACCGAGGACTGGCACGCCGTGAATAAAGGTGCCGATCTTCGTCCGGTCGTCGTCGAGGAAGCCGACGGGTCGAAGCCCGAGCTCACGTCGGGTCGCGAGCTGTTTCGCGACCTGCAAGCCGGCCTCCCCGGCGCCGATCATGAGCGTCGCGACACCTTCACCGACGGGCACGGCAGCGCGCGTTTGCACTTGCTCGCCGCGGAGGCGCCGTATGGCGCGTAGCCCCACGATGAGACCGAACGCGAGCGTGAGATCGATCGCGATGATGCCGAGCGGGACCCATACGTGACCGATGAAGGGGATGGCCTTCGCGGTTCGCGTCGTGATGAGGCGTAGCGTGAGCAAGATCGCGGAAGAGACCGCGAGTGCCTGAAAGATTCGAACGACCTCACGAAGGCCGATGTACCGCCACGAGAAACGCGGAACATCGAACCAGTGCAGCACGAGGTATTTGATCACCACGACGTACGGCAGCAGCACGAAGCACCGCCGCATGAACTCCTGCGGGATCTGCCAGTCGAACCGCACCATGAAGGCGAGCAGGAAAGCTGCCGCAAGTGCGACTACATCGAGCAGGGTCTGGAAGGCGCGCGTCGCAACACGAGACATAGCGGGCTGCGTGGAGTTCGTTGCCGTGCGGCCGCGAACCGTTCGACCCGCACGCTACTGCTGGTCGGCCTCGGATGGAAGGGCTGGTAAGTGGTCGCGAAGTGGGCCGTTTTGTCTCGGTTCCAGCCCATGAGTACACGGACAACCTCGCTGATCGACGACGGGGTGGCCCACGACGATGGAGCGTGAGAAGGTGGCCTCAGCGCAAAACCTGAACACCGAGCGCCCCGCGGCACCGGAATCAACGCAGCCTAGATGCGACCAGCTGAACACACGGCCACAGCGGGGGATGGGTCCTCGGTCGACGCCTACCTTCCGCAGCTCGACGGCCTCCGAGCGATCGCGGTTCTTCTCGTCCTCGCGCAGCACTGGGTGACGAATCCGCTGAATGTGCCCGCGCCGCTCGGGTTCGTCGGCGTCACGCTGTTCTTCGTCCTGAGCGGGTACTTGATCAGTCGGATTCTGATCCAAGCGAAGCATCAGCAAGACGCGGGCAGAAGCTCGTTGGTCGGCTCGCTGAAGACCTTCTACGCGCGCCGCTTTCTCCGCATCTTTCCCATCTACTACTTGACGATCTTCGTCTTGTTCGCGCTCGATTGGCCCAACGTACGAGACGCGGTTTGGCCACTCGTGACGTATACGAGCAACCTCTACTTCCTCGTCGGTGGGTCGAAGCTCTCGATCGAGCACTTGTGGACGCTCGCGATCGAAGAGCAGTACTACCTCATCTACCCGCTGCTCGTGCTGACGCTCGGTCGGGTGGGACGCCTCCGCGCGCTGCTCGCGATGATTGCCGTCGCGTTCGCAAGCCGATTCGCGTTGAACCTCGCCGGCGTATCGGTCAGCGACAACAAATACTTCACGCTGAGCTGCTTCGACTCCTTCGCGCTCGGCGGTCTCTTGGCTCACGCGGAAGATGCCGTCGGGGCGAGCCGCATGCTCTCGGTGTTCCGCCAGCGAATGACGGGGTTGCTGGTTGCCGGCTTCACCGTCGCGATGCTCGCATTCGGCTTTGTGCTCGGCGATCGCCTCTCGATGCGCGAGCTCTGGTTCCGTTTCGTCGTGTCGGTCGCGTCGCTCTACCTGGTTGGCGTCTCGCGTCTCGAGCCGAAGGCTACGCTCTTCAATCGGATCCTCTCGCTGCGCGCGCTCCAGTACATCGGGAAGATTAGTTACGGCATTTATCTATATCACTTGTATGCGCCCTATCTCGTAACGGCCGTGTTCCCGGCGGCGCAGGATCGCCTGGTCGTGCGCGTGGTGACGTTCTTCTCAATCACCGTGCTCGTGTCGGCGCTGTCGTGGTGGCTCGTCGAACAGCCGCTGAATCGGCTAAAGAAACGGTTTTCGTATTGACCCCCCCCGGGTCCGCTATGCGGGCCCGACGAGAACGAGCCCTTCGACCCCAGCCGCCTTGTTCGTCAGGGCTTTGCCGATCACGACGAACGGGTTGACTGGAGCGTTGTCGACCTCGGCGCGTCGCGGGTGCGTCGCGCTCGCGACGAGCAGATCGCCCACGGTAACTGCTGCCGTCGAGCACAGTACGTGCGCCCGGCTCGTCGGAAGCGGCGCAGCGAGCACAAACTGATTCACGCCCTTTGCGGAAGCAACGACGACGTTTCTGGTGCTCGGGCCCGTCGGCGTCACCAGCTCGCGCGCCTTGCCCATCGAGGTTTCCGAGATTTCCGCGATCTCCCCTACGGAGAAGCGCGATGCCTCCACCTCTTTGCACATGACACAGTTCGACGCTTCGAATCCATCGGCATAATAGGACTCGACGAACATCTCCCAGTCGGGCATCAAGTTGAAGTCCGGCCCGGTGTCGGCATAAAAAAGGACGTTGTTGAGCTTTACCTTCGCGAACTGCGGACCGCGTGACGCATAGGTCGTCACGTGGTTGAAGAACAAGGCGAACAAGCCCGCATACCCGGTACCCGGCGCACCGTTGATCTCGAGGAATCCGACGTTGAGGTCTGCCGCGGCATTTCCCGTGCGGAACGAATAACTAGCCCCTTGAATCATGAGACTCTCGATCGAACCGGAGCAGTCGACCGCCAGCATACCGGTCACGTGTGAACCGTCCGTCCACGACGTGAGACCTTTGTTCACGATCGAGCAGCCACTGATCGTCACGCCGAACATATCGTGCAAGAACCAACCGGCCTGCGTACTTTCGGTAGGCTGGCGACAGTCCTCGAGGTGCACGTTGTTGAAGCTGATATCTCGGGCGAACTCCGCGTGATCCAACCGCCCCGCCCCTCCGTCGATCCCCACGCCGATTGGGTACGCACCGCCACTGAGGATCTCATCGCGCGCAAGAGCCTCGCTGGGCTCCATATCCCGGATGAGGATGTCGGAGAAATGCAGATGATGGCCGCCCCAGGTTCGGATCCCGATACAGCCGTTTTCGAGAACACCGCTGGTCACGATGGCCGAGGTGCAGCGGTGAACAAACGTGAGCAGCGCACGGGGTACGCCGAAGACATGAGCCCTCGCGCCTCCGGGGACCGACAAGACGCTTTCGATGTGGATGTCCATCGAAGAGTCGGCGTGAACGATCGCGTTCACCTCGCCGCGAGATCGAATTTCGCGCAGCTGCACCGTTCGCGACCCGGGGCCCAGGTCGATGAGCGCCCTCGAAAAGCCCGCGCCGCTGACGTCCGTTATGCGCACATCCGCTGCGAGACCGACCATTACCCCAACGGCGACGGTCCCGCCCTCCGCCGAGACATCGAAGCCCGAAATCTCGACATCGAGTGAAGGCTCTACGACGTCGACGGCCACGCCGACCGAATGGAACTGCATCGTCACGGTGTCGAGCGTCACGTTCGTATCATCGACCGACTGCACACGCAGAATCTCACAGAGCGGCGCGTCGTCGCTCATCTCGTGGGAGTCTTCGATGTCGTTCGAGCCGTGCACGCGGACCCATTGATCGGGAGCGAGCCCTTCGAGGGGGTGGGCGAGCGTGAGCGTCCAGGCGTCCTTCGCAGCGGACGCTGCGAGTTGAGTTGCCTGGATTGGGAGCACCAGTCCGTCGATGACGAGTAGTGCGTTCTCTCGATCATCGGCCGCGGTCTCCAGGGGAGCAAAGCCGGCTACGAGCTTGGTCAAACCACTTCCCGCTCCGAACAACCGCGCCCCTGAACGCAGAACGAGCGGCGCACTGAGAACGTACGTGCCCTTTTGCAGGACGACTTCGAGGCCTTGATCGAGCGCTTGCTGAATCAGAGTCGTTGCTGAAGGTGAAGGGTCGACCTCGATCCGCGAGGCGTCGGTCTCCAAGGACTCGAGCCCATCGAGACAGCCGGCAGAGACGGCCGCAATCTGAATCAAGAGACCACGCCTCAACATCGTGCCCGCTCGCATGCAACCTCCGTGGGAAGACTTGGATGCAGGTTGTTGGCGCGACATTCAACGCGTTTGTTCGATCGCAGCGTGGCAAATCCGCTCAGTTGCTGTTGTCACGATCGAGCTATCAGGAGAAGACTCATTCGGTGTACCGTGAACGATTTCGATTGAGGCTTAGGCTCGCTCACCGGCTATCGGCGGCCCGCGACAGTCCGCGAGCCGGCGTGCGACCGCGTCCAGCCCACCCGCTTGGCGATTCGCTCCGATGCGCGCTCGCTGCTGCGTCGTCGCGGGGAGCACCCGACCGCGACCTTTTCGTGCGTCCTTCGTGGTAGGCTCGACGACCGCAGGTCGGCCGTCGAACGGTGGTCCTCCGCGCAGTTTCCGCGTAGCGATCGCTAGGTTCATGTCCAGTGCCCCGCCGACCACGTCCGCGCCGCGACCAACCGGCGCCCCCCCACAGGAACGGCTGCGGCTCGTCGAGCTCGACTCGCTGCGCGGTATCGCGGCGCTAGCGGTCGTTCTTTTCCACTGGACCAGCTACTACGACACGAAGTACGGGCACACGGCGGAAATGCCCTTGCGGTTTCCCTGGGGCACGTACGGCGTCCACCTGTTCTTCATCATCAGCGGCTTCGTGATCACGATGACGCTGGAGCGGTCCCGAACGCCAGCGTCGTTTCTCCGCGCACGCTTCTATCGGTTGTACCCGACGTTCTGGGCCGGCGTGGTGGTCGGCACGCTGGCGGCGCTCTGGAACCGTCGCGACATGTTGCAGCCCTTATGGGTCGTCGCGGCGAACTTCACGATGATTCCGGGGTTTTTGGACGTTCCGCGTGTGGACGGCGTGTATTGGACGCTGGAGCTCGAGCTCGTTTTCTACGTCGGCATGGCGCTGCTCGTGTTTCGAAAGAACGCATCGTTCGACGCGCTTCCTTCGAGGCTTCTCATCTGGTGCACGGCAGCCCTCACCTGGTACGCCGTCGTTCGTTTTGCGACCGGCTCGGACCCGGCGACGGCACAATGGGCCGGCGCGCACTCGACCCTCGAGTGGCTGACGGCTCTCACGCTCACCCGGTATATCGGATTGTTCGCGATCGGCGTGCAGCTCTATGCAATGGCCCAGGGCCGAAAGCCGGGCTTAGTCGGATACGCGCTGTTCGGCGCGGCGACCATCAATCAATACCTATGGGGTCACCGCGGCGGCGTCGCCGCGTGTGTGTGCTCCACCGCGCTGGTGTACTTCGCCGCCTTCTACCGGCCGAGCTGGTTGCGCTGGAAGCCGCTCTTGTTGGCAGGGGCGCTTTCGTACCCGATCTACCTGGTGCACCAGAACCTGGGCTTCGCGGTGATACGCACCGGCTATCAATTTCGGCTACACCCGGCGCTAGCGCTGGTGCTCGCCGCGATTTCGGTCTTCGCAGTCACGTACGCGATGCGCCGTTGGGTCGAGCAACCAGCGATTGCTCTCGGAAGGCGGTCGCGTAGCCGCTCCACCGAAAAGCCGGCGGCCTGACCGATCTCCACGAAATCCTCGGTTCGCCGGCCGACGTGTGAACGATCCGAAGCGCGCGCGCAACGGAGGGCTCTCATCGTTTTTCGACGCCTCGACCGGAGAGACTCCCATGCCGCTAGGTACACGTGTATCGCTCGCACCAGAAGTACCCCAGTCGCGCGGGTCCCTGTGCATCTCCATCGATCTGGAGGGGCTATGGGGGACTTGGGACCGGGTGACACCTCGCGAGGCGACGAAGTGTGGCGCGCTGGAGCGGCTGGTCGTTCTCCGCTTGCTCGAGCTCTTCGATCGATATCGCGTCCCCGCGACCTGGGCGATCGTAGGGCGCTTGTTCGATGCCAGCCGAGGATTCGATGGTTTGCTCGGTCCTCGAGACGGCTGGTATCTTCCAGACCTCGTGGATCAGATCCGCAACCGTCGCACCGCCCACGAAATCGGGTCACACAGCTACGGACACGTCTACTTCCACCAGATCGAAGAGGAGGCCGCAAGTGAAGATCTCGTGCGTGCAGCGGACCTTCATCGACGCCACGGACTGAGCTTCGACAGTTTTGTTTTTCCTCGCAACGGAGTTTCGAAGTTGGACGCGCTTCGGCGAGCCGGTATTCGCGTATTCCGCAGTGTGGACGCCGGAATTCTGAAAATACTCGATGATGTTGCGCCGCGCCTCCGACCGCTCGCGAACCTCGGAGAAAAGATCCTCGGGCTTCCCGCACCGCTCGTTTTGCCCCGTGTACAACGCGACCACGGGCTCGTCGAGCTTCCGTCCTCGACGCTACTGCTCGGCCGTCAGGGCGTGAGGCGTACGATTCGGCCTTCCGTCATGCGCCAAAAGCTGGTTCGGGCGACGCAGCGCGCTGCCGAGCAGAAGAAGGTCTTCCATTTGTGGTTCCACCCATCGAACTTCTACGACGAAACAGACACGCAGCTCGCGATCCTCGAATCTGCCCTCGCCGAAGCGGCTGCTCTTCGGGACAAAGGCAACTTCGCAGTTCTTCGAATGGGTGACTTCGCAGCTGCAGCGAGCGTCTCGTGACGGCTGCTGGAAGCTACACGGTGCGGCGCCCCGAGCGAGCGGACCTCGAACGGCTGAAGGCATTCGCGCAGGATATTTGGCCGGGTTCGCCCGCCGACAAGCTCACACGGCGGTGGTGGTGGAACGATCCGCGTGCGCCCCAATGCTGGATCGCGGTTCACAACGATAGCGGCGACATCGCCGCCATGTGCGGCGAGCGCCGATCGGTACTCGTCTTGGAAGCAATGGAAGTCCCGGTCGCATCGATTTGTGACTGGGACGTGTCTCCACGCCACAAGGGAAAAGGTCTGGGCCGGATGCTGGTGGAGCGGAGTCGGGCGGATCATCCGGTAATGTACACAACGTCCATCTCGGAAGCGGCCGCCACAGCGTTCACCCGCCTCGGATGGGCCGGCCATCGGCCGCTATCGGTGATGGTTGGTTGCCCGCCCCTCGTCTCGGCAGTCGCCCGTGCGCGAGCGCGTAGAGATTCGATCGCCACGCGGAACTATCGAATCTCCAGCGGAAGCGACGACGGCATTCGCCATTTGGACGCCATCTGGGACTCTTCGAGGCAAGATCGGCCTATCATGACCACCCGAGACGCCCGTGCGTTGAAGGCGCATCTCCGCCTCGTCCCACACCGCTCGTACGGGCTGACCGTTGCATTCTCCGGCGACACGCCGGTAGGTTATGCGCTTTACCGGACGCTGCCCAAAGGGAGTTTTCGCCGTTTCGGTCATACACCGGTCGGCCTACTCGCGGACTTTTGGGTTCCCGAGCAAAATGGCACGGTCCTGACTCGGCTCGTTCAGGACGTCTCATGGGCGCTCGCACGCTCCGGGGTGCCCGTCATGTTGGCGTTGACGACGCAATCCTGGGCGCGTTCGGCACTTCGCCCTCTTGGCTTTGCTTCCGAGGACACTCCATGGCTCGGCGCGAAGCTCCGATCGTTCGCGAGCCGAGCAATGCATGTTTCGGACTACGCACTACCCGACTTCGAGGACGGTTGGCACGTGACCTTCGTCGACAACGATATGGATCTGATCTTCGGGAGCCTCGCCGAGCTGCCAACATAGGCTCCGAACCATTGTTAGTCGGTGGCGCCGACGGCGCGAGTCGTTAGTTCAAATTGTCGAACACGGCGGTGAATGGCCCGCCTGCCGCCGTCGAGTAGGCTCCCAAAACGAGGAACCCCGGCTCCCCCGCCCACGACGCGGGGGCCTCGCTGGAGAAACGCTCTGTCCACGGACCGTCCGCTTCGTCCGCGGTGTGGATGAAATACACGTCGTTCTCTTCACCAATGCGCACAAAGCGGAACCCCGGGTCACCAGGAAGCGGGAAGTCAGCGACGTCGGGGGAAAACTGGCCATAGAGCGCACCGTTGAAGGCGACGAACCCGAGGGCATCGGTCGGCGCGGGACCACGCCATTGCATGTAAACGGTCCCGATGTCCGCCTTTTTGAACTCCATCTGGAAGTAGCACTCGTCGAGGACTCCCTTCGGTGTGATGGATAGCTCCATCGTGGCCGCGTTCCCCGTCGAGAACGTGAGCTGCGCTTCGTCGTTCGTGAAGTCGACGCCGCCGGTGGTGTCCCACGTCAGCGTCTCGCCACCATTGAAGTCGTCGTGGACCTCCATGTCGGCGAAACACGGTCCGACGCCGGTGATCGCGCCGCCACCCCCGCCCTCGCTGACGATGCCGCCCGTGCCGCCGTCACCTCCGACCCCTCCGGATCCTCCTCCGCCTGTCGATGTCACGTTCGAGCCGCCGTCGCCTCCGCCACCGGTCGAGCTCGAGGAGGAAGCGGTCGTTTCGGTGGCGAACTCCGAGAAATCGAGGCACGCCGGGAGTCCGAGGAAGAGGGAGCAGAGAGCCAAGGATTGGAAACGCATGGGTTGGTGGGCTTGTTGTACCTGAGGTCCGTAGCGAGTGCCTCTTGGGCTCCCTCGCCCGCGCCGGATGCGGCGTGGACGGCGACACGCCGCAGGCATCGTAACGCCCCGACCGCCGAAAGTGAACCGCGGGCCCACACGCAGCGGTGTTGTCGATGGCGCCCTACAGTAGTCGCCCAGAATCAGTGAATGGCGTGGACATCGGCGCATCGAATCTTGTGCGATGGTCCATTCACGCAGCGCTTGCTCAGCGCTCAGCCTTTTCGTTCTCTTTGGGTCGAGCCGAGCGGTAGCGTCACCAGCCGTCTCGAACGAGTTCGAGATCGACCTACCCGTCATCGCTCCCGGCCCAGCCGTGCCACGCGACGACCCGGCCGTGGCGTTCAACGGCAGCATTCATCTCGCCGTTTTCAAGGGCGAAGGCTCCATTCGGGCGCGTCGCTTCGATCCGACCCTTCAACTGCTCGACAGCTCGGATATCGTCCTGGGGGATTCCGGCTTCGACGGCCCCCGGGTCATCGCTGACGGGAGCGATTTCATCGTCACGTGGATGAACGCGGGCGGCAGTCACTTCGCTCGCATCTCAGCGGCGGGCAATGTGCTCGCGCAGACGACGCTCACGGCCAATGCTCGACTACCGGTGCGTGGTGCCAACGGGATACTCCTGCTCGGGTCGGAAGCAGTTCTCGTCGACGGGAATGGGCAACCCATCAGTGGTCCCATCACGCTCCCCGACGATTGCGCGGCGAAGTCGGCGGCATACGCGAGCGGGATCTACCTCGTCGGGTGTTTTCGGTTCCTCGGGGTAGCAAGTGATGAGGCCGGATTCATCCGCTTCGACGACCAGGGCAATTTGCTCGACCCGACCTACGAGCTCATCACGAATGACGCCTCCGATCCTGTTGTACAAGCCAACGGGTCGGAGTTCCTCATTGTCGTGCAGAAGACCTCGGGCCCGTGTATCGGACGACGGATCGCCCTGGACGGCACGTTCGCGAGCCCGACGTTCGGATTCCAGGAATGCCCCGATTCGATCACCACGCTGGACGGCAACTACCACTTTGCGATCAAGGGCGTGCCCGCCGTGCGGCGATACTCGTCGACGCTGACGGCCCTCGAAGCTGCTCCGACGCCATTGACGATGATGCCGGGCTACGACCTCGTGGGGACGGCGGCAGGCAACCGGGCCACGTTTCTCAGCGTGGGAAACGGCACACCCGGCGTGGGCCAAGGGACCGTGCGAGCCGCCCAGGTCGACACGACGGGCGCCGTCGTCGCACAAGATGTCGTCATCTCGAGCGGGGTCACGTCCGTCGCCAACTCGCAGAGTATGCCCGCGAGTGCCACGAATGCCGCCGGCATCACCGCCGTCGTCTGGGTGGACAAGCGGGAGCCCACCGTACCTGCAGTTTATGCGTCGCGCCTCGATACGCACGGAAACTTGCTCGGTGGAGCGGCGATCAAAGTCGCCGATGGCGAGTCCCCGCAAATTGCCAGCAACGGAACGGACTTTCTCGTAACATACTCCTATGGCAATTACGTCCATGCCGCGCGGCGCTTGGGCGCCGACGGCACGGTCGGAAGCGCGTTTCAACTACCCAATCCACCGGTGGCGGTTGCCTATCCGCGAGCACCGATCGCCCTGGCGTCGGACGGAACGAGCTACGCATACGTTCAAAGGTACGCGAGTGACACTCTCATTGATGCCGACACCACCTGCATCATCGTTCGCTTGAACCCTGACGGGAGTGCCGTCGCTTCACCGCAGAACGTGGACGCTGCCGCGATAAGCTGTCAGGATTTGGCCTACGACGGCTCGAATTACCTCGTGCTCTACAACTCTTTCGACAATACACTATATTCGAAGCGCATGTCCCCCGGAGGGACGCTCGATCCCGTTCCCACGCTCATCAGCGACTCCGAACCTGTGGCGAGAGCCGCGTTCGGCAACGGTCAACGCGTCGTGGCGTACTCGGCGGGTGCGCCTGACGGAGACATCAGCATCGTCAGACTGGACGCCGAAAACACGGTTCTCGACATCAATCCCATTTCTATCGGAAATGGCATGCTCGAGGACATCGCCCCCTACGGCGGAGGTTTTCTGGTCGCACGCAGCAGCGGCTCGTTGCTGGCGCATGAGGTCGACCTAGCGGGTGCCGTCGCGGCGAGCTTCGAGCTCTCGCCGGTGGCGGCGACGCCGGCGGTGTTTGCGTCGGACGGACGCTACGTATTCTATCAGCGGTTCGATCCCACTGATGGGTTTCACACCCACAGGGTTCGCGCACGACGAATCGGCGGCGAGGATCTCGGCGAGTCGTGCGATGAACCCGGTGATTGCCAGTCCGGCTTCTGTGTAGGAGAGGTTTGTTGCGACACACCCTGTGAAGCCGGGATTTGCGACACCGGTTCTTGTGTTTCGGGTGAAGGAGGAGCCGGCCAAGGCGGGGCAGAGCAGGGCGGGGCCGGCGGCGATGAGCAGGCGGTCGGAGGTTCCGTGCAAGGGGGCGCAGGAAGCGGGACCGGCGGAGGCTTGGGGGGATCTGCGGTCGAAGATGGTAGCGGCGCAGTTTCGGACGGCTGTGGCTCGTGCAGCTCGGCTCCCTCCGGCACGGAGAAGCCATTCGTGGCGTTGGCGATCCTTGGGCTCACGGGGATTCGTCGCCGCACGAGAGGTCGTCAGCGGTAGACATATTGTTTGAATGGCCGAAGTCGACGGCGCACCGTACGCCGAGCCATGGTCCATTCGCGAACCGCGGGTTTGACGGTCGCCGCACTGCTTCTCCTTCCGTCGAGCCGCGCCGCGGCTGCGCCGAACGTCTCGAGCGAGTTCGAGGTCGACGTACCGATCCTGACACAGGGCCCGGCCGTGCCACGTACGACGCCATCGGTCGCCTATAACGGGTCGATCTATCTTGCGGTGTTCGTCGGGGAGAACGCGGTGCGCGCGCGCCGCTTCGACCAAAACCTTCAGGTGTTGGACAGCTCCGACATCGTGCTCGACGCCGGCGGATCGTCCCCGAACGTGGTAGCCGACGGCAGCGATTTCTTCGTCGTTTGGACCAGCTCGCCGGTCACGAAGTTCGCGCGAATGAACGCAGCGGGCGCGATTACCAACCAGGGCACGCTGCCCATCAACGCATTGCAGCTGGCTCGAGGCCCGAACGGGATCTTGGTCGCCGGTTCCCAGGCGGTGTTTCTCGCCGGCGATGGTCAGGTCTTGAATGGCCCGTTCACCATGCCCGGAGACTGCCGAGCCGCGGACATTGCATACTCGAACGACACCTTTCTCGCCGGCTGCTTCACCTATCTTTCGGGGCTGGCCGATGACGTGGGCTACGTTCGATTCGACGGGATGGGGAATCTACTACAGGCAACCTATACCTCGTTGAACCTGGATACGGACTGGCTGACGGTAGCCGCAAATGGAAACGAATTTCTGCTCGCGACCATGAAGTACCAGACGGGAACCTGCGTGGGGAGACGCATTGCCCTCGACGGGACTCTCGCGAGTCCCGAGATGGGCTTCCCGCAATGCCCGGACGGCATCGCCGTGGTCAACGGGAGCTACTACTTCGGATTGCCGGGCTCGACACCGAAGGTCCGCCGATATAGCGCTTCGCTCGCGCCGCTCGATGCTGCTCCGATCTCGCTGAGTGCGTCGCCGGGATTTCAGGTCGTGGGTGCGAGTTCGGGCAGCCTAGCCACCTTTTTGCACCTCGGAAACGGGCAGCCCAACTCGACACAGGGAACGGTCAGCGCGAGCGCGATCGATTCGAACGGTGTGGTCAGTATTCCGAGCACCGAAATCTCGAGCGGCGTGGCGAACGTCGCGAACCAGCAAAACGCTCCGACGTCGACCGCCATGGACGCGGCAGGCACCGTCGCGGTCGTATGGGAGGACCAGCGCGTCCCAGGATCTCCCGCAATCTATGCGTCGTTTCTCGATCCACAGGGATCCATCATCGGCGGAGCAGCCGTGAAGGTGGCGGACGGCAAAAATCCGCGCATTGCGAGTAACGGCACGAGCTTTCTCGTTACCTATGAGCCCGACGACTATATCCATTTCGCGCGCTCGGTCGCAGTGGACGGCAGCGTGGGACCTGAATTCCAGATTCCGGACCCCAACGGGATCATCATCTACGCGCTGGCCCCCGCAGCGCTCGCGTCCGACGGAACGAACTACGCCTATCTGCAAAACTACTATCATGATGACCCAGTCGTCAGCGACGATCTCGAGTGTGCCATCGGACGGCTCGACCCGGATGGAAACGCGATCGATGCGCCAAGAAGGATCTATCCAGAGGTCGTATCTTGCAGAGATCTCTTTTTTGACGATTCGAACTATTTTGCGCTCTTCGCCACCGGAGTCGAGCGCCTGCCGAACGACAACGCGATACAATCCCTGCGTATGTCGCCCGCGGGCGTCTTGGATGCGCAAGCCACGTTGATTGCCAGCTCGCAACGTTCGGTCGCGGGGGCATTCGGAAACGGGCAGCGCGTCGTTGTTCGCTCAGCCCCAGTGCCCCCCGTCTCGTCCGGGGAGGTCGATCTGCTGCGACTCGGTCCCGACAACGCCGTTCTGGACATCAACCCGATCCAAGTCGCCAATGGAACGGTCTATGACGTGGCGCCGTACGGCAATGGCTTCCTCGCCCTGCACAACAGCACTGCCCTCCTAGCGAACGAGATCGACACCGCGGGTGCCGTGGGCCCGAGCTTCGAGGTCTCGCCTCTATGGTCGATTCCCGCCGTGCTCTCCCCCAACGGGAAGTTTGCATTCTATCACAGGTACGACCCATCCGACGGCTTTCGAGCGTACCGGGTTCGCGCGCGGCGGATCGGTGGCGCGCTGGATGTTGGCGCGGCGTGCGAGAACCAATCGGATTGCCTATCGGGATTTTGCGTCGAGGGGACCTGTTGCGACAGCGCTTGCGAGACTGGGGCTTGCCAGTCCGGAATGTGTGATGAAGGTGGCGGCGGCGCGGGCCAGGGTGGTGCGGAACAGGGTGGCGCAGGCCAGGGCGGTGCGGGGCAAGGCGGAGGTGCCTCGGGAGGCATGGCGCCGATGGGCGGCTCGGGTGCAGGCGGCCAAGCGCTTGGCGGCGGTGGTGGCTCCGGTGGGGCGACCGGCGACGACGCCGGCGGTGGCGCAGCTGGGTGTGGCTCGTGCGGAATACCTTCGTCAGGCACGCAGCAGCCGATTGCAGCGCTCGCGTTGCTTGCGCTCATCGGTATTTGGCGACGCGCACGGCGGAACGAGGACGGATGAGAGATCTGAGCGGTTACTTCTAACCGCTCGACATCACGGCAGCGGCGGCTCGCGATATAGAATCCCGTTCGGAGTCACGAACCAGATCCGACCATCCGGCGCACGCCACGCGGAATAGGGTGCGTCGGCGATGGCACCGGTCGTCTCGGCATCCTGGCCGGTCGGATCGGTCCAGCGGGTGATGCCCTGTGGCCCCCAAGCGAACACGTCATCCGCTGCGGTCCCTGCGATGAAGTTTCCGGACGTGGGCAGGTTGGCGAATGGTCCCCCCGTCGAGTGCACGACCTGGACGCCGTTGACCTCGGTACCCACTCCGCCGTTCAAAGCATAAACGTCGCCTGGACCATTGTACCAAAGTGCTGAACCTACCGGATAATCCGTCAAGAGCGGGAACGTCGCCCATTCGGTACCGTCGAAGTGCTGTATGGTCGCTTGGGGACCAAGCGCCCAGAGGTCGTTGGTACCGGACCCCGTGTAGCTCATGCGGCCGGAGGAATCGGCGCTCCATGTCGTGCCGTCGTAGTGATACCCGGCACCCACGTATGCAGCAGAGTCGAAGCCCCAAGCCCAAACGTTGTCTTGGTCAGTCCCCCACACGCCCCGCAGATCGGCTGTCGAGCTCGTGGCGAGCTGGATTCGGTCGACGAGAGTGGGGCCGTCGTAGCGGTACAAATACTGATCGAAGAGCCAATCGACGAAACGTCCGGGCTTCTGTTTCACGCCGACGACCCAGAGCTCGTCCGGCGTAGCCCCCCAAATTCCATGAAGCTCGGCATCGTCCGGATTCGGCTCGCTCGCCATCCATACTGTGCCGTCGAAATGGAGGATCCGGTCGTCAGCCGTGATCCAGATGTCGTCCGAGCCGAACCCCCACACCTCACTCGTCCAACCGTGCTCGACGGAGTGATAGGCGTTCGGGAGGGTCGGTCTGACTTGCTCGAACGAAGACGTCGTGGTGGTGCCATCGAAGGACTGGATCCTGCCCCACCCACCAACCTCCCAGACGACTCCACCGGCCACCGCCACGTCCTCGACTTGAGCAGGACTTTGGCCGATTCCCACGTAGGAACCGGCGGCGCTCGTGGACCACGTCGCACCATCCCAGTGGTAGCGAACGACATCGGGGTACGAATTGGTGTATCGCCAGAGATCGTCCACGGCTGTGCCGTACATTTTGAACGTGGCCTGCGACGGCTGATTGAACGTTGCCACGACGCCCCAACTGCCGTCGACATAGCCGTAGATCGTCCCCGTAGCACTCGGAGGCGATGTTGTCTGCGAGTCGGTGGCCACGACGGCGCCGTCCGGAAGCACAGTTGCGTAGTCAAGGGTGACCCCGAGTGGAGTGGTAACTGCCGCCCATCCGTTAACGTCGAGGTGCGAAACGCGTCCCTCCGTATCGACGACGTACAGGTCCGAAGTCGAGGAGCCCCACGCCGCAAGCAGCGATGAGCCAGCGAGCGGCGGTGGGATTTCTTGCCATTCGCCGCTATCGAAGTGAAACGCCAGGTCGGCCCTTCTCCCGATCGGCGTCCCGTCCTCGAGCACGCCGATGAAATGGTCGACGACGTCCGCGTAGTCATTCCAAGTCTGGCCGTCGAAATGGAGTGTAGAGTCCGACGCCGCGACCCAGACGTCGTCGTCTGCCGGAACCAAGATGTCCGTAATGTCCGCGTACGTACGGTTGGTGCGTGAGTATTCGGCCCCGTTCCAATGAAACAGGGCACCATGCTCGCCGCCGATCCACACGTCATCGGGTCCCGACGCCGCAACCGCCTTGAGATGATTCCCGTCGGGCTGGGGGTTTACCCAGCACCAGCCATCACGACAGTTCACCGGTTCGGTGGGGCCTTCCCCCCCGCCACCGCTGGCGCCGCCGCCCCCGAGCGCGCCACCGGCGCCGCCTGCGCCTCCCGCGCTGTTGGTCTCGCCTCCGCCACCCGCCGGGCCCCCGCCGGCGGGGACACTCCCACCCGCGCCGCCTTGGTTGGTGGCGGAGCTGTCCCCACATGCTGCGGCGAGGCTCAGAGCGACGAAGACGTGGGCTCGGCGGATCTCCACGCGTCGTAGGTTGCCCCCACGACCAAACGCGTTCAAGTCCGTGGGAGGAAGAATCAGTCGCTGTCGGCCAGGTCGATTCGCAACTGGTTGACGATCCGACGAAGGCCGATAGCGGTGAGCCACGGATTGATCGGCAGCGCCAGATTCTCGCGGCATGTCTTTTGGGCGTTGGTCATGTCGTCGCCGGCCTGCGCAGTGCCGAACACAGGCATACGATGAAGTGGCTCCGGGTAGTAAACGGCAGTCTCAACACCGACCTCCGCCAGCGTCGCCTTCACCTCGTCGCGTCGCGCCGTCCTCACCACATACTGGTGAAACACATGCCCGGGATGCTCGGGGGGCAACACGATCCTTCCCTCGGCCTCGAGCTCCCCTAACCCCTCGCGGTACGCCGCCGCATTCACCCTTCGCCGCTCCGTGAGCTCCTCTAGATACGGCAGCTTCTCCCTCAAAAACGCAGCCTGCAGCGCATCCAATCGGAAATTGCCGCCCAGCGCGACGTGGTGGTACTTGGGCTTGGCGCCGTGAGCTCGCAATAAACGCACGCGCTCGGCGAGCTTGGCGTCGTTCGTGACGACGAGGCCGCCGTCCCCCAGGGCGCCGAGGTTCTTCGTCGGGAAGAAGGAGAAGCAGCCGATGGTGCCCAATCCGCCGACGTGACCGCGGTCGGTGGTGGCGCCGAGGGCCTGCGCTGCGTCCTCGACGACGGGAATGCCGCGTTCGGCGGCGATGTCGAAGACCTTCAGGTCGACGGGGCGGCCGAACAGGTGGACGGGCAAAATCGCTTTGGTCTTGTCCGTAATTGCTTGGCGTACCCGCTCGGGGTCGATGTTCTGCGTGGCGAGGTCGATGTCGGCGAAGACTGGTTTGGCGCCGAGACGAAGAATCGCGCCGACGGTGGCGAAGAACGAAAGCGGCGTGGTGATGACCTCGTCGCCGGGACCGATCCCCAAAGCCATCAGAGAGACGAGGAGGGCATCAGTGCCGCTGGAGACGCCCACGGCGTGCTCGACGTGGAGCAGATCGGTCATCGAGCGCTCGAGCGCGGTGACCTCGCTCCCCATGATGAAGACGCCGCCCGCGAGGACCCGGTCGAACGCAGCGCGGAGCTTGGGTTCGAAGAACTTGGTTTCGGCGGCGATGTCCTGGAGGGGGATTTTCTCGGGGGGAGGCTCGTCGGAGACGGGATTGCAGACTTCGCCGTCGATTCGGTAGCGCTCGCGGGTGACGGGGCACTGGACGTCGTTGCCCTCCGGCAATCGGTGCCCGGCGCGCGACATCCAGCCGATGCGTCGCGCCGGGTTGCCCGCAACCAAGGCGAAGGCGGGCACGTCTTTGGTCACCACCGCACCCGCAGCGACAAAGGCATATTCACCGATGGTGTGGCCACAAACGATGATGGCGCCGGCGCCGAGGGTGGCGCCGCGTCGAACGATGGTTTTCTGCAGCTCGGCACGTCGATCGACGAACGCGCGAGGGTTCTCGACGTTGGTGAACACGGCGTGAGGGCCGACGAATACGTCGTCCTCGAGGGTGACACCATCGTAGACGCTGACACCGTTTTGGATTTTGACGCGTTCGCCGATACTGGCGGTGCTCGCGACGAAGACGTCTTTGCCGAGGACGGCACGCGCGCCGACGCGCGCGCCGCGCATGACATGACAGTGGTGCCAGATCTTCGTTTCGTCACCGATGGTTGCGCCGGGCTCGACGACCGCGGTGTCGTGGACGAACGTGGTCATGGTCGGTCCTCGATCGCGTAGAGACACCACCAGCCGTGGCAAACGATCTTCGCGACGCCCGGCGCTTCCCCACCGGCGACGGCGGTGAGATAATGAATGTCTTTTGCGCGCGCCCGATCGGCGAGGGCTTCGAGGCTGAGCTTCTCGGCGCCCGTCGCCGGATGAATGGGGCTCGACATCTCGAACGACCAGGGCCGCGCAGCGCCCGCTTCGACGGCGAAAAAGCCGTAGTCGACGACTTCGACGAGCACGCGCTCGTCGGCAGGCACGGCTCGCGCGACCTCTTCGCCGACATGAACTTCGTCGTGACGTTTGGCGAACGTCTCTTTGTAGAGAAACCAGGAGCGCAAAATGTAGAGCCCCGGGACGACGGCGAGGACGAGCGCGAACAGGATGTGCGGCGAGCCGAGGTTCTTGTGGCGAATTGCGTGGACGAACAGCGCTGCGCACAGGACCACGGCGGTCAGGTGCACCACCAACAGCGCGCGCTCGGCGTGGTGGGTGGGCGCGCCGCCTTTGACGCTCGACAGGGTCAGGGTGACGAAGACGAAGCCCAAGATCAGCGCGGCGCGCCCAAATGCGGCGAATGGACTGGGGCGTTGGGAGCGTCCCCCCTTCCACCATCGAAATACCAAATAGCCGAGGACGAGCAAAAGCTCGGGCTCGGCACGAAACACGGCAAAGACGTAATCGAAAATTCGTGCAGCGACGGCGCCTTGGTCGACAGCCTGTTTGTAGGCCGCGACGCGGTCGAGATAATGGAGCGCATAGCCGTGTGCGTGGTGGTTCCACAACGACCATACGACGGGGCCTGCTATCGCAATGCCCATCGCTGCCGCTCGCAGCGCAGGCAACTGCCGCTCGCGGATCGATTCGTAAACGAGAATCGCGACGAATCCGATCGCGACGAACCAAGGCTCGTACCGGCTCAGCGTCGCGGCAAAGAGGGCGAGCGCGCCGAAGAGCGGGCGTCCGGCGGACTTCGCAGTCGCCGACGGCGACAGCGACGCAATGGCGACGAGCGTGAGCGCGGCCGTCGGCAGCTCGGGCACGGTGGAGACGCCGAGTCGCACACTCCACGGTAAGACGGCGGCGAGCGCGGCTGCGGCGAATGCCGTCACACGATCACCGGTCATCCACTGCGCGGCGAGGCGCACGAGCAGGACGGAGGCGACGCCGAGCGCGATGGCGACGGCGCGGGCGACCGCGAGGCTTCCGCCGAAGAGCATCATCACGAGGCCGTTCAGCCAGAAGGGAAATGGCAGCCAGCTCGTGCCGCTCGGGTCGAGCTTGGGTGCGTGCGCGAAGTCCTGCGCGATGACGACACGCGCGAAGTCGTCGTCGCTGATGCCCTGAAAGCCGGTGACGAGGAGCGCCGCCGAAACGGTGAGCTTCAGCGCGGAGAGCAGCGCCAGCTCCTGTCCCAACGAGACGCGTGGGGGCGTCCCACGCTCGAGCGGGGGAGCCCCCTGCGTCACGCGATCGACCCTCGAGCTTTACTTGGCAGGCGGAGGCGCGGGAGGCGCCGGCTGCTGGTGCTGCTCTTTCTCTTTGTATTCGCGAATCGCGCGGTCGCCGCCGGACGAGATGTACGCGAGCAGCATGCTGGTCAGCATGAAGATCGTCGCGCAGATCGCGGTGAGGCGGGTCATGAAGTTACCGGCGCCGCGGCCGCCGAAGACCTGGGTCGCGCCGCCTCCGAGCCCGCCCAGACCGCCGCCTTTGCCCTGCTGGAGGAGCACGACGAGGATGAGGAACAAGCAAACGAAGATGTGAACGACGTTCAAGAACGAGTGCAGCATCGGTATCTCGGGCGGTTTTGCGCCCGGGTGAACCGGACGCGGGAGGGGAGTTACCGCGAAACCGGCGGGAGCGCTACTTGCTTCCCTTCACATGTTCGCCGCGGGCCTTTGCGGCCTGCAGAACACCTTTGGTTCCAGGGGCGGCGCGCTCCATCTCTTCCTCGTCGCCGAAGCCGTAGAGCTCGACCTTCTTTCCGTCGACGGCGTCGAGGGTGAGACACAGGTCGAACGGCGGGTGATCGTCGCAGGCGCGCACCGAAAACGCCGTCTTCAGCTTCTTCTTGTCGTGCAGATAGCTGCCCTCGAGCCTCGAGCCCTGCCGCTCGAACTCGAAAAGATCGAACGACGCGCGGTAGGACGAGCCGTTCTCGTGAAGCCCGATTCCGCCGCCGAAGAAGATCCAGAGATCGATCGAATCGGTCCGTCGATCCGGGAGCTTGTCGAACCAGACGCGGCCGAGCAGCATCCGCGGAGCGGCGTCGGCCTCCGCGCCTTCGTCGCTCTGCGGCACGCAGCGTTGAACGACGAGCGCGATGATGGCGGCGATGATGCCGAGCACGACCGCGCCGCATCCGCAGCCGAGCCCTTTGGGTGAGATTCGGTTCGTCAGCGAGCGGAGCGTTCGGACCATGCCGGAGTCTGAAGCCAGCCGGTGGGCCGGATCAAGTCGCGCCGGTGGGGTCGGGGCGAGCGCAGCGAGCCGCAGAACCGGGGGTCACCCCGCCGGCGCAAAAAAACACCGCGACGCGCCCTACCCTCGGCCCCGGCAGAAACGCCACGCTCAGGTGTTCTCGCGATCGTCGACCGCGTCGTCGTCGTCGGGCTCGATGCCAACGGCGCCGTCGGACGCGGGGACGCCGTCTGCGGAGCTCGGCGGCGCGCCCTCTTCCGAAGAGGTGGCGTCTCCGGTATCGCGCTCGTCCGCACCGGTGTCGGCGTCGAGCTCGCCTGCGTTGCGCTGGCCCGACGGCGGCCCGCCCTCTTCTTCGGCGAGCTTGTCGGCGACCTGTTGTGCCGCCTCGACGATCTTCACGAAGCCTTCGGCGTCGAGTGAAGCACCGCCGACGAGCGCCCCGTCGATGTCGAGCTGCTCGAGAAGCCCGGCCGCGTTGTCCGCTTTGACGCTTCCGCCGTAGAGGATTCGCGTTGCCTCGGCGACCTCTTCGCTCACCTCGGCGAGGAGCTCGCGGATGCGCGCGTGCACTTCCTGTGCGTCCTCCGGCTTCGCGACCTTGCCCGTGCCGATCGCCCAAACCGGCTCGTAGGCGATGACGCCGAAGCCGGGCGAAGGCTCGAACGCCGCCATGAATGCGCGAAGCTGCCGCTCGATGACCTGCAGGGTCTCGCCCGCCTCGCGCTCGGCGAGCGTCTCGCCGATGCACACGATCGGACGAATCTCCGCGTCGAGCGCCGCCTTGGTCTTGAGCGCGACGCCGTGGTCGGTCTCGTAGAAATGCTGGCGGCGTTCGCTGTGCCCGAGGATCACCCACGTCGCGCCCGCGTCGCGCAGCATCGGCGTACTGATTTCGCCGGTGAACGCGCCGGATTGGAGGTGGTGCATGTTCTGCGCGGCGACGCCGACGCCGAAGCCTTCGTCGACGTCGATGCTGCCGCGCGTCTCCTCGACCTCGTGGGCCACCGCGGCGATCGCCGTGAACGGCGGAGCGAGGACGACGTCGACGCGATCGAAGCGCCGCGTTTTCGCGGCGACCTCGTTCGCTAGAACGCAGGCCTCCTGGCCGCCCGCGTTCATCTTCCAGTTTCCTGCGATGAGCGGTCTACGAAAGGGGTTCATCGGTCAGGCTCCCTCGAGCGCAGCGACGCCGGGGAGCTTCTTGCCTTCGATCAGCTCGAGCGAAGCGCCACCGCCCGTCGAGATGTGATCGATGCCTTTGACGACGTCTTCACCGGCCACCTTGACGGCTGCCGCGCTGTCGCCGCCGCCGATGACGGTGAAGCCGTCGATCTTGGCGAGCGCTCGCGCGACCTCCAGCGTGCCGTCGGCGAACGCCTTCGTCTCGAACAGACCCATCGGACCGTTCCAGAAGACCGTCTTCGCCTTGACGAGCTCTTTCTTGATGAGGTCGACCGTCTTCGGGCCGACATCGAGCGCCATTTGACCTTCGGGGACGGCATCGGACGCGACGACCGTGCCGCTCGAAGCATCGACACCTTCCGCGACGACGAGGTCGACGGGGAGCAGGAGCTTCACCTTTCGGTCACGCGCCTTTTCGATGATGGTGCGCGCGAGCGGAAGTTTGTCCTGTTCGACGAGGCTCTTCTGCATCTTTTTGCCCTGCGCCGCGAGGAACGTATTCGCCATCGCGCCGCCGATGACGAGGACGTCACATTTGGCGAGCAAGGATTCGACGACGTCGATCTTGTCGCTCACCTTGGCGCCGCCGAGGACGGCGACGAACGGCTTCTCCGGGTTGTGAACGACGCGACCGAGAGCCTTCAGCTCCCTCTCGAGAAGGAAGCCGGCCGCGCGGTTGCGAACCTGGAGCGGCAGCGCGTGCACCGACGCGTGCGCGCGGTGGACCGCACCGAACGCGTCGTCGACGTAGATGTCGCATAGCTCCGCGAGCTCGCGCGCGAAGGCTTCGTCGTCCGCCTCTTCCTCGGGGTGGAAACGCAGGTTCTCGAGGAGACAGACCTGATTCGGGCGGAGGTCCTGAATGACCTTCTTCGGCGCGTCGCCGATGCAGTCTTCGGGGACGTGCACTTCCCAGCCCGTGAGCTCGGCGAGGCGCGCGCCACAGATCTCCAGGCTCAGCCCTTCCTTCTTTCCGGGCTTCGGCCGTCCCATGTGGGACGCGAGGACGACCTTCGCGCCCTTCTCCATGGCGAAGCGGATCGTGGGCAACGCCTCGCGGATGCGGGCATCGTCGGTGATCGCGCCGGTCTTCTTGTCCAGCGGGACGTTGAAGTCGACGCGGATGAAAACGCGCTTGTTGGCGAGGCCGCGGCCGTCATCGGCGGCCGCGAGGTCGGCGATGGTCTTCACGTGGATCAGCCCTTCTTCGCGAGGAGCAGCGCGAGGTCGACCATGCGGTGGGAGAAGCCCATCTCGTTGTCGTACCAGCCGAAGATCTTCGCGAAGCGGTCGCCCATGACCTGCGTCAGCGTCGCGTCGAACGTGCACGAAGCGGCATTGCCGATGTAGTCGTTCGAGACGAGCTCCTCGTCGGTGTAATCGAGGACGCTCTTCATCGGGCCCTCGGTCGCGGCCTTCTTCATCGCGGCGTGGATCGAGTCGACGGTGACCGGCTTGTCCGTGCGAACGGTGAGATCGACGAGCGAGACGTCGACCGTCGGGACGCGGATCGCCTGGCCGTTGAGCTTGCCCTTGAGCTCCGGGATGACTTCGCTGAGCGCCTTCGCCGCGCCGGTCGAGGTCGGGATCATGCTGACGGCGGCAGCGCGCGCGCGGCGCAAATCGCCTTTGCGGTGCGGGATGTCGAGGATGTGCTGGTCGTTGGTGTACGAGTGGACCGTCGTCATCAGGCCGTGCTCGATACCGAACGTGTCGAGCATCACCTTCGCCATCGGCGCGAGGCAGTTCGTGGTGCACGAGCCGCAGGACACGATCGTGTGCGACTTGGGGTCGTACTTGTCTTCGTTGACGCCCATGACGATCGTGATGTCGTGGCTCTTCGCGGGGGCGCTGATGAGGACGCGCTTCGCACCGGCGGTGAGGTGCGCCGAGGCCTTCTCCTTGTCGGTGAAGAGGCCCGTGCACTCGAGGACGAGATCGACGCCGAGCGCCTTCCACGGCAGCTCTTTCGGATCCTTTTGGGCGAGGATCTTCACCTCTTTGCCGCCGATGGAGATGCTCTGGTCTCCGGCCTTGACGTCGGCGCCGCGGAACTCGCGGTGGATCGAGTCGTACTTCAGGAGGTGCGCGAGCGTCTTCGCGTCCGTCAGGTCGTTGATCGCGACGAGCTCGAGGTCGGCGACCTTGCGCTCGGTGAGAGCCCGCACGATGCAGCGACCGATACGACCGAACCCGTTGATGGCAATCTTCGTGGCCATGGTGACGTCCTCCTGATCTCGCACGCCCGGTTAGTCCCGCATACCGGATGCATCAAGGGGGCCGTCAGCTGTGCCGCGCCAATTCGCGCCGGTGTGTGCTGAACCTCGACAGCGCACGCGCGCGCAACGGCCTGCGCGCGCGGCTCACACGGTCATTCCGGTCAGGTCGTTTCCACCTTCTTTCCCGCGGCTTTCCAGCCTTTGATGCCGACCGGCATGATGTAGACGTTCTTGTAGCCCAGCTTTTTCGCCGCGACCGCGGCGGTATGGCAGGCCGTTCATTTCTCGTTCGAGCAGTAAAACAAGAGCTCCGCGTTCTTGTCCTCGGGCAGGTCGGAGGCCTTGATGTCCGAGATGGGCAGATACTTCGCGCCCGGGACATGCCCGCTGTCGAACATCTCTTTCTTGTTGTTGTCGTAGACGAAGAACTTGCCGTCGTTCTTCGCGATGCGCGCCTCGACTTCGTCGACCGTGAGCTCGGCGAGCTTCTCCTCCTCCGCGTGGGCGCCGGTGCTGGCGCTCACGCTGGCGGAGCCTGAAGTCTTCTCCGAGCTGCAGGCGGCGAGGGCGAGGAGCATCGCCGAGGCGACGATTCCAACGCTTCTCGTTCTCATGCGGCGCACCGTACCGCATCCGGCCGGCCCATGCAGGCGACCGGCCGAGCAACACCCCGGTTGCAGCGTGCGAAAATGCGCTGTCCTCCATCGCTACTGAGGCACCGCACACGCAGGATCGACGAGGGCCGACTGGTTGTTGTCGGTCCTGCACTCGTGCCACGGATGCGGAGGCATCCCGTCGTCGACGATTGCGTAGACGCCGTCGGTCGGGACTTCGTCGAGCGGAAGCACGACGTCCTCGTAGGTGAGCGGATACAGCGTGAGCGCGGTCGACACCGAGCCGAGCGGCGAGCCACCGCCGGGAGCCTCGACATAAAAGCCGACGACGACACCGGGCTCGACCGGAGCCTCACCCACGTTGAGCACACGCGCTCGTAGCCCGTAGGAGCCGTCGCAGACCGGCGTCACCGAGACGATGAGATCCGGCGCGGAGAACTGCCCGGAAGGCTGCACGTTCTGGCGGAAGTTGTTGAGCCCCGGCGACGTCACGTTGGGCACCTCGATCGCGGGGATCGAGCCGTCTTCATCGACGTTCGTGACGTGGTACGCGTGCTGATTCCACACGCGCCGCGTCCGTACCCATTTGCCCTCGAGATCACCGAAGACGCGAACGCCTGCCGTCTTCGTGCCGTTGCAGTTGAAGCTCGAGTACGAGTTCGACACGACGACGATGTCGGCGTGGCCGTCGTTGTCGACGTCGGCGACGAGTGGGTATTCGACGAGGGTGCCGTTCGTGTTGCACGCGCCGAAGAGCTCCGTGCCGGTCGGCCCATCGTAGATGTGCATCGTGAGCTCGTCGGCGTAGACGACCTCCGCGATACCGTCGCCGTCGAAATCGAAGACGCTGGAGCCCGTCTGCGCCGACGAACAATCCTGTGTATTGGTGAGCCAGAGGCGGGTCGCGGACGCGGGCTGCGTCAAATCCATCAACTTTTCACCGTCGAACACGACGTAACCAATGCCACCCGCGATACCCACGTCCGGATAGGGGTCGTCGTTGAAATGCGCGACGGTCGGCGGTCCCCCGCCCTTCGTGCAACCCGCCGAGTTTACGTTGGCGACGCAGCACGGGTTCGGTGAAATCCCTTCGTTGAGGTCGATACCTTGGCGAACGATCTCGAACGTCCCGGGGCCGGTCACGCGCCAGACGTGAATCGCGTGGGTGTTGAAATCGACGGCGACGACCTCCGGAATGCCGTCGAGATCGAAATCGCCGATCGCCGCATGTGTCGCGGTCAGGCCGGTATCGATCTTGATCGACCCATCGGCCGCGTGGACGCGCGTCGCGGAAACGATATCGAGGAACCCGTCGTCATCGACATCCGATACGACCACGTACGGCGATGTCTCGAACGTCGCTTTCGTGGCGCCGGTCGCGCCGTCGACGACGATACCGTTGTCGACCACCTCGGGCATGCCGTCCTGGTCGAGATCCGCGATGCTGGGCATGAAACACGCGCGCGGCTCGCTGAGCCATTGAATGGTGCCGTCGGCCTCGTAGGCTCGCAATCGACCCTGTTTGGTGCAGGTGACGATCTCATTGGTCCCGTCGCCGTCGATGTCGCCCGCTGCGATCGATCGACCCGGAATGTCAGCGGTGTCGCCCGTCGTCTTGATCGAGAGCTTCTCGACGACGGCGCCCTCGAGGATCGAAATGGCGTGCAGCGTCGCGGACGTGCCCGAGTTGTTGTTGTAATCGTTGCCGTCGAACGTGAAGAACACGATCTCGGGGATGTCCTTTTCGTCGATGACGTCGTCGCAATTGTCGTCGTCGAGTTGCACGACGACCGGGCTCATCATGACGTTGCTCGTCGTATTCGCCGGATCACCCCACGCGTACTTGAGCTCGGGGGAAAATACGCCCGTCGGCGGGTGATATTCACATTGGGTCACGCAGCTCGGCGGGTCGCCGGGGTCGGTTCCGTCGGGGCAGACGGGCGGCTTCGGCATGCACTTGCCGGTCGGCTGGGGCGCGCTCGAGGTGCACATCTCCGAGCCGCCGCCGCTTCCGCCACCATCGCCGCCTTCACCTTCCGTCTCGCCGAGGGAGAAATCGCAATATTCGTCCGCGGCGCATTGCTTATCGTCCGTGCAATCGATGCCCGGGGTGACGCACTCGAGGAACGAGCAGACCTCCGAGCCCGGGCAACAAGTGGTGCCGCAGACGCTCTCGTAAGGGCAGCAAGAGCCGGTCGCGTCGCAGACGCCGCCTTCGCACGGCTCACCGGGCTGACACATCGTTCCGGTGCTGGTCGAAAACCCGTTGCCGCCCGTCCCACCGGAGCCGCCGCCGCTGCCACCGGACCCTCCGCCGCCCGAGACAGGACCACCGCCAGTCCAATCGCCGTCGTTGGACTCACCGCAGCCGTCGCAGGCAACGGATCCGAGTGTGAGAGTGAAGAGCACAGACAACCCAAGCAAGCGCATCGGACAAATGTAACGTCACCGCAAAACCGAGGGGAAGAGGCACGCGTAGGGTGACGTGACGTCCCGGAGCCTCTTCGCAGTGCGTCAATGCGCGACCCTCGCCATCTTCGTCGGGTCCCTGGCGTTGCCTGGTTGCGCGCATGATGCCGGAGCGAAGGCGCCACCCAAGACGTCGGTGCGACCAGGGACGCCGCCCGAGGTCGACATCGCGCGGGCCCGAGAGCGGGGACTGCCGCAGTCGTTTCAATGGGCACCTTACGAGAAAGCGAGCTTCGAGCGTGCGGCTCGGGAGAACAAGCTCGTCCTGCTCGATGGCGCCGCAGAGTGGTGCCATTGGTGCCACGTAATGGATGCGACGACCTATCGCGATCCCGAGGTCGGTCGCATTCTGTCGGAGCGATTCGTCGCGATTCGTGTCGACATCGATGAGCACCCCGACATGGCGGAGCGTTATGGCGATTGGGGCTGGCCCGCGACCATCATCCTCTCCTCGGATGGAAAGGAGCTCGGCAAACATCGTGGATATTTGCCGCCGGCCGAGCTCTTGAGCGCGCTCGATGCGGCGGTCGGTGGCGGCAAAGCGGCGGACCGTGTCGCCGCGCGAGGTCCGTCGGCCCGAGCTGCATCACCGGCCGAAATGGGATGGGTAGTCGGCTTCACGGTCCACACGATGGACGCGTATTACGACGTCGATCTCGGCGGATGGGGGCGCAGACAGAAAGGACCCATCGGGGAGAACTTGGAGATCGAGGCGCGCCGCGCCGGCCGCGGAGATGCCCTCGCGAAAACACGCGTGCTCGACACCGTGCGTGCACAGAGAAACCTTCTCGATCCGGTATGGGGCGGCGTATACCAATATTCGGATCGAGGGACTTGGACCTCTCCTCATTTCGAGAAGCTGATGACCTATCAGGCGGCGAACCTCGCCGGCTATGCGGCCGCTTATCGCGCCACGGGTGACGCCGGGGCTCGCGACGATGCGCGCGCGGTCGCGTCGTATATGGCAAAGTTCCTCTCGGGGCCGAAAGGAACGTTCTTCGTGAGCCAGGACGCGGACGTGGGTGTTCACGATCCGAAGGCGACGTTCGTCGACGGGCACATCTATTATGAAAAGAGCGATGCGGAGCGGCGCGCACTCGGAATGCCCCGGATCGACGACCACGAATACGCATTCGAAAATGGCCTCGCCATTTCCGCATTCACGCTCCACTACGAATCGACGAGCGACGCCTGGGCGCTGGCGCATGCACGTCGCGCCGCCGATGCCATTCTCGCGTCGCACGTACTCGCCGACGGCCGCGTCCTTCACGATGCGGGACAGACGAGAACCGTTTTTCACCTTTCGGACGCTGCCTCGTTCGGGCTTGCCCTCGCCAGCCTCGCGCGGATCACGAAGGAGGATCGATACCGAGAGGCGGCGCTTCGCATCGCGAACGCGATGGAGCAGAGCTTCGCCGGCGCGGGCGGTACCTTGTACGGGTCGACCGTCGACGCGGATGCGATCGGCGTCTTCACCGAACGGCGGGTTCCCTTCGAGGCCAACGCCCTCGCCGCGCGGTTTTACGCGGCCCTCGCGGAAATCGCCGGCGACGAGCGCTGGAAGACACGCGGAATCGCAGTCTTGTCGGCGATTTCGACGCCGGCCGGGATTGAGGCGCAAGGCCGATTCCTGGGTACCTACCTCCTCGCAGCCGACGACCTCGGCCTGCTCGAGAGTGTGCTCACCCCTGACGGGAGCGGGCCGGCACGCTAGCCTTGGCGGGTCATGACGCGTCTTTGGTTTCGCTTGCTGGTGCCGGTCGCGGCGATGGCGTCGATGGGGGCGGATTGCGGCGGCGAGGATCCCCCGCCCGTCGAGGAAGAGGACAAGGTCACCCTCTCGTCGCTCGAGGTCGTCGTCCCCGCCAATTCGGAGCTCGCGGGGGCGCCGACGCAGACCTCCAACAACAACCTCGACGTCGTCCGATACAACGACCGCACATTCCTCGCGTGGAGAACGGCGCCGAGCCATTTCGCGTCCGAAGACACGGTCATGAACGTCGCCAGTGAAGGCCCGGACGGCTGGCGTTTCGAGGGCTCGTTCACGATGGGGACGGATCTCCGGGAGCCGCGCTTCCTCGTCCTGGGGGACAAGCTGTTTCTCTATTTTGCAGTCCTCGGCACCGACCCGTTCGCGTTCGAGCCGCAGGGAATGATGGTCACCGAATACCACGGCCCCGAGGATTGGGACGCGCCGGAGCCTCTTTATGAAGATGGCTTCATCCCGTGGCGCGCCAAAGTGGAGAACGGCAAGGCGTACCTCATTGGTTATGTCGGCGGTGAGAACATCTATGAGGTCAATGGCGAGCCGATTCGAATTCACTTCTTGACCACGACCGACGGACGCACGCTCGAGCCTGTGGTGCCGGGCCAGCCCGTCGTTCAGGAGGGGGGCGGATCGGAGACGGACTTCACGTTCCTCGACGACGGGACGCTCGTCGCGGTCACGCGCAACGAGGCGGGGGACGAAGCGTCGGGGTGGGGCTCGAAGATTTGCCGCGCAGAGGCAGGCGACCTCGGGAACTGGCAATGCAAGTCGGACAAGAAGAAATACGACTCCCCGCTCGTCTTCCGCAATGGTGACCAAGTCTGGCTGGTCGGCCGCCGCAACATGACCGAGACCGGCAACTACGATCTCGACATGGATGAGCTATCCGCCAAAGACCAGACGGAGAAGTACCTCATCGACTACTCCTTCAACCCGAAGCGCTGCGCGCTCTGGCGCGTCGACCCGGATACACTCACGGTCAAACACGAGGTTGATTTGCCCTCGCGGGGCGATACCTGCTTTGCGTCCCAACTACCAAAGAGCGCCGACGTCGTCACGCTGTACAACTATTCCAACGAGCTCGACGGCGCTTCGGACTGCAAACAGTGGCCGAACGATTGCACCGACATCACGTGGTGGGTGGGGCAGGGGCAAGCGACGATTGTTTATAGGATCGATGCGACGTTTCCTTGATTGAGGTGGTGGGGACCGCGCGGCGCGCTTTCGTGCGGCGGTAGGGCGCCGGCGGCGGGGGCGCGCGAATGAATCGCGGGGGGTTGGCCGCCCGATTGGCGGGCCGCCGTCGGCGCGCCGGGGGGCGCGCGAATGAATCCAGGGGGGTTGGCCGCCCGATTGGCGGGGCCGCCGTCGGCGCGCCGGGGGGGCGCGCGAATGAATCCAGGGGGATTGCAGTATCGGGGCCCGAAACGTTCGCGATTTGAGACGAGCGCAAAAGCACCCCCCGCGCAAGTCGTTGATTCGTGGTCACGGCTCGCATTGCGGTGCGCGAGAGCGAGCGGTCGCGGCGAATGAATCGCGGGTGGATGTCGCAACCTGGGCGGTTTTGTTCGCGGCCTGCCCACCACCGGCGGGCCGGACCTGAGCGGTCGTGCGCGCGAAATGAACTTCGTACGCAACTGCGGCGCCGGGTCGTCGACAACGGATGGTGAAGAGCGAGCACAGGACGAGGGGCAAGGCGATCGGCTGGCACGTCACCAACCGGCTCGTCGACGACAGAGTCATCGCGCCGAGCGCCCAATCGCGGCGGGTGGCGGCGCGAGCCATTGTGGAACAGGCGGTGCGGCAGGAAGCGAGGCTGCTCGCGTTCCGCGTGGTGGACACGCATTTCCACCTATTGTTGGTCGGAACCTACGCCGACGCCGGGGAGCTCGCGCGTTGTATCGAGATCACTCTGCGCGCGAGGCTGCCGCTTTCGGCGCCCTTCGAGCCCCTTCGGAGAATGCCAATTCACGAACAGGGCCATCTGTACGGCGCGTATCGATATGTCCTGCGCCAAGAGGAGCGTCACGGGATCTGCGTCGATCCCGAGCACGACGGTAGCAGCCCTCCGGACCTGCTCGGTCTGCGCGTCATTGAAGGAGCGACGCTCGCGACATGCACGCGGGAGCATCTACCGCGTCTCTCCCTAGCGGAATTCGCACGCAGCGTGGGAATTGGTCAGCCACCGAATGTACTGCGCGCCGAAGCACTCGCGGAGGCCGCGGCGGCAGCGATGGGATTGGGCAAGCTCTCGCCGATGTGCCGCGAGAGTCGAATCGCCCGCATCGCCGCGAGTTGGGTGGCCACGTTTGCAGGAAAGCGAACGCGCGAGATCGCCGGCTCGCTTTCGATAACCCCTCGGTCGGTGCAATTGCTTCGGAAAGAACGTTCATTGCTTCCCCGAGGTTTGGCGCGCGCCGTCGCGCTGTAATGGCAGCTGCGTTCGAAGCTCCTCGGGTCGCGTGTCGGCGAGCTGCCACCGGTTGTGCCTCACCTGGTGTCGCTGGCTGCTCCCCTTCTCGACGGCGAATGAATCGCCGATGGTTGCGTCATCCCCCCTCGAGTCATTCGCGGTTTCCGTCGCGTACCGACAGGCTCGCCTCATGGTTTCAATGGTTTGGGCATCAACCAAAGACCGCTGTCGGCTCCGACAAGGCCAATCTGCGAACCAATCGATAGGGCATAGCGCAACCCCCCGCGATTCATTCGCCCCCCCGCGGCGAGCCGCCCCCGGGGCCGCGAACGCCGCGCATGCCCCCGCGATTCATTCGCCCCCCCCCGCGGCGAGCCGCCCCCGGGGCCGCGAACGCCGC
>JABFXY010000124.1 GCA_013361525.1 Polyangiaceae bacterium | reverse complement strand
GCAGCCGCCGCCGCTCCGCGAGAGGTTGCTGCAGCCGAGGTCGAGGCCGCTCCGCCGACGCAAGCGTCGCGTGGCGCATCGCCCGACGGTGCCGCACCGCAGGCTGCCGCGCCGCGGGGTGCCGCCCCGCAAGCTGCTGCGCCGCAGGGTGCTCCTGCGCACGGTACGCCGCCGCAGAGGGTTCCCGCTGCGCCGGTGCGTGCACCCGAGCCGGCTCCGAAGCCCGCGCCGCCGCCGATCGCGGAGGCCCCGCGTCGTCCGTCGTCGCCGCCGCGTACCGGCATCGACGTGTGGCAAGGACGCCCCGGCGTTCCGATGCCGCAGGTCGCGCGCTCCGCTGCACCCGGTCCGCGTCGCACCACCTACGATCCGCGCCAGCAGGCCGGCGCTCCCGCTCGTCCGGGTGGGCCGCCCGGCGGCGGCTTCATGGGTCGGCCCGGCCAGCGTCCTGGCGGGCGCCCCGGGTTCGGTCATCAGCGTCCCGGTCGTCTCGGTCAGCAGCCGCCGGCGAGCCGTCGGCCTCCGACGATGATGGAGATGGCCGCCCACAAGAAGGTCATCAAGATCGAAGAGTCGGTCTCGCTGCAGAAGCTCGCGGCGATGATGAGCCTCAAGGTCACCGACGTGCTGATGAAGCTCCTCGGCATGGGTATGACCGGGGTGAACATCAACTCGTCGATCGATGCCGACACCGCGAAGATCCTCGCGAGCGAGTTCGGTTGGACCGTCGAGGACGTCGCCGTCACCGAGGAGAAGTCGCTCGAAGCAGCGACCGGCCTCGACGACAAGACCGAGTACGAGAGCGTGTCGCGGCCGCCGATCGTCACGGTCATGGGTCACGTCGACCATGGCAAGACGTCGCTCCTCGACAAGATCCGCAAGGCGACCGTCGCGGCCGGCGAGGCCGGCGGCATCACCCAGCACATCGGCGCGTACCGCGTCGAGACGCCCAAGGGCACGATCGCCTTCCTCGATACGCCCGGCCACGAGGCCTTCACCGCGATGCGCGCTCGCGGCGCGCAAGCGACCGACATCGTCGTCTTGGTCGTCGCGGCCGACGACGGCGTCATGCCGCAGACGAAGGAAGCGATCAGCCACGCGCAGTCGGCGAAGGTGCCGATCATCGTCGCCGTGAACAAGATCGACAAGGCGTCGGCGGATCCGGATCGCATCAAGCGCGACCTCGCGAACTTCGGCCTGACGCCGGAAGACTGGGGCGGTGAGACGCTCTTCTGCCACGTCTCCGCGCTCACCGGCCAAGGCATCGAGCAGCTGCTCGAAGCCATCTCGCTCCAAGCCGAGGTGCTCGAGCTCGTCGCTGCGCCGAAGCGCCGCGCGCAAGGCGTCGTGATCGAGGCTCTCCTCGATCGCGGTCGCGGCCCCGTCGCACGCGTCATGGTTCAAGACGGCACGCTTCGCCCGGGCGACATCCTCCTTGCCGGTCCCGCCTGGGGCAAGGTGAGGGCGATGACCGACGAGTTCGGTCGCACCCTCGCACAGGCTGGTCCGTCCACGCCGGTCGAGGTCCTCGGCCTCAACGACGTGCCGAGCGCGGGCGATCCCGTCCACGCCGTGCGCGACGGCAAGCAGGCCGAAGAGATCGCCGAGCAGCGCCGGAAGAAGGCGAACAAGTCGCTCGTCCCCGGCGACGCGCGCGTCTCGCTCGAGGCTCTCAAAGAGCGTCTCGCCGAGGGCGAGCAGCTCGACCTCAAGCTCATCATAAAGGGCGACGTGCAGGGCTCGGTCGAGGCGGTCGGAGCCGCGCTCGTCAAGCTGACGACGCCCAAGGTGAAGGTCACGATCGTGCACGCCGCGGTCGGCGCCATCACCGAGGGCGACGTGAACCTCGGCATCGCGTCGAAGGCGATCATCGTCGGCTTCAACGTGCGCCCCGCCGGCAAGGCGTCGCAGCTCGCGGAGACCGGCGGCGTCGAGATCCGCCTCTACAACATCATCTACAACGCCGTCGACGACATCCGCTCCGCGATGGAGGGGTTGCTCCCGACGACGAAGCTCGAGAAGGCGCTCGGCACCGCAGAGGTTCGCCAGGTCTTCCGCATCACGAAGGTCGGCACGATCGCCGGTTGCTACGTCACCTCCGGCCTCGTGAAGCGCGGCACCGAGGCACGCCTCGTCCGCGACAGCGTGGTCGTCTACACCGGAAAGATCGCGACGCTCCGCCGCATCAAGGACGACGTGAAGGAAGTCGCCGAAGGGCTCGAGTGCGGTATCGGCCTCGAGAACTATCAGGACATCAAGGAAGGCGACATCGTCGAGGCCTACGAGATCGAGGAAGTGAAGCAGAAGCTGAACTGATCGTTGCGGACGCGACGGTCAGCAGCTGGAAGCCTCGAGGCCGCTATTTCTCCCCCCGGCCCCCCTCACGTCGTGAGGGGGGAGAAGGACATCCGCGATGCCGGAGTTCCCCCCTCACGAAGTGAGGGGGGCTAGGGGGGAGAAATTGCAGCGATAACCTCCCGCTCAGCGACGTCCTCGCAACCTCGCCCTAACGGTATGTTCGTCGGTGTCCTGCGCCTCAGCTTTTCGATCGTCGGTGCGTCCTCGTTGAAGGACAAACGCCGCGTCGTGCGCTCGTTCAAGGAGCGGGTCGTGAACAAGTATCGCGTGTCGGTCGCCGAGGTCGGCGAGCTCGACAACCACCGCTTCGCCTGGATCGGTGTGGCGGTCGTCGCCAACGAGGCGGCGCATTGCGACTCCGTTCTGTCGGACGTCGCTGCGACGGCAAGCAACCTCCCCGATGCGATCCTGAACGACCGCGCGACCGAGATCATCCCGTTCGGTCACGGCGGCGCGCAGATAGCAGGAGGGATCGAGAAACACTTCGACCTCTCTTCTGGAGGACACGACGATGACGACTGACGTAAAGCGCTCGAAACGGGTCGGTGAACGCGTTCGCGAAGAGGTCGCGCTCCTCCTTCGTACGCTGTCCGATCCTCGGCTCGTCGGGGTTGTCGTCACGCGTGTCGAGATGACCGACGACCTGTCGTTCGTTCGCGTGTTCGTGCGCAAAGACGAAGGTGCCGACGAAGCCGAGCAGCGTGTGCTCTTGAAAGGCCTCGACGCGGCATCCGGCCGGATCCGTCGCGAGGTGACGCGCGCCGTGGGCCTGCGCACGGCGCCGGGCTTCCGCTTCCAGTACGACGAGGGCATCGATGCGCAGCACCGCGTCGAGGAGCTCCTTCGCGAGATCGAAGCGGAGCGGAATACGAAGAGCTGAGGCTCACGAGCTCGGGACGAAAAAAGCCCCGAGATGCCGGGTCGCAGCCGGATCTCGGGGCGGGTCAGAGCTTCGCGATGATCAGCTCAGGGCTGGTCGGGCTCCGACGGCTCGAGCATGACCGGGACGCACTCGGCGGAGCAGTTGCCTGCGGGGTCGCAGACGACGATCAGCTCCTCGTCCGGTCCGCAGCCGTTGGGATCGTCGGGGACACATTGATCCCAGCAGCCCATCGGATCGCAGTTGGTCTCGGGGTGTGAGCCGGGCGGGCACTCATTCGGATCGTCCGGGATGCAGTCCTGGTAGCAGTAGCCCATCTCGTCGCAGATCCAGACCGGCGTGGTCTCCGGCGGGCATTGGTTCGGGTCGTCGGGCACGCACTGGTCCCAGCAGCCCATCTCGTCGTCGCAGTACGTCTCCAGGTGGGAGCCCGGCGGGCACTCGTTCGGGTCGTCGGGCACGCACTGATCCCAGCAGCCCATCTCGTCGCAATACGACTCGAGATGCGTGCCGGGAGGGCAGCCGTTCGGGTCGTCGGGGACGCAGGTCTCGTAGCAGCCGTAATCGTCGCAGACGTAGTCGAGGTGCGTGTCCGGCGGGCACTCGTTGATCGGCGTGCACGTCTCGTAGCAACCGTAGTCGTCGCAAACGACGTCGGGGTACGTGCCGTCGGGGCACTGGTTGTCGGGAACGCAGGTCAGGTAGCACTCGTCGTCGGTGCAGCCGGGCTCGCAGACCCACTCCTCGTGCGAGCCGGGCGGGCACGCCGGATCGATCGGCACGCACTCCGTCCAGCATTCCTCGGTGGGCGGAACAGGCTCGTCGTCGTACCACTGCCCGGGCTCGTCGCCGGGCTGGGGCTCGACGGGCTCGTCGGCGCAAACGAGCTGCTCGACGGTGCCGTCGGGGCAACCCGGCTCGACGGGCACGCACTCGAGCCAACATTGCTGATCGCCGCCTGTCGAGGGGTCGGTCTCTTCGCAGACCCATTGCTCGATCGAGTCGGGCGGGCACGCATCCGGCTCGTCCGGAACACACGACTGCCCATCGAAGAAGTACCCGGGCGGGCACGCATCCGGCACATCACCATCGCTGCCGTCGTCGAGATCGGGACCACAGCCGTTCGTCTTCGCGCCGGTGAGCGCCATGACACCAAGCAAACACACGACGCCCTTCAGAGCGGAAAGCCCAGTACGCATAGTTCCTCCACCTCGGGCGGTATTCGACGACGCCCTCGACGGCTCACGAAGGCTCACCTCGCCGCCGTTTGGCGGTGAGCCCACGCGAGACGTCGGCTGCGTCGTACAGCGCGCCCGTCGTTGTCTGTGGGAGCTATTCCCGGGGTGCCGGGACGTGATCACAAAAAGTTTTGTGTCGCGTCAGATGCTCCGACGAGTGTGCCAGATTGATCCGAACCCGATGCTCGGGCGCCTCACGCGACGAGGAAAATCGCGCGCGCAGCGGCGCACAAACGACGAAGGCGCGAGGGTCGTGGAACCCTCGCGCCTCGTTCCCCGCGCTCAATCGCGCGGCGCGTTCGCTACTTCTTCTTCTGCTGCGTGATGATGAACTGCACGCGGCGGTTCTTCGTGCGGTTCGCTTCGGTCACGTTCGGCGCGAGCGGTCGGTCCTGGCCGTAACCCTTTGCGCTGAGACGCGACGCCGAGACGCCGGCTTTGACGAGCCAGTCGCGCACCGAGGCGGCGCGCGCATCGCTGAGCTTCTGGTTGTGCTCGCGGCCGCCCGTGTTGTCGGTGTGGCCTTGGATCTCGACCTGCTCGATGTTCTGGTTCTTCTGCATGACCTCGGCGATCTCTTCGAGCAGCGCGCTCGACTGGCCGAGGATCTTCGCGCTGTCGACCTCGAAGAGGATCTTCTCGGACAGCTTGATCTCGTTGCCCTGAATGCGAACGAGCGCATTCTTCGGGCGCTTGTTCATGCTGAGGGTCGGGTGTGCGTCCTCGTTCGGGCGAACCTCGCTCGACGAGACGTTGTTCATGTAGCCGCTCGCCTCCGCGCGCAGCGAGATCTCGCCGGGCGGAAGGTCGGGGATCTTGAACTTGCCGCTGCCGTCGGCCGTCACCTTGTGCTCCTTGCCGAGCGAATCGGTGACGGTGATCACGGCGCCGGTAACGCTGGAGCCGGTCGACGCGTCCTTCACCTGACCGTCGACACCACCGGTGCGGGGCAACGCCTCGAGCGCGCAGTCGACGTCGGTGAACGTCGGGCCTTGCGGCTGCGGCGGCGCCATCCCCGGGTTGAACTGGCCCGGCGCACCAGGAGCGCCCGGCGCACCAGGAGCGCCCGGCATGCCCGGCTGCGGCTGCATCGGCATCGCGGCGGCGGCCGGGTTCACGGTCGCGGTGCAGGTGCCCGGCTTGAAGCCCGGCGCGGTGACCTCGAACGTGTAGCTGCCCGGCTCGACATGTCGCGACAGGAAACGTCCGTCTGCGCCCGTCGCGAGCGGCGGCTGTGCACCGCCTTGGAAGGAGACGATGGCGTTGGCGACACCCTCTTGCTTGTTCACCTCGTGCACGAAGCCGCGAACGAGGCTCTGCGGAGCAGCGACGGTGACGGGCGCCGGAGGCGGCGCTTGCACGACCTTCTCGGCCGGGCGCTGCTTCACGTCGAACGCGTAGCCGATGCCGAGGTACAGCGTCCACGGCGCTTCCGGCGCGATCTCTTCGACGAACGTCTGCGTCGCCGAAAGACCGATCTCCGCGGCGACGAGCGCCGACAACCCGCGGAAGCCTTCCGCGCCGCTGACGACCTGGAACGGTGAGACGCGCGTGCCGATGCCGATGCGCGACGGGATCGCTTCGTAGCCGGGGCTGCCCGAGTTCCGATCCGACAAGTCGGTGAGACCGAGACAGATGTCACCGCGCGAGACGCGGTTCGTATGACACTGGTAGTCCTGGCGGTTGACGGGGATGTCGACCGTGTACTCGACGAAGGGCTGGATGAACGGGAACGGCACCTCGACGCCGAGGTTCGTCTGGATGAAGTCGACGCGGTTGATGCCGAGGCCGTAGCGCTCGATGCGCGTGATCGGCTGGCGATCGCGGCCGTCGTTGAACGCCTGCGCGCGCGCGATCTCGATGTCTTCGACGGTGGCCGCCGAGTTGTCGAGCTTGTAGCCGAGGTTCAAGTTCACCCGGACGGGGATGTCCTTCTTGATCTGGCGCGCGTCGAACGTGCCGTTGATCTTGAACAGGCCGCTCGTGCCGCTGCCGATCGGGCCGACATCGCCCGCGCCGTTCAACAGGAGGAGCTGCGCTTCAGCGCCGACCTGAACCGGGCCGAGCAGCTTCTCGGGCGTGTAGCCTTTGACGCCGATCGTCGTGTCGCCGAGCACCTGAAGAAGTTGCGGCGAGCCTTGGTCGTTCGAGTTCGCGTACGTGCGCAGGTTGACGAACGCCTCGAGGAACGGGAGCGGCGTCGCGCTCAAGGAGAAGAATCCGCCGACGTGGGACGCGCTGTCCTCGTCGTTGGCGCCGGAGCACGTGATCGGCACGCCGGCCTCGGTGGAGTCTTCGGGATCGCAGAGGAAGCCGTTCGTCGTGTACCAGTCGGCGACGAAGCCGACGCGGAACGTGCCTTCTGCGCCCGAGCCCGCGAACGTCGTTCGCAAAAGGCCGGTGCCGCCGCTCAAGCTGTTCTGATTGATGAGGGAGAGGTGCCGCGCTTTCCACGCGTCCTCTTCCTTGTCGGCGGGTGCGGGCGGCTGCGGAGGCGGCCCGAACTGGCCCGGACCACCGAACTGGCCGGGTGCGCCGAACTGGCCTTCTGCGCCGAATTGCCCAGGAGCGCCGAATTGACCGGGCGCAACCTGGCCTCCGACGCCGACTTCGCCTTGCGCGCCAAACGTTCCCGGGGCTTGGCCCGGGGGAGGTTGGCCTGCGTCGGGTTGGCCAGGTTGAGCCGGCGGGCCGGCAGGCGGCTGACCGAACGGCGGCTCGGGCTGCTGCGCATGCGCCACGCTCGGGACCAGCAATGCTGCTGCAATGAACGAAGCGATTGAAGAAAGGGGAGAAGTTCTGAAGAAAACGCGTTTCGTTCCCATCCGTGGCTCCAGTCGGCGGCGGGTACAGCTGGGGCCCGACTTGTACCACCATTTTGCTACAGCCCAGAACAAGGTTGATCTCAAACGACTCATCGGCGGGGGCCCCGGTCCGAGGGCGGCCCTCCGGCGCTCGTGTTTGGCCCATTCCGCACCGCCGTTCTGCGTCAGATGCCCGCCGGGATACGCCGCTGTTCCCCGGAGCACAGATGCGTCGGTGGGCGGGGTGCGGTAAACGACGCGCCGTGCGAAGCCGAGGGCGAATCCTCATCGTGGACGACGAGGCCAACGCTCGTGCGGCTCTGTCGGAGATCCTGCACGACGAGGGCTACGCGACCGAGGTCGCGGCCGACGGGTTCAAGGCGCTCGGCAAGATCGCCGACTTCGGGCCCGACGTCGTTCTGACCGACCTCAAGATGCCGGGCCTCGACGGGATCGGCTTGATGCAGAAGGTCCGCGAGCTCGCGCCGACCGCGACGGTCGTCGTCATGACCGCGTTCGGCACGATCCCCAACGCGGTCGAGGCCGTTCAGAAGGGCGCGTACCACTACCTGACGAAGCCGCTCAATTTCCAAGACCTCGCGCTGGTCATCGAGCGGGCCGTCGAGCGCGCCCGCCTGCTCGCGGAGAACGCGCGCCTTCGCGATAAATTGCGCGGCCACAGCGTCGACGGTGAAATCGTCGGCTCGCACCCGAAGATGGTGGAGCTCCTTCGCATGGCCGAGCAGGTCGCGCAGAGCCGGGCGACCGTGCTGATCCTCGGCGAGACCGGCACCGGAAAAGAGCTCATCGCGGAGCTCGTTCATCGCTCGAGCCCGCGCAAGACGAAGCCGCTCGTGCGGCTCAACTGCGCCGCGCTCAGCGAGTCGCTCCTCGAGAGCGAGCTCTTCGGCCACGAGCGCGGCGCGTTCACCGGCGCCGTCGGCCGTCGCGAGGGCAGGTTCGAGCAGGCCGACGGCGGCACGTTGTTCCTCGACGAGGTGAGCGAGATCCCGATGCCGACGCAGGTGAAGCTCCTTCGCGTGTTGCAAGAGCGCGCGTTCGAGCGCGTCGGCGGCAACGAGACGGTGCACGTCGACGTGCGCATCCTCTCGGCGTCGAACCGCGACTTGAGGGCGCGCGTCCAACAGGGGCTCTTTCGCGAAGACCTCTTCTATCGGCTCAACGTCGTGACGCTCGAGCTGCCCGCCCTCCGTGAGCGCGCCTCCGACATCGCGGAGCTCGCGACGTTCTTCCTGAAGCGCTACGCGAAGGAGAACCACAAGACCGTGGAAGGGATGAGCGACGAGACGCTCGCGGCGCTCGGTGCGTACGCGTGGCCGGGCAACGTTCGCGAGCTCGAGAACGTCATCGAGCGCGCGGTGGTGCTCTGCGACGGCGCGCGCATCGAGACGAAACACCTGCCGTCGCACCTCGTTCCGTCTGCGCCGCGCGACCAAGCGCCGCCGATCCCGGGCGCGACGATCGCCGAGCTCGAGCGATACGCGATCTTGAAGACGCTCGAGACGTGCCACGGCTCGACGTCGCGGGCCGCCGCGATCCTCGGCATCAGCCCGCGCAAGGTCCAATACAAGCTGCGTGAATACAGCGGCGAAGCACCGCCGAGCTCGTCTTTGCCGTCCTTCGGGCGCGGCGACGAGGAGACGTGAGCCCAACTTCCGAAGAGACCGCAGCCGCTCGCTCGCAAGGATACGTTTTCGCGCTCGTCGCCTACGGCAGCTGGGGCGTCGTCCCGCTGTTCTGGAAGCTCATGGCGAAGATGGGTGCGCTCGAGATCCTCGCGCACCGTGTCCTCTGGTCGCTGGTCTTCCTCGCCATCACCTTGTTCGTCCAGCGACGCGTCGGGGCGGTATGGCAGGCGCTCCGCCAGCCCAAGACGATGCGCCTGCTCGTCGTGTCGTCGGCGCTCATCGCGCTCAACTGGGGCGTCTTCATCTGGGCGGTCATGGTGGGCCGTCTCGTCGACGCGAGCCTCGGCTACTTCATCAACCCGCTCGCCAACGTCGCGCTCGGTGTTTTGCTTTTGAAAGAGCGCCTGCGGCGCTTGCAGTGGATCGGCGTCGGGCTCGGAGCGCTCGGGCTCGCGGTGATGTTCTTCTCGCGCGGCAACGGTCTGGTCGTCCCGCTTTCGCTCGCGACGACCTTCGCGCTCTATGGTCTGTGTCGAAAGATCGCGCCCGTCGACAGCTTCGTCGGCCTGTTCATCGAGACGCTCGTCTGCGCGCCTTTCGCCATCGGCTACATCGCGATCCACGAGTCGCGCGGGCTCGGCGTCTTCGGAAATGTCCAGGTCGGGCTCATGGTGCTCGCGATGCTCGCGGGGCCGATTACCGCGGTTCCCCTCGCGAGCTTCGCAGCCGCCGCGCGAAGGCTTCCGCTCTCGACGCTGGGCTTTTTCCAGTACCTCGCGCCGACTCTCCAGTTTCTGACCGCCGTGCTCGTCTTCGGCGAGCACGTCGACCACGGCCGGTTGGG
>JABFXY010000202.1 GCA_013361525.1 Polyangiaceae bacterium | reverse complement strand
CTTCGCGCCGCCACGTTCGACGCTTGGGGAGCCTGGCCGGACTCGCTCGGTCCGGCTCGGCACGTGATGAGTGCGGTGCGAGAGGGATCCATTGCTTCCAATGGCTTGTCCGATGGCGCAATGGTGTTGGTGCCGCTCTTCTCGCTGGGCACCCCCGGGGCGACGTTGCCGGTCGTGGCACCGAGCGTCATGCCCGGTACGGACTACATGGATGCTCGTGCGCAGTTTCTTTTTCGTCTGAGCGGCGCCACGCGGCCCGCGGCCGTCGCATCGGCCGATTCAGCCATGACGGTTTGGACGACGCGCGTCGGCGAATTCACCTATTCGGCTTTCGAGACCTTTTGTGAAAACGGACCCTGCGAGGGCCCGACGTTCGACTCGGGATGCGCGTCGAGCGACGTGCGTGCCGGAACCATCGCGCGGGACGATGGGTTTCTGCTCGCATTCTCGAGCGGTCGCGATTGGGGGACCTGTCTCCTTGATGACGGCATACCCGGGCCGCCGACGCGTATTCAGACCGAGCGACGGGGCGGCCCACCGGGCGTCGCGCCCGGCGCCGACATCGTCATGCCCGAGCCCATTGCGGAGCTCACGATGGTGCAGCGGCGGCCCGAGGGCGGATGGGTCGTGGTTCGGACGGACGGCTCCACCAGCTTTCAGCCTCCGCCCATCGTGGGAATTCCGGTCGACGACGCAGGTTTCGCAGCGAGCCAACCGGTGGTGCTCGTCCCGGAGGGGGCGACGGTCGGACCCATTGCAGCATCCGCATTCGGAGACGGGCTCGCCGTCGCCTGGGTCGCAGCCAGCCCGGATCCGGTGGCTCCCGACATCGGAGTGCGCGTGTTCGACCGCGACGGAAACCTCCTCGCCGAGACGTCATTGTCGACGTCCGCCGCGTTCCTATCTCCGAATGAGCGCCTCAGTTTGATCGAGTCGCCGAGCCACGATGCCCTCCTATTGGGCTGGTCCAGCGCCGGAGCCGAGCCGAAGGTCGTCGCGGCCAGGGTTGCCTGCAGGTGACGCCGGAGCAACCGACGCGCCTCGCGCGGCGCCTCGGAACGACCGACGCCGTCGTCATCGGTCTCGGATCGATGATCGGCGCGGGCGTCTTCGCTGCGATTGGGCCTGCCGCGCGCGCGGCGGGCAACGGTCTTCTCCTGGGTCTCGTCATCGCTGCCGCTGTCGCTTATTGCAATGCGACGTCGTCCGCTCAGCTCGCGGCCCTTTATCCCGCTTCGGGCGGAACCTACGTTTACGGGCGCGAACGCCTCGGGAAGTTTTGGGGGTTCATCGCCGGGTGGGGTTTCGTCGTCGGCAAGCTGGCGAGCTGCGCCGCGATGGCCACGACCTTCGCCACCTACGCGACGCCCGCTTTTTCGCGTCCAGTGGCTGCTGGGGCGGTCCTGATCGTCACGGCGCTCAACTACTTCGGAGTTCAAAAGACCGCGCTCGCGACGCGCGTCATCGTGACCCTCGCCCTCTGCTCTCTCTCGGTGGTCGTCGTCGGAGCGCTCGCCGGAGGCGACCCCTCGACCGCGCGCCTATGGCCGCTCGTGAACACATCGCCGTATGGCGTCTTGCAATCGGCAGGTTTGCTGTTCTTTGCATTCGCTGGATATGCGCGACTTGCGACGCTCGGCGAAGAAGTCGTCGATCCTGCTCGGACCATTCCGCGCGCCATTCCGATCGCGCTCGGTATCGCGCTCTTCGTCTACGCCTCGGTCGCGGTGAGCGCCCTGTTGGTCCTCGACCCGCGCGCCCTCGGGGAAGCATCGGCACCCCTCGCGGCCGCGCTCGACGCCGGACGTTATCGATTCGCAATCCCCATCGTGCGGATCGGTGCCGCGATTGCGTCGCTCGGTGTCCTTCTTTCGCTCGTGGTCGGCATCAGTCGAACCACGTTCGCGATGGCGTCGAATGGGGACCTTCCGCGCTTCTTCGATGCCGTCCATCCTCGTTATCGCGTGCCCCACCGCGCAGAGCTCGCCGCCGGAGTGATCGCCGCTGGGCTCGCCGCCGTCGCCGATTTGCGATTCGCGATCGGATTCAGCTCGTTCGCAGTGCTCCTCTATTATGCAATCGCGAATGCATCGGCATTCACCCTGGGACCGTCCGAGCGGAAGTGGCCTCGTTGGCTCGCGGGTGCCGGCGTCGTCGGCTGTGTCGTGGTCGCGTGTAGCTTGCCGTGGCAATCCGTCGCTGGCGGAGCGGGATTGTTCGCGGTCGGGACAGTCGTTTACGCGACACAGCGTGCGAGGGCGGAAGGCGAGCGCAGCGCCTAGGCTGCTATCGGCTCGCAAGTGACGGTGGAAGACCGAACCATCCGAGCACGTGGGCCTCGAAGCGGGTCATTGCGCAAATCCGACCGCCCCGGACGCCGAGGATATAAAGACCGACGCCGGGCCGCGCTCCCGACGGGTCGCGCAAATAGGCACCGAACGCGGGCTGTCCGTTGGCCCGGGTCGGCACGAGGTCGAACCTCCTGCCTGCCCGAAAGATGCTGGCGCAAAAGCGCCCGGCGAGATCTCTGCCTTCGTACTCGTTCGGGATCGGCGGCATGGAGATGAAGACGTCGTCCGTCAGCAAGTCGACGACCGCGTCGACATCCGCGGACTCCCACGCGCTTGCGAACTTCTTCACGAGGTCGACGTCGGAAGGTGCGTCGGAGCACCCGGAGCGTCGAACCTCACCGGCGTGGGGCCGACGACTCTTCAGATTGGCGCGGGCGCGCTTGAGCGCGCTGTTCACCGAGTCCACGGTCGACGCCAACATTCCAGCCACCTCGCTCGCCTCGAAACCGAGGACGTCGCAGAGGATGAGCACGGCGATCTGTCGATGTGGCAAGCGCTGCAAGGCGGTTATGAACGTCAGCGAAATCGATTCGAGTTGCTCGTAGCGGACGTCCGGGCCGAGCGGCGCATCGGACACTCCCTCGAGGAGGGCATCGGGGAACGGCTCGAGCCATGTGACCTCGCCGAGCCCGGATGGCTCCGGCGGCTGGACGGCGGGAACGTCGTAGGCCCTCGCTGGGCGCCTTCGAACGCTGCGGCGGGCGTTGAGACAGCGATGGGTGGCGATCTTGTAGAGCCAGGTGCGGAGCGACGCGCGGCCCTCGAATCCTTCGAAGCCTTGCCAAGCAGCAAGGAGGGTCTCTTGAAGGACATCTTCGGCATCCTGAAACGAGCCGAGCATCCGATAGCAATGGACCTGGAGCTGCCGGCGATACGGCTCGGTGAGGCGTTGGAACGCGCGGGCGTCTCCGGCACGGGCGCGCGAAAGGAGCTCTGCGGCGATGTCGTCACGCGCTTCCATGGCCCACGGCGGGTTCCACGATACGTGTGCCGACCTGATCGTCTCCATCCCGTTCTAGACACCGCTCGGTTCCGAAACTGGGCGGTCGGAATCTCCGGAGGGAAGCAACCGAATCGATCACTCGTACAGAACCGCGAGGAGAGGACCGATGAAGCCATTCGGGAGACTTGTTCTGCGGCCGCTGGGCTCCATTCGCCACGCACGCCGACTGCCGCTCGTCTTTCTCGCGCTCGCGGCCTGCTCCAGCGATAGCTCGCAGCCCGGCTCGGCGCAGAAGACCTCCCCTTCGGTATGTAGCGATATCATCGCGCGTTACCGCGCACGGGTCGCGCAAGGCACCCTGCAATGCACAAGCGATGCGGGGTGCAGCCGTCACGGGGGCGTCGATCCCGACGATGTGTGCGGCGGCCCCATCGATGCGGAATCAGGGCGCGCTCTCTCGAAGATCTCGAGCGAGATCGAAGAAAAGGGCTGTCCCCGGCTCGGGTACAGCTGCCCCGCCGTGGAACTGAAATGTGTCGAAGGGACCTGCCGTTGAGGCCATCGGCTTCGGCTTGGGCCTTGTCGCGATCGATACCGAACTTGTCATTGTCGATACTGGAGCGCTCGGACGCCACCCGTTAGCTTGACGACGTCATGACGGACTATCGATACGGCGTCGTTTCTCCCGACGAAGTCAAAGCGCTCACGGGAAAAGAGGTCCTGGAAGCGGTCATCTCCGGCCAGTTGCCGCAGGCGCTCATCTCGAAGCAAAACTCATTTTGGATCGTCGAGGTCGGCGAGGGCACGGCCGTATTCGAGGGTGAGCCCGGACCCGAGCTGTGCAATCCGGTGGGCGCGATCCACGGCGGCTGGGCGTTGACGCTGATCGACAGCGCCGCGGCCTGCGCCTGTCACTCCCTCCTGCCGGCGGGCGTCGGCTACACGACAATCGAAACCAAAGGGAACTTCTCGCGCCCGATTCGGCCGAACACCGGGCGTGTCCGCTGCGAGGGACGTGTGGTGTCGCAAGGTCGCCAGATCTGCTCCGCGCAGGCGTGCCTCACGGATTCGTCCGGCAACGTGCTCGCGCACGGGACGTCGACGTTGATGATCTTGGATTACCTTCGCCAAACATCGGGCCGCAGCGAGACCTGAATGACCCCGTCGGCCCCGGCAATCAGCACCTCGGCGCCGGGCCTGCCGTCGAGATCGCCCGCGGCGACGTCGTGACTTTTGCCGGCAATGGTGACGCCGACCCAGCGGTCCTTCTGCTTTCGGTAGGCGCGCACGAGCTGATTGCCGCGCGCCACGATCTCCGGCTGCGCGTCGCCGTCCAGGTCGGCGACCACGATCTGCTCGATGGCGTATTGCTCCGGGGTCTCGTCGATGAGCTCCGCGTGAAAGGCTCCACCTTCGTAGCGAGCGACCGTGAGCAGGGCACGCGCGAGCTTGCCGTAGCTCTTGTGCCATCCGTCGCCATAAAGGAGCTCGGCGACGCCGTCGCCGTCGAGATCCGCCGCAACCAAGGACTTCAAACCGCGCGACGTTGGAATGGGCAATCGCGTTCCATCGGGTCGCAGGACGAACGCGTCGCCATCCGCGTCCTGATCGTCGCCATAGACGCGCCCGACGACGAGGTCGGGCTGTCCGTCTCCATCGACGTCCGCGCGGGCATAGCTCGTGGCCATTCGCATCGAGGCGATTTCCTCGAGCGCCCACCCATTCGAGCCGCGCGTCGCCGACGACGCGCGGACCATGAACTTGCTCGTGAACGCTGCGACGAACAAATCATTGGCCCGCGGGAGAATCGCCACCACCTCCTGACGATCCGTCGCCGGCTGATCGATGATCTCCTCGGCAAGATTGCCACCCTCGAGCTTGTACGCGGCGACGCGCGCCTTCGCGTCGCGGCGGTCGAGTGTCGCACCCCAACCTGCGAGGATCTCCTCCCGCTTGTCGCCGTCGAGGTCGGCCGTGCCCAACAACTGGATGCCACCCGGTGCCTCTCGTCGCGCGAGCTCGCGCCCGTCGGTGCCGACGACTCGGAGCGTCTTGTCGTCGGAGACGACGAGCTCGGAGCGACCATCACCGTCGACATCGGCGAAACCTGCACGACGATACGCCCCATACTTCTGCGTAACGTCGTGGTGTTCGCCCGCGAGCACCAGCGCAGCCGCCGCAGATTTCGGCGGCGGGTGCCTCTGGATGGAGGAGGCGTCAGTCAATAAAACGGACGTTTCGTTGCTTGATACGGCGGTCGTCGGGGCCGTTGAATCGCAACCGCAAGAGAGAATCGTAACGAGGACGAATCCGGTCTTCGACCGCATCAATGCGCCTTGTTAGGGGGTATCGCAGCGCGCCGTCTACACCATTCATCCAAAAGCGGCAGGAGCTCTTCGCGCGGGCGCCCTGGGTCCATGGGCACGATCGTCTTCGTCAGAGTCTCGAGTGCGTGTTTCGCGAAGTAGCCTATGAGTGGGTAAGGGTGCGCAATCTGTTGTGCGAGGTCACACGCGTCGCTGGCGCGGCCTCGTTCACCCAGCACCGCGATCGCGACGGCTTGTTCGTGCGGCTTCCCCACGTCCAGTGTGCGCCGAATCACGGACCCGTCCAGCCGGCCGTCGTAGAGCTGCGTGACGCGCTCGCGGTCGAAGGCTGTACCCCACCATTGCGACATCGTCGAAAGAAGGTCGTCTGCGCTCTTGTCCGCGTGGCATAGCGAGCACTCGAGCGGTCGGTCTCGATAGACCCGTGCTTCGTCCGTGGGGGAGCCGATTCGGTGATACCGCGTGAGCCCGTACGCGAGGCCCATGTTCTTTCGTGGCATATGGCAGTTGAGGCACGCCGAGCCCTCGCCGTTGGGCGCGTGGTGCGTGTGCGCTCCGAGCCGCTCGTCGCCCGCGAGCTTCTCGTGGCAACTCGTGCACACTCCATTGCCGCCCACGGTGTCGAAGCGTGACAGATCGGCTTTCGAATCCTCCGTATGCGGATCGTGGCAAGTCGTGCACGTCATCTGCGCGGAGCAACCGCCGAGGAGATAATCCCGCGCTTCGCCCGAATTGATCGAGCTTCCGCCGGGCACCGGGTCTTTGCGCGAGCCGCCTTCCCACGTCCACGGGTATCGAGAAAAGAGCACGGTATGGCAACGCGCGCAGACGCGGTTCATCGCCTCCGTGCGGCTGAAGGGGGTACCGTCTTCGTGGCCGACGGAAATCGCGTCGCTCGAGACTGCATAAGAAGGCGATATCGAAGGGTCGCGGACATGCGCCTTCGATCCCCCATGACACGCTTCGCAACCGATTCCCTCTTCGACGAGGTGTCGCCCATCGAATCCGGTAGAGATCGCGTGGATCCCTCTGCGGAGCGCACGCTGCGTCTCCAACTGCGTTATCCGAGAATTGCCCGTTCCGAGATGGCGAAGCTCGTCGTCGAGGGCGAGCGCGACCTTCGGTGCCGAGATTATCCGCACCTTCGTCGCGCGATCGGCGGGCAATAGGTCGTCGGTGATGGATCCCTGAAATGTCGGTGCGTCCGGCCCCGCCAAATCGTCGAGCAGCATGGTGAAATACGGCAGCGTGTTGTGACAGCCGATGCAGGTCTCCGCCCAAACCGGCCCCGGCGCCACGGCGTCACGTTCATGGACGAGGACGGAGTATCCCTTGTAGCGCCAAGCCTTGCTCGAAAAGACGTAAGACGCGGGCAGCACCATTTCGGGACCTTTGCCCGCCGCACGCGCCGGGTCTTCCTCCCCCGTGACGTCGATACCGACGAAGTCCTCTCGATAGCGCCCACCGATGACACGCGTGACGCGGTAGAGCTCCTCTTTGCCATTTCCCGGTTTGAAGCGAACGAGACGAGCGTCGCCCTTTCGCTCCATCGTCGCAACGTCATCCACGACGCGAATCGAGCTGCCATCGAATGTCGCGCGGATCTCCGTCGGCGCGCTCCGCGTCATTCGGTGCATCGGCGACGAACGCCATTGGTCATGAATCGCGGCGTGGCACGGTGCGCACGCAGCCGACCCGGCATAATCTGCTCGAAGAACGTTGCTGCGAACGACCGCGTGCTCGCGGCGTTCGGTAGGCGCTGGCGTCTGCACGCCGCCGCAATCGGCAGCGGCGATGACGGCCGCACATGCCAGCGGTCCGATGAGGCACGAACGACGCGCGAGTCGGAGCTTCAACGTCGGAAGAGCCTAGCGCTTGGATTGTCCGCGCGTAATCCGCACGCGAACGACTCGTCTTGCCGTCGCCTCCAAGACCTCGATCTGCGAACCATCCCGTAAGCGAAGAACCGCCCCTTTCGTCGGGATTCGCCCTGCGACCTCGAGTGTGAGCCCGGCGACGGTGGTGAACCGATTGCTCGACGGCAGGGCGAGGCCGGCCTCGCGATTGAGATCCCGAATGGAGAGGTCGGCCTCGACGTCGATGGCGCCGTCGTCGCGTTTCGAGACGGGCGGCGTGGATGGGTGTTCGTGCTCGCCCTCGATTTCGCCGACCAACTCTTCGAGGACGTCCTCGAGCGTGGCGATGCCGAGCACGGTGTCGGTGTCGTCGATGACCAATGCGAGCTGCACGCGGCGCCGGCGCATCTCGGCGAGCAGATCGACACATCGCATGTCGGTTCGCGCGAGGACGGGCTCGCGTACCGCGTCCGCGAGGAGGAGCAGCGAGCCTTCTTCCATCACGGCGACCGCGTCGCGCAACATCACGTACCCGACGATGGTGTCGAGCGAACCGCGGTGGACGATGATTCGCGATTTGCCTTCTTCGAGGATGACGCGGCGAAGCTCCGCGCGTGGCGCGTCGATTGCGACGGCGACGACCTTCTGACGCGGGATCATGATCTGCCCCGCGCGAACGTCGCCGAAGTCGATGGCGCGCGAGGTGATTTCTCCGACGCTGGGGTGCACGGTGCCCGTCTCGGTCGCCTCGTGCACCAGCTGCCGAATTTCTCCCGGCGATACCCGCGCTTCGACGAACGTCGTGCTGTCGCCGAAGGCCTTGAGCACGACGTTGCTGCTCTTCGTCAGGAACCACACGAGTGGGCGCGACAGCTGGGCGACGACGAGCAGCGGCCTCGCGACCAAAAGCGCATAGCGTTCCCCCACCCGAAGCGCGAGGGACTTGGGGACCAGCTCGCCGAGGACCAGGGACAAATAGGAAATGCCCCCGACGACGATGGCGAACGCGAGCGACGACGCATGCTCGCCGACGAGCGGATACAACTCGGGCGCGAGATCGCGCGCCATCGACGAGCCACCGAACGCTCCGGCCGCCGCGCCGATGACGGTGATGCCGATCTGAACGGTAGCGAGAAACCGTTCGGGATCCGCGCGCAGCTTGCCGACCGCGCGAGCCGCGCCGCGTCCCTGGGTGAGCAGCTCGTCCACGCGCGACTTGCGCATGGAGACGATCGCGATTTCGGATCCCGCGAGGAACCCATTCGCGAGGACGAGCAGCACGATGATCGCGAGCTCGAGAAGAATCCGTCACCTCCGGACCTTGACCCTAGCTCGAACGACGCGATGGGAAATGCTGCTCGGTGTCCGCGAGGTGAGGCAAAAGGGCTGCATCCGCGCTGAAGCGCGTTCCGCCAGGTGAGGTCCTCACCTTTGGTTCGCGCACCAGCAACGCGAGCTCAGCTGTGACCCGTAGAGTCACGTTCCCTTGACGAAAGGACCTCCGCACGCGAGCACGACTTGCACCCGCTCCTTAACGGGGTACCGTCGATCCGTGGTGGCGCGCAGCGCACGAGCAACCCTCGCGATGATCGTGGCTCTCGCCGTGATCGCGTCGCTCGTTTGCGGTGGCCGCCAGTTTTTGTGGTGCCCCATCACGCTCCAGGCGAGGAGTCACTGCTGCTGCCCGCTCGCCAAGCAGGACGAGCCCGGTCCCGCGATTCGACGCGTATCGTGCTGCGACGAGCGAAGCGTCCCACCGAGCGATCCAGGTGCGGGCCCCGAGCAGCCGACGACGATCTTCGCCCTACCGGTGATCGAGCCCATTCGGTTCGAGAGAGCGCTACTCCGCCCACCGACAAGTGTGGCCATCCTGCGGCCAGCATGGCGTCGCGCCACGGTTTCCGCTGCGCCGCGTGGACCGCCACACGCGCTCAACTGCGTCTATTTGATCTGATTTCGACCCCGCTCTGGGCGTGAGCGTACGGCCGAGCACCGCGTGAGCGGTTGGCTTCGCGCTCGCAGACGGCACCCTCGCGCGCTGCGGAGGTCGATCATGTTTCGGGCATTGTGTCTGTCCCACCTGCGGTGGGCCTCATCCATATCCAGGTCCCACCCAGCGTGGGAGATCGCATTACTCACGCTCCTTTCTACGGCCTGCGTCTCCGCGGATACGCGCGAGGCGCGCGCTGCTGCGACAGCCGACCTGACGGCGGTCGAACGTGATCCGCCGCGCAAGTCTGCTGATGGGGATCAGGGATCCGACACCTGCGAAGCGCTCGCGCAACGTGTGGCGGCGAGACATCCTGCACCGCGTTCTGCGATCGCGCGCGCGCGTGCAAGTCTAAGTCGCTCCGACGCGGCCGCATCTGCCCCAGGCCCCACGGTCTGGCTCGAGGTGTGGGACTTTCCAATCGGGGACCCGAGCCGCGCAGACCGTGAAGGCATGTATATGCTCGGGGTCCGTCAAGAGATCCCGGTTCTCGCGGCGCTCGACGCGGACGGACGTGCGGAAGCGGAGCTCGCACGCGCAGAAGCGGCAGACGGACGTGACGCTCGCCGTGCGCTCTACTTGCAATTCGCTGCGGGCTGCGTTGACTGGGCAGTATCGAGGAGCCTCGCAGACCGCTCGAGGGAGTTTGCGTCGCATTTGAGGAGCGTCCGGGAGGCGACCGCCGCCGCGTACGGTGGCGGAGCCCAACTCACGCTCGGCTCGATCGCGCGCGCCGACGCCGAGGCTGCGCGTGCGGATCGGCGTGCGATCGATTTCGACGAGCAGTCGCAGATCGCCCGCGAGGCCCTCGTTGCGCTCGCCGGAGAAGACGTTGCGCTGCCCGAGCTGCCTCCGGGGATACCCGAGCCGCCGACTGACGCCGACGTCGACGCCATGCTCGAAGGCGCAATTGGTAGGCGGGGCGATGTGGCCGCGGCGCGCGCACGAGGAGCCTCGGCGGACGCACGTGCAGAAAGCGCGCGCGCGATGGCCGACGTGCCGGAGTTCGAGGTCGCGGCGACCTACATGCAGATGCCGGGAGCTCGGCCCGGCCTCGGCGCGATGGTGTCGATGACCATGCCCTGGATCGGCGGCGCGCTCTCGGATGCAAGTGAAGCGGCCGAGGCGGAGCGCGACGCCGCCCGTTATCAAGCATCGGCAGCCGAGCGCGCTGCGTCCGTCGACGTCCATACGCAAGCGGCACGCTTTCGGGCTGCCCGCCGCGTGTTGCGATCGATCGAAGAGTACGAGCTGCCGGCGTCGGAGCGCGCGGCCGACGCCGAGCGCGCCGGCCTGGGTGGCGGCGGTGCGTTCGATCTCACGGCGTGGCTCATCGCCGCGCACGCGATGCTCGAAGCGCGAATCGAGCGCGAAATGGCGAAGGGCGCCGTCGCGCGCTCGTGGGTCGAGCTGCGCGCTGCGGCCGCGCTGCACGAGACGAAGGAGGAGCCGTGAGCTCCGTGCCCGAAGCCGAGCCTCCTCCGGCCGAACCCGCCACGGCGGAGCCGCATCACGATGTCCCGGGGACGCGCCTGATGGCGATCGTGCGCTGGACGATCCTGGTCGCCATGGCGCTGCTCGCAGCCGGCATTTGGTGGCGGCTCGGGCCCGGCGCGGCGACGGCGCAAGGGCCCGACCGGTACTACTGCCCAATGCACCCGGAGATCCGCTCGCCCAATCCGGGCACGTGCCCCATTTGTTTCATGCAATTGGAGCCGATCCCCGCATCCGGCGCGATCGGATCCGCGACCATGCCTGCCGCCTCTGCGTCGGTCGCGCCGCCTCGCGAACCGGGCGCAATGCCAACCGCCCCAGTGATGCTCACCTTGGCTCGTCGCCAATCGGTCGGCATCACGACCACGAAGGCAGAGAAGAAGTCGATCTCGAGATCGTTGCGACTACCCGCGGTCATCGAGGCTCCGAAGTCGGCCGTATCGGAAGTGCACGTGCGGAGCCCCGGATTCGTGGAGCAAGTGGCTCCGATCGAGACCGGCGACCAGGTGAAGGCGGGCCAGCCGCTCGCCTGGGTCTTCGCGCCGGAGATCATGCGCACGCAACAAGAGCTCCTCGCTGCCCGCGCGCTGTCAGGCGCGGACGGAGCGGGAGGCGTTCACGACGAGGACCGGATGGTGGACGCGGCTCGCACGCGCCTCGAGCTCCTCGGCGTTGGACGCGGCATCTCGAGTCATGTCCTCGAGCAGGGAAAAGCGATGCGCGCCGTACCGGTCTCGGCTCCGCGTTCTGGTGTCGTCACGGCGCGAAATGTGTCGCTCGGCGCGCATGTCGTGCCCGAGTCGGCGCTGTTTCAGGTGACGGATCTATCGACGCTCTGGATCAGCGCGACCGCAGCGCCGGAGGACCTGCCGATACTCGTTCCGAAGATGCGCGGGCGGTTCGCGCCACGGATCGGACAATCGGTCGAGGTCGAGCTGCTCCTCGTCGAGCCCGTCGTCGGCGCGCAGACGCGCACGCTGACGGCGCGGTTCCTCGCCAAGAACGCAGACAGCATGTTGCTGCCAGGAGGGATCGGCGACGTCTCCGTCTCGCTACCGCCGGAAGACCGACTGCTCGTCCCGCGCGACGCGGTCATCGATACGGGTGCGCAGCGTTATGTCTTCGTCGAGACGAGCCCCGGGCTGTATTCGCCACGCGCGGTCGAAGCCGGCCCGACGATTGGCGACGAGCGCGTCATCGAGCATGGCCTCGAGCCCGGCGATGTCGTCGTCGGCCGCGGGGTCTTCCTCCTCGACTCCGAGAGCCGCCTGCAAGGAGCCCTCTCGCCTGCGCCGGCGGGTTCGCCATGATCGGACGATTCCTGGAGCTGTGCGCTCGATACCGCGCGCTGGTCCTCCTGCTCGGCGTCGCCCTCGCCGTGGCGGGCGTGGCATCGATGCGCCGGGTGAAGCTCGACGCGATCCCTGATCTCTCGGAGGCGCAGGTCATCGTCTTCACCGAGTGGCCCGGACGGTCCCCCACGGTGATGGAGGACCAGGTGACGTATCCGCTGGTGACCGCGCTGCTGTCCGCGCCGAAGGTCCAGGAGGTACGCGGCCAATCGATGTTCGGAATGAGCTTTATCTATGTCGTCTTCGAGGACGGCACGGATCCCTATTGGGCTCGATCGCGGGTGCTCGAATACCTCGGCTCGGCCTCCGATCGACTGCCCGCGGACGTCACGCCGCGCATCGGCCCCGACGCGAGCGGTATCGGCTGGGTGTACCAATACGCGGTCGTCGATAAGTCGGGACAGCACGACACTGCGGAGCTCCGCGCCCTGCACGATTTCTCGATCCGCTATTCACTCGCGAGCGTGCCCGGTGTCGCGGAGGTCGCCCCGGTCGGCGGATTCGAGCCTCAATATCAAATCCAGCTCGATCCGGCGCGCCTCCGCGCGCGCGGTGTCTCCCTCGCCGAAGTGTCCGACGCCGTGCGACGCTCCAATGGAGAGGTCGGCGGGCGTCTCTTGGAGATGTCGGAACGCGAGTATTTCATTCGGGGCCGCGGCTACATCGGCGGCGTTCCAGAGTTGGAGTCGGTCGTCGTGCGGACGGATGATCGTGGAGCGCCTCTGCTCGTCGGGGACGTGGGCACCGTGCGCATGGGCGGAGAGATCCGGCGGGGTGCGGCCGACTGGAATGGCGAGGGCGAGGTCGTCTCGGGGATCGTCGTCATGCGTTACGGGGAAAACGCGCTCGACGTCATCGAGCGCGTCGAGAAACGAATCCAGGAGATCCGTACGAGCCTGCCCCCGGGGGTGGAAATCGTTGCCGTCTACGATCGTTCGAGCCTCATCGAGCGCGCGATCGCGACGCTCCGCCACGCGCTCGTCGAGGAGATGATCGTCGTCGCGGCGGTGATTCTGCTCTTTTTGCTCCATATACGTTCGGCGCTCTTGCCCATCGTCTCGCTGCCGCTCGCGGTCACGATCGCGTTCATCCCGATGTGGGCGTTCGATGTGCCAGCGACCATCATGTCCCTCGGCGGGATCGCCATCGCGATCGGAGCCACGGTCGACGCCGAAATCGTCATGGTCGAGGCGTCCCACAAAAAGCTCGAGCACGCGCGGGAGGACATCTCCCACGAGGAGCGAAGCAAGCTCTTGGCCGAGGCTTCCAAGGAGGTGACCCCGGCGATCTTCTATTCCCTGCTCATCGTCGCGGTCTCGTTCCTGCCGGTGTTCGGGCTGACGGGACAGGCAGGAAAGCTCTTCCGGCCGCTCGCTTTTATGAAGACCGCGGTGATGCTCTCCGCCGCGCTGTTATCCATTACCGTCGCGCCCGCGCTTCGTGACGTCTTACTCCGTGGCCGCATCTACGCCGAGCACAAACACCCTGTCTCTCGGGCCATTCGGAAGGTCTATGAGCCATTCGTCCACGTCGCGTTACGGAACCCGAAGACCACCGTGCTCATCGGGGTCTTCGCCGTGCTCGCCGCGGCCCCGCTCGTGCCGCGCATCGGCTCGGAGTTCATGCCTCCGCTCGACGAGGGCGACATGCTCTACATGCCGACGACCCTCCCGGGGATCTCGATCGAGGAGGCAAAGCACCAGCTCCAGCTCCAGGACCAGACCCTTCGAACCTTCCCGGAGGTCGAGAACGTCCTGGGGAAGGTCGGGCGGGCCGAGTCCCCGACCGATCCTGCCCCCCTGTCGATGGTGGAGACGGTCGTGCAGCTGAAGCCCAAAGACCAATGGCGTACGCGGTATGAGCGGCGCTTCTATCATGGTTGGGCCCCGGCGTTCCTCCGCCCGCTCTTGACGAAGATCTGGCCGGAGTTTCGGCCGATGACGCGCGAAGAGCTCGTCGACGAAATGAACCAGAAGCTCCGCCTGGTGGGCTGGACGAACGCGTTCACCCAGCCCATTCGGAACCGGGTCGACATGCTCGCGACCGGCATTCGCACGCCGGTGGGGATCAAGATCTACGGACGAGATCTGGAGTCGATCGAGCGCGCGGGGACCAGCCTCGAGAGCGTCGTTCGCCGCGTGCCCGGCGCACGGAGCGTGCTCTTCGAGCGGCAGACCGGCGGCACGTATGTGGATGTCGTCCCCGACAGGACGCTGCTTGCGCGTTACGGGCTCGAGATCGAAGACGTGAATTCCATCGTCGAGTCGGCGATCGGCGGCGAGCCGATCACGACCACGATCGAAGGCCGCGCGCGCTATTCGGTAAACGTTCGCTATGCGGAGGACTTTCGCTCCTCGCCCGATGCCATCGCGGACGCGCTCGTGCCGCTGCCTGGGGCTTCCGGTGGTCAGGTGCGCCTCGGAGACGTCGCTGCCGTCCGGCTCGAGAGCGGTCCCCCCATGATCAAGGACGAATCCGGCATGCTCGTCGGATACGTGTACGTCGACGTCTCCGGCGAGCGGGACCTCGCCTCCTTCGTCGACGATGCGCGCAAGGCTGTGGACGCGTCCGTCGCAGGCGGCAGCGTCGTCGTCCCAGAGGGAGGACGGCTCCGCTGGACTGGACAATACGAGCTCCTCCAAGAGACCCGAGAGCGCATGAAGCTCCTTGTCCCGCTCACGATCCTGGCGGTCGTGCTTCTCCTCTATTTGCAGTTCAAGAGCTTCACCGAGGTGCTGATTGTGCTCTTGTCCCTACCGTTCGCCCTCGTGGGGAGCGTCTTCGCCCTCTACGTGCTCGACTACCACCTATCGACCGCTGTCTGGGTCGGCGTCATCGCGCTCGTTGGGCTCGCCGCCCAGACGGGCGTCGTCATGATCGTGTACATCGATCACGCGTACGAGCGCCGGCTGCGCGAGGGGAAGATCCGCTCACTGGAAGACATCATCGACGCGCACGCCGAGGGCACGATTCAACGCGTCCGTCCCAAGCTGATGACCGTCGGCACGATGTTGCTCGGGCTCGTCCCTCTCCTTTGGGCGGAAGGCTCCGGTGCCGACGTGATGAAGCGGATCGCCGCACCCATGGTCGGGGGACTGCTGACCAGCGCATTCCTCACACTCGAAATCATCCCCGTCGTCTATACCTATTGGCGAAACGAGCAGCTCGTGCTCGGAACAATCGCCCACCGCTCGAAGCGAGCGCACGATGAGCTCCTTGGGCTCACCTGGGTCATCCGAGGCGGGGGAGCGCTCCTCGCCGCCGCTGTCGCGGCAAAGCTTTACGTCCCGAGCGTCGCCGGGCTCTTCGAGGCGCTGCTCGTAGCAGGCGGCGGCTTCATGTTCTTCGGATTCATCGCTTACCTCTGGGCGCGACGTCGCGCTTTGCGGCTCATTTCGAGAGCCGCACCATCACGGACATCTACGCCGGCCTGCGCTTCGACTTCACCGTAACTCACAAGGGACATGGCCATGCGATCTACTGCTCTCGGGTACCTCTTGTTGCTCGCCGGATGCTCCGACGCCTCGACCACGCAACCACCGCTTCCAGCCGGTGCCGTCGAACTCAAGATCACCGTCGATGAGCAAGGCTATCACCCCGCAGAAGCTCGAGCGCCTGCGGGCAAGCCAGTGCGCCTCGTGTTCACCCGAACCACCGACGAAGGCTGCGGGCAGCAACTCGTCGTTCCAAACCAGCAGATTCGACGAGACCTGCCGCTGAAAGAGCCCGTCGCCGTCGACATCGCAATGCCTTCATCGGGCAAAGTGACCTTCACGTGCGGGATGGACATGTATCAGGGCGCCGTTGTGGTGCAGTAGAGGAGCCGAGGGCAATATGCGCAAAGGTCATCGCTTCAAGGAAACCCTCAGGCGAACATGTGCCCTCGGCGTCGCGCTCGCGCTGGGTACCTCGGCGTGCTCGGACGATAGCGACATGGGGGATACGGCGGCAGGCGGGCGAGGCGGAGCCAGCTCGACCGCCACGCAATCGACCGGCGGGGCCGATGTCACAACCTCGACCGGCAGCGGTCTGCCCGATACGTTTTCGGTGACCGGCGTCGTACTCAGCCAGTTTGGATTCCCAGTCGAGGGCGCGACCGTGATGCAGGGCGGCGGAGAGGCGCAAGTTGTTACCGGCGAGGACGGAACCTTCGAGATCGAGCTGACGACCTCGATCGCTGGCCTGCCGACCGCCGTGGCGTGGAAGATTGGTTATCGCGCCGCCGGTATCGAATTCACTTCCCTCCCCGACGAGCCCATCACGCTCGAGATGTACCAAATATCGCCGCCCGACAATACGGCCTATGTATTCGGCCACCCGGGCGTCGGCGATCCGGACATGGACAACTCGACCGCCTATTGCGGCCATTGTCATACGACGTTTGCGGCCCAGTTTCAGACCTCGGCCCACGCTCGATCGGCACGAGATCCCATCGTGCAAGATCTCTATGCAGGTGTCGCATCCAGTCTGGATTCCGCGGCCGAGTGCGCCGCGGCCGGAGGAGTATATCGAGCCGGCACGCTCCCCGGCTCGCCCGGAGACAGCCAATTGCGGTGTTATGTCGGGCTCGGTGTTTTGCCCGATTTGAACGATTGTGGTGGGAGCCCAGGTCCGTCGTGCGACGATCCAGCCCTGCCCTCCTCCTCTGCTCCGACGGCTTTCGGCGCATGCGCCGATTGTCACGCCATCGGGATGAACGGGCCGGCGGGCGGACGTGATTTGCTCGAAGCAGAGGGGATCGCTTACGAGTACGGAAACTTCTGCGATGCGTGTCATCACGTCCGGGATATCGACCTCGCCGGCCCTCCTGGCACGGGCGGGCGCCTGATCATGCAGCGTCCCCGGGAGACCATTGGCCGCCAGATTGGGGCGCCGATTCGACAGGCGATGTTCGGTCCGCTTCCCGATGTCCCCAACTCGTTCATGGGCGGTAGCTATCAACCGAAGTTCTCGACAGCGGAGTTCTGCGCAGGTTGCCACGACCAGAAGCAGGCGGCGCTCGTGCCCGGTACTTCGCTGAGTGCGCGGTTCTCCGATGGTTTGCCGACGCACTCGACCTTCACGGAGTGGTCCGACGGTCCCTTCGCCGAGATGGGGACCCAATGCCAGTTCTGCCATATGCCGGCGGTGGACGGCATGTTCAACAGCGTCGATGTATCGGACCCGGACCTCGCGGGCCTCACCGGCGGATTTCAGCGGACACCGGAGCAGACGCGGTCGCATACCTTCCGCGGTCCACTTACGGAGATCCCTGGCGTACCGCGATTGCTCGACGGCGCCGTGACCGCGACGATTGGGGCGTCGTCGTCGGTCGGCAATGTCGATATCGATGTAACGCTAAAGAACGTCGGCTGCGGGCACGCGATCCCCACGGGAGAGCCGCTTCGCTCTATGGTCCTGCTCATCGAGGCTGAAGGGTGCGGCGCGCCCCTCATCGCGGACGGTGGCATGACGATCCCAGACGTCGGTGGCGCGCTCGCGAGCGGTACCGCAGGCACGGAGGTCACGTTTGCGGGCACCAGCGCAACCTGGCCCGCAGGCGCCGCCCTCGCCAGCGCCGGGCGGGTACTTCGCGTCGTCCGCGCGACGGGCGCGTTTTGGGACTACGACGGCATCGGTCTGTTCGAGGGCAGCGCGCTGAGCCCGGACGAGAAGGGCATCGAAATCATGCAGCCCGTCGGGGAGGCAGTCGTCCTTTCGGTAACCGGATCGGATATCCAGCTCTCGGCGGCGCTGTCAGTGCTCCCAGGGGACACCGTCTACCTCGCAGACGCCGCGCCCGACGATTTCGCCGACGGTGATCCGAGCCTATCGCTTGCCGGCGCGCCCGGCATGGCGTTCGGCCGCGTGATCGTCGATAGCGCGGGCGTGCGAAACGCGCCTCACTATCGGGGTGTCGACATCGCCAGCGACAACCGCATCGGCCCACAGCGCGAGCTCACCACCACACATCGCTTCGCGCTCCCGGTCGGCTGCACCGAGGTCGTTGCGCGGGCACGCGTTCTGTATCGACCGCTTCCCCTTCGAATGTCACGCGAGCGTGCTTGGGAAGCGCGCGATTACGTCATCACCGAGAAGACGCAGACCTTCACGTTGCCCTGAGGCCTCCTGTGACTGTGCCGGTCACGAGGCGACAATTCTGCCTCGTGGTGCCCAAAGGCAGCGGTTGAGCATCCGAGAATTTTGCGCTGCCTCGCGGCACGGGCGGGTTGCTGGGGTTCGCCCCTTGCAGTTACTCGCCCCGAGAACGGAGGTTGTCATGCCCCACGAGCAAATTGTCGACTGCATCCGAGCCTGCGACGACTGCGCCCTCGCCTGTGAACACTGTGCGACCGCCTGTCTGCGCGAGCCCAGCTTGCAAGGTCGTTCCATATCAACGTACAAGAGATGGCCGACTGTATTCGGTTGGACCGAGACTGCGCGGACTTCTGTCGTCTAGCGGCGTTGCTGATGTCGCGCGGCAGTGGTTTCGCGGCGAGGCTTCGCGAGCTTTGCGCCATCGCCTGCGACGCGTGCGCCGAGGAATGCGACAAGCACGACCGCGAGCACTGCAAAGCGTGCGCGGAGGCCTGCCGCCGGTGCGCCGCCGAGTGCCGCCGCATGGCGACGGCGTCGACGAATGGACCGAAGAAGGGTCGAGCACAAGCGGCCGCGCGGAGCTAGTGGACGCGATCGAGGATCGGCATATGACAGCCGTGGACCGCACCGATCGCTACCTATTCGGAGCCCTCCTCGTCGCAGGCGCGCTCCTCGTGGCGGCCGGTGTGTTTCATCCGATCCTCGCGGGCGACAGCGCCACGCAGCTCGATGTCATCGCACGCACCGATTCGTGGCGTCTCATCCACTGGTCCATTGCATTCGGCTATGTGCTGGCGACCGGTGGGCTGGCCGGCCTCGCGAGCATGCATGCTTCGCGGCCGGGCGGCGGGGCAGCGCGGGTCGGGGCTTCGCTCGCCATGCTGGGATATGCAGTATCGCTCACGGGCGTGCTGTTCATGCTCGGAGCCGCGCACGCGCTCGCGCAGAGCCATCAGCTACGCGCATCCGCTCCGGCAGCGGACGCCGTCTTCTTGTACGAAACCCTGCACCCGTTCGCGCTCGGAACCCTGCGGGTGGGGGCGTTCGCGGTGTCTTTGGCGATCGCGACACTCGGGTTGGCGGTCGTATTGGACAGCTCGCGGCACCGGTGGTTGGGCTGGGTAGGCGTCGGCGCGGGAAGCGTGGGTGCGTTGGTCGACGTCGTGTTCTCGGAGCGCTCGCCTCTGATTGTGACTGGAGTGGGGCTAGCGGCAGCGTGGCAGCTCCTCGTCGGGCTGCATCTCCTCGCGTCGCGCGCTCGAGCGACGGCCGACCTTCAGGGCACGAGCTCGATAACAGCGACTGCCCCTTCCACACGATCAGCGCCCACGTAGGCGGTATATCCGAAGGCACCAGCCGCGACGGCAGCAGAGGAGGCGGACCGCTCGATCCCGGCGAGGTCGACGAAGCGCAAGCTCTCGAGCTCCAGGCTCGCCATTTCCATTTTGGCGAACGGCGCGGGGAGCTCATCGTAGACGTCCTCGAACACGAGCTCGCCGCCCGCGCTCGATACGTACAGCATGGACGCCGCGCCCACCTCACTCGGCTTCGATGGGTCGTTGATGATTACGCGCAGGCCTACGAACGGATCGGGCGCCGCCTCCTCCTCGATCGTCGCGATGAATCCGTCCTCCAACGCGACGTGAATCGAATAGGCCTTTCCGGGGTCGAGCGACAAAGGGCCATTCATTGCGCTGAACGGGCGGCGGACACACGTATCGAGCGTGTGGAGGCTCAGGATCGCGTCCTCCAGCATGTTGTCGCTGGACGCTAAGACGTAGTCCGTCGCCATCAGGGGCTCCACCAGATAGAAGGAAAACGCTTCCCCGGTCGGCATGGTGAGCGAGAGGATCTGGCCATCCGTGTCATTGACCATTCGGAGCATCGCGGGGCCGTTGCCGGGGCCTTCTTCCGATAGGAAGGAAACGAACATCGGCGCGACCTCGGCAGCGCCTCCGGCGCCGCCATCCGCCCCGACGGAGCCCCCAGAACCCGCGGCGCCGCCTAGCCCGAAACGGCCACCCCCTTGGCCGCAAGCGACCAAGAACCCAACGAAGGTCCAGCCGCTTACCAGCAATGCGCTCGCCCGCATTGGGGAATCATGGCTCAGCTCTCGTTGCGTGGATAGTGCGCTGGTTGCCCGCGACGCGTAACCACGTCGGTCACACTTCACCGGCAGCGCATTGTCGGCTACCGTCATTTGCATGAGGCGGGCGCTCGTCACGATGTCGTTGTTCGCGCTCGTGGCGTGCGGCTCGGAGCCTGGGACCGACACCGGCGGGGCGGGCGGCGCGGCGCCGGGCGCCGGCGGGGAAGGCGGCGCGCCCGTCGACCCGAACGCAAATCCTGACGGCGACTGCCTCACGAATGCCGAGGAGACCGCGCTCGGGACGGACCCGAACGTCGCGGACACCGACGGTGATGGCTTCGATGACTGCGCTGAGCGCGATTGCGTGTCGAATCCCGTCGACGGAGCAGAGCGCTGCTACACGTGCGGTTGGAAGCACAACGATCCGGGAACGCTCGCCAGCACTGGCGCCGCGGTCGGCGACGTCATTGCGAACTTGGATTTGATCGACCAGTGCAAAGAACCAGTGAGGCTCTGGGACTTTGCGGGCGAGTATCACATCTTATTCATGACAGCCGCATGGTGAAGCCCTTGTCGGGTCGAGGCCGGGAGCCTCGAGGAGAAAGCAGAGACCTTCACCGCGGAGAGCGGAATACCGCTCTCCTATATCGTCATCCTCAATGAGGACGGCACTGGGGGTCCGCCGAACGGCGCGGTGGCGAAGACCTATTCGTCGGTCACCGATATCGAGACGCTGTTTCCGGTCACCGCCGATCCGATGCAGGTCGTGACCGAGCTCACGCCCTGGGATGGCTCCGCGCGACCTGGAAAATGCGCGCTGTCCCCCGATATGGTGATGCTTGCCTGTTACACGGGCGAGGACGACACAGAAGCCTTCGACGCAATCGTGGCACACGCCGCCGCTCGACAATAAGCGCGGGTTACCGCCTCAGCACAGGAGTCCTTTCGCCTCGACGCAATCGGCTCGTTTTGGCGCAGGCCTTGCGTCGGAGCAAAGGGGAGCTCGGCGCGAAGGTGGTTACCATGATCTCATACATGCGCACGGTTCCGGTTCTGGCGGCAGTCCTGGTCTCGTGCAAGGGTGATCGCGGAGCGCACAAGCCGGATGATGCCGCTCGCGCAGAGAGGCCGCGGGTCGATCGTGTCGAGGCGGCTGCGTCGATCGCGCGCGAGAGGTGCCACCGGGATGAGAGGTGCAACAAGCTGGGACCCGGCCATCCGTACGCAGATAGCGCCGATTGCAGCTTGAACGTCGAGCGCGAGCTCGTGGACGAGTTCAAGTCAAACGCGTGCGAGGGCGGGGTCGAGCCCAAAGAGCTCGACGAGTGCGTGGCAGCAATACGCGGTCATGACTGCGCTAATCCGTTCAACAAGCTCGAGGAGCTCGCGGCGTGTCGCGAGAGCGAGCTCTGTAGGGCCGCGCCGCGAATGTAGCAAAAGCGCAGGCCCGCGCCCGCATCGGACAGAAGCGCCGGAGCATTGGATGGGAGGACACATGTCGAACATCGCCGCACGAAAATCCTGGATTGCTACCATCGCCGCCGGCGTCCTAGCTGGGGCCTGCAGTCAAAAGACCGAGACCGCACCCACGGGTAAACCGACGAGCGCAGCACCAGCCGCCAGCAGCGCGGACCAGGTGTTTTGCGGCGGCGTCAACGACTGCACCGCGAAGAGTGAGTGCAAGACGGCCAAGCACGAGTGTGCCGGCAAGAACGACTGCAAAGGCCAAGGCATCGTCAAGATGACCGCGGACGACTGCAAAGCGAAGGGTGGGAAGGTCGAGCCACGAATGATGTGACGCTCGAACTGATCTCTCTTCGAAAACGGTGAAAGGCGCCTTGACCCCGTACCTAGGTCCAGGGTGCATGATGCTCCCGAGCGAGAAGAAACATGGGAGCAACCCTCACGATCGGAGACGTCGCGAAAGCCGCGACGGTCGGGGTAGAGACCATCCGCTTTTATGAGCGAAAGGGTCTCATCCCTGCCCCTCCGCGGCGTCGGTCGGGCTATCGCCAATATCCCGTCGATACCGTCCGCCGCGTGCGCTTTATCCGGCGCGCCAAGGACCTCGGCTTCACGCTCAAGCAGATCGCCGAGCTGTTGAATCTTCGCATCGATCCGCACACGACTTGTGCCGAGGTGCGCGCGCTCGCACGCGCCCAGATCGAAGACGTCGAGCAGCGAATCCAAGAGCTCGCACGCATGAGGGCTGCGCTCGATCGCTTGGCTCGGTCGTGTCGCGGAAGTGGCCCGACCAGCGAGTGCCCGATCCTCGATGCCCTCGACACGGAGGACGGTCATGTCGGCCGATGAGTCGTCATCACGGGCGATGGGCCGCTGGCGCCGGACCCTCGCCACGCTCCCGGCGGTCGCGTCGGCCCTCTTGCCAAAGGTCGCATGCCCAGGCTGTTGGCCGGCCTACGCGGGCGTTCTCAGCGCGCTCGGGCTCGGCTTCCTGATGAACGACGCTTGGCTGCTGCCACTGACGTCTGCGTTCCTGATCCTCGCACTCGGAGCGCTCGGGTACCGAGCAGGATCCCGTCGCGGCTATGGACCGCTCGCGCTAGGCGCCATCGCCGCCACCTGCGTTCTTCTCGGGAGATTCGCACTCGCTAGCGAAGCCGTGACCTATGGCGGCGCGCTGGCCCTCGTCGGCGCGTCCCTTTGGAACAGCTGGCCACGCCGTATCGAGACCGCGTGTCCCGAATGTGACGAAGCAACCCCAAACCAAGGAACCCGTTTATGAATACGAAACGAAAGATCGAGTTGTTCTCTGCCGGTTGCGCGGTGTGCGATGAAGCCCTGGAGCTCGTGAGGCGACACGCCTGTTCGTCCTGCGACATCACAGTCCAAGACATGCACGACCCCGCCGTCGCCGCACGCGCGAAGTCCCTCGGCATCCGCTCGGTGCCCGCTGTCGTCGTCGACGGTGCGCTCGCGGATTGCTGCACCGGTCGTGGGGTCGACGAAGCGTCCCTGCGAGCGGGAATTGGTGCGGCATTGCCGTAGGCTATGGCGCGTGATGATGACCGCCCGGCGCGTTAGCCGACGCGGACGGATGAGCTGACGCATCCGATGGAGCCGACGGCCCAACCGGCCGCGAAGGCTCGATGCCCGATGCTGGAGTACCTCCGGGCGGAAAGTCCGCGTTCGGGAGGTCGTGTGAACGTTTCGCTGAGCCGGACCACAGGGGCTCGTGCTCGTGGCCGACAGATGCCGAAGGCACCGGCGCTCGCGAAGTGGCGCTCGCCTCGGCTGGTGATTGCTCGTGGTGCGCGTCCGCATCTGCGCTTTCGGATGCGCACGGACGAGCGCCGCCGTGCTGATGCTGTTCGTGCGACCACGGCGCGAGCCCCGGATGGAGCATGTCACCTCCGAAATGGGCAGCAACGCCAACGGCGACGGCCGCGCCTAACGCGGCGAGCACGGCGGAGAACAAGGTTCTGCGGTCAACGTGCCGCGCCGTACTCCAGCTCGTGGCGGCGGACGCTATCAACGCCCCGACCGCCACGAGCGCCGCCGTCCGATGTCGCGCGATCTGGGGCGCATTTCCACCGAGCTCGATGACGTGCGACGACGAGAGCAGGCCGGCGAGCGCGGTGGGAATGGCGACCGCGGCGGCCACATAGGTCAGCGCCCGGCCGAGCCTTCGTATGAACGCGCTTTCCTTCAACCACCCAATCAACTGTGCAAACGCCGCCGTAACCGACAGGGCCACGGGGAAGTTGACCAGGATATGGTGCAGATAGACCACGACGTTCCTCGGTCGTTGTCGCTTCAACAACCGGACCAGTCCAAGCGCACGCCTGGGGGCCGCTGCGCGAGACGGAGCGCAACCAGGATTATGCGGCTCGCACCTTCGAGACCAAAAAGTCGACCACGCGCTCGAACGGATCGAAGCCGAACGCCGCAGCGATGGGCTCGCGCAGGTTGGAATTGGCATTGATGTCGTAGAAAACCGGACCGCCTTCGGTGGGCAGGTACTCGATCCCGCCGACATCCAACCCGCCCTCCTTCATGATGCGCTTGCCTTCTTCCACGGCCTGCGCCGGCACTTCGGGATACGGATAGAACTCGACGGGCGGTGCTGCGGAGGGCTCAGGCAACGCGCACGCGCCCGTGCCCTCCTCGGGGTTGCATGCGACGGAGGGGCATAGATTGAATCGGCCGTGGGAGACGACCCGCATCGCGTAGAGCAGCTCGCCCCCCAGAAACTCCATTCGAATGATGCCAGTGCTCGGATCCGTCGGGATGTATTCCTGCAGCACGAGCAGGTTGTCCGGCAACCAGAGCTCCGGCTTCATCTCCAGGAGGCGTCGCAGCTCCTCGAATGATTCGAGCAGGAACATGCGCGCGCCGCTCCCGCCTTGCTCCGGCTTCAGCAAAGCGGGAAACGGGAAGCCGGAGGCGAGCGGAGCCACGGCCTCCGCATCGTTGAAGACGATCGTGCGCGGAGAACGCAGCCCGAGCCGTCGAAGCAGCGCGCCTTGCGCGGACTTGCTGAGCTCGAGCGCGAACGCCTTCGATCCGTTGAGGACGGTCGCGCCCTTGAGCTCAAGATTTCGCATGTACGAGAGCGCGAGCGGCACCGCGCGCGTGTGATTGCGTACGTACGCGCTCGGGCTCGCCTGGTTGAAGTACACTCGCGCCTCGGGCTTCGCCCCTTCGTCGAATGCCGCGCGCTTCAGATCGAATGCACCGAAGCGCACCCCCCGTCGTTCGAGCGCTCGAAAGAGCGGCTTCTGCCATTCAGGGTGTTCGTACAGGACAACGAGATCGAAATTGGACATAAAGACGCTTGTGAGGAATCACGCCATGCACCGCCTGTCAAGATCTGCCCTCGTGTATCTAATTGGATGTTTCTTCGTCCTCGGGTGCGGCGAGGAAACGGATTCAACGCCTTCGAGCGGCGGCTCGAGCGCGTTCGGTGGCAATTCGAGCGCGTCCGATACGACGGGCGCTCTGAACGGACCGAACGGATCCGGGGGCAATGGCGGCGCCGGTGGAGCTGTCGACGCTGGGCCGAACGGTTGTTCGGACCTCGATTTCGTCTCCCTCGGGCCGCCATATACGATCGTTTCCGAGGGAACCGAGTACTCCCCGAAATGCCTCGACGTCCCCGCTGGTGCCACCGTCAAGTTCGAGGGCGATTTTGTGACGCACCCACTGTCGGGTGGGGTGATCGAGGACGGCGTCGGCATCGCGGACGAAGGTAGTCCGATTCCAAGCGTGTCGAGCGGCAGCGCCGTGGACGTCGCCTTCCCTACCCCAGGAATCTTCGGCTTCTACTGCAGCCACCACGCGAGCCTCGGAATGGGTGGCGCGGTCCGCGTCGCGCGCTGATTTTGCTTTGAGCATCTGTGACCGACAAGGTCACGGCGTTCGGGTTCTCGATCGCGTAGAGTGCGCGCCCATGAAGCACGTTGTATCGAGTTCCCTCGGCATCCTGATGCTCGGTGCGCTGCTGGCCGCCTGCAACGAGGACACCACCGAGACGCAGCCCGAGCCGGAGCCCGAACCGGAACCGGAATGCGTCGCGAACGCCGATTGCACGGATGCCTCGAAACCGTACTGCGAGCCCGACCTCGAAGCGTGTGACGTGGCTCCCGCTGGAGGCGCGATCGGCTGGGGAGACGGATCGAGCGGCTCGGTCACCTTCACGAAGATCCTCTCGGACAACGGGCTGCGAGAGCCGACGGATCTGGCATTTCATCCGGACCGTCCGGAGATTTGGGTCGTCAATCACAAGGACGACAGCGTCGTCGTGATTACCAATCCGGGTGACGAGGCGCAGACGAGCGAGCGCTACTACGATGAGGCCGCTATGCATTTCATGCACAAGCCGCCCGCGCTCGCATTCGGCGCAGCCAACACGTGGGCGACCTGCGGAGACGGGGATAACGGCGGCGACGACTTCATGGGTCCCGCATTGTTCACGGCCGATCTGTCCATCTTCGCGAAGTCGACGCCTGGAGGTCTCGGCTCCCACCTCGACATGCTCCATTCGACCTCCTTCTGTCGAGGCATCGCCCACGAGGCGGACAACGTCTATTGGGTCTTCAACTCGGACAAGGCATCCATCGACCGTTATGACTTCCACGCGGACCACGGTCCCGGCAACGACGACCACTCCGACGGGGAAATCTACCGCTACGCGAAGGGCGCCGTGGCGGGCGCGGACGGCATTCCGAGCCACGTCTTCTTCCTGGACGGCATGTTGTACATCGCCGATACGGGCAATAAGCGCATCGCGAAGCTCGATCCGAGCACGGCGACGATGGGTACGACATTCGGTGGTTTCGAGCCGGTTACTCGGCGCAACATGGAAGGCGCCGTCGTGACCGACGTGGTCCCTGCGGGCACGCTCGAGGCCCCGAGCGGCATCGAGATCCATGACGGGGTGATTTACGTGAGCGACTCGGCGCAGGGCCGCTTCTATGCCTTCGACATGGAGGGAACGCTGCTGCGAACGCTCGACACAGGCGCCGCGCCGGGGTCACTCGCCGGGATGGCGTTCGGACCGGACGGCAAGCTGTACTTCACGGATGTCGTAGGCTCCACCGTCTATCGCATCGACCCGAGGTAGGCGTCTTCGGCAGTTCACCGCTGATGGTCTGTCGCCCACCTCGCGCCGTGCCACGGCGTGGTTGTCCTTCGCAGCCAGGTCAAATCGTTACGGGCACTGCGCCTGAACGACCAGCGTGATCTGCTCCGTGCCTGTGTTTCCGTCGGCGTCGGTGGCCGTCAGCGTGCTGCTCCCTACGATTCTCGGTAACCACGATTGTCGCGTGCGGCGTCACCGGCGTCACCCACTTGCCCGTGCGCCAATGAGAACGCACTCGTTCCTATACGAACGTCTCTAAACCGTTTTGCGTTCCCCTCTCGATTGAAGGGTCAGGCACGACGGCCCCAGGTAACGACACATCCAGACGCGCGCGTCCCCACCATCACGAGAGAAGGGCGAAGACGACGCCCGTGACGACTCCGAGAGCGAACAAGATCAGACCCACCGCGCGATAGAGCATGCCGCCCGAATCGCGCCGCGTTCCGAGGACGTGCGTGCTCGCGCAGATGGATCACGCGATGCATGTGATCGTCGTTCATGTCATCCTCGCGTCCGCGGGTAGCCCGACGTGGACCGCCGCCGGTCAGTCGAACACTACGGGTCTCATGGCACCGACGTCATGCAACCATTGCTCGACGTCCCGAGCGAATTCGCCCGGCGCGCTGACCGTCACCGCGTGACCAGCCTCATAGATCGGGAACCTGATGGAGCGCGTTCCGAGCTCGTCGCCGACGACATGCAGCATGCCCGGCCGCTCCGATCCCGCAGGCTCGGCCTTGCTCACGAATGCGTCATACCCGTCCAGAGAGCCGAAGAATGCCGGCAGGGCCTCCGTGTACACGACGGAGTCGTAACGCGCGTTCGTGATGAACGTGCTCGTTCGCTTCAGGACGTCGAGGAAAGCGCTCAGCGTTCGACCGTCCCCGAGATACGGGCCGCAAGGCTGGACCATCGGCAGCCAATAGGCGTCCGATTCGGGCAAGTCGCCGAGCGCGCCGCGCATCCGCGCTTCCAGCTCGAGGATCTCGCCCGACGGCCAGCGACGTGCGGCTCCTCTCTCCGTAGCGGGCAATCCCGCAACATCCTGCGGCGCAACGCCGAAGAACATCTCGAACGATACCGGTGTTCGCATCGCATACGCCGCGTGCTCGGCGATGCGATCCGCATCCTCGACGCTCTGGCGCACGTCGTACGCATCGCCACCCGGGTTCTCGAAGTCGGGGTCATCGGCGGGCACTGGTGCTCCCGGGAAGTTCTGCAAAAAACCCGCGATGCTCGGCTGAATCAGAATTTGGTAGCCGAACTGCCGCGCCACTTCGTCGGGCGTAAGGTCGACTCCTGTATCCCGCCGCAACGCAAACGCGACGTGCCGCCTCATCTTCGCCGTCAGCCAGGGCGCGTACAGGTGCCCGGTCGGGAACCACTCCGGCTGCTCCATGACCGCATAGTGCTGAAGCATATAGAGCATCACCGCGGCGCGCGTGCCACCGTAGCTTTCGCCGACGAGCGCGATGGGGTTGTCGGCGATCTGCGGATGCTCAGCCAGGAATTCCAGTAGGACGTACACGAACTGCGCGGCGTCACTGGTATAGGGTTCGGCCCCCGAGCAATACCCGTCTGCGGGGTCTTCGACGTCGTACGAGAAGCCAGTGGCACGCGCGTCGATGTAGAGCATATTCGCGAAGGCTGTGTGGGACGCTGGATTGTGCGCCGGCGGTGCGTCGACCTCCGCCTCCGGGTCGAGCGTGTAGGGGCCTGTGCCGTACGCCGCCAGGATGCTCGTCGTTGCCGCCCCAGGGCCGCCGTTGAAATAGACGAGGAGAGGCGCCGATTCGGGACCGTTGTCCGCAGGAACGAAGGAGTAGAACATCCTCGTACGCGGATCTGCGTTTTCGGACCGGGCTGGAACCTCCACGAAGCCCGCCTCCGTTTCCAGCGGCGCCAGCTCGGTCTCGTCGCCACCGCCGGTGCCGCCGCTTTGATGCTGGTCATCCCCATGATGGGCGGCGCAAGCCACGGCCAATACCCCGGCTAGCGTCAAGGTGAGGGGCGCGTGCGCTCTCATCGAAGCGGTGTGTGGCGCCAACCGATCGCCGCCATCACATAGCGGCCGTCCCGATCGCGGAGCACCCGTGATGATCGGTGCAGAGAGCGCGCCGCAAACGGCATAAGCGAGCGACGAGGTACACGGCGAAGCCGGCTGCGGTCAGACGCCGTTCGCCATGTTCCCCGGAGCGTGGTGCAGCTCGAGCGCGAGTTCGAGCGCGCCACGCACGGTGCGTAGGGCTTCAGCGCGCAGACCGCGCTTCAGCTGTGCCTCGGCGCGGCCGAGCTCGAACGGAACCGCGGCGCGCGCATCGTCGGCCTGGACGTACACGTCCCAGGCGAGCTCGTAGAGGCCCTCCGGCTCCACATATGCTCCCCGCTCGACACCGCAACTCGCCATTCCGGCGATGAGATCGGCTGCGATCCGCGGGGGTATTTCTTCAGCCATGAGAAGCTCGTCCTCCATCCCGCGCTCGTACGCCCGTATCGCTGATTCGATGTCACCGACCGCGTACAGGGCGTGTCCGTCATCAAGCGCAACAGGCGCCCGAAGCTCGTGCTGACGCGGATCGACGGCGATGGCCAGGCTCCAAACCGGACCCCAACCGGCCGCGGCATCTGCACGTTGTTCGGGACGACGACGGCAAAGAGTAGGCCCCCAGCTCGCTCCGTCAAATCTCTCGGCGCGCCTGTCCGAGACGCGCAAGCACAACCAGCCCATCCTCCGAGCACAGCAAACCCTCGATCATCGCCCGCCGCACTTCTTCAACCACACGCGCAGGCAGGGCATCCGCGAACGCGGTGATCGCCTCGTCGGCGAGCAGCTCCGCTTCGCGCACTTCATCGGTCGTGACATTCACTGTGATTCCCCCGTTGTGGTGATGGGGACGTCCTCGGTGGGCGTGACCGCACCGGCCGACACGGAGCTCGATGCGCCGTTTGAGGTGGGCTTGGCTGTCTTTCCGCGCCCTCCCCGGCCTCGATAGAGCGACGGCGCGATGCGCTCGAGGTCCCCTTCGTAATGCCGGACGAACGCAATGACGCGTCGGACCTCTTGGTAGCCGCGCTCAAAGAGCGTGAAGGCCTGATGGCGCGTCCGCGTCGCGTCGAGCCTCGCCTTCACGGCGTGCTCGCGCAACCCGATCGCCGTCGTCAAGCGCTCGGCGAGGTCCTCGGCGTCGTCGAGTTCGCGTGCGTCGATTGCGGATTTGGTCTTCACCTTCTCCCAATTCGTTCGCAGCATCGTCGCGACGAACAGGAGGTCGGACGCAAGGTTCTGAAAGCCGGTCGTGCCGCGCAGTTGTTTGAGCGGCTCGCCTTGTAGAACGTTCCGATTGACCAGCACGGTGATATCCGTCAGCAGACGCGTTCGGACCACGCCCGCCGCTGCGACCAGATCCGGGATGGGCTCAGGTGGACGGGCCGCAGCCTTGTGAAGCGCGTGCGCGTGTCCCAGCGCCAGGGCTCGCGTGCCGATTTCATTATAAGGAGCAAGGTCGTGAGTCGGCAGCACCCGCACGACTTCCGGCCGAAGCCTTTCCAACTGAGGCAGGCAACCCATGACCGTGGTGACCGCGGCCTCGATATCGACTTTGATCGGGATCAGCTGGTCGTCGGGGATCGCCACGATCGCGTCGCGCAGCGCGTGAAACGCGGCGCGAAACTTCGTTCCGGGGATATCATGCGGAAATTCGATGGTCATGGGATGACTTCTCCGGTCTTCACCGCTCTGGACGCCCGCACGGGCGCAGGAAATGAGAGCCAGCTTGGCTTATGAGCCGCGAGATCGGCACGCGGCGAAAGCGGGCTTGGGTTCTGCCCAATTGACGTGGTGTCGATTTCAAGCCTGCTTGGTTTCGAAGCCATGGCACCGGCCCGCGCAATTAGCTCGCTTAGGTTTTGGGCACAGGGCGAAGAGAATTTCCAAAGCGGGCTTTGGTTTGGAGCGGACTCCATCGGCGCCAGGACAAGCTGGCTTGAGTTTCGAGCGCGGGGCGAAGAAATTTTCCCAAGCGGGCTTGGTTTCGGAGCTCCGCACCCAGGCCGGCATCCAAGCGGGGTTGGTTTCTTTTCTCTGGGTCAAGAATTGACGCCTAGCTGGCTTGCTTCTCACGCCCCTATGGCCGAGGAAATTCCAAGCAAGCTTGGTCTGCGCACACTGGTGAGCGTCGAAATTCCTAGCTGGCTTGGTCCGCGCTCTTGAGTTCTAGGCTACGACCAAAGCCAGCTTGTCCGCGGCGCCCGAGCCTACTTTCGCCGGGCCCGCTTGATCTCCTGCCGCGTCATCGGCCCGCGCAGGAACGACATCGCCCACCGTGGTTGGAGCAAAACACTCGGCCCGCCGCTCTGCGCGTCCCGAACCACGAACCAGCGCGGCTGAAGACGCTTCAGGACATCGCTGAGCTCGTCGGCGGATTGGCCATTTCCGGCTTCGTTGGCCAACCCGTCGAGGACACGTTCGCGATCTGCGTCGGTCTGGAGCCTGCCGAGGCACCAGAGGCCGGCGTTGCTGAGGGCGCGATAGTCGAGATCCATCGGGTTCTGCGTCGCGACGAGGACGCCGACCCCATAAGCGCGCGCCTGCTTCATCAATGCGACGAGCGGGCGCTTGGTCGGAGGTGAAGCGGGGTGCGGGGGCAGGAAGCCGTAGACTTCGTCGAACACGATGAGCGCTTTGAGGCGTTGCGTACCGGGGAGACTGCGCACCCATGTGAGGACTTCCTCGAGGACGACGCCGAGGACGAGCGCGCGTTCATCGTCGTCGAGGTGTGCGACGCTGAGAATTGTCGCCGGCGTTTTGCTGATTGTTTCCTCGCGTGCGCACGACGGCGCGGGTCCCGCCTGGGGGGTGTGCTTCGCTTCGCTCGCACTGGCACCCACGCCTGTGCGGACCACGACGGGTTGCATCCACGCGCCGACGTCGAGCGTCTCGCCCTGGCGCCAGCTCGAGAAGGATGGTGACGCCAGCAATGTATTGAGCGCCGCGGCGAGATCGCGCCGCGCGCGCTTCGACATGAAGCCCTCGACGTCCAACGCCCCAATGGTGGCGAGCGGTGGGTCGACGATCTCGGGCAAGAGCGAGCCGATGTCGGCGTCCTGTCCACCCGACAGGCGCCGCTCGGCCAAAACGGAGAGAAGGACGTGCTCGCGGCTGCGCGCCGGATCGGGATCACGGCCGAGCAACCGCAGTATGAGAGAGATGGCAGCGCTCAGTGCCGCTCGTGCCCCCTCGACATCGGTGTCCCACCGCGCCGAGCGACGCTCGAGCGCGGATAGCACGTGAAGGAGCTCGCCCGCATCGGCGCCGGGCGTGATCACGCGGACGTGCGTCCGTTTCACGAAGTCGACGAGCTCGACCTCGCCAATACCGTGTACTGCCAAACCCTTCCGGCGCTCATCGGCGAGGCGCGCGGCCGTCGCGAGAGCGCCATTGGGATCATTGGGTGAAGCCTCGACCCACGGCGCGACGAGCGCGGGGTCGAAGCTCGGGAAGGTGAGAAGGAGATTGGGGAGATCGCCTTTGACGTCGATCACGAGGACCGGCACCGATACGCGTAGCGCTTCCTCCACCAGCACGGTCATCAATCCAGTTTTCCCGCTACCGGTCATTCCGAGAACGCAACCGTGAAGGTTTAGGTGGTGCGCGGGAATTTCGAGCGGCGCGACGATCTTGCGACCGTCGAGCGGTCGCATCCTGCCGGGGCGGAGCGTGGGCTTCATCGTTGATGATCCTCAGAGACGACGCGAACGTCACGCGGGGCCGAAGGGCTCGTCGTCGGCCATGCCCGGCGCGGCGGAACCACCCGTCGTGACGGGCCGGGCCGGCGTGCCGGGACCGGTCGGAGCGGCCGGCGAAGTGCCTCCCGCCGGAGGAGTCTCCGGCTTGGGCTCGATGTCGCTCTTTCGCCGAGACGAGCGGCCCGTGGTGTAAAGCGAGGGCACGATGCGGTCGACGTCGTCGTCGTGCCAACGGAGGTACGTAATGGCGCGGCGCACCTCCTCGTAGGAGCGCATGAAGAGCGTGAAAACGCGCTGACGCAATTCGGTCGCTTCGGCCACCGCTGCCTCACCTTGCTCGCGACGGCCGACAGCGCTGATGAGACGATCCGCGAGCTGCTCGGCGTCGTTGATCTCCGCCGTTTGCACCCCGGTGCGGCCGGAGACGGAGTCCCAGTTCTCCCGAAGCATCGCGCAAAGCGTGAGGACATCGAATCCGACGTTGCGATAGCCCTGCGTCCCATTGAGCGCCTTGAGTCGCTCACCGTCGAGGAGCCGTCGATTCGCGAGCGCCGTGATGTCCGACACGAGCAGATCACGGCATCTTGATCAGCTTTTCGGCGAGCTCCTGCACAGGCTCGGCGGGCTTGGATGCTGCTTTGTAGTGCACGTCGGCCGAGCCCAGCGCGAGGGCGAGCGTCTCGAGGCGAGTCATGTGATTGATGTCGAATTGCGGCAGCTGTTCGGCAACCTCTGCCTGGTGCGCGAGGATTTTCGTAGCGCAACCGATGGCCGTCGTCGCGGCGGCCTGCGGGTCGAGCGTGATTTGGAGAACCTCGTCCTTCGGAAGGGCCGCAGCGGGGGTGCGAATGGAGTCGAGAGCCTGGGTGAACCGAAGCTGCGGAATCGGCGCCGGAGCGTCGGGGGCCGGAGCGCCGGGGTTGTTCATCGTCATGGGAATAGACCTCTGCGTTGCGACGGCGCGCTGCGCGCGTGTCGCGGTTGAAAGCGATCGGCTCGTCCGCGGCCGAAAGGGGCTCGCGGGCAGAGCTGTTTACCTGAGCAATCGGGAGCCCGGTTTACCCGGGCGCGACAAAGACATTTCCGGCTCCGTTTCAGCCGGCTGTTACGCCTCTTTCTGCGGCATGTGATTGCGGTTTGGAAAGCTCAGCTTCCAAATTGCCTTTGTTCGCGCGCCGCCTCGCGACCCTCTGAATGGTTATCGGGTGAGCGATCCCCGATTTGGGAAGAAAGTGAACGGAGGGCGAACATTTCTCCGACATTACTTGCCCCTCGCCCGCCCACGCGGTCCGAGACGGACGCGAAACGCGAAACTGACGCGTCGAAGCGGGAAGCGACGAGCCGTGAAAAGCGATCACAAGTGCTCAGAAGAAGGGTGCTTCCGCGTTGCCGTCCCCACCCCGGGCTGGTCTCATCTCGATATGTCGCTACGAGACGACTACATCGATGATCTGCTCGAGGACACGGTCGAGG
>JABFXY010000066.1 GCA_013361525.1 Polyangiaceae bacterium | reverse complement strand
GTTCCTCTGCTCCGCTGGGTTCCTCTGCTCCGCTGGGTTCCTCTGCTCCGCTGGGTTCCTCTGCTCCGCTGGGTTCCTCTGCTCCGCTGGCGGGACAAGAGTCGACGCCGATCGTTGGTATTCGCTACGACCTGGCGCCGCCTTGGATCGCGCGCGCCGACGCGCTCTCGCGCGATCGTAGCGAGGAGATCACGAAGCCTCCGATTGCGGACGAGCAGCCCGAAGCGGACGTGCTGATGCCGCACCGCTCGACCGCGCAATGGTCTTCGGACGAGCCGCTCCCGCTCGAGCCGGTCATTGCGTTGACGGCCGACAGCGATCTTCCTCCCGTCAGTGTCTCGCGGCGATCGACGGCGCGTTGGCCTCCCGAACGCGAAGACGAAGAGGAAAGCGACGAGGCCGAGGAGATCGACGACCAAGAAAACGACGGCGCCAGCGCCGCCGCCGAGCCGGATCCGCTCCCCGATCTCGATACGACGTCGAACAACCGGATCATCACCCCGGTCGTCGCGCGGCCGCGACGGCCGCAGCTGTCCGGCGGCTGGCTCCCCGCGCCGGAGGGCCTGCTCGAAGACGGCCTGTTGGTGTCCGAAATCCCGGAGCCGACGCCCGCACGCCGCTCGTCCGAAGCGGACATCGAAGTCGAAGAGGCGGCTTTGTCGGCCGAGGAATCCAACGCGATCGCCGACGCGCTCGAGTCCGAAGACGATGCCGATCTGAAGCCCATTCGCGCTGCGTTCGAGCGCGGTAACTATGTCGGCGTGCTGATGCACGCAGAAGACCTCCTCCATCGCAGGCCTGGGTTCGAGGCCGCCGCGCGTTACCTCGAGAGCTCGCGCGAGCTCTTGAAGCGCACGTACATCGACAAGCTCGGGCGGGGCTCGGTTCCGAAGGTCGTGGTCTCTGCGGACGAGCTCGCGCTGATGACGCTCGACCACCGCCAGGGCTTCATCCTTTCGCTCATCGACGGCGTGTCCACCATCGACGAGATCGTCGATGTCTCGTCGATGGCGCCGGTCGACGCGCTCGCGCTCCTCGTCGAGCTCTCGCAACGCGGCCTCATCATCACGCGCTAGTCACGTCGGGGTCGGGGAGCGTCCGCTTCGCCGGACGCTTCGAGCGACTTTGTCCTCCGTGCCGGACGAAACGAGCATCGGACCGCGCGATTCGCGGCGGCACGTGTCCTGCTCGAGCGGCTGCGGAGGTTACGCGATGCTCGAGATGTTTCGATTGGGTGGGTGGGGAATGATTCCGACTTGTGCGTTCGGCTTGATGGCGCTCGCCGCGGCCATTCGTTATGCGCTCAGCCCCAAAGAGCGGTTCGTCCCGCTGCAGCTCACCCTCGGCGCTTTGACCCTCGTCTGCGGCGCGCTCGGCCTCGTCACCGGCCTCATCAAATCGTTCTCCGCGATGGGCGAGGTGTCGGCCGACGAGCGTTGGATCTGGATGATTGGAACCGGCGAGTCATTGCACAACCTCGCGCTCGCTTTCGCGCTCGTTGCGCTCGCGACCCTCGCTTCGAGTATCGGGGCGCTGCGCATAGCGCGCGCCCCGGAATGATCCAGCTCGAACCATCACGGAAAGCCGCCGCAGCCGAGGTTCGACAGATAGGTCGCGTCGTCGGTCATGCTCAAATGGTAATGGGCATTGATGACGGGCAACGATATGCGCCAGACCGAGTCGGTCGGCGTCGGCTCGCACTCGCCGTCGCTGCTCAAATCGAGATAGTAGTTGACGAAATAAAGGGCGCCCTTCTCGAGGGAGCCGGGCAAAGCGCCGGAGAATGTCCCGTTCTCTACGACGCCCGAGCCCTCGGCGACGAAGCCCATTTGCCCTTGGCGTAGGATCCCGAAATAGACCGTTTTGCCGTCGTGCTCCGCCAAGTCGAAGCCTTCGATGGTGAAGTCGCAGACGTCACCCGCACACGCGGAGGTGGAAATGGTGGTGCCGGCTGCGTTGCCGCCGCTCCCGCCTTCTCCGCTTCCGCCGGTCGCGCCGCCGGCGCCACCTGTCGGCTCGGCGCCTCCAGCGCTCGCTTCCCCGCCGTCGGCCGCGCCACCTCCACCTTGAGGAGCCGCGCCGCCGTTCGCTCCGCCGCCGCTCGACGGGGTTCCACCCGTGCCGCCGCTTCCATCATCGTCGCCGCATGCAGCGACGAGCGACCCCGCCAGCATGAGGATCGAAATCGGTTTCGTGGTGGTCGCGCGCCATAACGAAGTGCTCATGGCGACGAGACTATCAGCGCTCTTCGCGTGTCGTCGCCGGTGCGGCGATCGCCCCCGCTGACGGCAGCGAAGCGTGGTGCTACCGCTCTTCGAATGCCGATTGCCAGCATCGATCCTCGTACCGGTGAGACGCTCGAGACGTTCGCGCAGCTGGGCGATCGCGACATCGATGCGAAGCTCGCGCTCGCGGCGCGCACGTACGCCTCGTGGCGAAAGACGAGCTTCGCTGCGCGTGCGATCGCGATGCGCAAGGCCGCGGACATCCTCGAGGCCGACAAGGATCGGCTCGCGCGCACGATGACGGAGGAGATGGGCAAGACCCTCGCGTCGGCCGTCGCCGAGGCCGAAAAGTGCGCACGCGTTTGCCGCTACTACGCGGATCACGCCGAAGTGAGCCTCTCCGACGAGAGGATGTCGACCCCGAACGAGAGCTGGGTTCGGTATCTGCCATTGGGGCCGGTGCTCGCCGTGATGCCGTGGAACTTTCCATTTTGGCAGGTGTTCCGGTTCTTCGCGCCCGCACTGATGGCGGGCAATGTCGGGCTCCTCAAGCACGCTTCCAACGTTCCTCGTTGCGCGCTCGCCATCGAGGACGTCGCACGCCGTGCGGGCTTCCCGGAGGGCGCATTTCAGACGTTGCTCATTGGTGCCGCTCAGGTCTCGCGCGTCCTCGACGATCCGCGCGTCGTCGCCGCGACGCTCACCGGTAGCGAAGCGGCGGGTGCCGCTGTCGCTTCGCAGGCAGGCAAGCTCATCAAGCCGACGGTGCTCGAGCTCGGCGGGAGCGATGCGTTCGTCGTGATGCCGTCCGCAGATCTCGACGCCGCGATCGAGGCTGCCGTCGCATCCCGTACGTTGAACAACGGGCAATCGTGCATCAACGCGAAGCGTTTCATCGTGCACCGCGACGTGTACCGCACCTTCGAGGAGCGCATCACGAGCGCGTTTGCGTCGCTGGTCGTCGGCGATCCGATGGTGGCTGCGACGCAGATCGGGCCGCTCGCGCTCGACTCGGTTCGCCGCGACGTCGTCGATCAGGTGTCGCGCTCCGTCGCGGCGGGTGCGAGGCTTCTCACTGGCGGCGTTGCGTTCGGCGACAAGGGGTATTGGTTTCGCCCCGGCGTGCTCGCGTCGCTCCCGAAAGACGCGCCGGCCCGCCGCGAAGAAGTGTTCGGCCCCGTCGCGAGCCTGATCGAAGCAAAGGACGTGGACGAGGCGATCGCAATTGCCAACGAGACGGAGCTCGGGTTGGGCAGCAGCGTCTGGACGAACGATTTGGGCGAGCAACACCGGTTCGTCGACGATATCGAAGCCGGGCAGACGTTCGTGAACGCCATGGTCGCCTCGGATCCGCGTGTACCCTTCGGGGGCGTGAAGCGGAGCGGCTACGGTCGCGAGCTCGGCGTCCACGGCCTCCGCGCCTTCGTAAACGTGAAGACGGTCTGGGTGGGGCGCGGAAAAACCGTAGCCGGGACCGAGTGAGCGCGGAATCGAGCGGGAAATGGCGGGGCGGCGCCTTCGGCGTCCTCCCCTGTCACGCTTCGCAGTAGAGGGGGAAGGTCGTAAGACCTCCGGCCGAACCCGCCCCCCATGCACGTGGATTTTCGCACCTCGCTCGAAGAGCTGGATGACGAGCAGCTGCTCGCGCGGGCGACGTTGCGCGAGGTGAACTCCGCGGAAGCGCGCGCCGCGCAGTCTGCGTTCTACCAGCGGCACGTCCGATACCTCTACGGCGCGCTCAAGCGCCGCGAGGCGACGCTGCAGCGGACGGCCGGCGTCGCCGTGGACGATCTGGTCCAGGAGACGTTCCAGCGCGCGTTCCAATACGCGCGCTCGTATCGCCCTGCAGAGGAAGCCGACGTCGATCGCAAACGCCAACGCACGCGCGCGTGGCTCGGACGAATCGCCCAGAACCTCGTCGTCGACGCGATCGGTCGGGGCACCGAGGTCTCCGCTTCCCCGCTCATCGAACAGGTCTCTTGTGACGATATCGACGAGCCGTCGCCGCCTTCGTCCCCGGAGCTGCGAGCCGTTCGCCGCGCGCTCGACGAGCTCACCGATCGAGAGCAAGACGTCTTGCGCGTGACGGCGCTCTATCAACGTGTCGGCGCGGACAACCAGCGATTGCCGAACGACGTCTCCGCCGAGCTGGCGCAGCGCTGGGGCACGACGAGCCAGAACATCCGCGCGATTCGCAGTCGCGCGATGAAGAAACTGATGAGCTTCATTCGCGGGCCGCAGACGTCGAAGGAGGAAGTGACATGAGCCGCGACAACGAGCCGAATCAAGAGGAAGCCGCGTCGGCGGATCTCGTCGAGCGTGCGCTCGGTCCCTTCGTTCCGACGACCGAGGCCGAGGTCGAGAAGGCAGAGGCCGAAGGCGTCGAGTTCAACGGCGAGCTGCCTCCGTCCCTCCGCCAATACCGCGACCCGGCCGCGTTCTCGGCTCCTCGATCCACGCGCATCGTTTCAATCGACGATGCGCGGCGCGATCGCGAAGAGCGAAAGCCTTCGAAGAGCAACGTCGTTGCGCTCTTCAGCCACGGCGCCGCGATGGTCGCGGGTGCGGTCGCGGCGGCGGCGATCCTCCTCATCGTCGTGCGTCCGAAGCAGCCGATCGCAGGACCGGCAGGCGGCGACACCGCGCCGGTGCCGAGTGAGACCGCCGCCCCGGCAGAGCCCGGCCCCATCGTGCTCGGCGACGCCGGGACGTGCGACGCCGATTGCTGCGGCGGCAGCCAGTGCGCGCGCGCATCGAAAGACATGCAGACGTGCCCGTCGGGGCGCACCTGCACCTCGTGCTCGCGCGAAGAGCTCACCGAGAGCCAATACCGCTTCAAGCTCGGAGGGCTGGCACCGTCCGAGTGGGGTAAGAAGGCGCTTCAATCGGGCTCCCTGGATGTCTGCGTGCGCGTCGCCGGCTCCGACATGGTTTGCGCCCCCGCTCACACCAGTGAAGAGGCACCCTCGCGTTGGATCGAGCTGCCGCTGGTGGCGACCTCCGGCGACAACCTCGCCGGCGTGACCGTCACGATTCGATACCGCGGTGCGAAGCAGGCCCTCGCCGAGTGGAACCAAATCATTCCGGTGAATGCGGCCGTCCTCTGCAAAGGGCTGATGATCGAGCCCAAGATGGAAAATGGCGAGTCGATCGGCGCATTGTCCATGTTCCTCGTCGACTCGCATTACGTCGAGCTCGGGCGCGCCGCCGACGTGGCGAGCCTCGAAGAGCTGCGCCGGCGCTTCCAAACCAAGCTCGACCTGAAGATTTTCGAGACGAAGCAGCCCGACGGCCGCCATTTCGCGCTCGCCGCGGGGCCGTTCGCAAAGCCGCAGTCGGAGCGGTTCCGTTGGGCCGTGCTGGACGCCGGCGCAGAGGCGGAGACGAGCGTCGGCACGGACTACGTCGGCGATCCGCGGCCCGCGAATTGACCCCGATCCCCCTTGGCCGAGCCCGTCACGCGATCGACGCGTTCGCGCGTGCTCCAAAGAGGTGACGTTGTCATTCTCGGGGACGCCGATCTGACGTAAAAAGGTCGGACCGGAAGGATCACCCAGCATGAGCGGAATGGGCGGTGCAGGCGGAGGCGGCGCGGGTTCGGTCGGGACGGGCGCCCCCGGACAAGGCTCGAATCAAGGGTCGGGGTCGCGGTCGAGCGGTAACAACGGCGGGCCGAACGCCGGCGGATCGACCTCGTCGTCGAGCAGTCTCGACCGCGCTGCGTCGCAGATCGAATACATGCCGAACGTCCTCGGATGCGCGTGCCATAGCGTGCGTCCAGCCGGCCCTCCGCCGCCGCCGAACAACGCGGCGGTGAAGCCGGCGGGACCGAAATGGAAGCCGGGGGTCGTTCCCGGGCACGTCACGTGGGTCCCGGGCATTATTCCGAGCTCCCCGGTCCAAGTGGACGGCGGCAATGCGCCCGGCGGTCAACAAGGGGACAAAGACGCCGGAAAGACGCCGTGGGTCCCTGGAAAGATCCCGACCGGGCCCGGCAACCACGGCCCGCAGAACTCGAAGGGGCCCGCGTACAACCCCGACGCCGACACGCACGCCGAAATGGGCAAAATCGCGGCGGAGGCGAATCAGGCGCTCAAAGACCTCTACGCGAAGTATCCGAAGTTCGACGCCGACGGCAAACGTGTCGTCCCGGATCCCGACGACAAAGAACGCATCGCTCGCTACGAGAACCTCACGAACTCGCTCAAGTCACCCGACAAGGCGAACCAGCTCGCGGCCGCCATCGCCGCAAACAAGAACGACCCGCTCTACAATTATCTGGGCGGGCTGCGGTTCGCCTCGTTCCTCAATCAGAGCAAATCGAATACCGACAAGAGCGGCGCGCCCGACGTCGGAATGACGGATATCGAGCGCATTGCGCTCTACGGGTATACGACGGGCGACTATACGGCAATCAACGGCGCGCTCCGAAAAGAGAAGGGCAATCCCTCGGACCCGGGCCTCGCCGCGTACGCGAAGTACGCCACCGACGCGATGGAGAAGCTGCCCGACTACCAGGCGCCGGCAGGAAAAGAGAACAAACTCTACCGCGCGATCTTCACCGAGCCTTATCCAGGCTGGGGCGCAGCGACCTTCGTCCAGGGCCAGAAGTACTCCGACTATGCCTTTGCGAGCACGGCGACGGAGGGTGTGCCCGGGACGTGGCAACTCACCATCGACGGAACGAAGAACGCGAAGGACGTTGGTCCTTATTCGGCGTGGCCGGGAGAGAAGGAAGTCCTGACCATGCCGGGGACCGAGTACTTCATTCAGAACGTCGACCGCAACAAGGTTACGCTCGTTCCGCTTTGACCCCAGAGCTCGCTTTGGTTGACTTCGCGACGCGGCCCGCCCCAACGGGCGAGCGGGCCGGTCGCTCGGCTCTTTGGCAAGAGTCTGAGCTCTGGGGGCCGTTGTCGTCGGGTCAACCCAGCTGAGCGCTGGGTTTAACCGGCTCGTCGAGGGCCGCGCACAAATCCTCGACCAGCGCATCGATTCGGTCTGCGTGTGTCCGAAAGGAGAGCACGCAGACTCGAATGAAAAATCGACCGCCCACGCGCGCGCCGGTGAGGAGCACGCGCTGGCGGTCGTTCACGCGGGCGAGGATTGCCCTGTTGTGAGCCTCGAGCCGCTCCTCGTCGCCCTCGTGCGGCGAGGGACGGAATCGAAACGTGAAGAGCGACAGCACCGGCTCGGAGACGATTTCGACGTTCGGCAGAGCGCGGACCCGCTCGAATGCCGACATCGCCAAATCGAGCTTCTCGTCGAGCGCGTCGCGGAATGTTCCTGCACCGTGCATCTTCAGCGGTAGCCACACGCGTAGGCCTCGAGCCTCCCGCGAGAGCTCCGGTCCGAGCTCGCAGAAGTCGACGAGATCGTCGTGTTCTTGCATCGGGGGCAAATACGAAGCGTGCATCGAATACGCCCGGCGGAGCGCAGCGCGGTCCCGCACGACGAGGCAGCCCGTCCCATAAGGAAGAAAGAGACCTTTGTGCGGATCGAGCGTCACCGAATCTGCGCGCTCGATGCCACGCATGACTCTCTTACCTCGACTCGTAAGTGCAAAGAAGCCGCCGTACGCCGCGTCCACGTGGAACCACATCGAGTGTCGCGCTGCGATGTCGGCGAGCGCCGCGAGATCGTCGACCGCTCCGGTGTTCGTCGTCCCTGCATTTCCGACGATGCAAAACGGCTGGAGGCCCGATTGCCGATCTTCGTCGATCGCCGATTCGAGCGCGCGAAGGTCGATTCGGAACTTGTCGTCGACGCCAACGGAGACGATGCGCTCGGTGGGAAACCCCGCGATCATGGCGGCCTTGGCGACGGAATGGTGTGCCTCCGCCGAGGTGTAGACGACGCCGCGAAGGAAGTCGGCGGGCAAACGCTCTTTGCGGGCGGTGACGATGGCGACGAGATTCGCCATCGAGCCGCCGCTCAACAGCAGCCCTCCTGCCGTGCTCGGCATCGAGAGGATTTCGCAGAACCACGAAATCACATTTTGCTCGAGCTGGACGAGGCCGGGCGAGGCGAGCCAGATACCGACATAGCGGTTCGTCGCGAGCGCGATGAAATCGGCAATGGCCGAGTGAAACAGGCCACCGCCCGGGATGTACGCGAGATAACCGGGAGACGCGGTGTTGAGGCTCGCGGGAACGACCTTTCCAAACACCGTTTTCAGCAGCCGCTCGATCGGCGTCCCCAGCTCGGGCAATGGCTCGCGGAGCGATTCGGCGAGCTTTCGTCCGCCCGTCACGCGATGGAGCGGCTGCTCCGACAATGACGAGATGTGATCGATGACGCGCTCGACCGCGAGGCCCGCGATTCGGCGCATTTCGCTCGCGTCCAGCTCGAGCGGCATCGCCGGCGCATGCTTCGGGATTTTTCGTCGACCCAAGCGCGCGCATCCTACAGGTGCCCATCTGGTTCGGGAACGGGCGATTATCGGATCGTCCGGCGGGGCGCGATCTCGGTTTGTTTTTGCCGCACGCTCGGCTCGAATGGGCCGGTGACGGGACGCGAGCGTCAGGCGGCGTTGTTCATTGGTCACGGCCTTCCGTCGCGGCTCGCCGACGCCGACGAGCCCGTACACGCGTGGCTCCGCCGTATCGCCCAGGCGATTCGCACGCCGGCGACGCGCGGCATCGTATGCGTGTCCGCCCATTGGGTCGCGCCGCGCTTCACCGTCACCACGTCGGAAACGCCGCACACGCTCGAGGACCACGGCTGCGAGGCGCTGCGTGGGAGAGTGTTCGCCGCGCCGGGAAGCAGGGCCTTCGCCCGAACGGTGATCGAACACCTCTTGCACGGTGGGCAGCAGGCAATCGGCGACGACACGCGCGGCTGGGACCACGGCGCTTGGCTCCCGCTCTCGATCATGTTTCCGGAGCACGACTTGCCGGTGGTGGAGCTCTCGCTGCACGCCTCTCTCGACCCCGAGGTGCATTTCGCTGTCGGCCGCGCCCTCGAGCCAATGCGCGACAAGGGGTTTCTGTTGATCGGTAGCGGCGGGCTCGCCCACGAGGGCGGCGAGCAGCCTTCATCCGATCGAGGTGATGCGCTTTCGGATGCGAGCTTGCGATTTCAATCGTGGGTCATCGACCTTTTGACGCGAACGGCGCCCTACGCGAGGGCTCGAGGCTTGACTCGGTTTCGTGATCATCCCGACGCGCGCCTCGCCCACGAGCGGGGCGAGCACTTCTTGCCGATGCTCGTCGTCGCCGGCGCTGCCAGCTCGGACAGGAGTCAGAGCAATGTCGGTGAGCTCGTTCACGCAGGGGCGCACAAGGGGCTATCGACGGCCTCGATCCTCTTTCGACGCTGATCGGCAGTGTCGCCGACTCACGACCTCGCGCCGTGCGCGGGCGTCACGGTTGCTGCTGTGCCGTCCTCTTCGGTCTCCGGTTCCGGCCCTTTGATGGCGGTCCGGTCGTGCGCGCGCACGAGCGGGATGAGCCACCAGCACAGCGCAATGGCGAACGCCGCTACCGACGCGGCGATCACGGCGACGAGCCACGAGAACGCGAGCGACGTGACGAGAAAGGTCGCGAGCGTGAGAGAGAACGAGAGGGGGATGACGCCGGCGATCAGGAATCGATTCGCGAACACTTTGAACCGCGTACGGTCGTGAATCGGACGCGCGAGACGGTGATACGCCGCCGGTGTCAGAAAGCAGACCAGCCCCGCGAGCGCGTTCGCGAACGTCAGCAAGTACACGATGCGCTGGACGTTGGAGAGCGACTCGAACCGCGACGAAAACGGCAGCGAGATCAGGAACGCGACGAGAATCTCGCATCCCGGCAACAGGATGCGCGTCTCTTCGAGCAACTCGCCGAGATCGACGCTGTGTGAGGAGTCGGCCATCGCTTTCGTCGCAGCAAACGGCGCGCCCGCCACAGGTTGCAGTGGGGCGTGGCGTGGCCGCTCACCGTGCGCATGTCATGAGCGGTGGTTTCGTGCGGCGTCGATGTTCTCGGGGCGGTTCATGCGGCTCGACACCACGGCGGTGGAACGGGCGATGCCTTATTCACCAGTGTGTTCCACCGTTCTGCGAATGACTGGCGCCGGCTGGCGGTGGGCGGACTCGTCGCGGGCCTGATCGGGGGCTCGGTCGTTTCGTTGTTCATGCTGCTCGCCGGGGCCATCAAAGGCGCCGACGTGTGGATGCCGATGAAGGCGGCCGCTGCACCGTTCCTCCACGAGCGCGCGCTCGCGCCCGGCTTCGATTCACTCGCGATATTCGCCGGCCTCCTCGCTCACTTGAGCGTCTCGGTCGTGTGGGGGCTCCTGTTCGGAGCTCTGTTCTACGGCGCGTCGAAGGCAGCGACGCTCCTCGCGGGTCCGCCATGGGGCGTCGCCGTCTGGATCGGCATGCTCTATTTCGTCCTACCGTTCATAGGTTTGCGCTGGCTCGCGTACCAGCCCCGCCTGCCGCTCGCGATCGTCTATCACGTCATGTTCGGTGTGGCGGTGGCGGTCGGCTTCCTGCCCTATCAGCGATTGCGGCCGCAGCGACTCGCGCCGCCGGCCGACCACCCGCCGTTGCAATATCGATATGTCGCTCGATCGCTGCCGCGACCCTCCACCACTGGCTATTCCGCGACCGGTTATTGAGCGCGCACGCTCAGAGCGGCTTGTTGCACTGAATGGGATCGGCCGACAGCGAGTCCTTCGGATACGCGTAGGCGAACATCATGCACATCTCGTCGGTCGAATTTTGACCCGCCATGACGTTGTGGTCCGTCGTGTTCGTGTACGTGCAACTCCACTCGAAGCCCTCACCCGTGCTGAGCGACAAGGCGGGCCCGAGCTCCATGTAAACCGGGTGTGCCCAGTCGGTGGAATCGTACAAATGGGTGCTCTCCACGTCGGTCCATTTCTCGATCGAGAAATGCGTCCCCAGTGCGTGCGTATGGGACATCAGCCCGAACACCTCGACGTCGTACGGGACGGTGCAGTGCTCGGTAATGGTCGTCTCTTGTGCGGCCGGCAGAAAGATCGACCAGTTCGCGAGCCACATGATGTCGGCGTGGTGCTCGATCATCGCGTCGTCTGCGGCGACGCCGAGGTCGAACGTCGCACCGCCCTGGATCACGTCCGGCGTCGCATTGATGACGTGCTGCTCGAGGATGATCCGCTGGCCGTCGAGCAGGTGGAAGCCGATACCCTCGGGCATGTCGACGATGCGCTCGGGGCTGGCGGAGCCGAAGATGTAGGCCGCCGTGCCATTGAGCTGCTCCGCCGCGGGCGAGCAGTCGTGCACCGTCGACTCCTCCGCCGTCACGGGGGCGGTCACGTCGCCTTCCAAGACCTTGTACACGTTGAAATGGTGCGACGTGCCCTGCATCTCCGAGCGCATCTGCACGATGTTCACGTCGGCGCCCGCGGGGAGGTTGATGGTTTTACAAACCTGTCGCTCCGTCCCGGGCTCGACGTCGAACGACTCGAGCGTCAGCGTGATCGTCTCCCCTTGGGGATTCGTGGTGCCGCCGCCTTCGTCACCGCCGCCCGTCGTCGCAGCGTCACCGCCGCTCCCACCGCTTCCGCCTCCGCCGGTCGATTCACCGCCTTCATCACAGGCACCGAGGACGACGACCAACGCGAGCAACGACCAACGACGCATGGGAGCCCCCTTTTCGATTGGGAGGCGCGACTATACAGCATCGCCGCCCGAGGGGGTCGACCTCAGGCGCCGTGGCTCGCCGTTTTGAGCTCGGGTCGACGCTTCTTCCAGATGGCCCTCTTGATTCGATCCGCGACAACGTAAAACGCGGGGACGACGAGCAAGCTCAGGACGGTCGATAGCGCCAATCCGCCGAGGACGGCTGCCGCCATCGGCCCACGCGTCTCCGCGCCCGGACCGAGCCCCATCACGGCGGGGACCGCGGCCATCATCGTCGCGAATGTGGTCATCAGAATGGGGCGCAGTCGAATCGGTCCGGCCTTCAACATCGCAGTGTGGGCGTCGGCTGCCTCGTGCTCGGCGATGTGGTTCGCGTACTCGACGAGCATGATGGAGTTCTTCTTCACGATGCCCATCAGCAAGAGCAAACCAATCATGCTGAAGAGGTTCAGCGAATACCCGGCGACGACGAGGCCCATGACCGCGCCGCATACGGCGAGCGGCAAGATCGTCAATACCGTGACTGGGTGAAGGAACGAGTTGAACTGGCTCGCGAGGACCATGTACGCGACCATGATCCCAATCAAGAGCGCGAAGAAGAGGCCGCTCGTCGTCTCGTCGAGCTCCGTCGCTTGGCCGGCGAACACCGTTCGATAGCCGAGTGGCAACGTCGACCCGAGCTCCTCCACCTTGGCGAGCGCTTCCGATTGGGAATGACCGGGCGCGACGTTCGCGTTGATTCGTATCGCGCGCTCTCTATCCGCGCGCGAGATCGATTGCAGGACCGCCTTTTCCTCGGTGTCGACGAGGAGCGCGAGTGGAACGAGATCGCCGCTCTGGGCGCGGACACGCAAGTTGGAGATGTCCTCCGGCCGCGAGCGTTGCGACGCCAGGACGCGGGAACGAATGTCGATGCGGCGTCCGCCCGTCTCGAATTTGCCGATGGTGGTGCCTCCCACGAGCGCATTGACGCTCGTCGCGAGGTCTTCGACCGACACTCCCATTTCGGAGGCGCGCCGGCGGTTCGGCACGACTTGCACCTCGGGCGTCCCGACTTGGTAGTCCATCGAGACATCGACCACGGTGCCGCTCGCCTCGAGGTCGTCGTTGATCTTCTTCGCCGACGCGACGAGCGTGTCCCAATCCGAGCCGCGCACGGTGAACGAGACGGGGGAGCCGCGTTGTGCGCCGAAGCTCTGCTGCGAGGGATCTCGGACCGAAGCGCGTAGGCCGGCGATTTTTCCGAGCTCGTTGCGGACCTTCGCGGAAAACTCCTGCGCCGACGCCTTTCGCTGATCGGGAGGAACGAGCGTGAGGCTGATGTTGCCGATCGATCCGGAGAGCGTGGTCAGCGTGCGATCGACCTCGGGCTGAGCCATGAGCCACCTTTCGGCCTCGGAGAGCAAAGGCTCCGCGGCGGGCAGGCTCGTCCCCGGCGCGGTTTGCAGGCGAACGTCGAGCCGACTCTGATCCTGTGTGGGCACGAACTCCGACGGAAGCTTCAGTGCGATGAAGACCGACGCGCCCATCACGAGACCGGCGGCGAGGAGCACGACGAGCGGACGCCGCAGGCCGGCGGCGAGGACTTTGGCGTAGCCACGCTCGACGGCGGCGAAGCCGGCGTCCACGAGCCGGCCCAGGCGGCCTCGATCGTGACGAGCCGTATCGAGGATTTGTGCGCAGCGAGCCGGCGCGAGTGTGATCGCCTCGAAATAGGAGAGCATCACGGCGACCGACAACGTGACGCCGAACTGGAAGAAGAACTTGCCGATCACGCCCTTCATGAAGATGACGGGCAAGAAGATCGCAATGATGGCGACCGTCGCCGCAAGCGCGGCGAACGTGATCTCTTTGGTTCCTTCGGCGGCCGCACGGACGCGGTCTTTCCCCATTTCACCGTGTCGGAAAATGTTCTCCATCACCATGATGGCGTCGTCGACGACGAGGCCGATGGAGAGCGAGAGCCCGAGCATCGTGAACGTATTGAGGGTGAAGCCGCAGAAATAGATCACGGCCACCGTGCCGCAGAGCGACATCGGGATTGCGAGCACGACGTTGAGCGTGCTCGAGACGGATCCGAGGAAGATCCAGCAGACGATCGAGGTGAGCAGGAGGGCGAGACCGAGCTCGATCTCCATTTCGTGCATCGACTCTTCGATGAACACCGTCGTGTCGGACAGGACCTCGACCTTCATCCCTTCGGGGAGGTCGCGCTGGATCTCGCCGACGCGCTCGCGAATGGCTTCCGCGACCGCGACGGCATTGGATCCGCGTTGCTTCAGGATACCGAGCGCCTGCACCGGCAGGCCGTCGAGGCGCGCGATGCTGACGCGGTCTTCGAATCCGTCCTCGACGAGCGCGACGTCGGACAAATAGATCGGGGTGCCGTCGACGTTGCGAACCACGATCTTTCGAAAGGTGTCGAGGTCGAGCGCCTCGCCGAGGAGGCGCACATTGACCTGACGGCCACCTGCCTCGAGCTGGCCACCGGGGAGCTCGACGTGCTCGCGCCGGATTGCACCGATGACGTCGGTGACGGCGATGTTCTTTTCGTTCATCCGGCTCGCGTCGAGCCAGACACGTACGTTGCGAGCCGCATTGCCGTTGAGCGTGATTTGGCCGACGCCGGGGACCGTCTGGAGCTTCTCCATGACTTGGTAGCGGGCGACGTCGGACAAGAGTTGTCTCGAAAAGGCGCCGGACACGCCGACGGTGACGATGGGCGTGTCGTCGGGATTCGATTTCGAGACCGTCGGCGGCTGCACGTCGGTCGGCAATTGCCGCTGCACTTGCGCGACACGCGCCTGCACGTCCTGCAGGGCGAGATCGATGTTTCGATCCATGTCGAACGCGACGGTGACCCGGGCATTGCCCTGTCGAGCCGTCGCGGTGATCTCTTTCACGCCCTCGACCTGGGAGATTGCCTGTTCGATCGGCTCGACGATCTCACGCTCGATCGCGGCGGGTGAGGCGCCCTGCCAACTGACCGATACGTTGATGTTCGGATAGTCGACGTCCGGGAATTGGCTGACGCCGATGCGCGAGACGGCGACGACCCCGAACAGGATCGTCACCGCCATCAACATCCAGGCGAATACCGGATTGCGAATCGATACGTCGTTGAGGTTCAAGGCGCGCTCCCTGCCGGCGGGGCGCCCGACGCGGGGGGGGCCACCGGTGGCGGCGGCTCCGGCGCGGAACCTGCGGGGGGTGCGCCCGAAGCGGCGGGCGCGGCCGACGCCCCCGGGGTGATGAAAGCGGAGCTGGCCGGGGGGGCCGTCTCGGCCATTTTGACCTTTGCGCCCTCGGCGAGCGGCTCGAGGCCCTTCCAAACCAGCTTGTCTCCGGCCTTGAGGCCGTCACGAACCTCGACCCAGCCGTCGGAGGTGTTCATGCCGAGCGAAAGCACGCGCTCGTGCACGACGTCCCCCTCGACGACGAACGCCACGAATCCATTTTCGGTCGGGCGGACTGCCATTCGCGGAACGACGATGACGTCGCGCGCGCCGCCGACGGGAATGGTCACGTCGCTGAAAGAGCCCGGACGAAGCCAATAGTCGTGTTCGTCCTTTTGGACCTCCGCCGTGATGGGCACCATGCGCGACTGAGGATCAGCTGCGGCCGCGACCAGCGTAATCTTCGCTTGGAATACCCGAAGCGTTTCGCGGAGGCGAAAGGTCGCCATGAGCCCCGGCTTCAGGCGCGGCGCCTCGACCGGCGCGACCTGGAAACGAAGCAGCAATGGATCGCTCCTGAGGAGCGTCGCCATGACGTAGCCCGCCTGCACGTATTGGCCAGTCTCGACGGTACGGGTCTGAATGACGCCGTCGATCGGCGCGCGGACGCTCGAGTCGCGCAGGTTCAGCTGAGCGCCCTTGAGATCTTGAACGGCCATGTTGAGGTCGGCCTTTGCGGTCAAAACCTTGGTCTGCAGCGTCGATATTTCTTCCCCTGGGATGAGGCCGGGGTGTTTTTCGCTCGCCTTTTCACGACGGGTGACCATCGATTCGGCGTCGGTCTGTGTCGCTTTGGCCTTTTCCAGCGCCGCTGCTGCCGTGTTCACGGCGACCTGGTAACGCTCCGAATCGATCACGACGAGCACGTCGCCTTTTTTGACGGATTGCCCTTCGACGAAGCCGACCTTGTCGACGCCGCCGGAGACGCGCGCCGTCACCTGAACCCGTTCGAATGCGTCGATCGAGCCCGGCGCCGTAATGGTGTATTCGACGCGCTTGGCCGCGACCTCGTACGCTTCCACCGGGAAGCTCGGGCCGCCTTCGCCGCGTTCGCGACGTTTGCCCGAGCCCTGTCCGCGCCCCTGCTTTTCCCCTCCTTTGCAGGCGGCGAGCGCCGTCGCGAGCGCCAGGAGCGTTTGTCTTCGACCGAGCTGGCTCGTCACTGTTCGGCCTCGAAGCCGGCGAGCGGTTGAGCGCCCATCGACTGGCGCAATCCGAGGTACGAGCGCGCCATTTCGATCCTCGACGATTCGACCTCGACCTCCGCGTCGAACTGCTCGGCGTTCGCGTCGACGACCTCGATTGCGCGCGCGAGGCCCTGTTGATAAAGGACGTTCGTCTCCTCGGTATTGGTGGTGGCCGCCGATTTCGCTTCTTGGGCCAATGAGTACGTGGTGCGTGACGTCTCGAGGCTCGTGATGGACGATTGAATCTCCGTCGAGAGCGTGCGGCGGACGAGCGAGCGCTGCGCGTCGATCGAATACGTCCTTGCGAGGAGCGTCTTCCGGTCGCCGTACCGTTGCCCGCCGTCGAAGATCGTCCACGTGAGCGCGAGGGTCAGCGACTCGTCGTGCCACGATTGCTCCGGCAACGGGTCCGGGTTCACCCGGAAGCGGCCGGTCAGATCGATCGAAGGGGCGAGGCGAAACAGCGGCTCCTTCGCGGATTCCTTCGCGGCCAGCGCTTGTTCCTCCAGCGCGCGCACATCCCCGCGCGTCGTCGAGGCGGCGTTGGAGAGCTCCTCCGCGTTGCCTGCGAACGTCCGAGCTTCCTCGAAGAGCACCTCCGGTGAAACGAGCTCACCCTCGACGGGTCCACCGACGAGCAGTGCGAGCGCGATGCGCGCCTCGATCTCGTCGCGCTCGCGCTGTGCGAGCTCACGAGCCGCGCTCGACACCTCGAGCTTCGCGCGCGTCACGTCGTTGCTGCTGTTGAGCTCCGCGTCGACGCGAGCCTGCGCGTTGTCCTGATTCGCCTTCGCTCGCTTCAGTCGCTCCTCCGCGGCGTCGACGAAACGTTCGGCGGCGAGCGCATCGAGGAATGCCCGCGCCGTTTCGAACGCGAGCTGCCGCCGCTCTTCACCCGCGCTGAGCTTCTCCGATTCGAGCGTGTGCTTTGCGCTCGAAAGACGCGGAATGGCGCTCGGATTGAGGAGCGGCTGCCGGAGCGTGAGCGTCCCCGAGCCCGTCACGTAACGATCCGCGTCGTCGGGTGGAGCGAGCGTCGCCTCCGCACCGAGCACCAGAGTCGGGAGGAAGTCTGCGCGCGCCGACTCGACGGCGCCCTCCGCCGCCTCGACATCGAGCTCCGCGATCTTTGCGCGCTCGTGCGTCTGAAGCGACCGCTTCATCGCGACCTCGAGCGTCAGTTCCTCCTGTGCGAAGACGGGCGAAGCCCAGACCAAGAAAGCGAGCACGACGAACGCGTGGGCTCGCCGGGTGCGGCCACACCGATCCACGATCATGGGGAACCTCTAGGTTTTTGCAGGAGCCATGACGTTACCGGCGGCAGTTTTCCTACGCGAGAGGCTGAATATTTCCGCAGGTCTTCCGTCGCGAGGCGGAAAATCGCGAGGATCCATCGGCGTCGCGGCACTGGGTGCCCCGTAGGCGGCACGAGTGCCACACCGGAGCCGCACGCGGGCAGGCCGTTCGGTCCTGTCGCAGGGTGGTCGAAGGTTTCCACCCCAGCGCTTGCGTGGTCTAGACCCGAAAGTCGGACGGCGAGACATGCGAATCCACACCACGGAACAGCTCCTCGAGCTTCTCGACGCAATCGTGGCGCGAAGCGCGCGAGGCGATCGCTCTGCCCGGGAGGCGGCAGACTTTTGGGCTGCGACGCTGACCGGTGAAGGGCACCCGCTCAATACGGAGCTGCCGGACGAAAACCTCGTCGATTGGTATGACCGCGGTTTGCTCGGCGACCTCGATGGTGCTCGCGGGCTCGACGTCGGGTGTGGCAATGGTCGCAACACGCGCTGGCTCGCCGAGCGGGGTGCGGCGGTGCACGGGGTCGATCTCGCCGCGGGCTTGTTGGATCGGATCCGCCCGATGTTGCCCGAGCGCGTCGTCGCCACTGCGCTCGACGTCTTGCGCGACGACTTGCCCGAGGGACCCTTCGATCTCGTGTACGACTCGGGCTGTTTCCACCACGTGGCGCCGCACCGTCGTGCGACGTATCTCGAGCGAGTGCTCTCGCGATTGGGTCCAGGCGGGCGATTCGGAATCGTCACGTTCGCTCAGGAGCACCAGCCGAGTGCCGACGACGCCGAGGTTTTGACAAGCGGCGATATGGCGGGCGGCGCATCGTTTCTGCTGGCCGACCTCGAAGCGATATTCGGAAGCCGTCTGAAGTCGGTCGAGCTTCGGCCCGTTCGTACGGGAGTTTCCGGAGCATTCGGCGCCGGCTTTCTCAATGCGGCTTTGTTTCGACGCGAGCCGGCCTGATTGCGCGGATCCTGGCAGGGTGCGTGCACGATGAAGGGGTGGGACGACCAATCCGAGGAAGGATGGCGCCATGACCAGCTTCGCGCCTCGAACGGCCACTTCGCTCGCGGACTGGCTCATTGCGAACGACCGCGTGTCGCGCTGCAACCGCGACCTGCTTCAGTATGCGTCGATGCTGGCGGCCCTTCTCGGCATCGCGGGAGCAACCGGCGGTGTTCTGCAGCTGGCGAAATCCATGCGTGGAACGTCCTGGAGCCGAATCGAGATTGCGGCGTTTGCAGTCGTCTTCGGCCTCACCGTCGGGTTGTTCGTCGCGGTCGTCGTCAGCTGGCTGAAGCGTGATTTGGCGCAGCGAAAAGCCGAACAAGAGCTCCGCCGGCTCCCTGGTGAACTGCTCGACAAAGTGATTCGTCGAGAGGGACGGTGAGGGCACAATGGCCAATCCGCTCGTCGTGCTGGGTGTAGGCGCGTTGCTCGTGGTGTCGCCGTTCGTCGCGATTGTGGCGTCCGCTCCCTCGGGGATCACGCCCGTTCAATTGCGGGGCAAGCAGCCGCGCCCGGCTCAATTGAAGATCGAGCCCGCGGAGCTTCACTTTGGCGCACAAGCGGTCGATACCACCAGCAAGCCGCAGACGTTCGTGCTCAAGAACCCCGGCAGAGTGCCGGTTCCAATCGACACGATGGCCGTCTCGGAAGGGTTCGAGATCGAGAGCAGCTGCGCACCCCACAAGCGCATCGAGGCGAACGGATCCTGCCCGGTGCAGGTCACGTTTCGACCGACGCGCGAAGGCGAATATCTCGGGGTCGCGACGGTCACCTCCAGCGCTGTCACTGCACCGTTGACGGTCAACCTGAGCGGTAAAGGGGAGGGCAATGGCAGGACGATCAAGATCTCGCTCGACCCTGCGTCGCTGACGCTCCGCCCCGTTCCACGCGGAAGCAACGCGGCCTCGACGGGAACCGTGACGATCGGCAACGACACGACGTCGACCGGGCCGCTCGTGATCTCCTCGATTGTGCTGACCGCCAATGACGCCGCGGCCTTCAAGCAGGAGTCGAACTGCGTGAACTCTCCGATCAAGCCTGGTGGGAGCTGCGAAATCACCGTCGCGTACACCCCGCGAAGCCGGGAGCCTCAAGCCGGCGAGCTCGTGATCCTGTCCAACGCCGACAACCCATCCGTCACCGTGCCCGTCGTCGGCAACCCGTGAGGGGCGACGATCGCGGCGCTGTTCGTTGGCGGCTGCGATGATTGGCGCGACACGCAGGAGTCGAACCTGCGACCTTCGGCTCCGGAGGCCGACGCTCTATCCAACTGAGCTAGTGTCGCGTGACAAATCCACCGAGAAACTGGCCGGAACGTACCATCCTCCCGAGGTTCTATCCAGACTTCGCCCGGGGAGGTGGGCCGCTCGAGGCGCACGACGTCTCTCGCACGATCGAGCGGTCCGGGCAAGGGGTGCGCGTCGGCGGCGAGCCGGCGGGGCGCGGGCGAAGGACGGCCGATGCGGGCGATACCGGACACGTCAGGGCGCGGTTTTGCTTGGTTCACCGCGCGACGCCGAAGCGAACTTGCGTGAACATGGGCGCTTCTTTCGAGCCGCGCATCGCCCGGACGGCGCGGAAGACGTCGCGAAACGGGGTGTCCTTGTTCGCGACGAGCACGAAGGTGTTGTCGGTCGCGGCGACCTTGTATCGAGCACGCAGGCGTCGGGCGCAGTCCCCGACCTTCTGGGATTCGATTTCGTAGTCGAAGCGAGGGACGGTGACCCCGGCGCCGATTCCGCCGCACCCGGCGGCGATGTTTCCGTGGCTGGTCTTGAACGCGACGCCCTCGAGCGTGACGATGGCGGTCAGATCCAGCGTGGCCGGGTCGGTCGCCGGTGCGGGCGTCGCTCCCGGGCCGGGCACGGCCGGCAGCTCCGTCGCAATGGTGTCGCCGGTGCTTACCGAGTCGCGGAGATCGAACCGTGAAAGCTCCGTCTGCCCAGCGGTGTAGAGGACTTCGAACAGGACGCGATACGGCGTGTCGGGGTGAACTCGAATCTCGAGCCGCGCTTGCGCGTCGCTCGTGTGTCGAGCGAGGCGGCCGCTCTGCTGCGCCGCCAAGAGCGCCCCGTGGAGCGGAACGACATAGAGATCGTCCGGGCCGTTACGCTTGTATACCGGGCCAGCGCCGTCCGTCGGGTTGGGCTCCAATTCGACGACGCGCTTCGCATCGAATTCGATGCCCTCTTTCGTAATGGCAATGAAGAGCGGCGCGTCGTTTTCGGGCGCGCGCGGCCGCTCGACGACGACGTCCGTGGTCGGTATGGCGCGAGCGTCGCGCGGCTCACGCGATTGACACGAAGCGGCCGCGAGGGCGATACCGGCAGCGATATTGGCGCTTCGCACGGCCGCGACGATACCACGGCGCGCGCTTGGACAATGCCCGTTACCGTCCCCAGGAATCGTGTGGTGCCGGTGTGCCGGCAGGGCGGCCGCGAATCGATTCGGCGGTGTCCCACGAGATCTGCGGCGGCGCGAGGCACAGCAGAATGAACGCCGCGCACGCGACGCCGCCGACGAGACCGAGGAGGAGCGAGACCGTGGAGCGTTTCGTCGCCTCCAGCGTCTTCGTGTCATAGACGGAGCCGATGACCCAGCCGGATGCAAAGCCGGCTGCGTGGGCGACGTGATTGCCATTCACGAGGAAGCCGAACAACATCGTATAGACGCCCCACTTGAGCATCTGATTGCGGACGTTCGTGCCGACGGTGGACTTGTCCCGATGGCCCCACGCGCCGGCGGCGCCGATGAGGCCCATCAATGCGCCAGACGCGCCTGCGGTGGGCGTGCCCGGCATGACGACGGCGCTGCAATACATCGCGAGGACCCCGGTCGCCGCGAAGATGAAGAGCATGCGCGCGCGGCCGAAGGCCTCCTCGACGAGCGGACCGGCTTGGCTCAGGCCGGCGACGTTGAAGAAGATGTGCATGACGCCGAGGTGGAGGAAGTTCGCGGTTCCGACCCGCCACCACTGCCCGCCTTCGACGAGGACGGGAAAGAGACCGCCGTGCGCGACGAAGGCCTCGATCGACCACCGCAACAGCCCCTCACCCCGCCAGAAGAGCATCATCCGGAAGTAGATGAGGATCATCGCGAGGCCGAGGAGCGAGCTCACGGAGAGAAAGCTCGGAAACGCGAGCCCGACGCCCCGTAGGAAACGTGCGGTCGGGCTCGCGAGCGGCTCCCGGCAGCTCGTGCAGACGCGATTTTCGTGCGGCTGGACGGCGCCACACGACGCGCAGATCTGATGCTCGAACCGCCGCGACGCGGGCGCCAGCTCGCGCCGCATGCTCCGCCATTTGCGGTGGAGGCCACGCAGCTTCCAGCGCGTCTGGATCGGCGTGAGCCCGAAGAGCTTCCCCGCGGAGAGGAGCCAGCTCGGAAAGTCGGGATCTGCGCTATCGGGTTCTTGGGCCACCGGCGCGGAACGATACCGCGTATCGGCGCCGCGCAAGTAGCGTCCGTGTCGGCTCGGGCTTCGCGAGCGTCAGAGGTGCGATTGCTCGTCTGCTCGTTTCTTGAAAGCGACGCCGAGCATCAAGACCATGATGCCGAACGCCGTCACCAAGAAGGCGCGCACGCCCTGCTGGATCATCAGCACGCCGCCGACCGCGATGAACATGATCCCGATGCCGGCGAGGATGTTTGCTCGGATTCGGTCGGACCTCGTGGCACCGAGGTGGTGACCGGTCGCTGCAAAGGCCATGCAACGATGGAGTTCAAGACGCGTGCCGAATCGGTCTGCGGAGGGTCGCCACCATCGCTGAGGCGCTTCGCGACAATGCCGCTCGAGCGTGGAGCAATGCACCGTCGCAGCGTGGCGATTCGTCGTCGTCCAGGGTCGAAAAACCAGCTAGACCGAATACTGCGATGATGCACGTGAGCCGGCCTCACCATTCGCACGCCGTACGCCTGGCCGACGGTCGAACGCTCGCCATCGACGAGCTCGGGCACCCCTCGGGGACGCCGGTAGTCTTCCTTCCGAGCGCACCAGGCTCGCGTCGAATCGACCCGGACCCCGACGCGACGATGCGCGCGTGCGTGCGCCTGTTGAGCGTCGATCGCCCCGGCTTTGGTGCGTCGAGCCCCGTGCCCGAGGGCGTGATTCCGACCATTGCGTCGATGACGGATGACGTCGCAGCGGCGCTGTCGACCCTGGGCGTCGACCGATTCGCCGTGATCGGATGGTCGGCCGGCGGTCGCGTCGCCCTCGGCCTCGCGTCGCGAGCTGCGGGGAATGTCACGTCGGTCGCCATCGTCGGCACACCCGCCCCCGAGGAAGAGGTTCCGTGGATGCCCGCCGAATACCGCGAGACGACGCGCGCCCTGCGCGCCGACCCGGCATCGGCCCTGTCGAAGCTCCGGTCGTCGCTCGACGCGATGACCGCCGAGCCGACGTCCGCGATCCGAGGCATCGGTCGCGGGGCTTCGGACGAGCGGGCGCTCCAAGATCCCCACATCGTCGCGACGCTCGAGGTGATGCTGCGCGAAGGTCTCAAGACCGCCGACGGCGTCGCTGCGGACATCGTCGCGGGGGTCGTCGTCCCTTGGGGGATCGATCTGTCTACCATCACGGCGCCGGTTGCGTGCTTCTACGGCGAGGACGATCGAATCGCGCCGCCTGCCCACGGCGCTTGGTACGCCTCGAAGCTCCGACACGCGACGGTTCGCCTCTTCCCCGAGGCCGGCCACCTTTTGCCGCTCACGCATTGGGACGAGGTCCTCGCGGCCGTCGTTCCCTGATATATGTTTGCGCGCTGATAGCTTGAACATCGGGGAGACAAACATGATGCTACGACGCTCCAACGCTTCGCTTCTTGCCGCCGTCCTCACCCTCGTCTCGGCGCCGCTTCTCGGCGGCTGCGGCGACGACTCCGCGACCGGCGGCAGCGGTGGAACGCCGAGCAACGGCGGGCAGGGCGGCGCGGGCGGTGAGGGTGGACAGCCCACCACGAACTCGCCCATTACGGTGACCAACTCCACGTCGAGCGGCATGATGCCGATGGCTCCGATCGGCGAACCGTGCACCTCCGACGCGGAGTGCGGCGACGGCGTCTGCATTACCGAAGACCCGAACGGCTTTCCGACGGGGTATTGCACGATCGAGTGCGAAGACGATCGAAACTGCAATGGCAACACGTGCATGATCAACCTGGAGACGCCGCTCTGCGCGAAGAGCTGCGACGCTCCGCGAGACTGCCGAGAAGGGTACGAATGCACGGTCACCGCGCTCGCACTCGACCCGATCTGCTTCCCGGCGTGCACCGCGGACGATCAATGCGCTGCGACGAATCACTGCGTCGTCGAGCCGACCGATCCGTTCCTCGGTATGTGCAAGTTCCCCGAGGTCTGTGACGACGCCCAGGACAACGAGCCGGACAACTACTTCAACTGCTCGGATCCGGAGTGCCTCGCGGACGCAGGCTGCATCGCCGAGATCGCCGATGTTTGTGCCGGGGCGGTGGCCCTCGCCCCGACGCAAACGGGGACGACCGACGGCGGCTCCAACACGTTCACGATCTTTTGCGGTCTCGTGACCGGGATCGGTCCCGAGCAGCTCTATCAATTCACGGCACCCGCCGCGGGTGAGCTTTCGCTCGCCGCCGATCCGGGCACCGACGTCGACCTCGCACTCTACGTGCGCAGCGATTGCACCGACGTCACGACGCAGCTCGCTTGTGCGGACGATCCGCAGGACGGCACCGTCACCGAGCAGGTCGCCGTCGGCCTCACCGCGGGGCAGACCGTGACCGTATTCGTCGACGCGTACGCGCCGGACTACAGCGGCAGCTACACGCTCACGTCGAGCTTCGAGAACGCCGTTTGCGGGGACGGCAACATCACCCTGCCCGAGCAGTGCGACGACGGAAACCCGACCGCAGGCGACGGTTGCAGCGACACGTGCCAGATCGAATACGACTTCTATTGCAATAGCGCGATCCCGGTCACCCTCGGGACGACGTCCGGCGATACGTCGGACGGCTCGAGCCTCTTCGACGCACCCGTCGACGCGCTCACGTGTCAGGCGGGCGCGGGGACGGCAGGCAACGAGGTGCTGTACGTCTACACGCCGACCTCCAACGGCACGCTGACCGTCCAGGTCGAACCGACCGACGACTTCGACGTCGGCGTTTACGTCCGGACGACCTGCGCCGACGGCGCGACGCAGATCGGATGCGCCGACGTGAATTTCCAAGCCGGCACGCAGCAGGAATCGCTTTCGGTGCCCGTCGTTGCGAACCAGCCCGTCACGATCTTCGTCGATGCGTACCAGGCCGCGGGCGGCGCGTTCTCGCTGACACTCTCGCAGAATTGAGGCATCGGGCTCCGAGCGAGCCGGACGCCTCGGAGCCAGCTTCACATGGATGTTCGTTTGCGCGCTTTCGGAGAGGCCGGCGGCGAGGAAGTCGACTTGCCGCACGGCACCGAGATCGTGACCCGCGTCGACAAGCTCGTCGGCGAGCGGCGCCTCGCGCACGGCACGATCGGGCGCGTCACGAAGATGGAGGGCGACGCGGTCGACGTGACGATCGTCGGCGTCGGTGTGGTCCGGTACCGCCGTTCGGAGCTCGCCGCGCGTCGCGTCGGCCAAATGTCTTTTGCACGGCGGCGGCACGCCGCCTGGGGTGCGTTGTCGCCTTGCATCGTGCTCGAGTCGGCCGTCGGCTCGCGCGCGTGGGGCCTGTCTCACGAGGGATCCGACCACGATCGCCGCGGCGTGTTCGCATTGCCGTTTTCGTGGTGCTCCGGGCTCGTCGCTCCGCCCGAAGATCTGGTCAGCGCGGACGGAAGCGCAACATATTGGTCGGCCTCGAAATGCATCGCGCAGGCGCTGCGTGCGGATCCCAACACGCTCGAGACGCTCTTCGTCCCCTCTGCGCAAGCGATCGATCCAATCGGTGAATGGCTTCTTGCGGAGCGTGACGCGTTCGTTTCGATCGAAATCTACGGCACTTTTGGCCGTTATGCGCTCGCTCAGCTCCGCCGCCTCGAGCAAGGCGCTCGCCTCCACGAACATCGAAGCCTCGTGCTCACCTGGGCTCGCGACGAGCCGTCGCTCACGCTCGACGTCGCGGCGGACCGGCTCGCGGATCGGACGCCGCGCCTGTTTCCGAGCCGGGACGAGGCCGTCAATCAAGCCAAGCAATGGTTGAAGCAACTGTATCGATCGCTCGCGGACCAAGGCCTCGTTGGCGCTAGCGATTGGGCCAGCCTCGTCGCATTCGCCAAGGGCGGCGCGAACGATTTGGACCTTCCGCGCGAGCTTCGGCCGAAGAACGCCTACAACCTGCTTCGCTTGTTGTGGACCGCGACCGAGTGGCTTCGCTCGGGGGAGCCCACCTTCGAGGTCTCGGGGGCGTTCCGCGATCGGCTCTGGCAAATCAAGCGGGGCGAGGTCGCACTCGTGGAGGTGCTCGAAGAGGCGGAGCGAATGATGCCGGCGCTCGACGCGGCGCGAGACGCGAGCCCATTGCGCAAGCGCCCCGAGCTGAGCCGCGTGAATGCATTGCACCGCCGCATTGCCGAAGAGATCGCGCGCAGGCACGTCGAACGAGATCCTGGTTCGTGGGGCAAGGACGCTCCCACGCCTCCGGATGCGGAGTGGGCGGAGTGACGATCATGGTGAATACGTCTTTGCGCGATCCCGCCGATTGGCCCGACGCCGTCGGTGTGTCGCGCCATCAAGCCGAAGTCATGGCCGACTACCTGCGAAAGCGCTCGGCCGAACGCGTGCACGTCGTCGTTCATCTGAGCGGCGCACACGCCTATGGGTTTCCATCACCGGACAGCGACCTCGACCTCAAGGCGATTCACATCGCCCCGACCGAGGCGTTCCTCGGGTTGAGCCGGCGCGATTCGACGGTAGACCAGATCGTGGATATCGAAGGCGTCGAGGTCGATTACACGTCGAACGAGCTCGGCCCCGTGCTCAGCGGCGTATTGAAGGGCAATGGCAATTACCTGGAGCGCATTCTCGGGACGACGTCGGCTGCCTCCTCCGACTTGCTGCTCGAGCTGCAGCCCATCGTCGCTCGATCCGTGTCGAGGCTCGTCGCCGCGCATTACCGCGGTTTTGCGTTTCAACAGCGGCGATCGCTCGCGGAGAAGCCGACCGCGAAGCGCCTCTTGTATGTGCTCCGAACCGCGCTCACCGGCATCCATGCGCTGCGCACCGGCGTGATCGATCCACATCTGCCGACGCTCGCGCGCGAGTATCACCTCGACGGTGTCGACGAGGTCATCGTGCGCAAACGCAAAGGCGAGCAGGTAGAGCTCGACGAGCACGCGCTCGGTTCGTGGCAAGAACGCCTCGATGCGCTGTTCGTTCGCCTCGACGAAGAGGTCTCGCGCTCGCCTCTTCCGGCCGAAGCGCCGAACTTCTCCGAGGTGGATGAGTGGCTCGTCGAAGCGCGAAGGCGCTTCGTTCCGTGAACCGCGCTCCGGCCCGCACTCTGCCGCGCTTGCGCGGGGGCCGGAGTAGATCCAGGCACGAACTTACGGCCGGATGGACTAGCGTAGTCAGATGGCCAAACCCGGCGCGCTCGCCCGGACGATGCTTGCGCTGCGTACACAACGCCGTACCGGCATCTTGACGGTGGATGCCGAAGGCACGCGGACCTTCATCTATTTGAAGGAAGGGACGCCGATCTTCGCGGAGGAGGGGACTGCCGGTGAGACGCTGGGTCGCCTGCTCGTTCGATTGAAGCTCTTGTCGCACGAGCAATACCTCGAGGTGCTCTCGAAGATGACCGACGCGCTCGTGTTCAACGAGCAGATCCGCTTCGGCGAGACGGCCGTCGAGCTCGGCTTCCTGAGCGAGGAGCAGGTGCACGAGTCGCTCGTCAATCAGGTGCGCTGGAAGGTCATTCGCTGCTTTCAGCGCGACGAGGTGACCTGGGGCTTCGAGGACGGGGAATCGCAGGTGGAAGAGGTCGGCGATTTTCCGATGATGATCGAGTCGCTCGTCTACGAAGCCGTCCTTTGGCTCGACTCGGAGCAGCGAAGCGAGCTCGCTCTCGGAGGCGTGCTGGATCGCTATGTTCACGTCCCAGCGGAGGAGCGAGAAGCGCTCGCGCGGAGGTTCGGTATCGACGAGCAGCTGATCCCCGGTTTGAGCGCCTTCGACGGCCGCCTTTCCGTGAAAGTGGTGCTCGCTCGTGCGACCTCCTCGATCGAAATGGAGGCGCTCGTCACCGCAATGGCCATGCTGGGGTTGCCCGTCTTCGTGCGCGATCCGATCACGGCGCCGGCGGCTGCTGCGCCCGCGCCGACGCTACCGAGCGAGCCGCGCAAGCTGCGCCCCTCCAAACGAACGCCGCTGGATCGACTGCGCACGTCTCAAGTTCTGCAGCGGCTCGACTCGGTCATTCGCGCCTACAAGCTCAACGACGCCGACCTCTTCAAAGAGCCGTCGAGCCCGCACGAGCAGAGCCTGCTCGCGGAGCAGGCATTCCAGCGCGGTAGGGCCCACCTCACCGGCGGCCGGAGCGCGCCCGCCTCTCGTGCGCTCCGGCGCGCCGTGCAGCTCGCGCCCGGCAATCACGAATACGCGCTCTTCGCGCTCTGGTGCGACCTGAAAGACCGCGCGTCGACCGACATGACCGCCGCCGGCGTCTTGAAGCGAACCGCGGTCGGGGCCGTGCGGCGCGACCCCAACTTCGCATTCGGCTATTACGTATTGGGCATCGCCGCCTTTACGGCGAAAGACGGCGCCACCGCGAAGCGCTTCTTTCGTCGCGCGCTCGCCCTCGACGCGACGCTGAAGGACGCCGAGCGGCATTTGCGCATCATCGAAGGCCGGGGTCCATAATCGCGGCGCGGTTCTTTCAGGGCGTCTCGGCGGTAAGGATCTCACGCAGAAAATCCATGACTGCGCGGATGCGGGGCGCCTTCGCGACGTCTTGATGGACGGCTTGCCACAAGCTTCGAGGCTCGAGGCCGTCCGCAGGCGCGATGAACACGAGGCTCGGATCGCGCTCCGCGACGAGCCGCGACAAGAGGCCGAGGCCCGCCCCTGCGGCGCAGGCATTGTGGACGGTAGCGACGCTGTCCGATCTCAGGACCACGCGCGCGCCTGCGAGCCTCTGCTCGAGCCATGCATTCTCGTTCGCGAACGCGCGCGTGGGGGCGAACACGATGGCGTCGTGTCGCTTCAGGTCCGACGCGGTGAGGCGCGGCCGCCCGCGTTCGGCGAGGTAAGACTTGGAAGCGAACAGCGCGAGCTCGATGTTCCAGATGCGGCGCGCGACGACGTCCGGCTCGCGCGGGCGTGTCAGCCGAACGGCGACGTCCGCCTCCCGACGCGCCAGATCGGCCGTGTGCTGCGAGCAAACGAGCACCAGCGAGACGTTCGGGTAGCGAGCGGCAAAGCGCGAAACGTGAGGCGCAATGAACCGGGCTGCGATGAACTCCGTCGCTGCGACGCGAACCGTGCCCGACAGCCGCTCGTCCGCGCCGGTGAGCTCCCGCTCGAGGGCGAGCGCCTCCGCCTCCATTCGTTCGGCGCGTCCGACCAGCGATATGCCGGCTTCCGTCGACGTGCAGCCCTCCTGCCGTCGCTCGAAGAGGCGCGCGCCGACCTGCGATTCGAGCAGCGCGATTCGCCGGCCTACCGTCGTCGGGTCGACACGCAATCGATTCGCTGCCGCGGCGAACGTTCCCGTCCGATGAAGCGCGAGGGCATAACGGAGATCGTCCCACCCGATGCGCGGTGCGGCGACCTTGGGAGCAGACGTTTTGAGGCTTCTCGCCATGACCTGCATGGTAGCAGGCCGAGCCTGCAATCTTGCAGGGTGCCGGTGCGCGTGCTCGAGCCCACATTGCATGGGGGACAGACCTCGGAGGTTTCGAGCATGGTGCAACGAGCGACGAGCTATGGAACCGAAGCGACAGGCCCGAGCGCAGCCGAATCGGCGACAGCCCCGGCGACGGCGGAGCCGTCTTTTCACGTCGCACGCGTGCCCGCGTCCGATGGGGTCATGTTGGGCGCTCGGTCGTACGACCCGCCGGAGGGCACGCCCGTTCGAGCGGTCGTCGTGATCCACGGCGCGACGGCCGTCCCTCAGGGGTATTACGCGCGCTTCGCTCAATACCTATCCGAGCGCGGTTATCGTGTCGTGACCTACGACTATCGGGGCATCGGAGCGTCGCGGACCGGATCCATTCGCGACGAGCGGGCGACGATGCGCGACTGGGGCGAACACGACGCGACCGCGATGTTCGCGTTCGCGCGGTCCATTGCCAATGGCCTACCGCTCGTCGCGATCGGGCACAGCTTCGGCGGGCAGAGCATCGGACTGTGCGATAGCTGGCGCAGCGTGGACGCCTCCGTGCTCGTCGGGGCGCAATTCGGTTATTGGGGGCACTGGCCGGCGCCGGATCGATGGCGCTATGCAATCATGTGGTACGGCTTGGTCCCGGTCGTCACGACCGCCTTCGGCAGCCTGCCCGGGTGGCTCGGCCTCGGAACGGATTTGCCGAAGGGTGTGGCACGCCAATGGGCGCGCTGGTGTCGCGACCCCGATTACCTGATGCGTGACGAGCCCCGGGCTCGCGAGCGATTCACCAAACACGCCGCGCCGACGCTCTTCTTCTCCTTCAGCGACGACGATTACGCGCCGGAACACGCGGTACGCGCGCTGCTCGCGCTGCTTCCGCGCAGCGCCCACCACGTTCGGATGACGCCCGCGGAAGCCGGTGGGCCTGTTGGACACTTCGGTTATTTTCGTCCTGGGGCGGAATCGGCGCTATGGCGTCCGACGCTCGAATGGCTCGAAACGACGCTCGGCCAGACCGAGATGTTGCGTACCCCGCGCGACGACCGTTCGAGCTGAGTCTTTCCCCAGGCGCGTCGGTCTGCTTGGATCGACGCGCCATGCTTCCCGCGCTTTTCCTCGTGGCTCAGGTCGCTTCCGCCGACGGCGCGGTCGATCCGTCGTCGCGGCCCAGCATTCACCAGCTGTCCCTCGAGCACTTCGCCGGTGCGCCCGTCCGCCCGACGCGATTGCCTCCGAAGCACGTCCTCACGGAGGGAAGAGCAAAGACCGTCGGCAAGGTCGTCTATGGGTATTACCCGTATTGGGCGCACGACCTCACGACCATTCGATGGCAAGCGCTGACGCACCTCGCGTGGTTTTCGGTCACGCTCGACGCGAGCGGGAATGCGACGACGCTCAATGGTTGGCCGGACGCCGAGACCGTCGCGGCCGCGCACGAAGCAGACGTGCGGGTCGACCTGTCGTTCACGCTCTTCAGCGGTGAGGGCATCCGCACGCTCGTGAACGATCCCGGGCGCCGCGCGAACGCGGTCGCGACGATGATCGATCTGATGGAGGAGGGCGGCGCCGACGGTATCGCCGTGGACTTCGAAGGGTTCATCGACGGCACGCGCGCGGGGTTCGTCACGTTCATCTCCGAGCTTCGGGCGGAGCTCGACGCGCGCGGCCACACCGACGCCCAGATCAGCCTCGCTGGTCCCGCGGTCGATTGGGGTGACGAATGGGACGTCGCGGCGCTGCTCGACTCCGCCGATTACTTCTTCATCATGGGCTACGACTATTTCTGGTCGGGGTCCGGCTACGCGGGGCCGGTCGGCATTTTCCGCCTGTCGCCCGAATACCAGGGCAAGACGAGCTGGTCCGGCCTCCGCTCGGTGGCGAATTACACGTCGCTGGTCGGGCCCGAGAAGCGAACCCGCATCATCTATGGTGTGCCCTATTACGGTCGACAGTGGTCGACGACGTCGTCGGCCCTCGCGGCTTCGACGAGCAGCGACATGGGCTCGGTGACGTACAGCGCGTCGGTCGACGACCTCGCCGGCGGTGCGCAGCGCCTATGGGACGACGGCACGAAGAATCCCTATTACGTCTTTCAATCGGGCGGCACGTGGCAACAGGTCTATTACGACGACGCGGAGAGCCTCGGTTACAAGATGCGGCTCGCCGTCGACGAAGATCTGGGCGGCGTCGGGATGTGGGCGCTCAACTACGATGCCCCGCACCCGGAGCTATGGGATGCGCTCGAAGAGGAGCTCCCGCCGATGCCCGCTGCGCCCGCGGCCGGGCATCGGCTCGCGCCCATTCCGATCGACACGTTCCCGTTCCATCACGAGGGCGACACGACGTCGGGGCCTTCGCAGTACTTCAACTTCTATTCGTGCGATGCGTCCATCGCCGAATACGGAAAAGAGTTCGTCTATGAAGTCGACCTCTGCCAAGCCGGTACGCTCTCCGCCCACGTACCGGAGGCTGCCGGCGTGGACCCCGACGTTCATCTCCTCTCCGATGTTCGCGAAGACGCGTGCCTGGCGCGCGGGCATACCGACCTGTCGTTCGCGGTTCAGCCTGGGCGCTATTACGTGACGGTCGATACCTTCGTATCGGACGGCGTCGAGCTCGAGGGGCCATTCACGCTCGACGTCGATTTCGCACCGGAGGTCGGGACGCAGCCTTGTGCCGATCACCTCGAATGCCACGCCGGCGTCTGCGAGTGCCCGACGGGATCGATGGAGTGTGGCGGCGATTGCGTCGACACCTCGTCGGACCCTGCTCATTGCGGCGGCTGTGACGCTCCGTGTGCGCCGGGGCTCGCGTGTCAGCAGGGGGTTTGCGGCGGTGGGGGCACCGGTGGCGCCGGCGACGGCGGAGGCCAAAGCGGCGGCGGAGACGCCGTCGACGGCGGTGAGGAGGGCTCGGCCGACTGCACGTGTCGTGCGGCCGGTGCGTCGCGCTCGAGCGATCTCGGGCTCCGACGATGGCCTTCGGCCTCGGTGCGGCGGTCTCGATCAGGCGTCGGCGCCGGCGTTCGAAGGCGCCGGTGAGCGCTTTCGGCGAAGGATGCCTTTCGCGAGATCGATGAGGTCCCACGAGACTTTGTTCGCGATGGTGAGCGCCGAGCCGACGTAGACGAGCGCGCCGACGGCGACCTCGATGATGACGCGAGGCCCTGCGGGCCAGCTCACGAAGGTGAGCGCGTAGCGGATCGCGAGCACGCTCGCGGCCATTGGAATACAGGCGAGGAACGGGCGCACGATCGAGAGGAACACCGACGAGATCGAAATGCCCTCGGGGCGCAGCGCGAGCACGATGAAGACGACGTTCAGCGTGAATGCGACGCCGACGCCGATGGCGGACGCGACCGGGCCCCAGCGCGAGAAGGCCCACATGAAGCCCAGCACCATCACGACCAGGAAGAAGTCGAGCACCGCGAACACGCGCGTTCGCCCGGCGACCTGCAGAAAGCCGCCCGCGAGAATGCCGATCGACCGGCTCATGCTGAGGACCGAGATCGCCGTGAGGAACGGCGCGACGCCGGCGTAGCTCGGCGCATAACAAGCTTCGACGAGTGTCTTGGCGACGACGCCGAGCCCCACGGCCATCGGAAACACGATGAGCGCCATCAGCGATGCCGCGCGTAACAGGCCGCGCTTGCGCGCCTCCGAATCGTCGAGGCGAGCGAACGTCGGGACGAGCACGTCGTTGATCTGCTCGCCGACGTTCGTCGCCGGTAAGTCAGCCAACCGATAGGCCTGGTTGTAGAGGCCGAGCTCCCCCTCGCCGAAGCGGCGAACCATGAAGCCGTTGTCCCATTGCTGGGCGGCCATATGGAACGTATTGGCGATCGATACCGGCACGCCGTAGTGGAGGATCTTCGACATCGTGGCCCACGACAGTCGGTTCGGCTCCAGGTAGTCGCGCCAGTTGGTGACGTAGACCAAGAACGCGAGGCTCAGGCCGGCGCGAACGAGGTTGCCGATGACGATCGCCCAGCCGCCGTATCCGAGATACGCGAAGACGATCGTCGTGCCGGCATAGGTGAGCTCCCCGACGGCGAGCCGCAGGCCGACCAGGCGGAAGCGCATGTCGCGAACGAGGATGTTGCGCGGGAGCCACCCGCACCGATCGACGTAGTGCGAGAGCGCGAGCGCCGGCGCGTAGACGATGACCGACGGAGCCTCCAAGAGGTCCGCTGCCGCGTACCGACCAAAGTAGATGACGAGGCACGCGATCGCACCGGCACCGAGCAGCAGCACGGAGCCGTGGAAGGTGACGTCGCGCCCGCTGTTCGGGTTCGCGGCGATGTATTGCCCGACGCCCAGGTTCGTCGCGGTCGCGAATGTCTGCACGAACACGAGCGCGGCGTAGACCTCGCCTTGCACGTCCGGCGGCAGAAACCGCGTGAGGATGAACGTGCTGATGATCGTGACGATCCGCGACCCGACGTTGGCACCGGTCGTCCAGAGGAAGCCCGCTGCTGCCTTCTTCGCCAGGGACACGAGTGGCGGGACGCTAGCACATCTGACGGGAGAGCTAGGTCTCACGTTGACCGGCTTCGGACGAAGAGCAGTATCCTCTGTGCCTGTGAGCAACACGACGCGCGGTCGGTGCGTGGCACTCTTGCTCGGCTTCGCTGCGTGTGGCGACAGTGGCGCGACGCCGACGGGCGGCGGAGGCTCCGGCGCGGGCGGCTCGGGGGCAGCGGCGGGAGGCGCGGGCTCGGGAGGCGTGTCAGGTGACGGTGGCACGGCGCAAGGCGGTGGTGGCGTCGCCGACCCCGGCACGTACTGGCATATCGAGAGCCCCGCCGACTCCGAGCGCACGTGGCTCGTCAGCCCGGAGGGGAAGCGCGTCTTCGTTCTCGGCGTCAACACGGTGATGCGCGACAAGAGCTGCGACGGGATCACCGAATACGTTCGCCGAAGCACGCCGAGCGAGACCGCTCACGTCGAATGGGCCCGCCTCACCGACGGCGAGAGTGGCGGATACACCGTGCCGAAGCCGTTCTGCTTCAACTCGGTCGGCGCGTTCAGCGAGACGAACGACTTCGACGACAGCGGCGGCGATTCGTACATGATTCGCCCCATCGATCAGGGCGGCGCCGCGGCGCCCTATTCCGTCGTGTTGAACGTCGGGCCTGGTGGGACGGACCGCGCGCTGAAAGGGGAGAACGGTGCCGTGCTCGAGAGCGGTGTCGCCGGCGTTTCGATCGGCGACCCATTCAATCCCGCATTCGTCGCCGACCTGGAATCGCGTGCCGCCGAGGACGTCGCCCCGCGCCGACACGATCCGCTCCTGTTCATGTGGTTCGCCGGCAACGAGATCGGGCTCTTCGATCGCGCCGGCAAAGGTGAGGGCGTTCGCGATCTGCGGCGCTGGATCTGGAGCGATTGCCCCGCCGGATCCTCGCCGGCTGCTCCTGCTTGCGCGCCTCACGCGCTCGCGGCGTTTCTCGAGGCTCGCTACGGATCGCTCACCGCGTTGAACACGGCCTGGGAGTCGAGCTATGCCGGAGCCGATTTCGGCGTCATCAGCGACGTCCGGCCGCGGCCGGTTCCGTACGTGCACGATTGCAATCAGACCTGCCGCGAAGACCTGCAGGCGTTCGTACACGACGAGCTCCTCACGGCATGGGTGGACACCGTCACCGCCGCGATTCGTGCCGCCGATCCGAATCACCTCGTGAGCTCGCCGCGTCTCGCATTGGGGGATGCGGCGGCTTTTCGCTTCTTCCAGCCCGCGAGCAAACCCGGCGCGGACGTGTGGTTCGACGACGAAACCGTCGAGCTCCCCACCACGACGGCCGACACCGATTACGATCCTCTCGATCTTCTCTCCGGCTTCGACGTCGTCAGCATCAACGTCTATTCCGGCTCCGACGAATTCGACAAGCCCTGGTTCACCGACGGCATCCACAAGCTCCAAGACGAGTCGGGCAAACCGGTCTACGTGAGCGAGTTCGGCATTCGGGCGCGCATCGAGGGTTGGACGAACAAAGGGGGCGCCGGCTCGTTCGTTCCCAGCGACGACGGTGTCGACGATCAAGTGCAGCGTGGCGCGCGCTACCGGTCACAGCTCGAACAATTCGTTTCTTTTCGCGGAATCGTCGGCGCGAGCTGGCACGCGTGGAGCGACCGTTATGTGTCGGCGGACCCCGATCATCAGATCAACATGGGCCTCATCCAATGTGACGATCCGTCGCGTGGATTTGTCGCCGGCGATCGGTGGAGCGACGCGACCGAGCGCGTGGCGGAAGCCAATTGTTCGATCGAAGAGACGATCGTGGCTACGACCGGCTTGTGACCCAGGCGACGAGCTGCGCCGTCTCCTCGCGTCCGGAGAGCGGTGACGGGCAGAGCACCTCGAGCGCCGCGCTCATCTCCGCCGCCGACGAAAATCGTTGATCGCTCCGCTCGGCCAGCGCGCGCGCGAAGAACACGTCCCACGCAGGATCGATGTCGGCGCGCAGCGACGCAATGGGCGGGATCTCGCGGTTCATCAGGGCCATGATCGACTGCGCCTCGTTGCTGCGTCGGAAGAGGGGCCTCGCCGCGAGCATCTCCCAAAGGATCACGCCGACGGCGAAGAGATCGCAACGTTCGTCGATCGGATCGGCGCAGAGCTGCTCCGGCGCCATGTACCCCATGTGCCCGACGACCGTCTTCGTTTCGGAGAAGGTCGCGTCGCCGAGCGCCTTCGCGACGCCGAAATCGGAGATTTTGACCTCGCCGTTGTTGGAGACGAGCACGTTCGCGGGGCAGAGATCGCGATGCACGACGTGCAGGACGCTACCCTGCGCGTCGCGAGCACCCGCGTGTGAATAGGCGAGGCCAGCGAGCATTTGGTGCCCGACCCAGGCGGTCGAGCGGATGGGGGCGACCCGTCCGCCCTCGACGAGGCTGCGCATCACCGTGCCCAAGGTCGCACCGTCGACGAACTCCATCGCGAGGAAAAAGGCGTCGTCGATGCGTCCGAAGTCGAGCACCTGCACGATGTTCGGGTGTACGAGCCGCGCGGACAGCTCGGCCTCGTGGCGGAATGCTTGGATGAAGTCCGGCTGTTCGGCCAAGTGCGCGTGAAGCAGCTTCACCGCGACGGTGCGTTCGAACCCACCTTCGGGACAATAGAGGGCGCGGTGTACGGCTCCCATTCCGCCGATGCCGAGACGCTCGCCCAATCGATATTTGCCGAACAGATCGTGGGAGCGGACATTGCGCTCGGCGCGACCGATCGCGCGTCGCAATGCGTGCGTCACCCCGAACGTGACCGCACCTCCGAGCCCGAACGACAGCGCGCGCGTCACCTGCAGCTGAGGCGAGTAAAGTGGTTTCGCCGCGTCGACCGGCGAAAGCTGCCCGCGCAGATAGAAGAAATAGATCGCGGCGAATGCCGCGCCGTGAAAGACGCCGACGATGATCGTCGTATTGGGACGAAGCCTCGCGGTCGCCGCGACGATCATCGCGGTGAAGATCATCGGCGACACGTACGAGCCGAGTGCGTACGCGGCCCCCTGGGTGAGGCCGATCGCCAACAAGAAGACCGAAGGCAGCAGTGCCTCGAACATCGCATTGAGGAGGATCGCGATCTGCGCGCTGGGTCGTCGCAGCCACACCCGCAATGCGGTGAACCACGAAAGCCCGACGACGCAGATGCCGCTGCACGCGACGCCTTGCGGCAGATCCCAAACGAAATAGACGAGCAGGCCGAAGCCGATGCCGACTCCGGCCAAGACCTGCCACATCCGCGCGAGCGCGACGTCGAGCTTTCGGATCTCGCTCTCGAGCGCCTCGTCGAGAGGCGCTCGAACATCGCGCGCGACGGCTTTCATCGGCGCCGTCCCTTTCTACGACGAGACGAAGATCATCAGCTCGAGCGAGCTCGGCGGCGGCGAGCCACCACGACCGCGAGAGCACCCAAACCGAGGAGCGCGCCGACCGGCGTGCCCGCGGGGGCGCCGACCGTCTTGCAGCCGCAACCATCGTCCTCGTCATCGTCGGCGCCGTCGCCGCCGCTTCCGCCGCCACCGGTCGAATCGTTGCCGCCGGCAGCGTTCGTGCCGCCCTCGTTGGCGCCGCCCGCACCACCGCCGCCCTCGTTGACCATCGGCTCGAACGGGCCTGCGGACGCTTCCATCGCGAGCGTCGGGCAGCTGCTCGAGACGACGACGAAGTCGTACGTCGCGTTCGGATCGAAAGGCGGATCGCTCGAGGCGTCGATGACGAGCTCGCCGGTTTCGACGTCGAAGTCGGCGGAATAGTCGGAGACGCTCACCGACGGAAATCCTCCGGCGCTGCTGAAGCGAACCGTGTCGTTGGCGCGCGCGAAGATCGTGTACTCGGGGCCGCCGCCGCCGCCGATGGGTGTCATCGTGACCGAGAACCGCACGCCGATGTCGCCCGCCGAGGGCGTCCACGAATAGTGGAACAGCGAGGGCATCGCGAGGCCGAATTGCTGTAGCGAGCTGCAGCTCTGACCGAATGCCTGACCGAGGAGCTCGAGACCGAAGAGCGTCCCATTCGTCGTCTGGCCCTCCGAGAGCGCAATGATGCGCCCGCAGTCGTCGAGGCCGCGGTCCGCGAGGATTGCTTGAACGGCCGTCACATCTTCCGCGGTGAGCGTGCCCGCGGTGACGAGATCGTTGGCGGTTGCGACGATTCCTTCCGAGAAGTCACCGAAATGACCGCCTTCGGGCATGCTGGAGAGGGCGCCCCAGATGATTTGGTCGCCCGCCTCTTTGCCAACCGCCTCGCGAATCGACCAGGACAGGCTGCCGATGACCTCGCCGTCCGCGTGAACTTCGCCAATGAGATCGTTCGGGCAGGTTTTGCTGGTGTTGGTCAGGTTCCTCCCTGCGCCGAGCGGCTCCAGCGAAGCTTCGCCGAGCTCCGCGTCGTCGTTGTCGCTGCACGCGAAGTAGTCCGCGATTCCCTCGTCGATCGACCCGGAGAAGGGTGAGAGGCCGAGCTCGTCGAAGTTCAATTGGCCGAGGTTGTACCCAATCGCATTGTGGGTCACGTAATGGCCGAACTCGTGTTTGAAGACATCCGAGTCGTACGCGAAGTCACCAATCGAGCCTTGCCCGATGGCGATCAGGTTCGGCGCGGCGAACGATCCCTCGATCCCCATCGGCGAGAAGAACGCATTGTCGAGCGACTGCCCATCTTCGAGGGCGTTGGCGACCGCGGTGAGCTTCCAGCTCGCGCCGTCGACCTCCGCGCCGAGCCCGGCGAACAGCGAGCGCACGGCCGTCAAATGGTAATAGAGGTTGACCTGGGCGAACGCGTCCGTCGGATCCGTCGGGTTCGCGGGCGGGTCATACAGGAAGTCTTGGCCGCTCGAAGGGCCGACTGCCTGCTCGACCGTAAAGCCGTTTTGCGAGGAGCCGGATACGTAGTTGGTGACGCTGAGAAGGCCGTCCCAGCCATTCAATCGGCCGGGCTGCGTCGAGTCGATGAGCGGCAGGAGAACGTCCGTGGGCGTCGGTGACTCGACCGAGTTCATCGTGTAGACGCGGCCCTGGATGTCCCGCGCGAGATCGAATCGGGCGACGATCGTGCCGTCGTGTGCATCGACCCAATAACGGCTCCCACCGGGGATGTCGCGCACGTCGAGCTGCCAAACCAGCCGCCCGCCGTCGATCCGGACGATCACGAGCTCCGCGTTGGCGGGGGCGGGCACGCTGCCCACCTGATCCTCGAGCGCCGAGCGCGCCTCGTCCGCGTCGAGCGACGGCACGGTATCCACCTGAACGTCGCGAAGAACATCCACCGCAATGCGCCGGACGACGGCGTCGTCACCGATTCGAACCACCACGCCGCCGCCGATCACACGAACGCCGTCCACGGTCTGTGCGAACCGCACGATGCGGCCGCCATTGCTTTTGAGCGTGCGCGTCGCCCGAAGCCCGACCCCATCGATCCCCAACTCGATTTCGCGCCCGCGAATGTGTGCTTCGGCTGCGACCTCGGGTGCGGCGAGCGCCTGGCTGGTCGCGGCGAGGGGCGCATTCGTCCCCGGAAACCAGCGGGCGTCGGCATGAGCAGGAGCAGCGGCGAATAGAAGGGCCAAGCAGGCAAAGGGAGTCGTCGCGCGCATCGCATCACCTCGGGTCGGGGCTGAGAGGGGCGCGACTCTACCGTATTTCCCCTGCACGAAAAGGCCGCTTCGGCCGCTCGCGAAGGATGCAGGCTACATTGGCTCCATGCGGGTCGCCCCTTACGGAACGTGGGAGTCTCCAATCACGCCCGACGCGATGACGCGCGGCAGCGTGCGCTTCGCAAGTCCCGAGGTTCACGCCGATGGCGAGCTGTCGTGGATCGAGGGCAGGCCTGCCGAGGGCGGGAGGAGTGTCGTGGTCCGCCGAGCTCGTGGCGGGCGTCCGATCGATCGAATGCCTGCGCCGTTCAACGCACGGAGCAGGGTGCACGAATACGGCGGGCGGCCGCACGTGTTCGTGGGACGAGACTGTTATTTCGTCGACTTCATCGACCAGTCGCTGAGGCGCGCGCGCGGGGCGGACATCGAACGCGTGACCGACGGGTCGTTCCGATTGGTGGAGCTCGTTGCGGACGAGCGCCGCGGACGAATCCTCGCGGTGGGCGAGCGGGCACGTGAAGACGGTGCGCAGCCCGAAAACGGGATCGTCGAGGTTGACCTCGGCGACGGCGCCATTCGATGGCTCGCCCGCGGTCACGACTTTTATTCCGCGCCGGCGCTCTCTCCGGACGGCTCGACGCTCGCGTTCCTTGCTTGGGACCACCCGCACATGCCCTGGGACGCGGCCGCTCTTTATGCGGCGACCTTCGAGGAAGACGGAACGTTGGGCGTCCCCCGACGATTGGCGGGCGGCCCGGGCGGCTCGGTGTTTCAGCCGTCGTTCCACGACACCGGCGTGCTCTACGCGTGCATCGAGGTTCGCGACCGTTGGCGTTTGCACCGATTCGCCGGCGACGAGCCCTTCCTCGTTTGCGACCTCGGCGACGCCGATATCGGCGCACCCGTCTGGAGCCTCGGCACACGCCTTTATGGGTTTGCATCGAACGGACGAGCCGTCGCGGTCGCGGACCGCAATGGTACGTCTTCGGTCGTCGTGATCGAGCTCGCGTCCGGCCGTTGGGAGACGGTCGTCGACGACGGCGAGCTGATCGGTGAGCTGTCTTGTCGCGAAGACGACGTTCTCGTCAACGTCGGGTGGGCATCCGTGGGCTCTCGGCTGGTCCACTTCGATTTGAGGACGCGGGCCTCGGAGGTGGTACGAGACGCGCTCGACGGCGTGATCGAGCTGCGCGACGTGTCGAAACCGAATCCGATCACGTTTCCCACCTCGGACGGTGAGGTCGCGCACGGCTTCTATTACGAGCCGACGAATCACGAATTTCGCGGCCCGGCGGACGCGAAGCCTCCGCTCGTGGTCGTTGCGCACGGCGGGCCCACGGGTTGCGCAAACCCGGCGCCTCAGCTGCCGATGCAATTCTGGACGACCCGCGGCTTTGCGGTGCTGGACGTCAATTACCGAGGTTCGACGACGTTCGGGCGTCGCTATCGGGAAAAGCTCCGCGCGCTCTGGGGAATCGTGGATGTATCCGACTGCGCGGATGGAGCGCGCCACCTCGTTCGAAGCGGTCGCGTCGACCCCGCTCGTACCATCGTGCGCGGTCAGAGCGCCGGTGGGTTCACGGTGCTCACCCTTCTCACGGATGAGGACGTGTTTCGAGCGGGCGCCTGTCTCTATGGTCCGTCGGACCCACGCGCGATGGTCCACGAGACCCACAAGTTCGAGTCCCATTACGATCGATTCTTGTTCGGGACCGGCGACGACTACGAACGGGCGCTCGACGAGCGCGCGCCATTGAAGAAGGCGGAGCGGATCGCCGCTCCCGTCATCTTCTTCCAAGGGCTCGAGGACAAGGCCGTCCCCGCGGCGCAGACCGAGCGCATGTTCCGGGCGCTGCGTGAGCGCGGGATCGAGACCGAGTACCACGGCTACGAGGGCGAGCAGCACGGCTTCCGCCGCGCAGAGACGATCCGCGATGTCTGGGAGAAAGAGCTCGCGTTCTACCGCCGCGTGCTGGCCATCGGCTGAGCACAAACTTGGCCGACGTCCGGGCGGTGCGGCATGAGGCGGTATGCGCCTATCCCACCGAGCCTTCGGCTGCGTTGCGATCGCGCTCGCGTCGCTCTCCGTTCATGCCGCCGGCTGCAAGGACAAATCCCAGAGCGGGCCGAGCAAGGACGGGATCTTCGCGCTCGGTGACGTCCCGGCCCTTTCGAAGACCGAGGGCGCCGTGGAGCTTCCGGAGACGCCCGAGACGACCCCCCGCGAGGGTGGCCCACGTCTCGGCGCCGTCGAATTCGTCGCGCCCATTTACCAAGAGCCGGATCGTCGCTCCGACAAGGTCGGGTACCTGCGGGCGGGCGGGACGCTCGTCCGCGCCGACAAACCGGTGAAGACCGACGATTGCGCCGGCGGTTGGTACCGCGTGCTTCCGACCGGATACGTGTGCGCGACCAACGAGGCGACGACCGACGTCGAGCACCCGATTCTGCGCGCGCTCACGCTGCGGCCGGACGTCTCGAAGCCCCTGCCGTATCCGTATGCGTTCGTGCGAGCCATCGCGCCGAACTACTACCGCGTCCCGACCAAAGAGGAGCAGCTCCAATACGAGATGTCGCTCGATCGACATCTGCGAAGCTACAAGAAGCTCCACGAAAAATGGGATGCCCTCGAAATCGGCTCGAACGACCTCGAGCTCGACGCCGAGGGCAATGTCGTCGGTCTGCCCCCGGACGAGCCACCGGCCCTCGATTACAATGCCGTGTACGGCGGTAATGGCAGCGATGAAGTCCCGTGGTTCTTCCAAGGCGGGAGGAAGATCCCGAACATCGCGACCTTCAAGGTGCCGGAATATGCGGTCATCACGAACCGCATTCCCCGCAAAGGGATGCTCGCGCTGATTGGCACCTTCGTCGGCCCCAATGATCGCCGCTTTGCCCTCACCACCGATGCGCGGCTCGTTCCCACCTCGAAGCTGAAGCCCGAGCGCGGCTCGACGTTCCACGGCGTGAGCCTGAAGAAGGGCTGGCATTTGCCGCTCGCGTTCGTGAAGCGGGACGGGGCTTATGCTTATGACGTCTCGAAGGCCTCGCTCGAGAAGAATGGAAAGGCGCACCGCCTCGACCCCATCCAGCTCACCGGGCAATCGAAGCACCTCGGCGGCCACCGCCTCGTCGAGTCGATCGACGGCAATTGGTACCGCGAGCACGACGTCGCGATCGCCGCGAAGCCGAGCAAGCTGCCGGCGTTCGCGAAAGACGGCAAACGCTGGATCGATATCGGTATTCAATCCCAGACGCTCATCCTCTACGAAGGCAATCGCGCCGTGTACGCGACCGCCGTATCGACCGGCCGTGACGGATTGGGTGACCCGAAAAAGACCCTATCGACACCGACCGGCACGTTCGACATCCGGGAGAAACACGTCACCGCGACGATGGACGCGAACGAGGTCGACAACAAATTCGAGCTCCGCGACGTGCCCTGGGTCCAATACTTCAAAGGCGGTTACGCGCTCCATGCGGCCCCATGGCACGACGAGTTCGGCCGGCCGCGCAGTCACGGCTGCGTGAACTTGTCGCCCCTCGATGCTCGCCGCGTGTTCCTCTTCACCACGCCGATGTTGCCGGTCGATTGGCACGGCGTGAACGCCAGCAAGAGCACGTCCGAAGGGACGACGATCTACATTCACCCGTAGCGGCGTATCCTCAGCGCGACCGCACAGCCCGCCGCGATCGCGATCTCCGCGATCAGCCACACCCACTGCAACGTGTCGGGCCCGCCGTCGAGCACGAAGCCGATGGCGCGCGCGACGCCGATGCCCGCCATCGCCCACATCAAAAGGCCGAGGACGAATCGAGGCCAAGGCTTTGCCGCCGGCAGCCAAGCGACGAATGCGCCGATCCCCAGGAGCGAGCCGCCCCACGTCGCGCGGAGGTTGATCATCTCGGGCTGCGTCGCGGCCGGCCGATGAAGGGCTTCACCGACGACCGCGGGCGAGAAGACCAGCGCGGCACCGATCGCCGCGATCAAAATGCCTGAAACGAAGCGGGTGCGGGGTGCCACGGTCGAGCGCGAGAATACGCGTCACCGCGAGCGACCGCCAAGTCGTGCTCGGCGTGCTGTCCGCGGTGGCACCGCTCGGCGGCCCGTAGTACGCCGTTCTTCGATGCTTCGCGGGACGGGCTTGCTTCGACTGATCTCGGTAGGTGGCGCCATCGCATTGGCCGCGGCCTTCGTCCCGGCCGGGTGTGGCGGCACGGCGGTCTTCGATTCGCCGGATCCGAAGGCGTGCGGCATCGGGCACGGTTGTCCGATGGCGGGTTGCGCGTGTGGTGACGGCTCCGTCATTTTGGATACCACCTGCGAGCTCGGTGAGTGCCTCCCCGTCGAGGATGTCTGCGCCGATCGCTGCGAAGAATTCGAAGGTGCGGTCTTCGCATTCGGGACGGAGACCGACGAGGTGGCCATTCCGAACTGCGACACGTTCTGCGCGCGCGTCCTGGTGAACGATTGCGAGCTCGGTTGCGACACGCTCTTCAGCCATTGCTTGAAGCCGTCGTCGTGCGACGCGGCAGCCGCGGCGTTTTGGCGATGCGTGACGGAGGACGCCGTCATGTCCTGCGTGGACAATGCCGTCCGCATCGAGCGTTGCGACGCGTCGGCGCTCGGTCTGTGTAATCCCTGAGGCGGCGTCAGCCGGACGACAGCGTCGCGAGGAGCGGCGCGAGCGCGGTGTAGAGTCCGCGATAGCCGCGCTCGTAGAGCTCGCGGTATCGCTCGGCGTCGGGGCCGGGTTGCGCACCGGGGTGCACGCGGACCATCGCGCGCGCAGCGATTTCGATCGAGTCGTGAAGGCCCGCGTGCGGCGCGGCGAGGATGGCGGCGCCGAGGGCCGTCGTCTCTTCGGCATCGGAGCGAAGGAGCGCTCGGTCGAGGACGGTGGAGAACAGATTCAGCAAGAACGCGCTCTTGGTCGCGCCGCCGACGGCGACAATCGACGAGATCGGCTGGGTCTCCTTTTCGATCAGCTCGAAGACGAGGCGGTGCTCGAAGCCCAACCCTTCGCAAATCGCGCGATAGAGGTGTTCGGGCCCGTGGTCCGCACGGAGGCCGACGAGCGCGCCGCCTGCGTCGTCGTCCCAATGCGGATTCATCACGCCGGCCCAATAGGGCAGTGCGAGCAAGCCCCCCGCGCCGGCAGGCAGCGCTCGCGCTTTTTCCTCGAGGGCGGCGAGCGTCGCCGTTCGCGCGTCCGTTCGCTCGAAGCGGCCGCCGCCGAGGATTCGATCCGCGAGCCAATCGAGGGTCAAGGTGCCGCCCTTGAGATCGGATTCGTACAAATAGGTGCCCGGCATCGCGCCGAACAAAGTGCGAAATGCGCGCGAGACGCGGAACTTTCGCGCGGGGACGCCGGCGACGACCGCCGTTCCGACATTGAGATAGGCGGTGCCGTCGGACGTCGCGCCCGCGCCCAGCCCGGCGGCTTGGCCGTCGCCGGCGCCGCCGACCACGAGGACGTCGCGGGAAAGGCCGAGCGCCGTTGCGACCTCGGGCAGGACGTTGCCAATCGGGGCGCCCGGCTCGACGAGGTCACACAACGAGTCTCGCTCGAGGAGCGCGGCGCGATAGAGCGGCTCGCTCCATTCGGCGCGGCGCATATCCACGATCCCGAGTGGGTCTGCTGCGGCGGTCGAAGTGACGAATCGTCCCGTGAGCGCATGGACGACGAACGCGTGCACGTCGAGGAGGCGCTTCGGTGCCTTCTGCAGAGCGGGCCGCAGTCGACCGAGCAGCATTCGAATCTTGTAGAGCGAAGGTGTCGTGCACGGGACCTTGCCAGACAGTTCGTGAATCGCGTCCGCCGTGAGCTCGGCGCTCACCGTCGCGACTTCGGGCTTCGAGCGAGCATCCATCCAGACGATCGCCGGCGCGAGCGGAGTGCCATCGCGATCGGTGACGACGAAGGTCTCGCGCTGCTGTGCAATCGCGAGCGTGCGCACGCGCTTGCGATCCACGTCGTCGAGCATCGCGATGGCGGCGGAGATGGCGCGAAATGTCGCTTCCTTCCACGCGAGGGCGTCCTGCTCCCACGCGCCCGGCGACGGGTTGTCGAGTGGGAACGACGCTTTGCCTTCCGCCTGCGTTCGACCTCCTGCATCGACGACGATCGCCTTGGCGGCGGTGGTGCTCACGTCGACGCCGAGGACGAGGTCGCCGCCGGTCACGCCGAATCCCCGGTGAGCTCCGGACCAAAGAACCGCGACATCGGGACATCGACCGGCGCGCCGTCGAGCGCCACGGCGGCGAGGTGATCGAGCAGCGGATAATTCGTGAGCACGTCGTCGATGGCGCGGCTCGCGAAGGCGTCGCGCACGATGGCGAGGATCTCGAGGCATTCGAGGGTTGCCCCCTCCATCTTCTCGATCGCTTCATTTCGCGAGAGCCCAAGCCCGAGCAGCCTTCCGAACCGACCCGTCCGACCGCCGTTCGTCGTCACGTCGAGATCGCCGACGCCGGGGAGGCCGCTCGCGCTCTCCGGTTTGCCGCCGAGGACGCGAACGAGCCTACGCATCTCGAGGACTGCTTGCGCCATGATGGCCGATTCGAGGTTGTGCATCGCGACGCTGCCGGCCGTGCCGCCGCCGCGCTCGTGCATGCCGGCGGGGAACGCGATGCCCATCGCGTACGCATTTTTCAATGCAGCGCAGACTTCGGCACCCACGACGTCGGTCGTGACGAGCGGTCGGTAATAGGGAGTCTCGATCCACTGGGCAATACGCTCCAAGCTCGGGCGATCGCGCCCGGCGAGCACGACGCAGGTCGGCACTTTGCGCGCGATCTCACCGGCGATGCATGGCCCCGCGATCGCGGCCGGATGAATCGATGACGCCACCGAGGCAGGCAGTCGCGCCTTCACCGCATCGGGCAGCGTGACGACGTTCCCCCCTTCGACGACGAGGCCTTTGGTGATCATGAACAGGGGCGTAGCCGGTCGGATGATTGGGCCTACCGCGCCACAAGCCCACGTTATCCCCGCGGAGCTCACACCGAAGGCGATCGCGTCGACATCGTGCGCGGCCCGTTCGAGCTCGTCGTCGAAAAACGGCTCGATGGAAGACGGGAGCTCCAGCCGCAGCTTGGGGTGAAGCCGCTGTGATTTCAGGCTCGAGATGATGTCTCGGTCGAGCGGGCTACCGACGATTCGGACGGTGTGGCCGCGATCTGCGATGGGCACCGCGAGCGCACTGCCCATCATGCCTGCCCCGACAATGAGAATGGTCGCCATGGATAAAGAAGCCTCTCGTGGGCGGCATGGTAGACTCGCGGACCTCATGCGCACGCACCGACTTCTGCTTTCCTCGATTCTCCTGGCATCTGTACCCGTGCTCGCGCTGCCGCTCGCAGCCGGCTGTGGCGACGACACCGGCACCGGCGCCTCCTCCGCCGGCGGCTCAGGAGGTGGAGGCGGCGGGGACGCGCTGCTTTGCGGAGAAGGCGTGGACACGACCGGCTGTAGCGTCCTCGTTGCGCCCAGCCAGGACGACACGAGCTATGTGCAGACGGCGCTGATCGAGGCCGAGTCGGGCTCCACCGTGTGCATGTGCCCGGGCACGTACAGCTTCAACAACGAGATCCAGGTCAACACGACCGATCTCACGATTCGTGGTATCGGCGCGACGCGCGACGAGGTGGTCCTCGATTTCGCCGGGCAGATGGGCGGCGACGACGGCCTGACGGCGACCGCCGACGGCTTCACCGTCGAGAACCTCAGCGTGAAGAACAGCCCCGGCAACGGGATCGTCGCGACGGGCGTCGACGGTGTCGTCTTCCGCAACCTGAAGGTGTTCTGGGACGCAGGCTCGTCCGAGGACAACGGCGCGTACGCCGTCTACCCCGTCTCGAGCTCCAACGTGCTCATCGAGGACTGCGAGATCGTCGGCGCTGCGGACGCCGGCGCGTACGTCGGCCAATCGACGAACATCATCGTTCGCAACAACGACGTCCACGGCAACGTGGCCGGCATCGAGATCGAAAACTCCACCGACGCGGAGGTCTACGGCAATCGCGCCTACGACAACGCTGCCGGCATTCTCGTGTTCGCGCTTCCGAACCTCGACAAGAAGGACGGCATTCGCTGCGACGTGCACGACAACGAGATCTACGAGAACAACCGCGACAACTTCGGCGAGCCCGGCACCACGGTCGCCGCCGTCCCGCCCGGGATCGGCGTGCTCATCCTCGCGGCCGACGTGACGCACGTCCACGACAACAACATCCACGACAACGACACCGTCGGCATCGTCGTGGTGTCGATGGAGACGCTCGCCGTCCTCATTCCGCCGGGCGAGCCGGATCCGGATCACGATCCGGATTCGGAGGACACGTACATCTACGCGAACACCTTCACCAACAACGGCACGGCTCCGCACGAGCCGATCGATCTGATCGACGTCGTGCCGCTCGAGGACGTGCTCTTCGACGGCGTGGAGAAGATGCCGGGCAGCGCGGAGCTCTGCCTCAGCATGCAGCCGCCGACGTTCCGTAACATCCACGGCGTGCAGAACATCGCCAACCAGGCCGAGCACACGACGGATCCCACGCCGCACCTCTGCGACAAGGATCCGCTCCCCGCCATCGTCCTGCCCTGAAGGTATCGAAGTGATGGGTGGTGTGTTCTTCCCGCGCGCGTCCTTCCGCCTTCGGGCGTTCGGATGGGCTGCTCTGAGGTTCGCCGCAGTGGTGTCGACTGCGATGAGCGCAGCCGCGTGTGAGTCGAGCGACGACGGCGAGACGGGGCCGGAGCCCTACGACGGACCGCCCATTCCGTGGGCGTACGAGCCGTTCCCCGCCGTCGTCGATCCAATCGACAACCCGAGCTCCGATGCCAAAGTCGGGCTCGGTCGATTGCTCTTCTACGATCCCATTCTCAGCCGCGACAAATTGACCGCGTGTGCGACGTGTCACAGCGAACAATGGGGCATGTCCGACGGATTGGTCGTGTCGGTCGGCGTCGACGGCGAAGGGCCGACCGGCCCCGGCCGCACCGGCCCGAACATGACGACGCGTAACGCGCAGACGATCTGGAATGCAGCGTTCCGCAGCGAATTCTTCTGGGACGGCCGCGCAAAGTCACTCGAGGCACAGGCGCTCGAGCCATTGAAAGCGGAGCCGGAGCTCGATCTGGATCCGAGCGACGCGGCCACCCGCATTCGCGAGATCCCCGAATACGTCGAGATGTTCGACGAGGCGTTCCCGGGGGAGGCGCAGCCCATCGTCCCCGAGAACATCGCGAAGGCGCTCGCCGCATTCGAGCGCACGTTGGTGTCGAGCCGCGCCCCGTACGACCGCTACGTTGCCGGTGACGAGGGCGCGCTCAGCGACGAGCAGATCCAAGGAATGGAGCTGTTTGCGGAGGCGGGGTGCGCCGGTTGTCACGTGCCGCCGCTGTTCGAGTCGAACGAATACGCGATGCGCGTCGAATCGAGCGACGACGGGCGCATGGCGGTGACCGGGGAACCGGCCGACGCGAATGCATTCCGTGTTCCGACGCTCCGCAATCTCCGCGAAACAGGGCCATTTTTCCACGACGGTCGCGTCGTCGATCTCAACGATGCCGTATGGCTCGAGGCCGACGTCGCCGCGTCGCACGGCGAGGGCCGTGTCCTCACTTGGGACGAGGTCGATCTCGTCGCGCTCTTCTTGCGCAAAGCGCTGATGGATCGGTCCAAAGAGCCGGATCGGCCGGACGAGGTTCCGAGTGGTCTGCCCGTCCCCGAAGACGGTTTGAGAATCCCGCGCTAAGCAGGTTGGGTCGTCATGCGTATCGGTCGTTTCTCTTTCTTGGTTTGTGTCGTGGTCGGCGGGGCTTCGTGCGATTCGACCGACACCGACCCTCCGCCCGAGGATCCCGTCCTCGTCACGCCGGCCGAGTTCGGCGCGCCGTACGACAACCTCTCGGATTGGCATTTGTTCGCGGACGCGCTCGGGCAAACGCCGGCCGACGATCTCGTTGCCTACGACGTCATCGCGCCGCTGTTCTCCGATTACGCATTGAAGTGGCGCTTCGTGTACGTCCCCAAGGATCAGAAGATCGGATACGTGGGCGACGACATTTGGGACTTCCCGGTCGGGACGGTCCTCGTGAAGACCTTCGCGTATGCGGACGATCTAGCCGCCCCGGAGGGGGCGCGACGTCTGCTCGAGACGCGCCTTCTGTGGCACGAGCCGGAGGGTTGGACGGCCCACACTTACGTCTGGAACGAAGAGCAGACGGAGGCGGTTCGCGAGGTCGGCGGCAAGTTCATCGGCATCGATTTCGTCGATGCGAATGGGCAGACGGTGCACAACGAGTACCGCGTCCCCAATACGAACGAGTGCGCCGATTGCCATCACGTGGACGACGATGCGGGTGAAGCGATCGTCGGGCCGCTCGGACCGAAGACGCGGCAGCTCGATCGCGATTACGACCACGGCGACGCGCCGAAGAATCAGCTCGAATACTTCGCTTCATTGGGCTTGCTCGACACGGACCCTCCAGCTGCCTCCGAGCGCGAACGGCTCGTCGACCCGTCCGACGAGAGCGCCGACGTCTCGTTGCGCGCACGCTCGTATTTCGATGCGAATTGCTCGTCGTGCCACCGCCAAGGTGGAAGCGCGACGCAGAGCGATCTCGAGCTCGACTTCCACGCGACGGATCCTTCGAGTGACCCTGCGACGTGGGGTGTCTGCAAGATCCCGACGAGCGCCGGCGGTGCAACGTGCGGCAACACCTACGATGTCGTGCCGGGCGATCCCGACAGCTCCGTGATGGTCTGTCGAATGGGCTCGACCGAAATCGATCAACGAATGCCGCCGCTCGGATCGAAGATCGTCCACGCGGAAGGCCTGGCGCTGGTTCGCGAATGGATCTCTTCGCTCGAGCCTGCAGGCTGCAATTGACCGCAATCGTCTACGGACATCGCGGTGCATCGATCGAGCTTCCCGAGAACACGCTCGAAGCCTTTCAGCGCGCGCTGGAGCTCGGCGCGGACGCGATCGAGACCGACGTTCACGTGACCTCGGACGGGCACGTCGTGATCCATCACGACGATACCGGCGCGCGAATGGCGTGCGCCCGCCGAGCGGTCGCGGAGTGCTCGCTAGAGGAAGTGCAGCGGTGGAATGTCGGCTTCGGGTTCCGCGACCGGCGCGGCGCCGGCATCTCGGATTCGAGCTACCGCGCTCCGACGCTGGAAGAGGCGCTGGCTGCCTTCGGGGACGTGCGATTCAACATCGACATCAAGACCCACCGTGCCGTCGATTCGGTCCTTCGCGTCGTCGAGCGCGCCGAAGCGAGCGACCGCGTCCTGCTCACGAGCTTTCACGACGACGTGACGCGCGCGATTCGCTTGCTGGGATATCGAGGCAGGACGGGCCTCGCGCGGGGTGAAGCGCTACGCGCGCTCGCCCTTCCGGCGTGGGCCCCGCGTGCCGTGCGTCCCGCGGGCGATCACATCCAGTTGCCCGTGGAGATCAGCGGTGTGCGGCTCGCGCGCCCGCGCGTGATTCGAAGGCTGCAGGCGCTCGGCTACCGGGTGGACTTCTGGGTCATCAACGATCCGCGTTTGGCCATTGCGACGGTCGCCGCAGGTGCCGACGGCGTGATGACGGACGACCCGCGCACGATCGTCCCCGCGGTTCACGTCGAGAATCTTTGATTCTCGACCAGAACAAACGAATCAGATCGAGCAGAGAGCGGGGAATTCCGCGGAGCGCCGCGCACCCTCACCCCGCTAGGGTGCGCGGCGTGTAGCGGAATCGCGCTCGCTGATTTCGTCGAGAACTAGCCGTATCCTCCTCGGTCTATGGAGATCCAGTTCATCGGTGCCGCGCAGACGGTGACCGGCTCGATGCATCTCGTGCGGACCCGCGGGGGAAACATCCTGCTCGACTGCGGCCTCTTTCAAGGCACGCGGCGCGAGTCGCTCGAGAAGAACCGACATTTTCAGGCTCCCATTCGAGAGATCAAAGCAGTCGTGCTCTCGCACGCGCACATCGATCATTCGGGGACGCTGCCGCTGCTTTACAAGGAGGGCTTTCGCGGCGCGGTGTACGCGACGCCGGCGACGCGCTCGCTCTGCACGGTGATGCTGCGCGACGCCGCGGCGATCCAAGAGTCGGACGCGCGCTTCTTGAACAAGCAGGCGAAGCGCGACGGGCACGACGAGGTGATCGAGGCGCTGTACACCGACGACGACGTCGTCAAAGCGATCGAGAAGATGATCGCCGTGCCCTACCACACGACGGTGCCGATCGCGCCCGGGGTGGAGCTTACGTTTTACGACGCGGGGCACGTGCTCGGCAGTGCGGTGTGCGTCCTCGACGTGGAGGAAGAGGGGCAGAAGAAGCGAATCGTCTTCACCGGCGATCTCGGGCGTGCGGACCGTCCGATCCTCGGTGATCCGGAGGTTCCCGAAGGAACCGACGTGCTCGTGACGGAGAGCACCTACGGCGATCGATTGCATGACGATCGCCACAAGATGGACGAGGACCTCGCGCGTGTCGTCAACACGACGATCAAGCGCGGCGGCAAGCTCATCATTCCGTCGTTCGCGCTGGAGCGCGCGCAAGAGGTCGTCTTCGCGCTGAAGAAGCTGAAGAAGAAGGGCGCGATCCCCCACGTACCCGTCTACGTCGATTCGCCGCTCACCGTTCGCATCACCGACGTCTTCAAGCTGCACCCCGAGTGTTACGACGCGGAGACCCGCGCGTTGATGCGCGGCAACGACTCGCCTTTCGACTTCGCCGATCTCGCGTACGTCGAAGATCGCGACGCGTCGAAGCGCATCTCGGCCTCGTCCGATCCGGCGATCATCATCTCGGCCAGCGGAATGTGCGAGGCGGGTCGCGTGCTCCATCACCTGCGTGAAGCGATCGGCGATCCGAAGAACACCGTGCTCATCGTGGGGTACCAAGCGCAGCACACGCTCGGTCGCCGTCTCGTCGAGAAGAAGCTCCGCGTGCGGATCTTCGGCGTCGAGCGCGAGCGCCGCTGCGACGTCGTGGTGTTGAACGGCTTCTCCGCGCACGCGGATCAGCGCGACCTTCTGGACTATGCGGATAAATGCAAAGAGCGCGGGAAGCTCGAGAAGATCTTCCTCGTGCACGGCGACATCCAGCCGCAGCGCGTGCTCAAGGACAAGCTCGGTGACCGCGGCTTCGGCGAGGTGTTCATCCCCGCGTCGGGCGACCGGCTCGACTGTTGAGACCGCCGACTACCACCATTGCCAATCGAGCGGCCTTTTCCTCCGCCACCTGGCGTTCGAATCGATAAAGAAAAGGCGGCGACAAACATCCGAACGCGAGCTCGATCGTCCCGATGACCTCCTCGGGATCGCTCGCGTCGAGCTGCCCTGCGGCTGCGCCATCGCGAACGATTTCGCGCAGAACGGCGCGCGGCTCTTCCCCCAGCTCGAAGTCCGTTTTGGACGACATGCAGCGGGCGAGGTCGCAGCCGTGCAGGCCCTCGTTCTTGAAATCGAGCAGGGCGACGATGCGTGCCACCAGCGCGGCGCGCAGCCGGTTCTGCGCGGATGGTCCGGCCTTCGTCGCGGCGGCTCTCATCCGATCAGCGACGATTCGTGATTTTTCCGACGCTAGTTGCTCGACGAGCTGCTCCTTCGAGCCAAACTCCAGGTACACCGTGCCGACGCCAATCCCGCTCGCCCGGGCGATGTCCGCAATGGTCGTCTTCGCCGGGCCGTAGTGAAGGAACAGGCGCTCGGCTGCTTGCAGGATGCGCTGCCTCCGAGGCGGCTCACCCGGCGCGGTCGTCCGCTCGACCTCTTCGTCGCCTGCCGAACGCGGATCCACGGACTTCTTCATAAAAGGCTGGTCGAGGGTCCGCTGAAAGCGGACGCGGGGTAAACGACTTGGTCCGCTGAAAGCGGACGCGGGGTAAACGATTGACGGAGCGATGAACGGAATTACGTTCCGTTCATCGCTCATCGTACGGCCTTCACGACTCCTTGACGAGCGCATTGCTTACCTCGCCGACGGCTTTTCCAAAGGCCCGAGTGCGAACGGCCGGCGCAGCCTCACCCGCTGCGCGCTCTCAACGAAAACAACCGAGCCTCCATGAACCAGCGAACGTTTCCTGAATCCCCGTTTCCCCTTCTGCCGCTCCGCTCGGGCGTGCTGCTTCCCGAGGGAGGACTCACGCTTACGGTCGGGCGGCCGCGCAGCCTCGCGCTCATTCAAAGCCTCAAGGTCGGCTCTTTGTTCGGTGTCGTGACGCAGCGAGATCCGCGCGTCGAAGACCCGGTGCCGGCCGACTTCCACGATGTCGGTACGATTGCCCGCTTGTCTCAGGTTCTTCGCGTACCCGGCTCCGATGCACTGCGCATCACGGTCGAGGGCCTCGGCCGCTTCGCGGTCGATCGTGTGACCACCTACGAGCCGTTCCTCCGTGTCGAGGGGCACCCGCTCGCGGACGAGCGCGCCGACGTGAAAGAAGCGCGTGTCCTCGCCGAAGAGCTCGAGTCGGTGATCCGCGAACAAGGTCCGCGCTCGTCGCAGGCCGAAGAAGCGCTTCGCCTGGTCGAGCGGCCCGCGGCTTTCGCAGACAAGGTCTCGTCGATCCTCGGTCTCGAGACCCCGGCTTCGCTCGAGGTGCTCGTCACGCTCGACGTGCCCGAGCGCTTGCGGAAGGTCCTCGGGTTCGTGGTCGAGCAAAAAGAGATGAGCGAGCTTCGCCAGAAGATCGGCGAGGACGTTCGTCGCGAGATCGGCAAAAACCAGCGCGAGCACCTGCTCCGCGAGCAGCTCAAGGCCATCCGCCGCGAGCTCGGCGACGAGAAGGGCAACGACTCCGACAAGCTCCGCGACAAGCTCGAGAACGCAAAGCTCACCGATGAAGCCCGAGAGGTCGTCGAGCGCGAGCTCGGTCGTCTCGAGCAGACGGGTGGCCAAGGCGCGGAAGCGACCGTCATCAAGACGTACCTCGAGTGGATCGCGGCGCTGCCCTGGGAAGATCGCGCCGGCGTGAGCGAGGACATCGATCGGATCTCGGCGAAGCTCGACGAGGACCACACCGGCCTCGAGGACGTGAAGAAGCGGATCCTCGAGCACATGGCGGTGCGCAAGCTCTCGAAGAGCGAGAAGGGAACGATCTTGTGCCTCGTTGGGCCCCCCGGCGTCGGCAAGACGTCGCTCGGTCAATCCATCGCGGATGCGACCGGTCGGCCCTACGTCCGCGTCGCGCTCGGCGGTGTCCGAGACGAGGCGGAGGTTCGCGGGCACCGACGCACGTACGTCGGCGCAATCCCCGGTCGCATTCTCCATGGTCTGCGCAAGGCCAAGGTGAAGAACCCGGTCATGCTGCTCGACGAGATCGACAAGCTTTCCCAGCACTGGGGCGGCGCCGCGGAGAACGCGCTGCTCGAGGTCCTCGACCCGGAGCAGAACAAGACGTTCACCGATCACTACCTCGAGATCCCGTTCGACCTGTCGGAGGTCTTGTTCCTCTGCACGGCCAACACGCTCGATACGCTCAGCGCGCCGCTTCGCGACCGCCTCGAGATCGTCGAGCTCACGGGCTACACCCCGCCGGAGAAGCAAGCGATCGCGAAGAAGCACCTGGTGCCGAAGCGATTGAAGGAAGCGGGCATCCCGGAAGGTGCGGTCGCCGTCAGCGACGCCGCGCTCTCCAGCATCATCACGAAGTACACGCGTGAAGCCGGCGTTCGGCAGCTCGATCGCGAGATCGGCCGCGTCGCACGCAACGTGGCTCTCGAGGTCGCGCGGCACACGGACGAGACGCCGATCGACGTGAAGATCGACGAAGCATCCGTCGAGCGGATCCTCGGCAAGCCGAAGTTCCGGAGCGAGGTCGCGGAGCGCACGAGCGTCCCGGGCGTCGCGACGGGGCTTGCGTGGACGCCGGTCGGCGGCGACATCCTCTTCATCGAGACGTCTCGCATGAAGGGCAAAGGTCGCCTCGAGATCACCGGTCAGCTCGGCGACGTCATGAAAGAGTCGGCTCGCGCGGCCCTCACGTACGTGAAGAGCCACGCGGACGAGCTCGGGTTCAAGGCCGAGGTGCTCGAGGACGCCGATCTCCACCTCCACGTCCCGGCCGGCGCCGTCCCGAAGGACGGGCCCAGCGCAGGCGTGACGATCTTCACGGCGCTCGCGTCGCTCCTCACCGGACGAAAGGTCCGGAGCGACACGGCGAAGACGGGTGAGTGCACGCTGCGTGGGCGCGTGCTCCCGGTCGGCGGAATCAAAGCGAAGGTGCTCGCCGCACATCGCGCCGGTCTCAAGCGCGTGATCCTTCCGAAGGACAACGAGCGCGACATCGACGATGTGCCGGCCGAGGCCAAAAACGAGATGGAGTTCGTCCTCGCCGAGGATATGCGCCAAGTGCTCGCTGCCGCTCTCGAGGCGGAGCCCGAGGTGCTGATCGGCGGCGGGGCCGCAGGCGGTCAGGAGTCGGCCGTCAGCTGAGCGTCGTCTTCGCTGGATGACCCCGAGAGAGAGGGGTCGCCAAGGGCGCCAAGGGAAGAGAGAGGAAGAAGAGGGATTTTCAAATCCCGTTTCTTCCCCGCCCGCGGCGCCTTTGGTGTTTTTCGCGATGCTCAGAAGCCCAAGTCGGGGGCGGTGCTGGGCTCGGCTGGCGTCGTTGTCGGCGTCGGTTTGGGGCGGATCGGTGCCGGGCCGATGGGGCGCTTCGTGACCGGTGGGCTCGACGGCTCGGTGGGTGGCGACGATGCGCTCGCGGGTGCGGTTGTTTCGGTCGTGCCTATCGAAGCTTGGGGCGCGCCCGGATTCGCTGAGGGCTCCGAGGGTGGTGCGGCGCGGGGAGGCTCGCTCGCGCGAGCAGTCTGCCGTGCGGGATCCTCGTTGCGGCCCATTGAGAGGAATGCAGCGACACCCGCAGACGCGATCGCGACGAGTGCGACCGCGATGAACGCCGTACGCCTTCGCGTGTGCGACGGTGGATGGACGTACGTGAGCTGGGTCTTCGAGTCGGGGCTCGACGAAAGCCACGGCCGCACGTTCGAGGCCGAGGGCGTCGCCGAGTAGCGGAGCGTGACGGGCGCATTCGACGGCGGCGTGAACGAGCCGATTCCAGGCCCTGTTCCGCTCGGCGTCATCGTTTCGCCGGATGCCGGTGCATCGGAGAACCGCGGCAACGAGTCGCTCGTGCTCGACGCCCAGCCGAGCGCGCGACCCGCTTGTCGCATGGCTGCACGCCGCGCGACGCGGTGCTCGGAGAGCTGCGTCCGCACGAACGTCGCGAGCTCGCGCTCGCCGACCGGCGCATCGGTCGTCGCAATGGCAGTCTCGAGCGCCGCGGCTACCTCTGCCATATCGGAGAAACGAAGGTCGCGATCCTTTTGGAGGCAGCGAAGGATGATGGCTTCGAGCGCATCGGGGAAGTCGGCGACACGCTCCTTCGGCGGCGCAGGACGGCACGCGAGGACGTTGTTGAGCGTGACGATCTGATTGTCGCCGAGGAAGGGGTGCGTGCCGGTCGTGAGCCGGTAGAGCAGCGTTCCGAGGGAAAAGACATCGGTCCTGCGGTCGATACGCTCGCCGGATGCTTGCTCCGGCGCCATGTACGGGACCTTGCCTTTGAGAAACTCGCCGGTGCCGGTTGCTGCGCCGTCGACGGAGCTCTTCGCAACACCGAAGTCGACGACTTTGACGTGTCCGTCGTACGTGACCATGACGTTCTGCGGCGATACGTCGCGATGCACGATCCCGAACGGCTGGTCGTCGTCGTCGGTCGCCTCGTGGGCCGCGTGCAATCCGAGCGCGGCCTGTATGCAAATGAACGCTGCGAGTCGGATCGGGATGCGCACGCCGTCTCGCTCGGTGACCTTGAGCAGCGTGGAGACCGACTCGCCGTCGATCCATTCCATCACCTGAAAAAGGACGCCCTGTTCTTCTCCGAGATCGAGCACCTGCACGACGTTCGGGTGGTGCAGGCGCATCACCACGCGCGCCTCGGTGAGAAACATCTTCTCGAAGGTCGCGTCTTCGCTGAGCCCGGGAAGGAGCGTCTTGATCGCGACGGTCTTTCGGAACCCGTGTTGCCCGACCTGACGCGCAGCCCAAACGGCGCCCATTCCGCCCTGCGCGATGGGCGTGAGGAGCTCGTATCGGCCGAGGTGCTCGCCCGAATGCAGGCGCGTGGCCACCATGAGCGCGGAAGCTTAGTCGACGTTCGCGCACCCGATGCCGAAGCCACCGAATCGTCACAAGGACATTGCGCGACGTTTGCAATGTTCGCCTCTCATGTCGCACGACGTCTCATGCGCACGCGACGCTCAGCAACGACGACGCTCTTCGCGCTCGTCGTTTCCATTGCGTCGACGGCCGCCGCGCAGGACGAATCCGCGATCGCCGCGGCGCGTGCGCTCGGCCAAGAGGGCGTCGTCGCGGCGCGCGAAGGTCGCTGCGGAGAGGCAGTCGACAAGCTCGGGCGCGCGAAACAGCTCTATCGGGCGCCGACGATCCTCGTACCGCTCGGCGAATGCCAGCTCGCGCTCGGGAAGATCGTCGCCGGGACAGAAAATCTGCAGCTCGTCGCGCGCGAGACCCTGGCCGCGGACGCGCCCGACAAATTCGTCGACGCGCAGAAGCGGGCCCGCAAGCTACTCCCCGATGCGCTGAAGAAGCTCGGCCGACTGCACCTCGTGATCGATGCACCGCCGAGCGCGGAGCTCGTCGTCACCGACAACGGCGACCCGGTGCCCTCGGTGCTCATCGGTGTCGACAGGCCTGCCGATCCCGGCAAACACCTCATCGAGGTGAGCGCGCCGGGATTCTTGAAGGGCAAAGCCGAGGTCACCCTCGCGGCCGGCAAGAGTGAGCGATTGACCATCAAGCTCGAGCCGGATCCGACGCCGCCTCCCGCGACGCAGGAGCCGAACGCGCCCACCGAGGTCGGTACGCACCCTGGTCCGGGCTCACCGCCGTTCGTCGCCCGCGAGCGAGGCACGAGCCCGCTGGTTGTCGGCGGTGCCGTGTCCCTCGGCGTCGGTGGCGTGGGCCGGTTGCGCGGGGCGGTCTTCGGCGGCCTCACGCTCTCGAAGCAATCCGACCTCGATGCCATCTGCACCAACAAGCTCTGCCCGCCCGGAAGCGAAGAGGACATCGACGCGATGCACAGGTTCGGCGACGTCTCCACGGCCAGCTTCGTCATCGGTGGTGTCGGTGCGGTCCTCGGCGCGACCTTGATCGGCATCGGCGCGACGAGATCCGACGACGACCCCACGGCTGGTTTCGAGGTGCGTGTCGGGCCCGCGTTCATGTCGCTAAAGGGGGTGTTTCCGTGAGCACCAGGCTCGCAGCTGCAGCCCTTCTTGCGCTCGGTTGCAATCAAATCCTCGGCACCGAGGACTACAGCGTCCGCGGCGACGGAGGATCCGACAGCGGCGGTGGCGTGAACGGCGGAGGCGTCACGAACGGCGGTGGCGACGAAGGCGGCTCCGGAGGCTCGGGCGGCGGCGCAATGGGCTGCGACGCGCCCGCGGACCAAAAACCTGTCGTCACGGTCGAAGGCGAGATCACCGCGGACGTGACGCTGTCCTGCGACCGAACCTACAAGCTGACGGGCGAAGTCTTCGTCGAGCCCGGCGCGAAGATCACGGTCGAGGCAGGCACGACGATCTTCGGCGACAAGACGACCGGAGCGGCGCTCGTGGTGATGCCCGGGGCGCAGATCATCGCCAATGGCACCGCGGACCGTCCCATCGTGTTCACCAGCGCCGGCGGCGAGTTCGCAGATCCGGGTGATTGGGGCGGCGTGGTGATCCTCGGCCGTGCGCCGATCAATCAGCGCGACGCGAACGGCAATCCGACTCAAGGCCAGGTCGAAGGCATTCTGGACACGGCGAATGCCGCATACGGCGGAGACGACGCCGAGGACTCCAGCGGATCGCTTCGCTATGTGCGGATCGAATACGGCGGCAAAGCCATTGCACCGAACAACGAGCTCAATGGTCTCACGCTCGCGGGCGTCGGGCGTGGCACGTCGATCGATCACATCATGGTGAGGCAGACGACCGATGATTGCTTCGAGTTCTTTGGGGGTACGGTCGACGCGAAGTACCTGCTTTGCCAGGCGCCGGGCGACGACGGCATCGATTGGGACAACGGCTACGGCGGCCGGCTCCAATTCGTCGTCGTGCAGCAGGATCCGAGTTTTCCGATGCCCGGCGACATGAACGGCCTCGAAGGCGACAACGACGCGGCCGGCTCTGCGAACACGCCGCTCAGCGAACCGACGCTCTACAACATCACGCTTTGCGGCCAGAACTACACGATGGGCCAGCAATACGGCGCGCTCCTCCGGAAGAACACGCAGGCACATTTGCTGAACGCGTTCGTCTCCGGGTTCGAGGCCGGCGTCGATCTGCGCGACGCGGGGAGCGCGTCGATCGAGATCCGGAGCTCGCGTTTCTTCGGCAACACGTTGCTCGCCTACGACGAAATGGGCGGGGCTCCGTACAACGACGACGACGGGCTCTTCGACGAGATCGCGTTCTTGAACGACGCCGCGAATCAAAACTCGTTCGACGATCCGAACATCCCCGGCTGCAACGATATGGAGACGCTCGCGCTCGCGCCGGCGGAGCCGCTCGTCGACGGCGCGGCAGCGCCCCCCGACGACGGCTTCTTCGACGCCGAGGCTTCGTACATCGGCGCGTTCCGAGATCCCGCCGACGACTGGGCGACGGGCGCGTGGGTGTCGTGGAAGCTTCAGTGAGCCGCGCGCGCTCTCAACGGGTGCAGCGCCCCGCCTTCATCGTGCAACGCCCCGCCTTGGTGCACAGCTCCGAGCGCTGACAGTCCGTGTCCGAGGCGGCGACGCACTTGCCGTCTTGGGGCGTGCAGTGGCCCATCGTCGCGCAGACCTGCGACTCGAGGCAGTGCTCCTTCTCCGTCGCCTTGCACTCGTTGCCCTTGGCCGCGCACGCTCCGCGCAGCGAGCAGAAACAAGACTCGCGGCACTCTTTGTCCGTCTTGCACGAGGCCGTCATCAAGACGACTGCCGCACACAGCGCTGCGAAGCCGCGGATCATCCGGATGCGTGACGCATGGCACGTGACGGCTTGGTACACAAGCTCACTCGTGTACATTTTCCTGCGAACCAGATCGAGGCTCGCGCGTATCGTTGGCCGGTGGAACGGGCTCGGGTTGTCGGGGAACGAGACCGAAAGCCAAGGAGATCGACCATGCGAAGGTGTTGGTTGCTGCTCGGTGCGTTATTGACGGTCGGCGCGCTGTCGGGCTGTGGCGACGAAACGAAGCTCGCCCCCGAAGCGAGCGGAAGCGCGCTCGGCGCGAGCTCTGCGAAGACGAAGGACGCGAAGCCGTACGGCGTCGACACCGGCGCGAGCATGGTCGGCTTCAACATGGATGCGCCGGACGAGAAGATCCGCGGCAAGGCGATCCAAGCCGTTTCAGGCTCGATTTTCATCGATCCGAAGGATCTGTCGCAGACGACCGGCAACATCGTCGTCGATATCGACAAGCTGAAGCTCTACCAGACCGTGAAGGACGACGAGGGCAACTTCAAGGCGGAGCAAGAGCACCCGAAGCAGAACCAACACGCCCGCCAGTGGCTCGAGATCGACGAGAGCGCGCCGGAGAAAGACCGCAAGGAGAACAGCCGCGTCGAGTTCAAGATCGACAGCATCGAGGGCCTCAGCGAGAAGGACCTCACCAAGCTTCAGGGCGCCGAGCGCACCGTGACCTTCAAGGCGAAGGGCGACTTTCTCCTGCACAAGCGAACGACCAAAAAGACGGTCGATATGCAGGCGACGTTCAAAATGGACGGAGACAAGATCAGCGAGCTGCGGCTGAAGACGGTCTCCCCATTCGGCGTGGGGCTCGCCGAGCACGACGTTCGGCCTCGCGAAGGCTTCGGAAAGCTCGCAGCGAAGACGCTCGATGCGCTCGGCTCCAAGGTCGCCAAAGAGGCGCAGGTGGAATTCGAGCTTCGATTGATGCCCGAGGGCGGCACGGCGGCTGCGCCGATGACCGCCGACGCGGTGCCCATGGCGCCTACCGCGGAGCCTTCGGCCGCTGCGAGCGCATCCGCGGGGCCATCTGCATCGGCCGGTGCGTCCGTTTCCGCGGGGCCGTCGAAACCATCGAAGTGACCTGAAACTACCCGCTGGCTGAAAACGTAGAGCCGGTACCTCGGGGGGATAGTATGGGTCTCATCCCCTCGAAACCGCTGGAAGGACTTGCCATGTTGAACTTGAAGACGATCTCCGAAACCCTCGCGACCCTCGGCACGTTGAGCCTCGGTGCCGTCGCGGTGGTCGCCGGCTGCAGCAGCTCGCAGACGCCGGTGAACTCGACGGAGGTCGAGAGCGAGCCGAAGGCGGAGGCGACGGCGACCGCTGCGGAACAAGACATCGCGGAGACGACGGGTGAGGCTGCGTCCGACACGACTGCGCCCGCGGAGACGGCGACCGCCGCTGCGTCGGGCTCTGCTTCCGCTGCTGCAGCGGCTCCTGCCTCGGCTTCGGGGACGGCGAAAGCCTCTGCGACGCCCGCCAGCGGGCCGGCTCCGGCGAAGAAGCCTGCGGCCGCGACCGGAACCAAGAAGGGCGCGAAGAAGCCCGGCGCCGCCGCATCCTGCGGTGAGGGATCCTGCGGATGACGGCCTGAAACGGACGCGGCAGTGACGACGACGTCCTCGAACGGATCGACGAATGCGCCGCGCGGCGGCGTTGGGCTCGGCCTGCGTTGGTCCTTCCTCGAGGACGTCCTCGCGTCCGTGCGCGGCGAAGCCCCCGCGCTACCGGTCGACTTCTTCGAGGTCTGCCCGGAGAACTACATGCGGCGCGGCGGCTACATCCCCGCTGCGCTCTCGGAGATCCGGGAAGCTGTCCCGATCTTGTCGCACGGGCTCACGATGTCGCTCGGTGGGCTCGACCCGTTCGACGATTCCTACGTGCGAAGCCTCGCGGCCTTCGTGCGTGACGTCGGCGCGCCTTTTCACTCGGACCACCTTTGCTTCGGCGGCGCAAACGGCAAGCTCGTGCACGATCTCTTGCCGATCCCCTTCCTCGAAGAGGCGGTGACGCACGTCGTGGATCGCGCGCGGCAGATGCGCGACAGGCTCGGCTGTCCCCTCGCGATCGAGAACATCTCGTATTACGTGCGGCCCGGCGCTTCCGAGATGAACGAAGCGGACTTCATCCGCACCATCGCCGAAGAGGCCGACGTCGGCCTGCTCCTCGACGTGAACAACGTCTATGTGAACGCGAAGAACTTCGGCTTCGACGCCGAGGCGTTCATCGACGCGCTGCCGCTCGACCGCGTCGTGCAAATTCATGTCGCGGGACACGAATATCGGCCGCAGCACGGGCGGATCATCGACACCCACGGCGCCGACGCGCCGCCGGGTGTGCTCGCGCTCCTCGAGCACGTCATCGAAGCCATCGGCCCGGTCCCTGTCATTCTCGAGCGCGACAGCCACGTTCCGCCGCTCGACACGTTGCTCGTCGAGCTCAGGCGCGTACGAGCGATCTACGATCGCGCTCTCGCGAAGCGGTCAGGCGCCGTCGTGCAGCGCGAGGTACGGCGCCGGGCGAAGGCGCCGAGCGCGCGGCTCGCCCCTCTGTACGAGATCGTCGTCGCCTCGATCACCGAGCCGCAAGCGATGCAGGAGCGTGCAGCGGATCGAGTGGGTTCGATCGAGGGCAGGGGGCTCCAAACACGCGACGCCGAGAGCCTCGCCGCGATCGACGACCAGGCTTGGTTCGTGTACCGCCACCTGGTTCGCGGCACGCTGCGGAGCGTCATCCAAAGCGAGCTGCCGAGGACGCACGAGCTCCTCGGCGATCGCTTCGACGCGGACATCGACGCGTTCGTCGCCGACGCGTTGCCGTCGTCCCATTACCTGCGCGACGTACCTTTCGAGTTCGTCAGGTTCATCGGCCCGCGCTGGGAAGCGGATGTTTCCGTTCCCCCTTTCGCGGCGGAGCTCGCTCGTCACGAGCTCGTCGCGTTCGAGTCCGCGGCGGCGCTGCGCCCTCCCGCCGCGCCGGATCGCGCCACGATCGAAGCGAAATTGGAGCTCGAAGGGCCGGTCTATTTCGACGAATCCGTGCGCCTCTCCCGGTACGGGCACCCGGTTCACGAGCTCGCGGCGGGTGCCCGAACGTTGCCCGCGCGACCAACGGCTCTCCTCGTCTATCGGGATGCCGCTCATGAGCTTCGGACCCTCGAGCTCTCGAGCCTCGTCGCGGATGTAGTCGAGCGCTTGCTCGATCGGCGAATCCTGCGGGATGCCATCGTCGGTGCGTGCGAACGTGCGAACGTCGCGCTAGCGCCCGAGCTGCTGGGCGATCTCGCCCGTGTTCTGGCCGACTATGCCGACCGGGGTATCTTGCTCGGCACTGCGCCTTCGGCGAGCGTTTGCGATTCGACCTCGCCCGCGCCCGCCGTGATCGACACCAAACCTTCGGAACGCCGCGACGAGTGCGGATAGGATGTTGACGACATGACCGCCTCCCCCGATCCGCTCGGAATCGTCGGCACGACGATCGACGGCCGTTACCGCGTCGACGCCGTGATCGGCGAAGGTGGTTTCAGCGTCGTCTACAAGGCCGAGCACCTCATCTGGAAGCAGCCCGTCGCCCTGAAGTGCTTCAACGCGCTTGCCGGGGTCCCCGCGCAGATGCGCGACGAGCTGCTGAAGGGGTTCATCCAAGAGGGCCGCCTGATGCAGGAGCTCTCGACGCGCACCGCCGCCATCGTGCAGGCCCGCGACGTCGGGACACTCACCGCGCCGCGCACCAACGATCAGATCCCGTTCATGGTGCTCGAGTGGCTCGAGGGCCGACCGCTCGACCGCATCCTCTACCTCGAGCGCGAGCAGCACATGCCGCCGCGCACGATCTTCGACATCCTCGCGATGCTCGAGTCGGTGGCGAGCGCCCTCGAGGTCGCGCACGCAAAGAACATCGCTCACCGCGACATCAAGCCTGCGAACCTCTTCGTCATCGGCGATCCGCGTGGCCCGAGCGCCTTCGTGAAGATCCTCGACTTCGGCATCGCGAAGGTGATGGCCGAGCAGGCGCAGCTGCAGACCTCGCTCGCGATGACGGGTAAGGAGATCACCGCCTTCACGCCGAACTACGGCGCGCCCGAGCAATTCAGCCGCGCTCACGGCGCGACGGGTCCGTGGACCGATGTCTTCGCGCTCGCCCTCATCATCGTGGAGCTGTTGCGCGGCGGTTACCCGGCGCTGCAAGGCGACGATTACATCCAGCTCGCCGTCGCGAGCCGTGATCCGACGGTGCGGCCGACGCCGCGCGCGTTCGGCGTCGACGTGACCGACGACGTGGAGCGCGTGTTCCTCCGCGCTCTATCGATCGCCCCGCGCGATCGCTTCAAGACCGCCGGCGAGTTCTGGTCCGAGCTGCACGCCGCGGTGTTCCCCGGCAGCCCCATTTGGTCGCCGGTCACCGTCGGCGGCGGCGCGAGCGCAGCGGCATTCGCCTCGCCGCAGACGACACCGGGCGGCGGTCGCCTCTCGGTGCCCAATGCGATGATGACCGGCCCCCGGATGTCGACGCCGATGACCAATCAGGCCGGCGGCACCGTCATCGATACCGGGCCAGCGTCACGCGGATACCCCAGCGCGCCGACCACACCGCTCTTCGCGGGCGGCTCGACCAATGCGGGGATGACGTCCTCGACCGCGCCGAAAAAAGGCTCCGGCGCCATCGTCTTCGGGTCGATCGCCGCGGTCGCGCTCATCGGCGGCGCATTCGGCGCATATATGGTGTTCGGGAAAAAGGAGCCGCCGCAATCGGCGAGCGCCGCGGACGACTCGGCGGCGCCGGCAGTCTCCGCGCCCGCGACGAACAGCGCCGCGGCGCCGCCGCCGTTCAGCTGCCCGGCGGACATGGCGCTCATCTCCGACGCCAAGTTCTTCATGGGCTCGAACGACCCCGGCTTCCCCCTCTGGCAGCCGGAGCACAAGGTGACGCTGTCGCCTTATTGCATCGACCTCTATGAGGTCACGACCGAGAAATACAAAGACTGCGTCGAAAAGGGCGAGTGCAAGCGCGCCGCCATCGTTCCGGATTACCCGAAGAGCGAAAAGACGACTCCCGAGCAACACGAGAAGAACAAGCAGGCATTTGCCGAGTTCTGCAACTTCGCCGAAGAGGGCAAAATCAAGCCCGGCCGCGAGAAACACCCGGTCAATTGCGTCTCGTGGGACATGGCCGACCGCTACTGCAAATGGAAGGGCGGCCGCCTCCCCACCGAAGCCGAATGGGAGTTTGCAGCCCGCGGCGCCGACGGCCGGAAGTACCCCTGGGGCGATCAGGTCGGCACCGAAAAGCACATGAACGCCGCCGGCACCGAATACCTCGCTTGGGAGAAGGCCAAAGGCCTGAAGACGACCGAGGAGACGATGTTCCCCGCGGACGACGGCTACGCCGGCACCGCGCCCGTCGGCACCTTCACCTCGGGCGTGACGAAGTTCGGCCTCTTCGACATGGTCGGCAACGTCTGGGAATGGACCAACGATCGATACGAGAGTTACAAGAAAGACGATCAGGTCGACCCGATAGGCGCCGCCGCCGGCGACCGCCGCGCCATCCGAGGCGGCGCCTTCAACGGCGCCCAGGAATTCTGGGTCAACCCCGCCTTCCGCTACCACCAACTAGAGACCGCCACCGCCCACGGCATCGGCTTCCGCTGCGCGCTGCCTTCCAAGAAGTAGGCAGAAAGAAGAAGAAGAGAAGAGGGGTCGCCAAGGACGCCAAGAGGAGAAAGAGGAAGAGGAGAGATTTTTATTGGGCAGTAGGCAGCGCCATCGCTGCAACCAATGACAAAAAATCTCTGCTCTCTGTCTTTCTCCTTCTGCCCTTGGCGCTCTTGGCGACCCCTCTCTTCTCCGTCTTCACCCAATAGGCGCGCGGACTTGCAAAATCTCGCGGATCGTTTGTTGGGCTTGGGGGGCCATGTGGGCGAGTTGGGCGCGGGCGATTTCTACGAATTTGGTGCCGCGGGCGCGTTTGAGGGCTTCCACGGCGGCGATGCGTTCGTCTCGGCCGTCGTGCTCGATGACGCCCAAAAGCATTTCGGCGACCTCGACGGTGTCGATCTTTGCCAATGCGCGTAGGGCGCTGACGCGGGCGCGTGAGGTCGACGACTCGCGGTAAATGCGGGCGAGGGGGTCGAAGGCGTGTGGGAAACGGAGCTCTTCGACGGCGCGCGCGGCCTCTTCGGCGACGGATTTGTCGGGGTCGGTGAGGCCTTCGCGCAATGTGATGAAGGTTCGTTTGTAGAGAAAACGCGATAGCGCGCGCATCACGGAGAGGCGGACGGCGGGCTCGGGGCGCCGATAGAGGTGCTCGAGCGGGGAGAGGATCGTGTAGAGCTCGACTTGCGACAGCTGATCGGCGAGCGCGGTCGCGAGTTGGATGGTCGCTGCTTGATCCGGCGGGGCGGTGGATGCGAGCTGTTGCTCGAAGGAGAGGGCGCTGAGGCGGGCGAGGACTGCCCTGCGACGTGTGACCTCCGTCCACGAGGGATCGAGGATGACGTCGCCGCATGCTTCGCTAGCACTACCTTGTTGCTCCCATTCGACGAGGTCGACGTGCCAGACTTCGGGATAGCCGACCTCGTGCCGGAGATGAGCGGGCAGGGGTGCGGCGTCGACACGCAAATCGGCGGCGCCTTGATAACGATTCGTCGCGCGGGCGTAGTGTTTGCGACGCGACTCCGCGAGCGGCAGCGCGCCGAGCTCACGGTAGAGCTCGGCGACTTTCTGGAATTGCCCCGCCTCGCCGAAGGCCATGACGGCCGCGAGCATCGCGTTTTCTGCGATTTCTGCGGGCGACCCTCGCTCGACGGCGCGCCGCGCGACCTCACGCCATAGCCGGGCTTGCGTCATGATTCCGAAGTTCGCAATCGAGACGAGGCCCTCCTTCTTTGCATAAGAGGACATCTCGCGTGCGAGCGTCGCGGCGGCCGATGCTTCGCCTTGCTTTTCGGCCGCCTCGACCGCCTCTTCGTAGGATTGGAGTGCGTAATAGCGAAGGTGGTCCTCCCGAAGGATACGAATCACGTTCACGTATCCTTCGAGCACGTGCTCGAACTCGCCGCTCTCCCGGCCGATCGCGATGAGGACTTGGAAACAGTCGAAGGCGCGCTCGCGTTGGCCGATTGTCTCGTAACGGTCGGCCGCTTCTTCGAGGAGGTGAACGGACTCGACCGTCGCTTCGCGGGCGGCGGCAGGGTCGCTGGTCTTGTTCGAGGTCCGCGCCAAATTGAACCGTGCGAGCCCGGCCGCGTAGAGGTCGTGCCCCTGCTGCGAGAGCACGTGGGACAGACGCGACCAAAGCGCGCGTGCGCGAGGAAAATCTTCCGCCTTCTCGCGGCAGATCGCCGCGCGCGCAATCAGACCCGCGGCCTCGTATTCGTCGGCTGCGCGCGCATAAAGATCACGCGTACGCCGAGGATCCTGCGCCGCGCGATCTGCCCAAGAAAGGTACGACCGCGCACGGTCTGTCGGCGGCACTTTCTCGAGCAGCGCCTTCTGCGAGCGATCATTGCCGGCATACCAATCCGTGGTCAGCGCCCCGCGGGCGTCGCCGAGGCGCAAGAGAATGTTCTTCGCAGCGGCGGTCACACCGACGTATTCGTCTTCGCGAACGACGGTATGGCCGAGCGCGGCATAGAGCGCTTGGCGTGCGCGGACCTCGTCGCCGCGTTGTGCAGCAGAATTGGCCTCGCTCGTGAGCTCGTGGAGGGGTCTCGCCATTCTCGCTTTATTCGGGACGGGAGGGGCGTGAGCCCGCGGGAGCATCGCCGAAGTGTCCGCTGCGCCTCGCGCCGCGCACGCTGTCGGGCGGACGCACGCTGTCGGGGCCGCGTGTTTCCCCGCTTGCCTCGATATCACGTCGGAGGCTCTCGCTGTCACCCAGGATTGATTTGGCGGCGTTCGATCGCTCCTCGCGTTGCGTGAGCGTGTCGTGGTCGACGACCCAATGTGCATCCAACAAATCGAGGTAATCGAGCTGCAGCTCGCCCCCGGAAGGCAAGATGAAGACGGCGGCGACGTGGGCGAGCTGTCGCAACGTCTGCATCGTCTCACGCGGAATATAGAGAGCCGCGTGCGTGAAGAGGTGAACCACTGCGCTCTTCGAGTCGCGCAGCTTCATCAGCTCGAGCTCGGTCGCGAGCTCGCCGAAGACGCGTGACGGATTGCGCCCGCGCTCGCCGCGAAACGAAAGGAGATAGGCAGTCGGCAATTGCCCATTCCGGGCGCGCGCCGTCTCGTACAGTCGAGAGTCGAAGAAGCGATACACGACCTCTTCACCCTCGAGCAGCAGCTTCTTCCCGGTTGCGAGCGCAACCCCGCGCGCAAACGTCTGACGATCCCCACGCATCGAGGCCGACGCATCGACGAGCAAGACGTGAACGCGCCGCTGCTCGTCGCGGCTTTGCTCCCGTGCGTAATAGAGAAGCTCGTTGTCCGCGATTCGGCGCGCGAGCTCCGCGTCCTCCCACGCGAGCTCGGAGAGGACCATGCTGTCGATCGACCCGCGCGTGCCGATGCCGCTATATCCATGCGCCGACGTCGTGCCCGCCGCAGGCCGAGTCTTGGTCTCGAGCACGCTGGGCAAGATCTCGAGCGAGAAGTTCACGATGTCGTTCGCCTCCGGCGATTGAAATGCGGCGAGCAAATCGACCTGCGCGAGCGCGCCGACACCGCCGTCGGTCCCGACCATTCCGAAGAGGCGCAGCGTGTCGGTATCGAGCGCATCGGCGAGCGTCAGCACAAAGAGGCGCGCCACCTCGAGCTCCTCGAGCGCGGTGATCTCGAAGGTGCGCTCGACCTGCAGAAAGAGCGACGTCAATTGCGGCTCGATGCGCTCGAGCAGTGAAGGATTTGCCGGCACACGGCCGCGATAAGCCGGTCGCGCGTGCGAACGCGCGGCCACCACGCCGAGAAGACGCGCGAGGATCGCGGTCACGAGATCGTCGCCGAGCTTCAACTGCCCCGCACGCCGCGCCGCCTCGCAATCGGCGATCTCCGACAGCGTGCGCTTGTAGGCCGTCATCGCCCGATCCACCGAGTCCGCACCCGGCGCGCCGCGCGTCTTCATCGGCGCAGCAACTTCCGCGCGCCGCACGAGCTCGAACTGCTCGTCCGGCGCCGCGAACAACAGCCCCACGTCGTGCACGAGAAAAAACGGCAGCACCACACCGAGCCGCTCGAGGTTCTCGCTCCACCTCAGCGCACGAAGCGCCAACGAAGGCGCCGCCGGCCTCACATGCGACAGCGCCAACGACCCAAGCGGCCCCGCCACAGCGAGATCACGCTCGAGCTCATGAGGAACAGGCACGGGCTTACTCTATCGCGCTTTTTTTCTCGCAGCCGACGCAACTGGCGGCGCGGGCCGTCGATATCAGAGGGAGAGAAGAGGGCTCGCCAAGGGCGCCAAGGGGCAGAAAGAGAAAGAGGAGAGAGGGATGGATTTTGTGGAGCCGGACCGCAGCGTCGATGTGGTCGCACACGCTGTCATTGGCGCGGCCATCGAGGTGCATCGTCATTTGGGGCCCGGTTTTCCGGAGGCCGTCTACGAAGAAGCACTCTGCGCCGAGATGGCGGCTCGGGGGATAGCTTTCGCTCGTCAGGTTCCGATCATCGTCCAATACAAAGGCTCACGCGTTGGAGAGGCGCGCTTAGATTTGCTGGTGGGCGGCTGCTTGATCGTAGAGCTCAAGGCTGTGGAGCTCTCGACGATTCACGGCGCACAGCTCTCTTCCTACCTCAAGGCCGCGCGTCTTCAGATCGGGCTACTCATAACGTTCGACGTCACGGTGTTGCGTAAAGGTATTCGCAGGATCATCGCCAGCCGATGAAAATCTCTCCTCCTCTTCTTCCTCCTTCTGCCCCTTGGCGACCTTGGCGAGCCCTCTCTTGCTTCCCCTTCCGCGCCACGGAAGCGAGTGGTAACCACGCGGGCATGACGCTCGAAGTCTTCAAGAAGCAGCCGCTCGGCGGCGTCGATCGGCGGGCGATGGTGGGTGCGCTGGCGGAGCGGGGGCCGACGGTTGCGCGGGAGATGCTCGAGAAAGAGCGCGCGGCGTTGAAGCCTTCCGGCGCGCAGATCCCGAAGGACGTGGCGGTCATCATCCTCGGTGGCTCGAACGGCATCACGCGCGGGCTCGCGGTGCAGCTGCTCTTCGCCGAGAAGGCGAGCGTGTTCTGCGTGCACCTCGACAGCGAGAAGATGCAGATTGGTCCGCATCACGCGAAGGCGATCGCGGAGGCGGCGGAGAAAGAGGGGCTCGTCGCGAAGTTCTTCAACGACGACGCGACGAAGGCCGAGACGATCGAGCGCGTGATCGCGGAGATCAAGCCGAATTACCGCGCCGTTCACGTCATCAACGGCATCGCGGCCGGCGCGACCAAGCGATACAAGGAGCACGGTCCGACGCAGGTGAAGGATCTCGACGTCGCGTTCGACGTCGTGCTGCAGACACCGGACTTCTCGAAGGCGGAGAACATCCGCAAGGTCGGGCTCGTCGATGTCGAGGTCGCGACCGATGTCGATATCGAGCGCACGAACAAGTTCATGGGCACGTCGTCGCTGCTCTGGGCCGAGCCGCTCGCCGCTGCTGGGCTCCTCGCGAAGAACGAGAGCGTCGTCGCGTTCTGCGATTACGACTACCCGCCGGACGATCCGGTTTACGCAATGGGCCCGCTCGCCGGCGCGAAGAAGCTCCAGCGCGAGACGATGACCCAGATCCGCGAGCGCTTCGGCGCGAAGACCGCGCGCCTCTGTTACCCCGCCGTCGCGACGACCGCGCTCGGCGCGATCCCCGGCGGCCTGCTGATGTGCGGCATGACCGGCGAGATCCTCGCCGAGCGAGGGCAGCTCCAGACGATCCCTGAGCTGTCCTTCGACGCGATGGAGATCTTCAAGCCGTCGTTCGCGTCGGAGCATGGCGAGATCCGGCTCGACAACGACTATCAAGCGACGCTGCCCGAGTTCTACAAGCGGCGCGATGCGCTCACGGCGGAGGACGTGCCGAGCGCGTTCGCCAAGCTCATCGAGGTCACTGGTTCGTCGGCCAGGTAATCTCTTAGGCGCGGTGGGGTCGGGGCGAGCGCAGCGAGCCGCAGATCCCGGGGGTCAACCCGCCGCGCCCAGAAACACCGAGGCGCAACGCCACGTTCGCGCCGGTATGGCATCGGGATCATAGCCCCGTCACCGGCCCGATCCCAAACTGCCTCAAATCTGAGCCGAATCGACCGTGGCATGCGTCTCGCTGAGGACGCACTGCCCCCTGGGCTGGCCAACCCTCCGCTCGCCACGAAAGGCAACGGAGAGTTGGCCAAACCAAGAGGTTGTGCTGATCTCTCGCGTAACGCGAGGCGTTGGAGTCCCTGATAGCTTCACTTTTGGTCCGCGTGCGGTCTTCCCATTCCGCGCGCGACGGGATGCTCGCGGAGGGCCAGCAAGAACCTGCTCCCCCGCGCGCCTCGCGGTAGACGTCGTTAATCTGATGGGTCGTTCTTGGAAGTAAGGCTTGAACGACGGTTTTCGGAGGAAAGCATGAACATCAAGCTTCTTGGAATTCTCACGGCGGGCCTCATGCTCGTCGCCTGTGGTGACAGCGGCGAGGGTGGCAGCGGCGGCTCGGGCGGCACGCCCGAAGGCGGCGGCAACGAGGGGGGCGGCACCGGCGGCACGCCCGTCGAGGGTGGCGGTGGCAGCACCGCGAACATGGGCGGTGGCGGCGAGGGTGGTTCGGCCTGTGTCGACTGCGCTGCCGAGCACCCGGAAGGCGCTGCGATGGCGGCCGGTCTCGTGATCCAGTCCTGCGGCTGTGCCGACATGGACTCGTCCCCGTGCTTCGCGGAGTGCTCCGAGAACCCGGAGGAGACCGTTTGCGCGGACATGGGGCCGGACGCGGCGACGCCGGAGTGCGGTGACTGCGTTCAGGCGCAGGCCGACATGGGCATCAATTCCCCCTGTACCGTTGCCGGGGCGCTGAGCCCGGCGTGTGGCGACGACGCGGAGTGCAGCGCGTACGTCACGTGCCAACAGCAAGACGACGCCTGCTGAGCAGCTCGTAGCGAACCGATTAGGACGGGTGGTTCCTCAGGAACCACCCGTCTTTGCATTTGCTCGCCGACTGCTCGTGCAACTCACCCAATCCGGGCTTGCCCAAAACGGATAGCCGGGCCGGTCTTTTGCCGGTCGGCCCTCGCAAAACTCTCGGCATCGCGAGTAACCTTCCGCTAATGGTCGTATCCCGTGCTGCTCGTCGTTCGAACGCTGCAGCTCTCTCGCTTCTGGTCTCGTTGGCAATGGTTGGTCCCGCGGGTGGGTGCCGCCAGATTCTCGACCTCCCCGAAACGGTCGAGTGCGGCTCCGATGACGCCTGCAACTCGCCCGACGCTCCGTGTCTAGAAGGCCAGTGCGTCGACGGGACGTGTGCCTATGCGTGGAAAGCCGAGGGCACGATCGTAGATGAGATTGGCGTCGGCGACTGCAAACGCAACGTCTGCGACCTCAACGGCGAGGTTGTGGTCGCCGTGGCGAGTGAGGACGCCTCCGCTGACGAAACGCCTGGCGACTGCCTCGCGCCGGCGTGTGACGCGGAGGGCAATGTCATCTCCGCCCCCAATGATAACGATGTCCCGGGCGAGGACCCGCCCGGCGACTGCGTAAGTCCGGCGTGTGACGGAGGTGTTGTCGTGTCCGCTCCCGCGGACGATCCGCCCGTCGACATCGTGGCGGGTGATTGCGCAAGCCCGGTTTGCGACGAGGGCTCGGTGTCGTCGGTGCCGAACATCGAAGATGCGCCCGTGAAAGACATTGCTGGCGACTGCCTGAAGCCGAGCTGCGATGAAGGCGGCCAGCTCGAGATCGACGATGACGATGACCCGACATCGGGATGTGGAGAGTGCGTCAACGGTGTCGTCGTCGACTGGAATCAGGAAGGCGCGAGTTGTTATACCGGTGTTCAGGGCACGGAGAACGTTGGAAAGTGCGTTGGCGGTACATGGCATTGTGAGAACAACGCCGCTGTTTGTGTTGGCGAGGTAACGCCCACAGGAGAGGCGTGCGGCCCCGGGGCCAGCGGTCTTGACGAGGACTGCGACGGTCTGGTCGACGAAGACGGTACGGGATGTATTTGCGTGCTCGGCCAAACGGATGCTTGCTACACGGATGATCAAGCGACGCTAAATGTGGGCATCTGCCATGGTGGGACCGCGACGTGCGAGGCCACCGTGGATGGCAACAAGTGGGGGGAGTGCGTCGGCGAAGTGATCCCCCAGACCTGTGACTCCTGCGTTCAGAGCGGTGACCAGAATTGCGACGGTGCCAGTGCACCGTGCACGGGTAGCCACGTTTGGAGCAAGGCGCTCGGAAACCAGTCGCTGGACTACTACCCAGACATTCTCGAGCTCCCCAATGGCGACGTCATGCTGCTGTCGACTTTTGGGGGTACGCTAACAGTGGGAAACTCCACGGTAACCGCCGAGGGCTTCGACGTGGCCCTCGCTCGCTATGATTCCGCCGGAAATGGATTCAACGTGAAAGGCTTTGGCGGGGCAGGCGGGGAGGTATCAACGACTCTCGTCGGGTTGGACGACGGTTATCTCATTTCCGGCCGCCTAGGCTCTGGGTCGAGCGAAGCCTTCGGCGCCGGTGCTACGTTGACGGCGGTTGGCAGCGACGGGTTTCTTGCGAAGTTCAATCTGAACCATACATTGGCGTGGAAGAAGCTTATTGGTGGTACATTGAACGATGAGCTCGCCGATGTTGTTCGCATGCCCGACAATGGAGTTGCTGTTTCTGGCCGCTTTGAAGGTACAATCAATCTCGGCGGGCAGAATCTCGTGAGCGCCGGTGGCGACGACATGTTCGTTGCTCGGTTTGATTCGCTCGGCAACCACTTGTGGAGCAAACGCTTCGGGGACAGCAACGACAACTCCGGTGGAAGTTTGGCGGCGGCGCCGAATGGCGATCTGATCATGGCCGGAGCGCTCTCGACGAACCTGAGCTTCGGCGGGACAACCATCAATGTTGCAGGGGGCTCCGATGGATATGTGGTTCGGTTCGATCCCAACGGCGCTCATCTGTGGACGCGGGCAATTCAATCCACGAGCGATGAGTTCGCTGCTGCAGCAGGCGTACTCTCGGACGGAAGCGTCTGGGTGGCCGGGGCCTTCGAGGCGGCGGTAAACGTAGATGGTCAACCGGGGACGGATATCTCGCCGACTTCCACTGGATATGACCTTCTTCTTGTCAAGTACAGCGCTTCCGGCGCGTTCATCGATAGCGCGAAGTTTAACTGTACGGATGCTGCCTTGACAAAGTCGATGAACGTCGGGGTCGATGATGCCGTCGTGATAGCCGGGAGCTATCGTGGGACGCTTTACTTCACCGGCGCCGCCACGCCAGCCGTGGGTGGCGACGATGCATTTCTCTTCAAGATCAACCCGAGCGGTGACCTTCAGTGGTCGAAGAAGTTTGGTAGCAGCGGTGGCGAACTCTTTTGGGGTGCGGATCAGAGCTCGTGCGGGGACGTGTTCGCCGTTGCTACCTTCGGTAACTCCGTCAATTTCGGCGGTGGCAGCCTGACGGCCGCCGGCAATACGGACGTCGCGCTCATTAAGTATCGGCAGTGAGGTGCTTCGTGTGAGGCGCGTCGATTCTGGACATCCGGACCACAGTAGGTAGGTATCTCGACGGGGCGCCGCGCACTTGCACCTGCAGCGACGACCAGCTTCGCATCCACGCCGGCGGGCGCCGCACGCGCGACACGGCGTGCTGCCTACTCGGGTGTCACCTCTGCCGAGGCCTGGGGACGGCCCTCCTGATCGATCTCGCCATTGAGAATCTTTCGACAATCCAGCAAGAAGCTTGCCTCGACCTTTGTGTTTGGAGCCGCTTCCGGGAGGACGACCTCGACTGCACAGTTCACCCGGTAGGACTTGTGCAAGAGCGCCGGGTGTACCGAGATTGCGGCATCGAGTGAATCGAACCCTACAGTGACGACGCAGGTCTCGTATCGACAGTCGCTCTTCGAGACGGCGCACTGTTCCCCGCACGCCTCCGAGAAATCGAGCTCGAAATCCTTCGCCGTTTGCTGACTCCACCCTTCGCGCGAGGACGACTCAGCGTGCGCTTTCAGCTTCGCGGCAAAAGCTTGCCTCAGCTTCGCGAGGGCCTCCACGGAATCGTCTGGCTCGTCGTCAGGGGCGGGGTCCGGTTCTGCGGCGGAGCCCTGGTGTCGACGATTTGGCCGCTTCTGAACGGGTGCGTCGACCTCCTCGGCGGTGGTCGTCTGAGCTGCCGCCGAGGTCGGAGAACTCCCTCCACGGGAGAGTAGGTAGTTGAACGCGGTAACCAGGATCGCTCCTGTAACCGCGCCGAGAGCGACGCTTGTGACTTTTCCGGCCACGACCTACTCGACTTCGATGCCACGCAAGATGTCACCCACCTCGTCGTCGCCCGGAAACTGAACGGACACATATGCCAGACCGGTCGAATTGCTGTTCCACACCGACGGGCTGACGCTGATGTACTGATCTCCGGTCGACGAGCTAGTTGCCTGGGTTCCGCAGGCGCCTCCGCCGGTCGAGTTGGATCGGGTGACGCACGCCTTCGCCGCGAACTCCGCATAGAGGCCCGGCGAGATGTCGACGACATTGACTTCGATCGACGAAACGCTGCTCAGGGGCAGGTCCGGATCCGAGGTGTACGGGCAATACGCCATTGCGAACTCTCCGGCGGTCGCTTCGAGTAGGCTCATTCCCTTGGACCACCGAACCAGCGTCGTGTTCGACGTTGGTGCGAGGCGGCATTCCCACGGCAAAACGCGCTTGTACAAGGCGTGTCCGGTTTGAGGAATGAAGGCAACGATCGCCGCGACGACCCCGCAAGCAAAGAAGGCGGCATTGATTCGTTGGTTTTTCATGGATAATCCACCCTGTAGCCCGTGAACCAGCTGAACTCCCCGCCGACATTTCCGTTCTGTGGCAAATCGACATAGAGATATGCCCATTGCCGGTCGCCCGTTATCTTGACCGCGGTCGGATCGGGGAGCAGCGTAACGTCCCCGGGATCGTACGCTGTTGATGCGGCTGTGCCGCATGACGACGCCACGAGATAATTGCTCCTACAAGCCTTTACCGTAAAATCGTTGTCGGCTCCCGACGTGCCGAACCTGTCGTCGCGAACGTAGACCTTGATTCCATTCGCCACGATGTCGGCGTTGGGCAGAGCTTCGCTATTATTGAGCGGGCAAATGACGCCAGTGCCAGGCGAGCTGGTGCTCCAGAAGCCCAGCGTCGGATTGTATCTTGCGGTGATGGTTGCTGGCGATTCGTCAGCGACACATTCGGTGGCACTTACCCGCCGGAACGCCGCTTCAGCGGATGGCTGGATGAGTGTAAAGGTCGTTGCGAGCCCAATGCCTGCGCAAAACAAGGAATATTTCATATTTGCGCCCTAGTAGGTCAGCTCGATGCCGCGAAACGAAAACTTGGTGCCGGTCGGTTGCCCGGTCGCCGACGGACGCGTGACGTGTATATAAGGATACGCGTTTGGGTGGTTATCCCAGGTTGCGAACGCGGAGCTGGAGAACGACATTGATAGGTAGCCCTGCAGATCCGGGTTGCTGAGCAGCGCGCTCGAGCACGTCGAGCTCGACGACGGGCTGGTCGGCGTGATTTCGAGGGTGCAGAGCTTCGCGGCGACCTGCGAGGTGCCCGTTTGACGGTAAAATACGGTCGCACCCGTCACATTAGCCTTTTGGAATGTCGAGGTCTCGCTGATGGGGCAGTCGATGTCGACCTCGCCCGTGAACTCGATCGAGGAGTATCCTTCGACGACGTCGTAGTTGTACACGTCCCCGGGGACGGTCTTGCAGTGTGTGTGGTGGTATCGATTAGTGAGGGCGACGGCGCTCGTCAGGGGCGCTGCCCCCAGTGCGCCGGTGATGGCACCGGCTATCAGATACTTGATGTTTGGTTTGACCACGGCCGCAGCGGACCACGCTGTAAGCGGGTTGTCAAGCGAGGGTTTACAGACCTGACGATACTGCCACCGTAGCTGACGAAAACGGCAGGTTCGGCGCTGGTTGCCACGAACTGTTCAGCTTTTCTTGCCACGAGCGGCCTGGCGCAAGAGACTGGTACTTCGGCCGGAACTACTAGTTTGCAATCCGGCGGGCGCCTACTCGCACGCAAAGTTGCACCGCAACGGCTCCGCTGATCGCCTCATCGCTAGCCGGCCCGGTTGACCGGGCGCTGGCGTGCTCCGGCTGCGTTCCGCTGCTCCTGGGATCAGCAGGACTCAAACACACCGGCCGGTCGATCTCGAATCCCTCGGCGAGGTCGCCGCCGACGTCGGTGAAAACGAGGAGGAGGTTCATCCCTCTTCGTGGTCGCGGACGGTGCTCTGCGAGCGCTGAGCGCACCGGTAAACTTGTAGAGACCACGCGCAAGAGCGCGAGCACGCGGGCGGGTGTCGCCTCGAGCGTGTGTCACGAGACGGTGAGTTCCGCCTCGACGGTTGTCGTATCGTTTACGGTTCTTTCTCCCGCCGCGAGCGCTCACGTATCGGTCGTTGGAGACGCTCTCGGCCGCAGCTGGTGCAGAGTAGCTCGTCGACGAGGAACTCGCGTAACTCGTCGAGGCACCCATCGATGATGGTGTTTTGAAAAGAGGCGAGCGCCTCGACGGCGAGGCGCTCTTCCTCGGGTGTCCAAGGGTCCATCGCGGACCTCCTTCAACTTCGATGAGGAGCCCAGACGCGCCGATCGACGTGGACGCGGTGATATTCGCTTCCGGGGAAGAGGTCGCCGCTTACGTGATCAAAGACGTCATACCGGGTATGACCGTGGCGTGGCCTCCGCCAACGCCGAGCTGACGCTTCGCGTACCGACGCCGACACCGCGCCGAGGATCCCCGAGAGGGGCGCTGCGCCCCGACGCGCAGCTCCGGCGCCGCGCGCGCCGCCTCGGAGAGCTGCCCCTCGCGGGCGCGGGTGAAAGACTTCCGAACCCTGCCAAAATTCCTCGCATCGGGCATGGGACGAAGTGTGACGAAAGTCCTCTGGAAGGAAGCGTCACGCGCGGCATGCTCTCGAGCTTGGCGCGACCGCTATCGGTGCACAGGAGCTCGTCCACCATGAACTCCCGGAGCGTCTTGATTCCGCCGGGCGGGAACGAACTTTTGGAAATAGCGGAGGGCCTCATCGACGAGCCTCTCCGCGAGGCGCAGTTCTTCGCGCGGGAACTCGATCATGACCCCGAATGGAGAATGCGTATGATTGGAGTCTCGTGAGGCCGTCGCCGTGTGGGTGCGGCGCCAAGACGGCGCCAGAGACCCGGCACGAATGAGTCCCTGACGCCGTAAGTGCCCCGATTCAGGAAGTGCGCTTGATCCGTGCCGTGACCCGCTTGTGGGTTGGGGGGGCGAACGAATTGGAGTAGTAGGCGCGCGCACTGACCACGGGCTGTCCCTGGCAATCCATGGGGATGCCTCCGCACACAAAGGACTTCGTGATCTGCGTCGACGGGAACGAACACGACGACCCGCTCCACTCGCCGTCTACGACGCGCGTAGAGACGAGCCTAAATACGTCGCCATTTGATTCGTCGAAGTAATACGCGCCAATACTCAGGTGCGCACGTTCGCAATCGGTTTGATTGCTGGGCATCGTGTCGCCCCATGCAACAGAGTATTCTACTGTCATGGCGACATCGTCGGTGGGGTAACCCTCGAAGTGTACGTTCATGGCGCTATTGCAGTCCTCGCCGCTGTCGACGTCCGACCCGTAGGTCCCGTCGGCGGTTGTGTATGAGTACGTGGTGCCGATGTTCCAGGCGATATTCTGCGTAACCCGGTCCGTGTTGAAGCTACTCGCGCACTCGATTTCGCCTAGCGCTTGGCTCACCTCCCCGGTTTCCTCGTCGCCCTCGTCGTCGAGGAGTCCTTCGCTTTCCGGTTCGCCTTCGATGCACCCGCTTAGGGCGAAAGCTGCGCAAATGGTGTAAATGGTTACAATAGAAGTGGTGTTCTTCATTTGTGATTTCTCCAGAGTGGAAACAGACCGACAAGTTTGAGGCGTGAATCGTGAATGCCTCGCCAAATGACTGGCGTTGCGCTCACGGGTCATTGAGCATCATGCGCTCATGAAACTGGTGCTTGGAGTGCGCTGTGGCTGTGATACAGGCATGTCGCTTGCGCGTTGGCGCACTCGGTGGCTGCGACTGTTTCTTTGGCTACGTGGTGCTCTCGCGTCGATGCTCCGCTTTTGCGCTTGTGCCGCGGTTATCGGAGCGGCTTGCAGGGACGTTGGTCGCCGGAGATGCTGACGCGTCAAAGTGAATTGTTGTCTACGAAGAAGGGTCGCGGCGATGCGACTGCGCGCCAAGCGTCGAGGTGCGGTGCCCAGGTGACGGAATCGTCAGCAGAATGGTTCCTCGTCGCGCCATCTCGCATCGACCTTTGGCGAATTGCGTCGAGCTGGCTGGCACGTTGGAAGCTGACCGAAATGTCAGTTGGCGCGTGGGTGCCTGTGGCTCGCATTGTGTGGTGCGTCCTCTAGGCCTCATCTCATGTGGTTGAAGGTGTCTGCTTATTGTTTGCGCGCGTCGCTTTTTAAATGCCTAGTGCCATCGTGGTGATCTACTGTTTCGCAAGGACCAGACGGGGGAGCGGGTTCTCGAAAGGGTGGAGGCAATGAAACGATTCCTTGCAGTGTTCGGAGGATTTGTTTGGGGTGTCGCTCTCATCAGCTGTGTCGTCGACGACCCCTCGGTTGACGAAGATGATGAGGCTGACGTCGATGAAGATGATGAGATGGCCGAGGATGTGGGGGAAACGGAGCAGGCTCTTGGTGGTGAAGGCGCCGATTGCGGCTTCGGTCGCCCCGCGTGTGACAGCGGTCTGACCTGTGGCAATTTTAATATTTTTGAGGGCTACTGTCGCAATCTCAATACCGACGAGCAGAACTGCGGTGAGTGCGACAATCCCTGTCCGACGGGCGATCCCCCCGGGCCGCCAACGCATTGGGTTTGCGCGGGAGGGTTCTGTACCCCCCTCTGAGCTGTGAGGAGGAGGGCCGGGTTGAGCCGACCCTCCTCGCTTCTTGTGTAGCGACGCGCGGTCAGCTACCGCGAGCCAGCTTCAGCTGCTGATTCGTTTGGTCGTAATAGGAGATATAGTAGGCACCGTTCGACTGGTTCACGACCAAGCTGGAGAAGCCGCTGTCGATGGCGCCGTCGACGAGCACGTCGGTCCAACCCCCGAAAATCCCCTTCTTGGTGGCGATCAGGCCGTTGGTTCCGCCGCGGGTGATGACTTGGTACCCGCCGTAGTCGTCGACATCGCCGATCGACGTTGCGGAGGTTGCATACGTGGAGCTCGACCACGAGCCGTCCGACGCCCGGACGTAAAGCTTGTTACCCGAGACGACCTGCGGCTGGTGAAGTCCGTGGTTCACGCTCATCCCGTGCAGAATGTAGTGGGATAGGCCGGTGGCGCTCTCCGTCCCTTCGGTCGGGCTCCACATGCTCACTTCGGATGCGAAGCCGCTCGACACGTCGTGCTCGTAACCGATCCAGACGCCAGCGGTTGTATCGGACGCGTCAATCAGCGGGAATCGACCCGAGACCCCGCTCGATCCGGTGAAGACCGTGGTGAAGGTATATGTAGCAATTCCGCTTCGTTTGGCCATGATGACCGAGCCGGAATCGTTATGATACGTGATGTAGACGTTGGAAGGACCGACCGATATCTGCGGGTCATGGCCGGAGCCGACGAGTTCGCAGGACCATGCGTCGTTGTCCGGACAATCACCAGTGCCCGCAGCGACCGGACGCGCGTAGCGAATCGACCCGTTCACCTCGAACACGAGACCGCCGTTACTGGCGACGCTCGTAAACTTGGTGCCGGTGGTCGTTACGTCGCTGATGATCTCCTTCGGGAAGCTCGTTCCGCCCGGTGTGCCCTTGGCGTATTTGACGACATCGCCTGAAGCCGTGTTGCAGACCCAGGCCAGATGGATGTTCGTCCCGTCGAATGCGACCGAGTTGATGTCGCCGCAGTCGTCCGCGTTGTCGATGACCTTGAGCGTAAATGCGGCCTCCGCTGTCCCCGGGACGAGGATTGCGAGGGCTGATGCAGCTGAGAGGGCAACGAGGGCTTTCTTCATGGTTCTCCCTTTGAGGATAAACCGAGGCACGCGCGCGGCGAGTGGCTCCCGCGTTTCACGTGTCTTGGTTCGTTGTTCGTAATATGTAATACGCTGTTGGATGGACTGTTAGTGGTGAATGGACGGACCATGACGGGAAATGTCCTAGTGTGTTTGAGCGCCAATCCGGGCCTTTCGAGAAGGCAGCCTCGCTCAAGGGGGAGGGCCCGCCGTCTGCGGCCACGCCCGCCCCCAAATGTGCGATCGTGCCCTCCTCATGAAAGCCATCATCATCGGCGCAGGACGTGGCAGCAGGCTCGAGCACCTCACGGAGGACGTGCCGAAGACGCTCGTGCCGGTGCTGGGGCGGCCGATGCTGGATCAGATCCTGGACGCGCTGGCGTTTGCGGGGTTCGCGCGGAAGGACGTCGTGTTCATCACGGGGTACCGCGCGGAGGTGATCCGCGAGCGGTATCCGGATCTCACGTTCGTGCACAACGCGGAGTGGGAGTCGAACAACATCCTGCTCTCGCTGCTCTATGCGCGCGAGCACATGAAGGATGGGTTCGTGTCGACGTACGCGGACATCGTGTACCGGCCGGAGGTGGCGAGGGATGTTCGACAGAGCGCGCATCCGATCGCGCTCGGCTGTGATGTGGATTGGCGGCGCCGTTACGTTCGGCGGACGCGCCACCCGGAGACGGACGCGGAGAAGCTGCTCGCCGAGGGGGAGCGGGTGACGCGGCTATCGCGGACGCTCGCGAGCGAGGAGGCGAGCGGGGAGTTCATCGGGGTGATGAAGGTGGACGCGGAGGCGGTGCCGGGGTTTCTCGCTTCGTTCGATGTCGCGGCGGAGACGTACCGCGGCAAGACGTTCCGTGAGGGCCGCTCGTTCGAGAAGGCGTACCTCATCGATTTCTTGCAGCACCTGCTCGAGACGGAGGGCGCGCCGATGTTCCGCGTCGATACGCCGGGCGGCTACATGGAGATCGATACGCTCGAAGACCGCGAGCTCGCCGACGCCTGGTGGCGCGGGGAGAGTTGAGCCGGCTCAGGTGTGGCGTGTTGGTGCCTCATGCGCGCGAGGGTGGCCACGGTCGCCTGTGCGCGGTAGCAACACGTCATGGCCGACGATCGCGGGTTTCGCGTCGAGAAGGACTTTCTCGGTGAGGTGAAGGTCCCTGAATCTGCGCTGTTCGGTGCGCAGACGCAGCGTGCAGTCGACAACTTCCCGGTGAGCGGCGTTCGGATTCCGATGTCGCTCATCCGAGCGCTCGGGATCATCAAACGCGCGGCGGCGGAGACGAACGCGGAGCTGCGCACGCTGGATGCGAAGATCGCGGAGGCGATTGCACGCGCAGCCGGTGAGGTGGCCGAGGGCACGCACGACGCTCAGTTCCCGGTGGATGTGTTTCAGACGGGGTCGGGCACGTCGAGCCACATGAACGCGAACGAGGTCATCGCGAACCGCGCGAGCATTTTGCTGGGCGGGCAGGCCGGGAAGAAGGATCCGGTTCATCCGAACGATCACGTGAACCTCGGCCAGTCGTCGAACGACGTCTTTCCGACGGCGATCCACATCGCGACGGTGCTCGATTGCGACTTGCTGCTGATCCCCGCGATGGAGACGCTGGAGCGCGCCTTCGTCGAGCGCGCGGCGGCGTTCGATCATGTGGTGAAGCTCGGGCGCACGCACCTGATGGACGCGGTGCCGGTGCGGCTTTCGCAGGAGCTCTTCGGGTATGCGAGTCAGCTTCGTTCGGCGCGCGGACGTGTGGAGCGCGCGCGTGAAGGGCTGCTGGAGCTGCCGCTCGGTGGAACGGCCGTCGGCACGGGCGTCGGCGCTCCGCCGGGCTTTGCGGTGCGCACCATTGCGCGAATTGGTGCGACCACCGGCGTTCCGTTTCGAGATCCGGTGGATCGATTCGAGGCAATGGCCAGTCGCGATGCATTGGTGGCGTATGCGGCGGCGCTGCGCGGCGTCGCCATTTCGCTGACCAAGATCGCGAACGACCTGCGATGGATGGCGTCGGGACCTGCGAGCGGGCTCGCGGAGATCAGGATTCCGGACCTTCAGCCGGGTAGCTCGATCATGCCGGGCAAGGTGAACCCCGTGGTGCTCGAGATGACGTTGATGGTGGCGGCACAAGTCGTCGGAGCGGACACGACGGTTGCGTGGGCCGGGGCGCGCGGTGAGTTCGAGATCAACGTGATGATGCCGGTCATCGCGTTGAACGTGCTCGGCCCGACGGAGCTTCTCTCGCGCGCGATGAACCTGCTCACCGAGAAGGTGGTGCGCGGGTTGGAAGCGAACGAGGAGCGGGCGCGGAGCTTCGTCGAGCGGAGCAGCGCCATGGTGACGGCGCTCGCGCCGAAGCTCGGTTATGACCGCGCGTCGGAGATCGCGCGCGAGGCACAAGCGACGGGCAAGACGGTGCGGGCGATCGTGAGCGAGCGGGGGCTCATTCCGCCGGCGGAGCTCGACGCATTGCTCGATGCCCGCAAGCTGACCGGCGAGTAATCGTCGCGATCAGCCGAGCGCTTCGCGCAGCTCTTCACCCTGCGCGATGAGGCCCGGCAGGCCGCCGGTGTGCAGGAAGAGAACGCGCTTGCCGCGCAGCTCACCGCGCTTGGCCGCTTCGGTGAGGCCGTAGAACGCCTTGCCGGTGTAGACAGGATCGAACAAGAGGCCGGTCGCGCGAGCGGCGTCGACGAGGACGCGCTTCTGCTCGTCGTTGGCGACGCCGTACGCGGGGCCTTTGCAGGCGTCGACGATCTGCATCGGTGCGGGCAGGGGCAGCGTGGGATCGATCGCGCGGGCCTCGCCGACGATGCGCTCGACGACCGTCTCGAAGTAAGCGCGATCGTCGCTGACGGCGATGGGCCACACCTCGGACGCGATGTCGAAGCGCGCGGCACCGAGCGCGACACCCGCTGCCGTGCCGCCCGATCCACACGCGTGCACCAGGATGTCGAAGGGCTTTCCGCCGGCGAGGCCGAGATCGATCTGCTTTCGCACCTCTTCCATCGCCCGGACGTATCCGAATGCGCCGAGGCCGTTCGAGCCGCCTTCGGGGATGACGTAGGGCGCGCGGCCTTCGCGCGCGAGACGCGCGGCGACGTCGCTCATCAATGCGCTTCGCTCGCGGTATTGCGCGGGCGTGATGAGCTGAATGTCTGCGTCGACCATTCGATCACACAAGACGTTGCCCGTGAGCGGCGCGCTCTTGGTGTCGAGATCGGTCGACGTCGTGCGAAGAAGCAGGACCGCGCGGAGGCCGAGCTGCGCGCCGACGACGGCGGTCGCGCGCGCGTGGTTCGATTGGATGCCGCCGCAGGTGACGACGGTGTCGCTGCCGCGCGCGAGCGCTTCGGCGAAGAGGTACTCGAGCTTGCGGATCTTGTTGCCGGCCTCGGGTCCGCCGGTCATGTCGTCGCGCTTCACCCAAATGTCCGCGCCCGCGAAGAGCTCGCCGAACTTCGACGCGAGCCGCGTGAGCGGGACGATGGGCGTCGGCGTGTGTGCGAGCGGGAGACGTTTGGGGTTGCTCATGGTCACTCGATTTCGATGAGGGAGGCTCCGCCTTCGACCGTGGCGCCGGCGGCGACGTGGATCTTTGCGACCTTGCCCGCGCGGGTGGCGACGAGCTCGTTTTCCATCTTCATCGCCTCGACGACGATGATGGGCTGGCCTTCGGTGACGTCCGCGCCCTCGGCGACGAGGACGCGCACGACGCGTCCGGGCATCGGCGAGGTGACGACGCCCTCTTCCGCGCCGGCGGGCTTACCCGCCGCGCGAATGCGCATCCGCTCGCTCTCGACCTGCGCGAAGAAGCGCCTGCCGTCCGCGATGACGCCGACCTTCGGCGGTGATGCTTCGAGCCAGAGCTCGACGACGCGGCCGTCGACGAGAATGGATGCTGCCTCACGCGAGGCGGTGGCGCTGCTGAGGCTGTCGGCGTGAACGGCGTTGCCGTCGACGGTGACCTTGAGGCCGCCGCTCGCGTCTTCGAGGATGTCGACGACGTGCTCGCGCCCGGAGGGAAGAGTGACGAAGTATTTCATCAGAACTGCAGGCCCAGCTTGGTGTTCATGAGCATTTGCTCGGGAAGCTCTTGCCCGGCTTCGTTGTCGAACGCGTGGCCGGGAAAGAGCACGCCGCCTTCCGCGCCGATCTCGAGGGCCACGGTGCGCTCGAGCGGGATGCGGATGTCGGCACCGGCGTCGATCTCGACGCCGAGGTCTCGTCGCGAAGGGTCGCCGCCGTCGTAGTTGCGATATTGGCCGAGCGCGCCTACGTGGTACGGGTCGACGACGTCGGCCGTCGCTTGCGCCCACAAGAGCCCGAGCTTGATGTCGAGCATGCGGATCGGGCGAAACAGGACGCGCGGGTTCAAGTACGTCGCGGCGAAGACGCCGCCGTTCGACGGCAACAGCTGTAGGCCCGGGCTCGCGCGGGCGACGATGCGATCGTCCTGCGCAATGGTCGCGGCGCGCGCCGTCTTCCACTGCATCACGTGATCGAACAAGACGAGCCCGACGTTGTGGTTCGTGTCGAAGGTGAAGCGATGCGTCTCGCCGTCGAGCGGGTCGGCGTCGCCGCTCGCGTAGCCCCACTCGATCTCGCCGACGATGTCGCCCCAGGCTTCCTTTTCGTTCTTGCGCGTGTGCACGACGCCGAACGTCGTGCTCGCGCCGAAGGTGAGGATGCTCTCGTCTTCGAGCTCGCTCGTCGGCTCGAGCTGGTTCACGAAGGACGAGCGGACGTAGCTCGTGCGGCCGAAGATCAGCGCGCCTTCACCTTGCACATACGCGAACGCGTCCATGCCCGGGACCTTGCCGCGGATGCGACCTGCGACGTCGATGACGCCGACGTCGAGGCTCTCTTCATACGGATTCACCCCGCTCAAGAGCTCGCGCTGTTGGTGGCGATAGACGCCGTAGATGCCGATATCGGCCCAATCTTCGCGCCAGGCGACCACGCCGATCGCTTGGCCGGCGAGATCACCGGTCGGCTGGTCGGGCGAGTTGCCCATCACGTCGGCGGTGTTGTCCTCGAAGACGAAGTCGCCCGCGACGGCGACGAAGAGAGGCGTCCCTTTGCCCATCGGCGTCGTCGCGTAGAGGAGTCGCTCGACGATCGCGCCGCGGATGTAGTCGCCGAACATCGTCGCGTGGTTGCCGTCGTTCGCGAGGATGCCTTGGCCCCAGTGGCTCGTCTGCTGGCCGACGCGGAACACGCCGATCGGCGAGCGAAACTCGACGTACAGCTCGCGCGGGTGGACGTCGTACCAGTTGAACGTGTCGAGCGGATCGCGCGAGCGTGAGACGTATTGCGTCTTTTGGCCGACGATCATGCCGCGCGGGATGTCGATCTGCCCGACGCCGATGATGTCGTCGCGGAACGCGATGCGGCCGTTGAGCCGGAGCCAATGGTAGAGGTACGCGTTCTGCCCCAGCAGCGCCGGGTCTCCCGGTGGTGAGCCGTCTTCTGTCGGCGTTGCCCCGCGCACCGGCGGCTCGAGCGGCAGATCGGTCATCGCTCGAAAGCGAGCCTCGTATTCGCCGTGCAGGCTGAAGGTGAGGATGTCCTCGTCGAGCGGAATCACCGGCGCGCGCGCAGACTCGAGGATGAAGCGATCGAGGAAACCGTCCCGCGCAGGGTGCTCGACGAACTGCGGCACGTCGTTCGGCGCGGCGGCAGGTTTCGACGCAGTGCTTCCCGAACCGGGCGGCCGACCTGCGACCGGCTCGACCGCGGCCTTCGGATCGCCGCTCGTCGGCTCGTTCTGCGCTCGCGCGACAGTCGTCCACCCGAGGGCGAGCGCGACGGCAAACGGTAGGAACGGCCTATTCGGCATGGGGTGAGCGCGCGGAGCATAGTGGACGAGAGGCCCAGAAGAGAAGAGAGGGGTCGCCAAGAGCGCCAAGGGAAGAAGGAGGGAGAAGAGCGAGAGGTATTTTCGATTTCGTTCGAAAACCCTCTTCTTCCTGCTCTCCCCTCGGCGCTCTTGGCGACCCCTCTTCTCTGCTGATCAGCCGATGGCAGCCGGTGCCGGCGTCTATTAAGGTCCCGCGTCCCATGGCTATCGGAATCAAGCGGGTCGACGAGGAGCCCGTGCTCGTCGGGCGCCCTCTGTCGATCGAAGACCTCGTCGCAGTTGCTCGTCACCATCGCAAGGTCGCGCTCTGTCCGGACGCGCGACTTCGCATCGATGCATCACGCAACGCCATCGAGGCGATCGTTCGTGCAGGCGACACGGGGCCCGCGGTGTACGGCGTCAACACGGGGTTCGGTGCGCTCGCCGAGACGCGCATCGCAGAGCGCGATTTGGTCGCGCTGCAGCGGAACCTGGTGCGCAGCCACGCGTGTGGCGTCGGCCCGGATCTCGGTCGCGCCGAGGTGCGCGCGATGATGGTGCTGCGGGCGCAGGTCGTTGCGTTCGGCTACTCGGGCGTGCGCGCCGAGGTCGTCGACATGCTCCTCGCGATGCTGAATGCCGACGTCGTGCCGCGCGTACCCGCGAAAGGCTCGGTCGGGGCTTCCGGTGATCTCGCGCCGCTCGCGCACCTCGCGCTCTCGCTGATCGGCGAGGGTGAAGTGCTCACCGCGAACGGCGGGACGGAGCCGAGCCGCGCCGCGCTCGAACGCGCGAAGCTCCAGCCGATCCAGCTCGCCGCCAAGGAGGGCCTCGCGCTGATCAACGGCACGCAATACATGACGGCCATCGGCGCGCTCGCGCTCGCGGATGCGCTCGACCTCGCGAAGATCGCGGACATTGCCGGCGCGACCAGCCTCGAGGCGTTGAAGGGCTCGACCAAGCCGTTCGACGCGCGCCTCATGGCCGTCCGCCCGCACCCCGGGCAAGCCGCCGTCGCGCAGAACCTCCGCGGGCTCCTCGCGAAGAGCGAAATCATGGAGAGCCACCGCGAGTGCGGCAAAGTGCAGGACCCGTATTCGCTGCGCTGCATGCCGCAGGTTCACGGCGCGACCCGCGACTCGCTGGCGTTCGCGGTGGAGGTCCTCACGCGCGAGATCAACAGCGTGACCGACAACCCCACCGTGCTCCTCGACGACGGCGCGGGCGGGACGGAGGTCGTCTCGGGCGGCAATTTCCACGGCCAGCCCGTTGCGCTCGCGCTCGATCTCGCGGCGATCGCCACCGCGGAGCTCGCGAACATCAGCGAGCGCCGCGTCGAGCAGCTCGTGAACCCGATGCTCTCGAGCGGGCTCACGCCGTTCTTGGCGCCGAACAGCGGGCTTCACTCCGGCTTCATGATCGCGCAGGTCGCTTCCGCTGCGCTGGTCAGCGAGAACAAAGTGCTCTGCCACCCGGCGAGCGTGGACTCGATCCCGTCGAGCGCCGGTCGCGAAGATCACGTGAGCATGGGATCCATCTCGGCGTACAAGCTGGCGACCGTGGTCGAAAACACGGCGAACGCGCTGTCGATCGAGCTCATCGTCGCGTGCGCCGGGATCGATCAGCGAAGGCCTTTGCGATCGAGTGAGGCCGTGGAGTCCGCGTACAAGGCGATTCGCGAGCGCGTCCCTGCGCTCGTGGAAGATCGGCCGCTCTACACGGACTTCGCCAGTGTGCGCGATCTCGTCCGCGTGGGCGCGATCGTCGGCGCGGTCGAGGGCTCGATCGGCCAGCTTGCGTGAACCGGTCCGCCCGAAGGGCGGCCAAGTGATAATGAAGGGGCTGTCCAGACTTCGGCGTTCGGCTCGGCCTTCGGGCCGGTCTTCACCTGCGCGCGTCGGCGCGGGCCGGCCCGAAGGACGAGCCGAAACTTGGGACAGCCCCGAGCTGCGCTACTGAGCGACGCACCCCTTGAAGTACGTCGCGTACTCCTCGGCGTAGTCGCTCGGGAAGAGCTGGATGCAGTTCTGTCCGACGTCGCAGTCGTCGGCGTCGTTGCACATGCGGTAGTGCTGCGAGCCGGTGCAGGTCGCCTGGCAATCGGCGCGGCCCGGCTCGCTGCCGTAGTTGACGAGATCGGCGCAGCAGATTGTGCCCGGGCAATCCTCGGGGCCGTCGCAGAGGAACGTGTGATAGTCCGCGCCGCACTCGACCATCTCGTTCGCCGACGGCGCCTGGCAGTGGTCGTAGAGCGGGCTGTCCATGCTGAAGCAGCAGCCCTCGTCGGCGGCGCAGTCGGAGACGAAGCTGAAGCCGTCACCGCAAGGGACGACAGGCATGGGCGCGCCGCCTGTCGACGTGGACGTCGGCGTCGTCGGATCACCGCCGTTGCCGCCGTCGCCGCCGTCGTTGGTGCTCGCGCCGCCGGTGGTCGTGGTGTCGGGCGCGCCGCCGTTGCCGCTCGGGCCGCCGCCGTTTCCGCTCGAGGTCGCGCCGCGCGTCGTCGACGTGGCATCGCCGCCCGAGTCGCCGCCGAACTGGAACTCCGGGTAACAGCCCGTGAGGAGCGCGCACGTGAAGATGAGGGCGCCCGCGCGACTCATGTCAGCCCTTCGATTCGAGGCCCAGCAGCTTGTTCATGCTGGCCTCGTCGGCCGGCGTGAACGGGTACTGATCGAACTCGTTGCTCGTCACCCACTGGAACGCGTGCACGGCGAGCGCCGCAGGCTCACCCGCGGCGACGGTGCACTCGTAGAGGTAGAGGTCGACGGTGTAGCGCTCGTAGGGGTGGCTCACGAAGCTGATGAGCTGCCCGACCTTCACCTCGACGCCGAGGCGATGTTTGACCTCGCGCTGCAAGGCCTCGGTGTCGGTCTCGTTCGGCTCGACCTTGCCGCCGGGAAACTCCCAGAGGAGCGGCAGGACGGCCGTCGGCCGCCTCTGCGTGATGAGGTATCGCCCATCGCGTCCGATGACGCCTGCGACGACTCGAACGACGCGAACGGGTTCCACTCGAGGCCCAGTCTACCGTTATCGCTTGGGTGTTGGGGGGCGCATTGGGAGGGCTTGGGGCCGCTATTTCTCCCCCCCGGCCCCCCACACATCGGGAGGGGGGCGAAATTGCAGCCCAGCGCTGTCTTTCCGCGCGATCGTTGCCAGCGCGACAGCGGTCAGTTTACGGCGACGCGGAAGAGCTGCTGGCCCATCAGGAGCACGTCCCCGGAGTTGAGGGCCGTGTCCTTCTGCAGGCGCACGAAGCTGCCGTTCGAGCTGCCGAGATCCGTGAGGTAGAGCTTGCCGTTGCCGGAGCTGATTCGGCAGTGCAGGCCGCTCACGTACCCGTCCTCGGGGAAGAGCACGTCGCCGCGCTCGCGGCCGAGGTGCAGGCCCGACTCCGGGATCGGATAGGCGTTGCCCGTCGTGTCGCGCCCGATGAGGAGCGCGAGCCGGCCGACGTATCCGCGGGCCGGGCTGCCGAGGCGCTCGACGCCGTCCGCGCTCTTCGTCATCGAGCCGAGCGGCTCGATGCGAAGGATCTCTTGGCCGATGCGGAAGATGTCCGTGTAGCCGAGCTCGATCGGCTCATCGCGGCCGATCTTCCGGTAGACGCCGTTGAGCGAGCTCTCGTCGCGGACGACGACCTGTCGACCGCGCGCCGTGAAGGTCGCGTGGCGCGGTGAGAGGTAGCTGTCACCGGCGAAGATTCCGCCGGAATCGCGGCCGATCGTCGTCGGGCCCGCGGCCATGTGGAACGAGCCGGCTTCACTTCCGTCGGCGCGAAGCGCCGTCAGCGTGATGCCGCCCGGCGTGGGGCCGGGAAGCTCGCCTTGGAGCGGGACGGCGGGGCCGGGGAGGGGAGCCGGCGCGGGGCCGGGCGCGGGCGCAGCCATTTGGGCTGGCGGGAGCGCCTGGCTCGAGCTGCCTCCGCCGACGCTGGCACCGGCGCCATCGGCCGCAGGTGCCGGCAAGCTCGTTCCGGCCTTCGCGAGCTTGAACCCGCACGAGGCGCAGAACTTGTTCGTCGACGGGTTCGGATGGCTGCATTGCGGGCAGACAACCGAGGCCACGCCGTCCGAGCCTTCGCGCGCCGCAGGTGGTGCGGAGGGCATGGCTTGCACGGCCAGCTGGCCGGGGCCCTGACCTTGCGACGTCGCTTCGTCGGCGATCGGCGCGGCGCTGATCTTCGCGGGCGCGACGCCCTGCGGGGGCGTGTTCGACGTGGGCGCGAACTTCTTCGGCGCCGCATCACGAGGGAGCTCGGCACCGCAGCCGAGACAGAACTTGTAGTGGTCCTGATTCTCCTTCGTGCACTTCGGGCAGATGATCACCTGGCTCTCCTAGGACTCCGGTGCGTACGGCAATTTCGCTCGGCTTGCCGAGCGAAACAGGAGGAATCATTCACCTGGGTTGCGCTGTCTCGGGTCGGCGGCCGCCATGATACTGGAGCGACTTCAAGAATTCGGAGGGCAAGCCGACCGAATTTTTTTTTGATTCACCTGGCAAGCCAGGTGAATGAGGAGCGGGCGGGCGCGGCGGGGGAAGGATAAGCCGGGGCAAGACGCATTGTCGACTTCCTACCGAGCGGCTGACAGCCACGAGCCCGAAGGCACGCTTTCTGGGGCCGCGAGCTTACCTCGAGAGGACCGCCAATGCCTCACGAACGAGCTCCCCGATGGGAACGTCGTCGATCGAGCGCCCCTGGGTGAGTGCGGCGACGGCTCGATCGGCCTCGATCGGACGGTAGCCGAGGCGGGTCAGGGCGGACGACAACATCTCGGCCTTCGTGCCCTGAGCCGGCGCAACGGCGGGGGTGCGGTCCGGACGTGCGGGTGCCGGGCCGAGGACCGCGAGCTTGCCTTTGAGCTCCAAGACCAGCCGCTCGGCGGTCTTTTTTCCGACGCCCGGGATGGTGGTGAGCTTCGCCGTCTCCCCCCGCGCGACCATTTGCGCAAGATCGTGGACGTTCGCCGCGCCGAGGATCGCGATGCCGAGCTTCGGCCCGACGTTGGCGATCGAGATGATCGTGCGGAACGCCTCCCGCTCTTCCAGCGAGGCGAACCCGAAGAGCTGAAGCGCGTCCTCGCGGACGTGGGTGTGGATGTAAAACGTGACGGTTTCGGTGCCGTCCGCCGCGAGGCGCCCGCGCGTTCCGAGCGGCGCCGTCACCTCGTACCCGACACCGTTCACGTCGACGATCAGATCACCGTCGCTCGCCTCGTCGACGATGCGACCCGAGAGCCTGCCGATCAATTATCTTTCGCTCCCTGCTGAATCCACGCGCGGACGACGTCACGCGTCTCGCGCGGGAGGGGCGACGTTCCCTGCGGCATCGAATCGCCGCAATCGCCGCCGTCGCAGCCGAGATCCGCGCAGTCGAGGTCGTCATCCATCTTGTGCATGAGGAAGCTCGACTCCGGCTTGCCGGGGTCGACGATGTTCATGCTGGAGACGTGGGACGGCTTGCTCACGATCGTCTCGAGGATGAGCGCGACGTCGCTCGGCGTCTCGTCCTGGTTCACCTCGCCGAGGTAGGGCTGGTAGCCGCTCGGCGTGTCGGGGCTCGTCGGGTTTCCGTGGCAGGAGCTCGAGAGGGAGCACGACTGCTCGAAGATCGGGAGCACGTCGGTGCGGAACGACACCTCCGCTTGCGGCGCCTCGAAGCACTCGTAGTTGAAGCAGCCGCGATCATCGACCTCGGTCGCGCAGGCGTCGCCGCCGCCGCTCGCGCCGGAGCCGCCGCTTCCGTCGTCGCATCCCACACCGGTCGAAAGCGTCGAAAGACCCACTGCCACGCTCGCGACGATTGCCAACCACAGCCCGCGCTCCGGTACCGAGCTCCGCATGCGCGGCACCTTACCACACACGGTTCGCGCGCTTCTTGGCCGCTTCACACGCCGAGCACTAGGCTAAACCTCGAGCATGGAGTCGACGCTGTTCGGTCCCCTTCGAGGCGCTCTTTGCGGCCTCGCAGCCCTCGCCATTTCGGGCTGCGCGGCGAACGCGGAGCTCCAAAAAGAGGTCCAATCGCTCCGCACGGAGCTCACCGCCCTTCGGGCGTCCAATGCCGCCATGAGCGAGCGCCTCGACGCGCTCGAGATCCAAGGCGGTGGTTTGAAATCCAATGCTGCGGCGCCCCCGCCGGAGCCTCCGCAGGATTCCGGCGCGCCGCCCGACTTGCAGGTCGTGCGGCTCAAGCCCGTACCCGATGCCGGTGAAGAGCCGGCGGATGGCGGCGGCGACAGCGACTCGCGGGTGAAGATTCGCTCCACCCCGAGCGGGCTCGTCCAGGAAGAGGTCCGCGGTCCGGACAAAGACGGCGACGCAGCGAAGTCGCCGCCCGCGAAGCCTCCGACGCCCGCCAAGAAGGACACGGCGAAGCCTGCTTCGCCGAAGAAGCCTTCCACAGAGCCCGCGCCTCCGCCGAAGAGCCCTTCGACCGGGCCGAAACCTTGAGGAACCTTCGATGAAGCCCCAGCGCCGTTTCCAGACCTCATTCGTTCTCGCGATCGTCGCTCTCGCGCCCAGCGCCGCGCTGGCGCAGGACGAGCCGGTGGGACCGACGAGCCCGCCCGGCGGTGAGGGGCCGGTGATGGTTCCGGGGCCCTCGACATCGACGACCGTCGTCAGCCCCGCGGGGCCCGGCCCGGGCGAGGTCGACTCCTATCTTCCGTCGAGCTCGCGCTCCACGACCGACATCAACCAATCGAAGAGCGAGTTCGATCTCAATCCGAGCTCGGCGGGCACGCCCGCGCTCCGCGGCGGCAAGGGCGGCCAATACATCGGAGAAGGCGCGTCCGTGCCACAGGCCCATACGGTCAAACGCGGCGACACGCTCTGGGGTATCAGCGGCCAATATTTCAAAAACCCGTACAACTGGCCGAAGCTCTGGGCGCAAAATCCCCAAATCCTCAATCCGCACTGGATCTATCCGGGTGATCGCCTGCGCTTGCGCGTCGACGAGTTCGGCGGGCCGCTTCGGCCCAAGACCGTCCCCGAGAGCACGGTGTTCTTGCGCAACTACGGGTGGGTGGACGACCCGGAGAAAGATCGCTGGGGAGAGCTCGTCGGCGCCCCCGACGACCAAATGCTCCTTTCGTACGGCGACGATTCGTACATCGAGCTCGACGAGGACAAGCACAAGAACATCAAGGTCGAGCTGGGGCAGGAGCTACAGCTCTATCGTCCGGTGCGCACCCTGCGCGGCCGCGAGGCGGACGCTTCCGGCGAGTTGGTCGAGGTGCTCGGTACCGTGCGCGTCGACCGCTACAACCCGAAGACGCGCATGATTCGCGCGCACATCATCGAAGGAATCGACGTCATCGAGCGCGGCGTCTACGTCGGGCCGATTGCGCGCAAGTTCCTCATCGTGCCGCCCACCGTCAACGAGAAATACCTCGAGGCGCGCATCCTCACGGCGCTCTATCCGCATCAGTTCTTCGGCCAACACCAAGTCGTCTTCATCGACCGCGGCGCGAAGCAGGGTGTGAAGGTCGGTAATCGCTTCATCGCAGTCCGTCGCGGCGACCGCTGGGTCGAGACCCTCGACGTCGCCGGCCCCGGCGCCAAAATCCGGGCGAAGACCGAGGACGACCGCGACGGCGAGATCGAAGATCTCAAGACCGACGGCCCCGTCGAGAAATATCCCAACGAGACCTTCGCCGAGCTGCGCGTGCTCGAGACCCGCGACAACACGGCGATGGCG